>JAUSAZ010000056.1 GCA_030652255.1 Myxococcales bacterium | reverse complement strand
CCGTCGCCGCCGCGACCGCCGCGGCCCGCGTTCATCTGGCAGTCGTCGACGCGCACCGTCGACGACACGCTCATCACCGCGAAGGACCCGCCGCCGCCGTTCCCCCCCTGGCCCGCGCCGCCGCCGCAGCCGCCGCCACCGCCGCCGCCGCCGCCGCCGCCGTAGTGGTCGGAGCACGACACCGGGAAGGAGTACGTCCTGCCCCCGGTGCCCGCGCCGCCGCCGCCGCCGCCGCCGCCCGCCGCGCCCGCGGTGCCCGCCAGGCCCCGCGGGCCGACGTACACGCCCGTCGCGCCGTTGACCGTACCCATCGTCGGCGCGCTGCCGCCGTTGGCGCCGTTGCGCCCGGCCGACCCGGCGGTCGCCGCGCCCGCGCTCGGGGGGTTGGGCGCCGCGCTTCCGCCGCACGAGCCCACGCAGCCCACGCAGGTGCCGCTGCGGGTCGCCGCCGCGCCGCCGTTGCCCGCCGCCGCGCCGCCCGACGCCACCGACCCGACGGAGCCCGGCGCGCCGTTGTTGCCGCCGCGCGCCGACTCGCCGCCCCGCCCGCCGCCCGCGCCGCAGCTCGACCCGCCGGACGAGCCCGCCCCGGGCGTCCCGCCGTTGGTGCCGTTGTTTCCGTCGGCGCCGTCGGCCCCGTCGGCCCCGTTGGCGCCGTTGGCGCCGTTGCCCGAGGTGATGGTGCACCCGCGCAGCGTGAGCAGCGCGTTGAGCGCCCGGACGCCGTAGCTGCTCTGACCCGACACCGAGGCCCCCGCGGACTGCACCGTCACGAGCTGCAGCTCGGTGGCGACGGTGAGGTCCTGCGCGAGCACGGCGGTGGCGTCGCCCTGGATGACCGTCGCGTTGGTGCGCGCCCGCGACCAGGCCGCGGCGTCGTCGTAGCCGCCGTAGATGTTGATGCCCGAGCGCAGCTGCACCGAGCCCCCGTAGAGCCCGGCGGCGGCGTACACCGCGCGCACCGGCGTTCCGGCCGCGGCGGCGGTGATCGCCGCGGGCAGCGTGCGCTTGGGCATCGCCATCGTGCCCGGGTTGGCGTCGTCGCCGCGGGGCGAGACGAACACCGCGCGGCTCGCGTCGCCGTCGATGCCGTCGCAGTTGCTGTCGCGGAACATCATGTCCGGCGCGTCGGCCTCCGCGGCGTTGCACTCGCAGCCGTTGGCCGCCATGCCGTCGGCGTCGACGAAGCCCGCGTTGCAGGTGGCGGCGCAGGCGCCCGCCATGCACGTCGCGGTCTGGTTGGGCCCCGCCGTGCACGCGCGCCCGCACATGCCGCAGTTGGCGAGGTCGGTCATGTAGTTGGGGCCGTTGTGCATGCACATGGGCGCGGTGCCCACCACCATGCAGACGTCCATGGTGCAGGTGTCCATGTCCGCGCAGTTGTAGGCCGCGCTTCGCACGCACCGCAGCCGCGCGGGGTCGCAGCTCCAGGTGCCGGTGCACGGGTCGCCGTTGAGCCGCGCGCAGGTGGCGTCGCCGATCTCGCAAGGCAGCTCGCGCACGCAGCCGGTGCCCACCGCGCAGAAGTTGTCGCCCGGGCAGCGCATGTCGTTGGGCACGTGGGTGCAGCGACCCATCACGCGGTCGCAGGCGTCGTCGGTGCAGGCCACCGCGTCGTCGCAGGCCGCCGGGCCGCCCACCACCACGCAGCGCCCGAATCGGCAGGCCTGGGCGTTGTCGCAGAGGTCGGGGGACGTACAGTCGTCCGCGGTGCGGCAGGCCCGACCGGCGTCGGCCTCGGCGTCGGCGTCCGCCGTGCCGACGTCGCCCGGCACGTCCGCGGGGCCCGCGTCGACGACGTCCGGGAGGGCGCCGCCCACGTCGTCGACGACCTCTCCCGCGTCCTTGGCGCCCGCGTCCGGGTCGAGGACCGACGGCGGGTCATCGCTACAGGCCACGAGAAATGAAACCCCAAGCGAGAGCAGGAGAGGACGTCCCATGACCTCGGAGGGTATCCCAACACCCGCCCGGCGAGGGTGCCCTATGCTCCCGCCGCAAACATGACCGACACCATCGAGACCATCCGGACGAAGCTGACCGCCGCCCTCGCCCCCGAGCGCCTGGACATCGAAGACGAGGGGCACCTGCACGCCGGCCACGCCGGGGCGAAGGCCCACGGCGGGGGGCACTACCGGGTGACCGTCGTCAGCCCGGCCTTCGAGGGCATGGCGCCGGTGGCGCGGCATCGGCAGGTCTACGCCGCGCTGGCGGAGGAGATGAAGACCCGGGTGCACGCGCTCGCCCTGACCACGCTGACCCCCGCGGAGCACGCCCGCGGCCGGTGACCCTCGCGGCGCGCGCCTACACGGCGGGCCGCCGCACGCGCACCACCTTCACCCGCCGGGGGCTCGCCTCGACCACCTCCAGCGACGCTCCGCCCGGCACGGCGATGACCTCACCGGCCTTCGGGATGTGCCCCGCCAGCACGATGCACAGCCCCGCGAGCGTCGAGTAGCGCTCGCTCTCCGGGAGGTCGAAGTCGATCGCGCGGTTGACCTCGTGCACGGGCATCCCGCCGTGCACCACGTAGCTCCCGTCGTCCTCGCGCCGCACCTGCACCGGCGCGGGGTCGTTCTCGCTCAGGATCTCCCCGACGAGCTCCTCGATGAGGTCCTCCACGGTGATGAGCCCGATGACCGTGCCCACCTCGTCGACCAGCATCGCGAGGGGCGTGCGGTCGGACTGGAGCTCCTTGAGGAGGGACACGGCGTGTGCGCTGCCGGGCACGAACTTGATCGGCCGGAGGTGGGTCTCGAGCGCGAGCGCCTCGCCCCGCAGCGCAGGGCCCAGGAGGTCGCGGAGCGTCACGTACCCGACGATGTTCTCCTCCGAGCCGTCGTACACGGGCAGCCGGGCGAACCTCGCCTCGCGCGTGAGGCGCTCGATCTCCTCCCGCGGCGCCACCCGAGAGACGGCCACCACCGCCGCCCGCGGGACCATCACGTCGACCGCCCGCAGCTCCTGGAAGTCGATGGCCCGCGACGCGATCTCGCTCGCGCCCTTGTCGAGCGAGCCCACCCGCGCGGCCTCCTCCACCAGCTCCTGGATCTCCTCGGGGGAGAGCCGCGTCTCGGTGAAGCTGGTGCGGTCGCCGAAGAGCCGCAGCACCAGGTTCGACGCACCGGTGAGCACCCACACCAGCGGGCGGGCCACCGATGACATCGCCCGCAGCCCGGGGCCCAGCACCAGGGCGTAGCGCTCCGCCGAGCGCAGCGCGAGCGACTTGGGCACCAGCTCGCCCACCACGATCTCCAGGAACGAGATGCCCGCGATCACCACCACGAGCCCGAGCGAGGAGGCGTACGCGCCGATCACCGGCACCCCGCGGAGCGCGTGGGCGACGTCGTGGGCCAGCGCCTCGCCGCCGAAGGCCGCCGCCGTCGTGCCGATGACCGTCAGCCCCACCTGCACGGTGGCGAGGAAGCGCTCGGGCTCGTCGCGCAGCCAGCGCACCGCCGCCGCCCCCGCGCGGCCCTCCGCCGCCAGCTCCGCGAGCCGCGTCTTGCGCACCGAGAGCACCGAGATCTCCGCCGCCGCGAAGACCCCGTTGAGCATCATCAGGACGACGACGATCAAGAGCTCGACGATCACGCCGGGCCGCCTTCCTCATGGCCGTGGCCGTGGCCGTGGTCGTCATGGTCGTGGCAGCGCGCGTCGACCCAGCCCACCCAGTACGGCCCGTCGGGGCCGTGCTCGCGCTTCCAGATCGGCGCTCGCGCCTTGATCGCGTCGATGAGCGCCTTGCACGCGCGGAACGCCTCGCCCCGGTGCACCGCGCTCGCCGCGCAGATGATCGCCGCGTCCCCGACGCCCAGCGATCCCACCCGGTGCGCCGCCGCGAGGCGCACGCCCGGCGTCGCCGCGGTGATCTCCTCCGCGATGCGCCGCATCTCCGCCACCGCCATGGTCGCGTAGGCCTCGTAGTCGAGGCGCGTGACCGCCCTGCCCTCGTTGTGGTCGCGCACCACGCCCACGAAGACGTCGATGCCGCCGGCGCTCGGGTGCGCCACGGCCGCGATCACGCGCTCGACGGAGAGGGGCTCAGCCGACAGCTCGAACACCGCCCCTCACTCCCCCCGGCGCCAGGCGCCGGTGCGCCCGCCGGACTTCTCCAGCAGGGCCACCTCGGTGATCGCGACCCCGCGCTCGAGGCCCTTCACCATGTCGTAGAGCGCCAGCGCGGCGACGGTGGCGCCGGTCATGGCCTCCATCTCCACGCCCGTCCGGTCGAAGGCCTCCGCCGTCACCACGATCTCCGCCCCCTCGTCGACCCAGGACAGCGCCACGGTCACCCCGGAGAGCGCCACGTGGTGGCAGAGCGGGATCACCTCCGGGGTGCGCTTCGCCCCCATGATCCCCGCGAGGCGCACGGTGGCGCCCACGTCCCCCTTCGGCCCGTCGCCCGAGCGCGCCGCGGCCACGGTCTCCGGGAGCATCCGCACCCGCGCCCGCGCGACGGCCCGCCGCGCCGTCTCGGGCTTCGCCCCCACCGCCACCATGTGCACCGCCCCGGAGGCGTCGACGTGCGTCGGTCTCACAGTCTCGTCGGCCATCGTGGGCGCTACCATCGCACAGGTGCCGGGGGCGCGTGCTAGCGTGCGCGCCGACGCCTGTGCTCAGCAATGTGGTGAGGTTCCTCGCGCTCATCGGCGCGCTGGTGTTCGTGCATGAGCTCGGTCACTTCGCGTGGGCGAAGATCTACGGCATCAAGGTGCTGAAGTTCTCGCTCGGCTTCGGCCCGCGCGTCATCGGCATCCGCTACGGCGAGACCGACTACTGCATCGGCCTGGTCCCCTTCGGGGGCTTCGTGAAGATGCTCGGCGAAGACCCGAGCGACGAGATCCCCCACGAAGACCTGCCCCGCGCCTTCCACGCCCAGTCGCTCTCGCGGCGCTTCGTGGTCGTCCTGGCCGGTCCGGTGATGTCCCTGCTCTTCCCGGTGCTGCTCTACTTCGTGGCGCTGCTCGGCCGCAGCGACCTCACGCCCCCGCTCATCGGCACCGTCGCCCCGGGCTACGCCGCCGCGGGCCTGCTGCTCCCCGGCGACCGGGTGACGGCCATCGAGGGCAACCCCGTGAGCTCCTTCGAGGAGGTGCGCGTGGCCATCGCGCGCTCGCCGCGCCGCTCGATCCGCTTCGAGGTCGAGCGCGCGGGCCAGGCCGTCGCGGTGCGCGTCACCCCCGAGGCGGTCACCACCGCGCTGCCCTTCGAGGAGCAGGTGACCTCCGGCTTCCTCGGCATCGCGCCGGGCTTCCCCCTGCCCGTGGTGGGCGTGCGCGCCCCGTCGCCCGCCGACACCGCCGGGCTGCGCACCTTCGACGTCATCACGATGTACCGCGGCGCGCCGATTCGTCGCTGGGCCGACCTCGAGGCCTCGCTCACCCGCTCGCGCGGCGCGACGGTGCCGCTCGCCTTCCTCCGGCCGCGGGCCATCGAAGGGGCGCTCGGGGGCCTGCTCGACCTGGAGGTCTTCGACCCCGGCCTCGCACAGATCGCCCCGGAGCCCGGCACCGGCGAGATGACCACCCGCACCGGCATCGAGGGCTCCGACCTCTACCTCTCGGACGTCGCGCCCGACAGCCCGGAGTCCCTCATGGGGCTGCGCCGCGGCGCCCGGATCATCGCCCTCGACGGCGTGCCGCCGCCCTCCTGGGAGCGCTTCATCGCCGCCCTCACCGAGGGCCCGGCGCGGCTCCGCACGCTGCGCTTCGCCCTCGACCGGCACGAGGCCGTCGGCGGGTTCTCGCTGCGCCCGGTGGTGCTCACCAACGAGTTCGGCGACCGCTCGGTGCACCTGCGCACGGGCCTCGCCCGCTGGCGCCCCATCGTCGCCGAGCCCGCCATCGCCAACCCGTCGCCCATCCGCTACGCCCTCACCGGCGCCATCTCCGAGACCGCCGAGGCGATGCGCTTCATCGGGCTCGGCATCGTCCGGATGCTCCAGGGCCGGGTGCCCGTCGCCAGCGTGGGCGGGCCCATCGCGATCTACGACGCCTCCCGCAGCGTCGCCGTCGACGGCGTCTGGGGCTTCTTCCGGCTGATGGCCCTCATCAGCCTCAACCTGGGATTGCTCAACCTCCTGCCGGTGCCCACCCTCGACGGCGGGCACCTGCTGTTCTTCGGGATGGAGGCCGTCATGCGCCGCCCGGTGCCGCTGCGCGTGCGACAGGTCGCCTCGGTGCTCGGGCTTCTCCTGGTGGTCGCCGTGATGATCGTCGCGTTCCGCAACGACCTCGAGCGCAAGCTCGGGGTCGACCTCGGGGTGGGCGTCACCGGGGCCCCGTAGCCGTTCGCGCGCGCCGGGCGGTCCAGGCTAGACTGGCCCGCAGCATGAGACGCGCCCTCGAGATCGACATCGAAGCCTGCGACGCCCTCCTCGGGCTGCTCCGCATCCACGCCGCGGCCGAGGTGCACCGCTGGCCGTCGCACCTCTCCGGCGGGCTCGCGCTCGCGGTCGACGAGGAGATGGAGCGCCTCGAGCCCATCGTGCGCGACCTCGGCATGGGCTACGAGTGCCTGGAGAACCACGCGGTCGCGACGATCAACCGCACGCCGCAGTCGCGCTTCTCGGACGTCGACGGCGCCTTCCACCTCGTGGCGTGCCCGGTGTCCATCGACGTCGACCTCGACCCCCTGCGCATGGCCCTCGAGCGCGGCGAGCAGGACACCCGCGACGAGGCCATCAAGGTCGCGGGGGCGCTGCGCACCGTCGTCGTCTCCCTCGCCCGCAGCGAGCTGCTCGTCTGCCACAAGCTCTGCCTCGCGGGCGCCGAACAGCCCGCCGACCGCGTGCTGCGCTTCGTCGACGCCTACCTGGCCAGCGCCTGGGTCAACGGCAGCGCCCCGGAGCCGGCGCTCCCTTCGATGCTCCCGGTCGCCGTCGCCTACGACCCGCACCCCTCCCTCGCCGCGCCCGCGGTCCCCGGGCGCTTCGGCGCGGAGTCCACCGAGGTCTTCCGCCTCGACCTCGACCCCAACTCCCTGGAGGACGCATGACCCGCTGGTCCCGCTTCGCCGGCGTCGCCGCGCTCCTCGCCGCCCTCGCGCCCGCGCCCGCCGCCGCCACCACCATCGTGCCGGTCACCACCGAGGAGCTCACCCAGCGCTCCGACGAGGTCATCGTCGCGACGGTGCGCGCCTCGTCCTCCCGCTGGGAGCGCGGGCTCATCGTCACCGACCACGAGCTCGTCGTCGACGCGTCCATCCGCGGTCGCGCGCTCGTCCGCGCGACGGTCTTCGTCCGCACCCCCGGCGGCGTGGTGGGCCGCATCGCGCAGGCCGTCCCCGACGCGCCCATCCTCGAGGTCGGCCGCAGCTACGTGTTCTTCCTGTCGGGCGGCGTCGGGCAGGTGCGCTTCCTCGCGCACCTCACGGCCGCGGTGGTCCCGGTCGAGACCAGCCCCCAGGGCGGGCTCGTCGCGCAGCCGCCCACCGCCCTCCTGGTCGACCGCTCCCACGCCACCTCCGCGGCACCGCCGCCGATGCCGCTCCCGGCGATGCTCGACCGGGTGCGCTCGGTGCCCCGTTGAGGCCCATCGCCCTCGCCGCCGCGGTCGCGCTCCTCGGGCTCACGGCCGCGGGTCCCGCGCAGGCCTACTGCCGCACCATGACGTCGCGGGTGCGCGCGCAGGAGGGCGAGTGCCCGATGTTCGGCGTCGCCCTCTCGTGGCGAAACCTCTGCACCGGCTACTCCCTCTACCGCGCCAACATCCCCGCGGGCCTCACGCTGCCCGACATGGACCGCATCACCGCCTCGTCCACCGGCGCCTGGGGCCGCGTCGCCTGCGACGACAACGGCCGCGAGCCGCAGTACTACCGCATCATCCCCAACGGGCAGACCTCCAACCCCACGGGCTACAACCCCTACGGGTCGAACTCCAACACCGTGGCCTTCCGCCCGAAGTGGGAGGACGACGCGCTCCACCGGCCGGGCACCATCGCTATCACGGTGGTCACCTTCGACTCGCTCACTGGCGAGATCTTCGACGCCGACATCGAGCTCAACAGCCGCGCCACGGCCAACCCCGGGGGCTTCGTCTTCGCCTCGGCGCGCGCCCCGGAGCCCGACGAGTGCGACCTGCAGACGATCCTCACCCACGAGTTCGGCCACTTCCTGGGCCTCGCGCACTCCAACATCACCCGCGCGGTGATGTACCCCACCGCGGGCCTCGGCGAGATCCGCAGCGACCTCAACAGCGACGACTCCGCGGGCATCTGCGCCATCTACCCCGAGCGCGCGACGCCCCCCGGCCGCTGCCTCGGGCTCCCCTACGGCGGCCTCGCGACCACCCCGGGCGGCGCCACCGTCGTCGGCCCCAACAACGTCTCCTGCGCGGTCGGCCGCGCGCCGCGCGGGGGCGCCGGAGCGCTCGGCCTCGCCGCGATCGCGCTCGTGACCCTCGCCCGCCGCCGTCGCCGCGCGCCTGGCGTGAACCGCGATTGACGCAGGGGTAGTGTCGGCGCGCTCGCGGTGCCGACGCTCACACCGCCGTGTGAACGCAGGTGCACGCAGCGTGTCTCCCGCCCCAACGGCCAATGGAACGTACGCGGCGCCCGTTCTCTTCGCTCCCCGCGTGAATTCTTCGGGCGATCGAGGCTGGTACGACGGCTGCTCTGGGCTTCGCTCGGAGGCAACGAGCGACATGACCCAACAGACCAACGAGACTACGCAGGGCGACCGCGAGCTCATCACCCGATTGCTGCGCGGCGACGGCGGGAGCTGGCGGGAGTTCCAGACGCGCTTCGACCGGCTCGTCCGCCGGCAGGTCGAGCGGGTGTGCCGGGGCTTCGCCCGGGCCCTCGGCAGCGACGAGATGGAGGAGATCCGCGCGGAGTTCTACCTCTCGCTGGTCGACCGGGAGATGCGCAAGCTCCGGCTCTTCGACCCCACCCGCGGGCTGAAGCTCTCCAGCTGGGTCGCGCTGCTCGCGAGCAACGCCGCGCGGGACTTCCTCCGCGCGCACCGCCGCCGCCCCGCGACGCTGAGCCCCACCGGCGAGGTCGACCGGGTCGACGAGCGCGACCTCTTCGAGGACACCGCCCAGCGCGAGCGCTGCGGCCGCGCCCTCGACGCGCTCCGCTCCTTCCCCTCGCAGGACCAGCGCCTCCTGCTGATGCTCCACGTCGAGGAGGCCTCCGTCGACGAGATCGCCTCTGCGTGCGGCGGCTCGGAGAAGACCGTCTACACCCGCGCCCACCGCATCCGCTCGCAGGTGCGCCAGCGCTGCAACCCCGCGGCCCTCGCCGCGTAGCCGAGGGAGCTCCCCCCTTCCCTTCGCCTCCCCCGCGGCTTCGGTGCACCAAAGTTCCGCCCCTGCTCGCCTCCCCCGCTACGGTGCACCCGAAGCCCCCCGATGCGGCCACCGATCACCACCCCTGCCCCGGTCACCTGGTCGCTCGGCGCCGCGCTCGTCGCCGCCCACCTGGCCCGCCGGCTCGCCCACCACGCCGGGCCCGATGCCCTCGTCCGCTGGGGCGCGATCCGCTCCGGCGAGCACGGCCTCGCCGACGGGTGGCGCCTCGCGGCCCACGGCTGGCTCCACGTCCACGCGATCCACCTCGCCCTCAACCTCGTCCCGCTGCTCCTCCTCGGGCCATGGATCGAGCAGCGCGTCGGCCGCCGTCGCCTCGCCGCCACCTGGGGGCTCGCCACCGTCTCCGGCGGCGTGCTCGCGACCGCCATGGCCCCCTCCGGCGCGCTCATCGTCGGCGCCTCTGGTGGCAGCTTCGGCCTCCTCGGGTTCACGCTCGCGCAGCTCGCGGGCACCGCTTCCCGCGCCCGCGACGCACTCGCGCTCTTCGTCGCGCTCCACCTGCTCGCCGACCTCGCCGACCCGGGCGTCGCCCTCTCCGCCCACCTCGGCGGCGCGCTCACGGGGGCCATCGCGGGGGCGGTGTTTCGCCCGCGCGAGGCCGCCGCGACGGTGTGATCAGCCGCCGCAGGCGACGGCGATGCGCACGGTGACCGCCGCCGCCGAGGCCCGGTCGCACGCTTCGCCCGCGAGCGACAGGGTCGTGCGCTCGGCGTCGGACCAGTCCCAGCCGCCCTGTCGCATCGGGTCGCGCTCGATGGGTCGCCCGTCGAGGGTCACGCTCACCGTCGCGCCCGGGGCGACCGCGGGGGACACGCTGAACACGCAGCGCGACACCTGCCGCTGGATCTGATCGAAGGCGCTGGTGAGGTCCTCCCGCCGGCGGACGCTGTAGTACGGCCGCGCCGACGAGGCGGGGTTGGGTCGCCCACCGGCCACCGCGAGCTGCGACAGCACGGTGATGAGCTCGGGCTGGTTGTCGCCGTCGATGCCCACGACGTAGGTGGGCACGCCCTGCGCGGCGAGGCGGGAGACCTCCGACACGGTGCGGTCGTCGTCGAGGCAGAGGGAGGGGTCGTCCTCGCACTGCTGCTGCCCGGTGCCGCCGAGGGCGGTGCAGGTGCACCGGGCGCCGTCGAGGGCGCCGTTGCAGTTGGGCGCGCCGTCCGTGGCCAGCAGGATGGCGCGAAAGCGCCCCGGCGCCGCGCGGCCGAGCAGGTAGCGACCCGCGGACTGCACGCCGAGCCAGGTGGGCGTGCGCCCGTTGGGCTCGGTGCGCCCGAAGGCCAGCAGCACCGCCATGGCCTGGCCGGGCGCGGGGTTGAGGTCGGGCGTGCCGGCGACCGCGCAGATGCCCGTGACGCCGACGCCGGGGAAGAACTGTAGCCCCATCGCGATGCGGTCCTGGTAGCGCGGGA
Source organism: Myxococcales bacterium (assembly GCA_030652255.1). Taxonomy (GTDB): domain Bacteria; phylum Myxococcota_A; class Polyangia; order Polyangiales; genus SCUS01. Next base: position 145,684 of record JAUSAZ010000056.1, on the reverse strand, counting down.
GCGTGGTGGAGAGGGCGTCGCGCAGGACGTCCCAGCGGCGAGGCGTGCCCGAGCTGCCAAGCAGGTCGCGCTCCATCGAGGTCGAGCGGTCGGCCAGCAGAAGCACCTCCACCGACGAGGGCGTCGCCACCGTCACCCGCGGGACACAGACGTCCGGCCGGGGCGCGTCGACCGCGGCGTCGGTGCGATCGACGCTGGCGTCGAGCAGCAGACCCGTGCGCGCGCCGCAGGACCAGAGCGCCGACGACAGCAGCCCGATCAGCGCGACGGCGGCGCGGTCAGTCATGGCGCGGCACCTCAGGTCACCGAGTCCGTGGCGGGCTCGCCGTAACCCAGCGCGTAGGTGCGCCAGTGCAGGAACAACGTCTGCGCGACGGACATCACCGGCACCGCGAGCAGCGCGCCCAGGATCCCGAAGGCGTGCTCGCCCGCGAGCAGCGAGAACACCACCAGCACCGGGTGGATCTTCGCCTGGTCGCCCATGATCTTGGGGTTGAGCAGGTTGGCCTCGAGCTGGTGGATCCCGATGATCCAGAGCAGCACGAAGAGGGCGGTGCCGAAGCCCTGCGTGAGCCCGATGGCGACCGCGGGCACCGAGCTCAGCACCGTGCCGAAGATGGGGATGAGGGAGAACACCGTCGCCACCACCGCGAGGGTGGGCCAGTACTTGAGGTCTGCGAGCGCGAAGCCGACGGCGCTCAGCGACCCGTTGACGAGGCAGATGATGAGCTGCCCCCGCACCACCCCGGAGAGCCCGCGGTCGAGCCGGCGGAGCAGGTGGTCGAAGGAGTCCCGGGACTCCGGGCGCACCAGCGAGCGGAAGAAGCCCAGCACCCGCGCCTCGGTGACGAGCAGGTACGCGCTCACCATCAGGGTCATGAAGAAGTTGAAGATGCCGCCGATGACGCCGCCGATGATGCCGCGGCCGACCCGCAGCACGTCGGCCGCGTGCCCCTGGCCCAGCTTGCGGAGCTCCCGCTGGATGGTGTCGCCCTCGCTCGGCAGGTGCCGCCGCGGGCGCAGCGTCCAGTGGGCGTCGTCGACGCGCTCGATCACCACGCCCTCCGCCGGGAGCGACACCCGGAACGCGCCCCCCGGCTCGGGGCTCACCCGCAGCGCGCCGTCGTCGGGCACCCGCGCTTCGGCGCCCGGCGCCTCGGCGACCTCCCGGGGGGGCGTCGCGACCACCGTGCCCTGCACCCGCGCGACCGCCGAGCGCACCCGCGGCATCCAGTCGCGCTCGAAGCGCTGCCGCAGCGCCGGCACCTCGTGGAGGGCGAACGATCGCCCCTCGGACACCACCCGCGGCGTCACCGCCAGCAGCGTCACCACGAGGGTGGTGATGAGCGTGACGTAGATGCCGAGCACCGCGACCCAGCGCGGCACCGAACGGCCGCCCAGCCTCACCCGCGTGAGAGAGCCCACCACGGGGTGCAGCACGTAGGCGAGGAGCACGCCCAGCACGAAGGGGAGCAGCACCGCGCGCGACGCCACGATGACCGCCACCACGACCGCGAGCGAGACCGCGGCGAAGACCATCCGGCGGCGGCGTACAACGTCGACCATCGCGGTCAGCGGGCCTTCCGGGCGGGGCGGCGACGGGGCGCGGGCGGGAGCTCCGCGGGGGTCTCGCCGAGGGGGCGGAAGTACGGCACGAGGCGGCTCCAGGTGGCGGAGAGGGCCTCGGGCATCACCCGGAGGTCGGCCACCACGGGCATGAAGTTCATGTCACCGCGCCACCGCGGGACGATGTGGACGTGCAGGTGCTCGGCGATGCCCGCCCCCGCCGCGGCGCCCACGTTGATGCCGATGTTCACCCCCTCGGCGTTGACCGCGACCTTGAGCGCCGAGGCCGACGCCCGCACCAGCTCGAAGAGCGCCGCGTGCTCCTCCGCGGTGAGCTCGCCGAGGTCGCTCGCGTGGCGGGTGGGCACCACCATCAGGTGCCCCGACGCGAAGGGGTACTTGTTGAGCATCACGAAGGCGTCGGCGCGAACGCACAGGATCAGCCGCTCAGCGAACTTCGCAGGCTCCTCGGCGGGATAGCGGCAGAAGATGCATCCAGGCTCCTTGGGGCCGCGGATGTACTCCATCCGCCAGGGGGCCCAGAGCCGTCCAGGCTTGTCGTCTTGGGTGCTCACGGTCGCGGCGCGCAGGTTCGCCCGCGTCGGGGCGGGACGCAACCCGGCATCGCGGCGATCCTCCCGCTCAGGGAGAGCGGGAGGACTGCGCGGGGGGGGGTAGGTCAGCGAGGAGAGGAAGGGGCGGCTAGGAGGCTCAGGCGCGGAGGGGAGCGATCAGGACTTCGACGGGAGATCGCCGAGGTCGCCGAGCTTCTCCTTGATGAGGTCGCCGAGGGTCGACCCGCGGCGGGCCTCCTTCGGGGCGACGCTCGGGGAGCCGCCGCTCATCCGCTCGGGGGCGGCGCTGGGCTCGCCGGAGCTGCTGCTGGCGCTGCTGGTCGCGCTCTCGCTGCGGGTCGACGAGGAGCCGCCGCGCATGGAGAGGAGGATGCGCTTGTCGCCGATGTCGAGGCCGGCGACCTCGGTGCGGATGGTCTCGCCGCGCTTGAGCTTGCGCGTGCCGTCGGTGACGTCGGCGGGGTAGTCGTGGCTGGCCACGAAGCCGTCGATGCCCGGCGTGATCGAGATGAACAGGCCGCCGTCGAAGATGTTGATGATCTTGCCCTCGACCGGCTTGCCCTGGGGGAAGTCGTTGGGGATGTGCGACCACGGGTCATCGAACAGCTGCTTGATGCCGAGGGAGACCTTCTTCTCGTCGTGGTTGATCGAGAGGATGACGGCCTCGACGTCGTCGTTCTTCTGGTAGAGGTCCGACGGGTTGACCACGCGGAGCGTCCACGACAGGTCGGACTTGTGCACCATGCCGTCCACGCCGTCGCGGATGCCGATGAAGATGCCGTAGTCCGTGATCGAGCGGACCTTGCCCTCGACCTTGTCGCCGGGGTTGAACTCGTTGACGAAGAGCGTCCAGGGATCGGGCTCGAGCTCCTTGATGGAGAGCGAGATGCGCTTCGCCTTGGCGTCGACCTCGAGCACCTGGCACTCGATGTCGTCGCCGACGTTGAGCAGGTTCTTCGGGTGCTTCACGCGGCGCGTCCAGGACATCTCCGAGACGTGCACGAGGCCCTCGACGCCCGGCTCGAGCTCGATGAACGCGCCGTAGTCGGTGATCGAGACGACCTTGCCCTGGACCTTCTTGCCCTGGGGGAAGGCCTCCTCGGCGTGCGACCAGGGATCCTCCATGGTCTGCTTGAGGCCCAGCGAAACCCGCTCGGTCTCGGCGTTGTACTTGAGCACCTTGACGGTGACCTCGTCGCCCACCTGGAAGAGCTCGCTCGGGTGCTGCACCCGGCCCCAGCTCATGTCGGTGATGTGCAGGAGGCCGTCGATGCCGCCGAGGTCGACGAACGCACCGTACTCGGTGATGTTCTTGATGACGCCCTTGGTGACCATGCCCTCGGAGAGCTTCTCGAGGGTGTCGCGCTTCAGCTCGTCGCGCTCCTTCTCGAGCAGCACGCGCCGCGAGAGGACGATGTTGCCGCGCTTCTTGTTGAACTTGATGACCTTGAACTGGAAGCCCTGGCCGATCATCTTGTCGAGGTTGCGGATGGGGCGCAGATCAACCTGCGAGCCCGGCAGGAACGCCTTCACGCCGCCGCGGATGGTGACCGACAGGCCGCCCTTCACGCGGGCGCTGATGGTGCCTTCGATGATCTCGTCGCGCTCGCACGCGGCGGAGATCTCGTCCCACACCTTCATCTTGTCGGCCTTCTCCTTGGAGAGGAGCACGAGGCCGTTCTCGTCTTCGCGGCTCTCCACGAGCACGTCGACGCGGTCGCCCGCCTGCACGGTGACCTCGCCGTTGGCGCCGGTGAACTCCGACAGGGGGATGACCCCTTCGGACTTGAACCCGATGTCGACGACGACCGTCTCCTTGCTGACCCGGAGGACCGTCCCCTGGACGATCTCGCCCTCCTTGACCTCGCTGGCCGCGCTCGTCGCCTCGAACAGCGCCGCGAAGCTCTCCATGTCCATCGTGCCGGTAGCCTGCGTCTCGTTGGTTGTCATGCAGTCGTTCTCTGACCTGTCCCTCGCGCGCCTCGCGAACTGACACCCGGCTGGCTCGCCGCGACGACCATCGTCACGCGTGACCACCCGGGTTACGAAGCGCTGTTTACTGAGCCCGAGGAACCGATCGGGTCGTTGAAACCCTTTGGGGCCAGTGCCGGGTCTGTTAAAGCAATCCCCAAAACCTGTCAAACGGCGCCGCGCGAGCGGGCCAGCGCGACGATCGCGTCGACCACCGCCTGGGGCTCCATGGCGCTGCTGTCCACCCTCACCGCGTCGGGCGCCTCCCGCAGCGGTGCGATTTCCCGGCTGGCGTCCTGGTGGTCCCGCTGCCGCACCTCGGCCAGGGTGACCGCGTAGTCCGCGTCGATGCCCTTGCCCCGCAGCTCGTCGCAGCGCCGCCGCGCCCGCTCCTCCGCCGTCGCCGTCAGGAAGACCTTCAGCTCGGCCTTCGGGAACACCACCGTCCCGATGTCCCGGCCCTCCAGCACCACCGCCCCGCGCTGCCCGAAGGCCCGCTGCGCGTCGAGCAGGGCCTCGCGCACCCCCGGGTACGCCGCCACCGCGCTCGCCCCCATGGACATCGCCGGTGTCCGCAGCGCCTCCGCCGGGTCGTCCCCCCCGATGAGCACCCGGGTGAGCCCCGCGTCGCCCGCGTCGAGCCGCAGCGTGCCCGCCGCCACCGCCGCCCGCACGGCCTCCTCCACCGCCGCGCGATCGTCGATGGCCACGCCCGCCCGCTCGGCCACCAGCGCCGAGGCCCGGTAGAGCGAGCCCGTGTCCACCAGCGTATAGCCCAGCGCCCCCGCGACCTCCCTCGCCACGGTGCTCTTGCCCGCGCCCGCCGGCCCGTCGATCGCCACCACGATGCCCCGCGCTCCGCTCATTCCCTCACCTCGATGTCGCCGCCCAGTCCCCGCAGGATCGCCGCGAAGCCCGGGTCGCTCGTGTCGACGCACGCCACGTCGTCGATGGTCGTCTCGCCCTCCGCCGCCAGCGCCAGCACCGCCGCGGCCATCGCGATGCGGTGGTCCCCGTGCGTCTCCACGACCGCCCCGCCCCGGGGCCTCCCCCCCACCACGGTGAGCCCGTCGCCGGTCACCGCGTGCCCGATGCCGAAGGCCGCGAGCATCGCCGCGAGCGCCGCCACCCGGTCGCTCTCCTTCACCCGCAGCTCGGCCAGGTCGTCGAAGCGGCTCTCGCCCGGGGACACCGCCGCCGCCGCCACCAGCGCGGGGATCTCGTCGATGCACCGCGCGGTGAGCTCGCCCGCCACCCTCGCCCCGCGGCGCAGCGCCCCGGTGGGCCCGACGCCCACGTGCAGGTCGCCGACGGGCTCGCCGCCCGCCTCGCCCTTCGGCACCACCGCCGCGCCGCCGCCCTGGTCGCGCAGGGCCTCGAGGAAGCCCGTGCGCGTCGGGTTGATGCCCACGCCGCGCACCTGCACCCGGGAGCCCGCCACCACGTGCGCCGCCGCCACCCAGAACGCCGCCGCGGAGGCGTCGCCGGGCACGTCGAGGTCGAGCGGAGCCAGCACCCCGTCCCAGCCCCGCGGGTCGAGCTGGCTCACCGGACCCATCGTGCGGAGGGGCGCGCCCATCGCGGAGAGCATGCGCTCGGTGTGGTCGCGCGACAGCGTGGGCTCGCGCACGGAGGTCTCCCCGTCGGCGAAGAGCCCGGAGAGCAGCAGGCACGACTTCACCTGCGCGCTCGGCACCGGGAGCGACTCGTCGCTCGCGAAGAGGCGCCGCCCCTGCGTGAGCCCGCGGATGACCAGCGGCGCGGTCTCGTCGCGGCGCACCGGGTCGATGGACCCTTCGATGCTGGCGCCGCGGGCCCGCAGCGGCCGCGCGATGCGTCCCATGGGGCGGCGGGTGAGCGAGGCGTCGCCGACCAGGGTCGTATCGAAGCCCTGGGCCGCGAGCACCCCCGCGACGAGGCGCATCGTGGTGCCGGCGTTGCCGCAGTCGAGGGTGCCGTGCGTGGGCGCGAGCAGCCCGCCGAGCCCGCGGCCGACCACACGGACGGAGCGCTCGTCGAGGTCTTCGATCTCGACCCCGAGCGCGGCCATGATGGCCCGGGTGCGCGCCACGTCGTCGCCGGGCGACATACCGCGCAGGTGGCTCGTGCCCCCGGCCAGCGACGCGAGGATCCACGCCCGGTGCGAGATGGACTTGTCGCCCGGCACGCGGAAGGCGCCGCGCAGGGGACGGGTCGCGGGGCGGACGATCCAACGGCGCATGCGCGGCGGCATACACGATCGACCCGGCGGCGTCACGACCGCGCGCCGGGGCTGATACAACGGTCGCCACGGAGGCTGACGATGCGATGGTTTCACTGGGTGGCGGTCGGGGCGGCGCTCGGAGCGGCGGGCTGTGACGAGGCCCCGACGCCCGCCGCAGACGCCGCCGTCGCGGATGTCGCCAGCGACCTCCCGGGGCCGAGGGACGCCGACGCCACCGACGCCGCCGTGGACGCTCCGGACGCGAGCCGCTTCGCCCCGGGCCCCTACGGGGTGCGCCCGCGCGACCTCGCGGGACCCTTCACCGTGATGACCCAGGAGGGCGCGTGGTCCTTCGCGGAGCACTTCACGGGGGAGGACAGCTACGTGTTCGTGGTGGTCAACGCGTCGAGCTACTCGACCACGCTCCTCGGCGGCAGCCTCGCCGCGCTGCTGGAGCAGTCGCCCCGCAACGTGCACTACTTCTTCCTCCCGGCCGCGGGCTCGACGCAGCTCGCGGACCTGCGCCTGCGCGCAGAGGAGGAGCTCGCCGGCCTCGGCGAGGACGACCGCGCCCACTGGGCGGCCCGCGTGCACTTCGTCACCGACGACCTCACCACGGCGCAGTCGTGGCTCGGCGAGCTGTACCGCTCGCGCCGCGCCACCACGAACATGGTCCCTCGCTACGAGGCCGTGCAGTGGGCGGTCGACCGCTTCCAGCGCATCCGCGAGGTCGGCATGCTCGGCCGCATCGCCAGCTCGGGCCTGCGCCTCGAGCTCCCGCTCCTCGCCAACGAGGCCCGGTATTACAACTTCGAGTATGCCCGGGAGCAGGAGCTCGCCGCGCACCCCGCCACCACCGTCACCCTGCTCGATCGCGCGACGGTCATCGACAACATCGACATCGACGTCACGCTCCCCGACCGCGCGGCCATGGAGGGCTTCGACACGCTGGAGGTCGACCTCCGCACCGACTGCGTCAACCACCGCGACGGCGACTGCGGCGCGTGGGACTACCTCTCGCACCTCTGGCTCTGCGCCGAGGCGCCGCCCTCCGCCGACGCGGGCGCCCCCGACGCCGACGCCGGGCCCGCGCTGCGCTGCGACGTCGAGCTCGCCCGCTGGATCACCACCTACTGGCGCGAGGGCCGCTGGGTGACGGACATCTCCGGCGTGCTCCCGCTGCTGCGCGACGGCGGTCGGCAGCGCCTCCGCTGGTACGCCTCGCGGCAGTTCGACCCGCGCCCCGCCCCCTACGTCGCCAGCCTCGCGCTGCGCTTCGGCAACCGCCGCCGCGCGCTGCGCCCCTTCGAGACACGACCGCTCTTCCAGGGCGGTCCCCTCAACGCGACCTGGGCGGCGAGGCACCCCGCGCAGCGCTTCACCGTGCCCGCCGACACCCGGCGCGCGGAGCTCTACGTGCTCGTCACCGGCCACGGTTCGGAGACCAGCCAGTGCGCGGAGTTCTGCAACCACGGGCACCGCTTCACCTTCAACGGCCACGAGCACGTGGTGGAGTTTCCCGAGGCCCGCTCGCCCGACGGCTGCGCCGAGCGCGTCGGCGAGGGCGTCGTGCCCAACCAGCACGGCACCTGGTATTTCGGCCGCGGCGGCTGGTGCCCGGGGCTCGACGTGCGCCCCGTGGTCGTCGACCTCACCTCCGAGCTGCGCATGGGCGCCGAGAACGAGCTCAGCTACGGCGTCACCGTCGACGGCCGGGCCATCACCTCGATGCTGGGCTACGGCAACGTCGTGCTGAGCAGCTACCTCGTGCTCTCGCGCTGAGCGTCAGCGCGCGAAGCCCTCGTCCACCGCGCGGAGCTTCTCCGCCTTGCGCCAGTCGACCACCAGCAGCCCCTGCGCGAGGGCGATGGGGTGCAGCGTGCCGATGATGTCCTCCAGGATGCCGTGCACCCCGAGCGCGACGACCGCGCCGTCCCGCACAACCCCGTAGACCACCGCGTCGGAGTACGGGAAGGAGAAGCCGCCCTCCACCATGCCCGCGTCGCCGCGGAATCCCAGCGGGCGCGCCTCGACGCCGAGCGCCTCGGACAGCGCCGCCAGCGTGACGCGAGCGCCCGCCAGCGGCTCCGGGAGCCGGTGTCGCAGGTGGCACTCGACGTAGCCCGGGCCGAGCCGCCGCTCGTTGACCACCCGCTGCACGTCGGAGAGCTCGGCGTCGAGCGCGTCGGTCGCCGACTTGTGGACGAGCTCGACCTGGCGCCAGGCATCCTCGGGGATGCGAACCGTCACCTCCACGCCCGCGGGCGCCGGCACCGAGCGCGGCATCGCGTTCTCGATCGAGGGCAGACTGAACAGGATCGCCTTGGGCTGGACGGCGTCGAGCTTGCGGAGCGTCAAGCGGGCCGACCCGAGGGACGCGATGGTGTCGCGCGTGGCGGGCTCGGCGCGCACCACGAGGTACTCCGCGTCGCCGAAGGTGAGCGTCGCCTCGTTGCCCGCGAAGCGCTCGGGCAGGCTCTCCAGGGGAACCTCCGAGTCCGCGATCACCCCGCCATCAGCCTCGTTGATCAGCTCGATGCGAACATCCATCCCGCGACGCTACCAGAACCACCCCCCTCCCGGCGGGGGGGGACGCCGTGGGGCACGGGTTCAGTATCCGAGGGTGGTGAAGTCGCTCGCGCGGCTGCGGGGACGCCGCCGGGAAGGCGCGCGAGAGGCGGGCGGGGTCTCCCTCACGACACGAGGAGCGGCCGGTGCGTCGACGATCGCGGGGGCGAGCGTGGGGGCGAGCGTGGGGGCGAGCGTGGGCGCGGGTGCTGGTGGCGGAACGAAGACGCGGACGGACGGCGGCGCTGGAGCTGCGGGCGCCGGAGCTGCGGGCGCCACCGCGACGGGGGCAGGACGCAGCACGGTCACCGCCGGCGGCATCGGGGCCTGCACTGGCGCAACGACGGCCGTCGGCGCGGGCGTCGGGCCCTGATGCCACATGTACGCGAGCCCTCCCGCCACGAGGAGCAGGCCCATGAAGACGGCGCCGCTCGCCACGAGCAACGCCCGCCCGAGCGACGAGCGCGGCTGCGGGGGCGCCGCGATCGCCGGGTACGCCGGCGCGGGGTACATCGGCGCCGCGGGGTACATCGGCGCCGCGGGCGTCGGCGCGGCGGGCGCCGGGATGGTGAAGGTCTCCTCGACGTGGCGCAGCTCCAGGGCGGGCGCGGGCGTGGACGCCGGGCCCGTGCCCCACTGGTGGAGCGTCGGAACGTAGGCGACCTCGTTGGTGTAGAAGGCCTCCCAGAGGGCCTGTCCGCCTACCGACGCGAAGGGGCGCAGCGCCTCCCCGAAGGCCCGCACCGAGGGCCAGCGGGCGCCCGGCTCGCGCTCCATCGCGCGCAGGAGCACGGCTTCCAGGCCCGCGGGAAGGGTAGGGCTCACGTCGCGCAGACGGGGCACCGGCCCGGTGGTGATGGCGTTGAGGATGTCGAGGAGGTTCTCGCCGTCGAAGGGGCACTTGCCGGTGAGGCACTCGAAGAGGATCACGGCCAGCGACCACTGGTCGCTCGGGGCGTCGACGTCGCGCGCCTCGCGGGCCTGCTCGGGGGACATGTACGAGGGCGTGCCGACCATCGCGCGGGTCATGGTCATCGAGCCGCCGGCCTCGCGCACCTTCACCACGCCGAAGTCGAGCAGCTTCGGCTGGATGGCGCGGGTCGCGGTGCGCGCGAGGAAGATGTTGTCGGGCTTCAGGTCGCGGTGCACCACGCCCTTCTCGTGCACCGAGGCGGCAGCCGACATCACGGCCAGCATCACGTCGACGGCCTCCGCCGCGGGGATCACCCCCTCGCGGTCGAGCCGCTCGGCCAGCGTCTCGCCGTCGAGGAACTCCATCGCGATGTACGGCCGCCCGTCGTGCACGCCGAGGTCGAAGACCCCGACGATGTGCGGGTGCTCCATCTGCGCGACGATCTCCGCCTCGCGCAGGAAGCGCTTGAGCACGTCGGGGTACCGCACGAACTCCCGGTGCAGCACCTTGAGCGCGGTGCGCTTGCGCAGCGGCAGGCGCAGCGCCTCGTACACCGCCCCGAAGGCCCCGGTGCCCAGCTTGCGGACGATCTCGTAGCCGCCGAAGTGGGTGCCCGGCGCGAGGTCGTCGTCGGTCGAGGCCGACGCGTCGACGAGCTGTACCTTCTGGGCTGCGTCGCGAGATCGCTCCACGGTGGCGCGCCGGAGCCTATCACCGCCCGGGCCCTCTTCACCGCCCGAGCGCGCACTACTCCGCGGCGCCGAGCTCCTGGAGCGCCGAGCTGATGCGCAGCACCCGCCCAGCCTCGCTGGAGTTCGCCTGGACGCTGAGCGTCACGCGGTCGCCCTCCGCGCGGGCCACGACGCCCTCGCGCAGCAGCCGCCCGAGCCCGAGCAGGCGCACCATCACCTGCCCCGCGAGCTGCCGCGTCGAGGCGTCGACCAGCCGGGTGATCTCCTGCGCCGCCGCCTCGGTGTGCGCCTGCCCCGCGGCGCGCACGCGCACGTCGCCCGGCACCTCGGCCCAGGCCACCAGCCGATCGAGCCCCTCGCCCGTGCGCCCGACGCCGCGCAGCCGCACGTTGACCCGCGAGCGGATGGCCGCGAGGTCGGCCGCCACCTGGAGCGGGCCCTGCCGGCCGTCGACGAGGGCCCACAGGTCGTTGAAGTGGTCGTCGTCGCGCACCGAGCGTCGCTCTTCGCCGAGCAGGCGCGCCGCCACCCGGCGCACGAGCGAGCGCTCCATCACGACCACCACGTCGGCCGCGGGGAACATGTACGCCCGCTGCCCGACGATGGTGTACGGCACCGAGCGCTCGGCGCCCTCCTCCGGGGCCGCGTCGCGCGCCGCCACCCGCGCCGCCGCCAGCACCGCCGCGCGGTCGTACGCCCCGCGCGCGATGATGACCGGCCAGCCCGCGTTGCCGCCGGTGCCGGGCGGGAGGTACACCCCGAACACCATCTTGTCGGCCTGGTGGAGCGCGTCGAAGCCGAGCTCGCGCTGCACCGAGGCGACCTCGGCCCCGAGCGACGTGGCGAGCTCGAGGGCGCCCTCGAAGTGCGGCGAGCGGCGGGCCTCGGCCAGCTCGAAGCGCCCCCAGGCGACCGCCCCCGGGGGGAGCAGCGCGAGGAGCTCGCCGTGCACGTCGGGCGGCCGGGGCGCCGAGGCGGCGACGACCGCGGGGGCGCCGGTGGTCGCGCAGGAGAGCGGGGCGAGCACGGAGAGGGCGAGCGCGATTCGTTGGGCCAGGCGGGTCACGGCGCGGGTTCTATCACGCCTCCCGCTGCCTCACGGGTGAGGCATTGTGCTACGCGGGGAGCACCCACCGATGCTGTCCTACGCCATCGTCACCGCCCCGGGGTCGGCGCCCACGCGCGCGTGCCTCGTGCTCCACGGCATCCTCGGCTCGAAGACCAACTGGCGCACCCTGGCGCGGCGCTTCGCCGAGGCGCTCCCCGACTGGGCCTTCGTGCTCGTCGACCTGCGAGAGCACGGCGCCTCGCGCGACCTCGCTCCGCCCCACACCCTCGCCGCCGCCGCGCGCGACCTCACCGAGCTGGCCGTCGCCCTCCCCCTCCCGGTGCGCGGCGTGCTCGGGCACAGCTTCGGCGCCAAGGTCGCCCTCAGCTACGCGGGCGTCACGCCCTCGCTCACACACCTCGTGGTGGTCGACGCCAACCCCGGCGCCCGCCCCGACCGCCGGGGCTCCGAGGCCTCCCTCGGGGCGCTCGACACTCTGGAGGCCATCGGCCCCGCCTGGCCCAGCCGAGAGGCCTTCGTCGACGCCGTGATCGCCGCGGGTCACGACCGCTCGATGGCCGCCTGGCTGGCGATGAACCTCGAGCACGCCGACGCGGGCTTCCGCCTGCGCATCGACGTGACCGCGATACGCTCGCTGCTCGACGGGTACTTCACCGCCGACCTCTGGTCGGTCGTCGAGGCAGGGCCCCCGGGCCGGCGCACGACCTTCCTCCTGGGCGGCGCCTCCGGGGTGATGGACCCGCCGGAGCTCGCCCGCCTCGACGCCGTCGCCGCGCGCGGCGGCTGCGAGGTGGTGGTGGTCCCCGGGGCGGGCCACTGGGTTCACGTCGACGCGCCCGACGCCACGGTGGCCGCGGTGATCGCCGGGCTCAGTCCGCGGGCGGACGCCAGCGGGCCAGCTCCCGCATCGGGCCGTTGAGGTAGCGCTCCACCTCCGGGCCGACGGAGTTGGTCTCCTCGTAGTGCTGCCCCATCGCCTCGGCGAGGTACGGCACGATGGGGTTCACCACGAAGTTGTACGCAGGCACGATGTACCCGAGGAAATCCTCCGTGAGCCCGCCCACGAAGGCGTAGCGGACGTCAGGGTTCATCAGCATCAGGTCGCGCAGGTAGGGCGCCGGCGGGCCCATCGTGAGGTCCGGTCGGTTGACCGTCTCGGTGAGCGTCGGGCGGCCCCACGACCAGCGCGGGTCGGTGCCGATCCAGAGCTCGGGGTGCAGCTCGCCCGGCGCGGAGATCATCGCCACCGGACCCACCTGGAGGTAGGTCACCCGGGAGCGCACCCAGGGGTAGTTGCCCGCGCCGATGGCGCGCCGCTCGTTGTAGTTGAACAGCTCCCGCTCGATGGTGCGCTGGGAGTAGAGAATACCGTACAGGGTATTCTCCGTGCGGCAGTGGATGGGCGCCGTGCGGTAGCTCACCGCCGTCACGCTCGCCTCGACGCCGTCGCTCGCCAGCGCCCGCAGCGCCAGCGCCCCGACGCTGCGCCCCGCGGCCATGGCCTTCGGGAGCCCCGACTCGGCGATGGGCATCCCGTCGGCGCCGCGCGGCGCCACGCCCCCGCCGGGGCCGACCTGCCCGCCGAGGGCGCCGTTCTGGAAGACCGTGACCCCGCCGAGGCCGGGCAGGCTGTCGGCCGCGACGCCCTCCTCGATGGTCTGGCGGAGCGCGTGGACGTAGTCCGCCGAGAGCAGGTTGTTACGCGACCCGCCGTACTCCGGGTGCGACGACCAGTTGACCCAGGCGCCGATGGTGCGCGTCGGCTCGGCGTCGTCGACGAAGTGCGCGATGGTCACCGTCGGGTCGAAGAGCACCGGGTCGCGGGTGTCGTTGACGTAGGCCATCGTCGAGCCCGTGATCGGGTCGACGGTGAGCACCTGCGCCACCCGCATGCGCGCCGGGCGCACCGACTCCACCGCCCGCCGCACCGCGAGCGCCGTCCGCTGCCGCACCAGGGCCATGTATGCCTGGTTGAGCCCCGAGACGGCGGCGCGCGGGCCCCAGAGCCCGACGGTGTCGACGCCCTCGTGGTCGTGCGTCGAGGCGATGATCACCCGGTCGACGTCGACGCCCTGGAGCGTGGGCTCGGCGCGCACCTGGTCCATGTGGTTGATGAAGTAGCCGACGCAGTCGATGACCGCGAGCGCCACCGTCGTCTCGTTGTAACGGAACGCGATCGCCCGCACCTCCAGGTCGTCGTGCGATCCGACCGCGGGGCGCCCGTTGCCGAAGCCCGCCACCCAGGTGGCGTCGAAGACCCCGTTGCCGTTCACGTCGACGAAGGCCTCGCCCATGTCGTAGGCGTTGTTGCGGTTGGCGTCGGTCCACTCGCGCTCGACGATCTCGGGGTTGATCAGCTCGCGGGCCACGCCCACCTGCAGCCGCCCGTCCCCGGTCGCGCGGCAGTGGTCCCGTCCCGGGCACCAGTCGTCCGGCCCGCCGTAGGCGATGGGCGGCGGGACGTCCACCGTCGCCCCCGCGTCGCTCGCCCCCGCGTCGGTCGCCCCCGCGTCACCGGGCCCGTCGTCGACCGCCGGGGCGTCCGACACCGCCGCGTCGAGCGCCGGCGCGTTGTCGTCCGCGCACCCCGTCAACGCCGCCGCCACCACCGCGCACCACGCAAGCCTCATCGGGTCACCGTCGCTCCTTCGTATGGGCTCGAAACGCTCAGCGCGAGGCGCTGAAGTCGCAGCTCCCGGCGGGCGTGTTGTTCACGCAGTTCTGCGGCAGCACCACCCGCGCCTGCCCCATCCACGCGCCCGCCAGGAAGACCCTGATCTGCTCAAGCGCCGCCTCGGCGGCCACGCCGCTGCGCGCCGCGAAGCCGTGGATGTCCGCCGCGCTCGTGACCGACGCGGGCACCCGGTACTGCGTGATGGCGGTGCGCCCCTCGGCCGACGCCGCGGTGGTCACCCCGGCGATGGGCGTGAGCACCGCGCCGACCTGCACCGCGCCCAGCGCCGACGCCGCGAACTCGGTGCCCAGGTTGGGCAGCACGGGGTCGCCCATGGCCTCCTGGATGAGCAGCGGTCGGGGGTTGTCCTGCGCGTCGGCCCAGGCGGCGCCGTCGACCTCGTCCCAGAGCGTCTGGCTGATCGCCGCCTGGAGCTGGATGTCCATGGTGCTGCCGTACACGCGCTGGAGGCCGGTGCGCACGATGTCGAAGAGCACCGAGCGGATGAGGAAGTGCGACCACGCGACGCCCGGCACGTTGGCCACGCCGGCGACGAACGCGGGCTCGGCGTTGACCATGGTGATCCCCGTGGTGCCGCCGAGGGAGCCGCCCGCCCAGGTGAGGGTGTCGGGGTTGGAGCGCCGCCCGGCGAGGGGGTTGACCATCGAGCCCACCATCGGCGCCGCGAGGATGTCCCGCAGGTTGGACGCCGCCGGCAGCGCCACGCCCTCGGGGGTCGCGCCGCGCATCGAGTGGATCACCGCCATCCCCCCGGCCAGGGCCTGGAGCAGCACACTCGACGCCTGCTCGACGCCGAGGTTCATCTTCAAGAACCCGAGGAAGGTGTTGGCCATCTCCGTCTCGGTGAGCCCGTCGAAGCGGATGTTGACCTTCGCCGCCCCCGCGCTCGCGAGCAGGTCGTCGAAGGACCGGTCGGTCACCTCGCCGCCCATCCCGTGCCCGAACACCACCGCAGGGTAGGCGCCCGTCCCGCCCGCGGGGAGCAGCACCCGGAACGGGGCGTCGTAGGTCATCCCCGCGACGGGCACCGGGCCCGACGCCTGGCGCGTCAACAGCCGCCCGCCGTTGACCCACCGCGGCAGCCCCCGGATGTGCCCGTTGACCAGCAGCGCCGCGGACGGCATCGACGGGACCGACACCGAGTCGATCTGCACCGTCGCCGAGCCGTCGCGCAGCGCCTCGATGGAGCGCGCGCGCATCGCCCGCAGCGCCACCAGGGGCTGCTCGCGCGAGCGGGTCACGAAGCCCCACACGCGCAGCACCCGCGCCGGGTCGATGCCCGCCTGCGCGAGCAGCGCGCGGGTCGGCGCGTGCCAGGCGCGCAGCCGCTCCTGGGCGGGCGTTCGCGGGGGTTGCAGCCCGAGCGCGGCGCGGGTCTCGTCGTTGGCCTGGAGCGTCGCCCCGCCGGTCGCGCGCAGGCTGTCGAGCACCACCGCGACGTGCTCGGTCGCGGGCGCGAGCAGCGTCCGGGGGTAGGCCACGATGCCGGTCTCCGGGTCGCGGAAGTCCTGCGGATCGATCACCACCGGGCGCACCGGCAGCACCGTGCCGCGGCCCGGCCCGTCGGCGACGATGAGCCGCACCGCGCCGGTCGCGCCGTCGCCGACGGTCGCCAGGTCGAGCGTCGCGGGGAAGGCCACCACCAGCGGCGACGCCCGGGAGAACCCGTCCGCGCGCTCGAGGCCCGCCACCCGGTCGCCGCTCACCAGTCCGGCGGGCGGGATGTGCAGCCGCAGCCGGGTGACCTGCGCTTCGTCCGCCTGCATGTACGCGCTCGACGGCCACGGCATGAGGCAGCGCGTCGCGTCCGTCGGGTCGCAGCCCAGCGCCAGCGCCTGGCGCTCGCCCGCGCGCCGATCGACCACCGGCGTGACGGGCCCCGCGTCGACCACGACCGGGACATCGGCGCCCGCCTCCGGAGCATCGGGCACGCCCGCGTCGGCCGCGGCGCCGTCGACGGAGCCCGCGTCGGAGGGCGGCGTGACGGCGGCGTCGTCACACCCGACGAGCGCGCCGGTCGAGAGCAGGAGGCCGAAGAGGGTCGGTCGAAGGTTCACGGCGGCGACGCTAGCGCAGCGCCCGCACGCCGCGAAGTGTGGAGAACAAGGCGCAGGTGCCCGGCGCCGACCTGCGTCAGCACACGAGCTTGCGTGAACCCATCGGGCTTCGGCTCGGTATGATGCCGCGATGCGTTCTCATCTCCCTCCCCCAGGCCTGCTCGTTGTTGGACTGCTGGCCGCGTGCGCCGCGTCGCCGCGGGTCGCCCCCACCACCGCCGCGAGCGCGCCGAGCGAAGACTGCGCCGTGGCCCGCGATCCCGCCGCGTGCCTCGAGGCCCTCGCCCGCGCCCGGCTGCCGCTCGGCAACGCGGGCCGCGCCGAGAGCCGCGCGATCTTCGGTCGGTACTGCGAGCGCGGGGTCGCCCGCGGCTGCGCCTTCCAGGGCTCGATGATGCTGGCCGGGCGGGGCGGTCCGCGGGACGAGCGTGGGGGCGCGGCGCTCGCCGAGCGGGCCTGCACCGCGCGGGACTCCTACGGGTGCGCGATCTGGGGAGGCGCCCTCGCCAGCGGCCGGGGCGTCGACGCAGCCGACCCGGCGAGGGCCGCCGCGCTGCTCGAGCAGCACTGCGCGGCGGGCTCGCACATGGCGTGTGACTACCTCGGCGCCCTGCTCGGCCTCGGGCTCGGCGTGCCCCGGGACGAGGCGCGCGCGCGGCGGCTCTTCGAGCAGGCGTGCGAGCACGAGGTGAGCGCGTGCTTCAACCTCGCCGCGATGCTCGTCGCCGGGACGCCCGACGAGGCCGCCCGCGCCCGCGCGGCGCGCTACGTCGAGCGGGCCTGCGCCGAGGGTCTGGAGAACTCATGCGCGGCCTGGGCGAACCTCCAGCACACCGGCTCGGGCGTGCCCGCAGATCCGGCCGCGGCGGTGCGCACCGCGGCGACGGCCTGCGCGGAGGACCAGGGCAACGCGTGCGGCCTGCTCGGCGGGTGGTACGAGCGCGGCGAGGGCGTGCCCGTCGACCTCACACGCGCGGACGAGCTGTACCGCCGGGCCTGCGTCGACCTGCACCACCCCCCCGCCTGTCGCTGGCACGGAGACATGCTCCGGCAGGGACGCGGCGTCGCGCGGAATCTCCCGAGCGCGCTGGAGTTCTATGTGCGCGCGTGCGACGGGCGGGACGCAAACGGGTGCCTCCACGCGGCGAACATGGCCCACGCCGGCGAGGGCACCGCGCCGGACACCGCGCGGGCGATCGAGCTCGCGCGCGCGGCGTGTCGCCTCGGCGAGCAGGCGGGCTGCGCCGCGGTGCAGCGCGCCGAGGCCGCGCCGGGCACCACGCTCTGACGAGCCCCCCATCGGGGGCGATGATTCACTCCGACGGCAGCGCGAGCGGGCGACCGAGCCCGGTGCCCTGCGCGAGGCCGGTCATCACCTTCACCATCAACCGCTCGACCCCTGGCAGCCGCATCCCGAGCGGGAACCCGACGTCGCGCAGCCAGCCCAGCGCCGTGTGGTCGCTCTGGAACCACGGCGTCAGCCAGCGCGTCGCGAAGGAGTAGAACGCGAGGTTGGAGCGCCGCGTGCGGGAGTAGCGCGTCAGCCCCGCGGCGACGCCGTCCTCGGCGGCGAGCGACTGCGCGAGCACCATCGCGTCGAGCAGCGCGAGGTTGGCCCCCTGGCCGAGCTGCGGGCTCATCGCGTGCGCGGCGTCGCCGAGGTACACGACGCGGTCGGTGTTCCAGGGGTACATCGCGACGTCCTGGTAGCGGGTGAACACCAGCTGCTGCGGGTCGACGACCTGGTCGAGCACCGCGTCGAGCGCCGGGATGAACTCCCGCAGCTCGCGCTTGCACCGCTCGAGCCCGCGGGCCTTCCATGCCTCCGCGCGGTCGTGGCGCACCGAGTAGAAGACGCTCACCTTGCGCGGCCCCGCCGCCTCCCCGGGCCCGAGCCCCGAGGGCAGCGCGCCCACCATCCGCCGGGTGCCGTCGAGCACCTGGTAGAGCGAGCGGGTGAAGCGCGCCTCCGGGTCGTCGAGCACGCACCACACCGCGCCCCACGGGTACGGGCGCACGGCCTTGCGGATGCTGGTGTCGTCGCGCAGCCGCGACCGGGCGCCGTCCGCCACCACGCACAGCTCGTGCGGCCCCAGCCTCGTGCGGTCGGGCTGCACGAACCACAGGCCCGCGTTGTCTTCCGTCGCCACGAGGTCGTCGATCTCCACCCCTGTCCGCAGCGTGGCGCCACACGACTTCACCGCCGCGAAGAGGCGCTCGAAGAGGGCGCCGCGGTGCAGCCCGTACCCCCGGTGCCCGCCCGGCAGCGCACCGTAGTCGAGCTTGAAGAGCTGCCGCCGCTGGATGGTCTCGCAGCGCAGCGACTCCAGCGGCTCGGCCCGCGCGATCACCCCGTCGAGGAGCCCGAGCGCGCGCAGCACCGCCTGCCCGGTGGGCTGCAGCATGATGCCCGCGCCCACCGCGCCGGGGCCCTCGACGCGCTCGTACACGGTCACCTTGTGCCCCGCCCGGCAGAGCAGGAGGGCCGCGGCGGCGCCCGCCGTCCCGCATCCGATGACGCCGACGTCGAGGGGGCGCTGGGGCATCAGACGACGTCGAAGCTGTACCCGCCGTCGATGTACGCCTGCGCGGCGACGCCCTTGCGGAGCTCGTCGTCGTTGTCGTCGAAGGCCGCGAGGTTGGCGTGCATGCGGCGCTCGGCCATGTTGGCGAAGGCCATCGTGAGGTCGACCTCGCGGCGCGCGCCCTCCTCGCCCTTTCGCTCGATCGCCCGCGTCGTGCGCGAGAGCACCGCCGTGAGCGCGTAGAGGTCCGTCGCGAGGTCGGCCACCCGGCGCTGGGTGAACTGCATCTCCGCGATGTCCTTGCCGTGCTTGCGCAGCACCTTGTCGACGCTCCGCTGGAAGTGCGCGACGTACTCCTCGAAGAGCACCACCTCGCGGCGCAGGGTGTTGTGCGCGCGGTTCATCCGCTCGCGCCCGAAGGTGCTGCGCGCCCGCTGCATCGCGAACTCGTACATCAGCCCCATGCCCTTGATGGGCTCGCGGATGGCGCGCACCACCTCCGAGAGCTTGCGCCCGGGGCCCTGCATCCCGCTCAGCGCCACGAAGGCCCGCAGCACCTCGTTGGTGCCCTCGAAGATCGGGTTGGCCCGCGCGTCGCGCAGCGCCCGCTCGCAGGGGTGCGGCTGCTGGTACCCGACGCCCGCCGCGATCTGCAGCGCGTCGTCGGCCACGCGCCAGAGCACCTCGCTGCCGAACACCTTGCAGATGGCGCTCTCCAGGGACCAGTCGGGCACCTTGGCGTCGACCATCCCCGTCGTCAGGTAGACCATCGACTCGAGCGCGAAGGTCTCCGCCATCATCCGGGCGACCTTGTCCTTGATCATCCCGAACTCGCCGATGGAGCGCCCGAACGCGCGGCGCTCCTGGGCCCGGTCGACGGTGAGCCGGATGAGCCGGCGCGCCATGCCGACGCAGCCCGCCGCGAGCGAGAGACGGCCCCCGTTGAGCACCTCCATCGCCACGCGAAACCCGCGGCCCGCCTCGCCGAGCACGTTCTCCGACGGCACCTTCGCGCCCTCGAAGCGCATCCACGGGGTCGAGGTCGCGCGCAGCCCGAGCTTGAGGTCGTTGGGGCCGCGCACGGTCCCCTCGCCCGCCTCCACGAGGAAGGCCGTGAGCCGCGGCTTGGAGCGCATGTCGAAGGCCGTCGTGCGCGCGAACACGGTGATCACCTCGGCGCGCCCGCCGTTGGTCACCCACGCCTTGGTGCCGTCGATGGACCACGTCTCGCCGCTGCGATCGAGCGCCGCCCGGGTCTGGATGCCCGCCGCGTCGCTCCCGGCGCCCGCCTCGGAGAGGGCGAAGGCGCCGAGCCGCTCGCCGCGCGCCATCGCCGGGAGGAGCCGGCGCCGCTGCGACTCGGTGCCGAAGAGCAGCAGCCCGGAGGTGCCCAGCGACAGGTGCGCGCCGACGGTGACCGCGAGCGAGGCGTCGTAGCCGGCGAGCTCCTGGATGACCCGCGCGACCCCGGTGGCCCCGAGCCCCGCGCCGCCGTACTCCGCGGGCACCCCGAGGCCGAAGAGCCCGAGGTCTCGCATCCCCTGCAGTACCTCCTCGGGGATCTCCGCGGCCTGGTCGATGGCCCCCGCGTCGATGTGCTTGCGGGCGAAGCCGCGCACGCCGTCGAGGATGAGCCCGATGTGCTCGCGCTGCTCCCGGCCCGGCTCGGGGTACGGAAACACCATCTCCTCGGGGATCACGCCGTGGAAGACCGACTTGAGGAAGCTCTCCTCCATCGCCATGTCCGAGCACCTACCACGCGATCCCTCCGCGGGTCACCCGCGGCGAAGACCCTGCGGGTGCGCCCCTTCCAAGGAAGCGCGGCCTCGTGGTGTCATCCCCCGCATGACCACCCCAGCGCTCGTCCCGTGTGGAGGATGTCGTCGGCACGTCCGCGCCTCCGAAGCGTCGTGCCCCTTCTGCGCGCAGCCCATCGCCGCCAGCGCGGGTGACGGCATCGTGCCGGAGCCCTCGCAGCGCCTCAGCCGCGCGGGCATGCTGGCCTTCGCGGCGGCCTTCCTCTCGACGAGCGCGTGCGACCCGACGGTGCCGACGCCGCCGACGCCCAACACCGCCGACTCGGGCATGATGCAGACGATCTACGGAGGTCCGCCCCCGCCGCTCAACCTCCCGACGCCGACGCCGTCGACGCCCGGCCCCAACGACATGCCCGCGCCCGTGTACGGCCTGCCCCCGTCCCAGCTGACGCCGCCGCCCACGCCGCCGCCCACGCCCACGCCGCCGCCCGCTCCGCCCACGCCGCCGTCGGTGCGCCCCGTGCCGCGCGACGATCAGCGCCCCAACCACGCCGTCCCGGTGCCCGCGTACGGCGTCGCGCCGCCACCGCAGCTGCCCCCCGAGATCCACCGCGGCAGCGTGTCCACCCGCTACGGCTCGCCCCCTCGCCCCGCCGACGACGTCGACCTCTGATCGCGGCGCGGGCGATCCCACGCTTGCCGGATGGGATCGCCGATGCCTAGAGTGGCCGACGACGTGGAACCAGCATCCGAGAAGCCTCCTCGCTTCATCGGCAAGTACGAGGTCCGCGGAGAGCTGGGCCACGGCGGCATGGCGGTGGTCTACCGGGCGCACGACCCCACGCTCGACCGCGAGGTGGCCATCAAGGTGCTGCACCCGCACCTCGCGCAGGACCCCGAGAGCCGCATGCGATTCGAGCGCGAGGCCAAGGCCGCCGCGCGGCTGCGACACCCCAACATCGTCGAGGTCTACGAGTTCTCGGGCGACAGCGACGACGCGTCGTACATGGTCACCGAGCTGCTGGAGGGCCCCACGCTGCGGCGCTTCGTCGACCGGCGCCGGGAGATCCCCGCGGAGGTCGTCGCGGCCATCGGGGTGGTGCTCTGCGAGGCGCTCTCCTGCGCCCACGCGCAGGGCGTGGTGCACCGCGACGTGAAGCCCGACAACCTCATGCTCAACAAGGGCAAGCTGAAGCTCACGGACTTCGGCATCGCCCACGTCGCCGACCAGCGCGAGATGACCGCCACGGGCCAGGTGCTCGGCTCGCCCGCGCACATGGCGCCCGAGCAGATCGAGGGCACCCTCGTCGACGCGCGCACCGACATCTTCGCGGCGGGCACGGTGCTCTACCTGCTCTCCACCGGGCGCCTCCCCTTCGACGGGCCCAACCCCCACAGCCTGCTGCGCAAGATCCTCGACGGCGACTACCCCGACCCGTTGCGCTCGTCGCCGAAGATCGGCCACCGCTTCGCCGCCATCATCCGCCGCGCGATGTCGCGCATCCCCGACGACCGCTACGCCAGCGCCTCCGCCCTCCGGCACGACCTGCTCGCGTTCTGCGCCGAGATCGGCTGGGACGACCCGGTGCGGGAGCTCGACCGGTACTTCGCCGACCCCGACGGGGTGACCGCGAAGGTGCAGGAGGCCCTCATCACGCAGCTGCCGGCGCGAGGCGTCGCGGCGCGCGACCGCGGGGAGCTCCCCGAGGCCATGGGGTACTTCAACCGCGCGCTCGCCATCGACCCTGGCAACCCGAAGGTGCTCTCGCTGGTGCGGAGCGCGGCCCGCGCCCACCGTCGTCGGCGCAACCTGCGCTCGGCGGCCATCGTGGCCATTGCGGCGTTGGGCTCGACGCTTGCGGGCATCGCGCTGACGGTGCTCATCCCCGAGCCGCCCCGGCCCCAGGTGGCGATGCCGACGGTCGATCGCGTCCGGCCGCCCGTGGAGGCTGCGCCGGCGCGGATCGTCGAGCGTGAGCGCCCGGCCGTGGCAGTGGACGTGCCCATCGTGGTGGAGCCCGCAGCGCCGACCGCACGGGTAGTGGCACGGGTCCCCGAGCGCCGCGCAGCTTCGTCGTCGACCGCAACCACCCCCGCCCGCACGGGACTCGTTACGCTCGTAACTCGCGTCCAAAGGGTGAGATACTCCATCAACGGTGGACGGGAGCACGTCTTCAGTGGCCAGGACATGCCTCTCAGTCTTCCCGCTGGTCACACGACGATCCGATTCACCCTTGAGGGCTACGAGGACTTCGAATGGCACGGGATGATCGCGGCAGACACCGCGCAGTCCGTGACCGCACGGATGATCCGGTCCCGGGATGCGGGCGATCCCACCGTGCGGGCCGAAGGGCCGCCCTGATCGCGGTCGCGCTGCTCGCCCTCGCAGGAGACGCCCGCGCGGACGAGATCGACGAGTTTGTCTCCGGCCGCGACGCGTACATCAACGGGGAGTACCCGCGCGCCATCCGCGAGCTGCGTGATCTCATCGACCGCACCGGCGCGCCCGAGCTCACGTTCGTCCGCCCGGCGGCGCGGAAGTACCTCGCGGCTTCGCTCTTCGCCTCGCGACGTGAGGGCGAGGCTCGGATCGCGATCGCCGATCTCCTCCGCGAAGACCCTCGCGCCCGCCTCGACGGAACCTCCTTCGAAGAGCGCTTCGCCCGTCTCTTCGACGACGTCGTGCGCTCCATGGAGCCCGAGCTCGACCGCATCGTGATGCAGCGCGCGCAAGCCCGCCGCGCCGAGGAGAACGCCCGCGACGCCCGCCGCGCGCTCACCCTCGACCTGCTCGGCTCCGAGGCGCGCGTCCAGGTCATCCCCCGCTGGCAGACCTTCATCCCCTTCGGCGTCGGGCAGTTCGCCAACCGCCAGACCGGCCTCGGCGTGCTCTTCCTCTCGCTCGAGACCACCTTCCTCCTCGGCAGCGTGGCCTCCGCGGTCGTCGACCAGGCGGTGAGCTCGCCCACGCAGGCACCCGGCGTCTTCGAGCAGGGCGCCGACGACCAGCGCGCCAACGTGGCGTTCACGATGCGCGTGCTCAACTGGTCCCTGCTCAGCGCCTTCGTGGCGACGACCGTCATCGGCATCGTGCAGGCCAACGACGCGTACGTCCCTCAGCGGGTCATCGACCGGGTGCCGCGGCCCATCCCCCCGGCGCTCCAGGGGCTCCAGATCTCCGCCCGCCCGGGGGGCATCGGAGCCTCGTTGCATTTCACGTTCTGAAACTTTGCGCCGCGGGTGAATCATCGCGCGAAGGCTGCGTGTCACAGCGGCCATCCATGGAGGTAGAAAGGCTCACCGTGCAGACAACCACCCGCTCCCCCCGTCGTTGGATCCTCCTCGCGAGCGCCCTCGGCTCGATGTCCCTGGTCGTGGCGCTCATGGCCGCCACCGCCCCGCCGGTGCAGGCGCAGGCCGCCGTGGGGGTGCCCCAGTTCAACCGCGCGTGCGGCCGCTGCCACCCCAACGGCGACGAGGACACGGGCCCCGACCTCCACAACAAGAACCTCTCCGTCGAGGCCATGACCAAGGTGATCCGCCAGGGCACCAAGCGCATGCGCCCCATCGCCCCGACGAAGCTCACCGACGCCGACCTCGCCCGGGTGATGACCTTCCTGCGAAGCATCCACGCCGTTCGCTGAGCGTCAGCTCACACTCTCAGCTCACTGGAGCACCAGCGTGCTGCCGCGGGCGATGCGCGCGCCGCGCAGGATGCTCGACCCCTCGTGCTGACAGTTCTCGATGCGGATGTCCCAGCTCCCGGGGGGCACCCGCACCGTGCGGGTCGCGCCCTCGGAGACCGTCGAGCTCCCGAGCACGTCGTCGGACCACGAGTCGTCGTTGATGGGCGAGAGGTAGAGGAAGCAGATCGTGTCGCCGGTGCGGTTGACCACCCGTACCGGGACGGTCATCGAGTCGGCGAAGGTGCGCGGCGCCGAGGCGCAGGCGAGCAGACCGCAGAGCAGGAGCGAGGCCGCGAGGTGGCGCACTGAACGCAGCATGGCCGCGGAGCGCGGGGCGCGACAACTTTCGCGGCGCGCACATCACGTCGCCGGTGGGCGCGCGGCGGAGTATGCTGCGCACCGTGCGTACAGTGAGGTCCTGATGCCCTGCCTGCGATGGATCGGCGCGAACGGTCGCGGCCAGCTCTTCCCGATCTACAAGTCCATCACCACCCTCGGCAGCGCCGGGGGCAACGACGTGCTGCTGCCCGCGCCCGGCGTCGCCTCGTGGCACGCCCAGATCGTCTTCGACGGCCGCGACTTCGCCCTCGACGAGAGCGACCCGGTGGCGGAGATCCAGATCAACGGCAAGCGCAAGCGGCGCGCGCGGCTCGCCCACAACGACCGGCTGATGATCGGCGAGGCCGAGCTGGTCTTCTCGCTGCTGGAGGAGTCCGACGCGCCGGGGCAGCCCGGCGGGGCCGACGGGGCGACGGCGGAATATACGGGGCTGCGTAAGCTGTTCCAGTTCAGCGAGCGGCTGCTGGTGACCCGCGACGTGCAGGCGCTGCTGGAGGCCCTGCTCGACGGCGCCATCGAGGCCACCGGGGCCGACAAGGGCTTCGTCGTGCTGCTGCGCGACTCCAAGACCGAGGTGCGCGCCGCCCGCAACCTCCGACAGGAGAACCTCCCGGACGCCGTGCGCCACCTCTCCGACAGCATCATCGCGCGGGTCATCGAGTCGAAGCGCCCGCTCATCGTGCACGACGCCGCGCACGACATGATGTTCAAGGGCGCCGCGTCGGTGATGAACCTCCGCCTCTGCTCGGTGATGTGCGCGCCCCTCATCGCGGGCGGCGACCTGCTCGGGCTCATCTATCTGGGCAACGACCGCGTGGCCAACCTCTTCGAGCCGCGCACCATGGACGTGCTCTCGGTCTTCGCCTCGCAGGCCTCGCTCATCCTGCAGAACGCCCTGCTGCTGGAGACGCTGCGCACCGACAACGCCGAGCTCGAGAAGAAGCTCAAGAGCCAGCGCTTCGGGGAGATCATCGGCAGCTGCGCGTCGATGCTCGACGTCTACCGCAAGGTGTCCAAGGTCGCGCCGACGGACATCTCGGTGCTCATCACCGGCGAGACCGGCACGGGCAAGGAGCTCATCGCGCGGGAGATCCACAACCGCTCGTCGCGCGCCACCGGGCCCTTCATCGTCATCAACTGCGGGGCCATCCCCGAGAACCTCATGGAGTCCGAGCTCTTCGGCCACGTGAAGGGCGCCTTCACCGGCGCGGTCACCACGCGCATCGGGAAGTTCCAGAGCGCCAACGGGGGCACGCTCTTCCTCGACGAGATCGGCGAGCTGCCGCTCAACCTCCAGGTGAAGCTCCTGCGCGCGCTGCAGGAGCGGGTGGTCACCAAGGTGGGCGACAGCAAGCCCGAGCCGGTGAACATCCGGGTGCTCGCGGCGACCAACCGCGACCTCGAAGAGGAGATCCGCAAGGGCGGCTTCCGCGAAGACCTCTACTACCGCCTCAACGTGGTGAACCTCTTCCTGCCTCCGCTGCGCGAGCGCGGCGACGACGTGGTGGTCATCGCCCGGCTGCTGCTCCAGAAGAACGGCCCGGAGATGAACCCCGCGGTGCGCGGCTTCACCCCCAACGCCCTCATCGCCATTCGAAAGTACGACTGGCCGGGCAACGTGCGGCAGCTCGAAAACCGCGTGAAGAAGGCCCTGGTGCTCTGCGACCGCTCGCTGCTCGGCCCCGAGGACCTCGACCTCCACCCCGAGGCGCTCCAGACCATCGTGCCGCTGGAGAAGGCCAAGGAGGACTTCCAGCGCCGGTACATCCTGGAGGTGCTCGAGCGCAACAACGGCAACCGCACGAAGACCGCGCGCGACCTCGGCGTCGACCCGCGCACCATCTTCCGCTACCTGGAGCGCGAGGGCGGCCCCGCTCCGGGCGGCCCGGGCGAGGACTGAGCCCGCACTGGTCCGCTAGAGGGAGCCCGATGCCCGCCTGTGTAGGCCGCGAGCGAGAGCTCGCATGGATCACCGCCCGCCTCGACGCCACCAGCGCCAACGGCACCGCCGCCGTGCTCGTCGCCGGCCCCTCGGGCATCGGCAAGTCGCGGCTCCTCGACGAGCTGCGCGACCAGGCGCGGAGCGTGTCGTTCCCGGTGCTGGAGGGCTGGTGCATCCGGCACGCGGCCTTCGCGCCCTTCCTGGCCATCGCGTCGCAGGCCCTCGCGTGGCTGCGCTCCCGCGACGAGCAGCACCTGCTGAGCCCCGCGCACCTCGAGGCCCTCGCCCCGCTGGTGAGCGCGCGCGCCCCGCGCGGCCGCGAGGACGTCGACGCCACCGAGGCCGCGGCGGGCTTCACCGAGGCGGTCACCCGCCTGCTCTCGGCCGTCGGGAGGCAGCGCCCGGTGCTGGTGCTCATCCGCGGCGCCTCGCGCATGGACGAGGCCTCCGCGGCCCTGGTGCGCGCGCTGCTCGACTCCGCGGGCCCCGCGGGCGAGCCCACCCCGGGCGCGGCGTCGGCGCTGCTCGTGGCCTCGACGCGCGAGCGGCAGGGGGCGCTGGCCTTCGACCACGCGCGCGCCGAGGTGCTCCCGCTGCACGGGCTCGACGCCGAGGCGCTGGGGCGGCTGCTCACCGAGCCTACGCTGCTACAGCGCCTGCACGCGGCGACCGACGGCAACCCCGCGGTGCTGCTCGGCCTGCTGGGGCGCCCGCCGTCGTCGCGCGGCGACGAGGTGCGCTCTCGGATGGACGAGCTCGGCGAGGTGCCCCGCCGGGTGGTGGCGACGCTCGCGCTCGCCGACCGCCCGCTGCCGGTGCTGGTGCTCGCGGCGGCCATCGGGGTCGATGCGCCTTCGGTGCACCGCGCGGTGCCGCCGCTGGTGGGGGCCGACCTCGCGCGGCGCACCCTCGACCCCACGGTGGGCGACGTGGTGGTGGGCCTCGCGCGCCACGACGACGGCGCCCGGGTGCTGTCGGGCTACGCCGACGCGGAGTGCGTGGCCATCCGCGCGCGGCTGGGGGTCGCGCTCGCCGAGTGGGGGCGGGCCACCCCGGAGGAGGTGGTGCTCCACCGCCTCGCTGGCGGCGCGGGGGCGGGGGCGGTGAGCGAGTCGCTGGAGGTGGCGCGCTCGCTCCTGCAGCGGCACGCACCGGCCTCGGCGCTGGCGCTGCTGGAGTCATGCGCCCTGGTGGCCGACGCGCCGGCGCTGAAGGAGGTCGCCACGCTCGCGGTGGCGGCGGCGCGGGCCGCGGGCTCGGAGGTGGAGGCGCGAGGGCACGTGCTGCGGGCGCGGGAGGCCAACCCCGGCGACCCCGAGCTGGCGCGGCTGGAGGCGGTGATCGCGCTGAGCGAGGGCGATCTCCCACGGGCCGAGCGGGCGCTGGAGCAGGCCGAGGCGAACCTCGCGCCGGGCGACGACGAGGAGCGGGCCGCGGTGCTCCTGAGCCGCGCGGAGCTCCGGTACCAGCAGGGGCGCTTCGAGGAGTCCGAGCGGCTCGCGATGGACGCCCTCGCCCGCACCGTCGAGCCGCGGCGCATCGCCGAGGCGCGCAACGTGGTCACCAAGGTGCTCCTGGTGCGCCGGGACTTCGACCGCGGCCAGGCGTGGACCGAGGAGTCGCTCGTGCTCGCCCGCGCCCGGCGCTCGCAGGACGAGCTGCTGCGGGGGCTGATCAACCTGGGCGTCGTGGCGATCTGGCGCGACGACCTCGACGAGGCGGCGCGGCGCTTCGCCGAGGCGCGGGCGGTGGCGGTGCGCGGCGGCTCGATGATGCTCCAGGGGGTGCTGCGGGAGAACGAGGCCGTCGTGGCGCACCTGCAGGGCCGCTACGGCGACGCGCTGCGCTCGTACCAGGAGGCCCTGGAGATTCTTACCCGGGTGGGTAACTGGCGCTTCGTGGCGCGGGTGGCCAACAACCTGGGCGAGCTCTATGCGCAGGTGGGGGCGAGCGACCGGGCGCGGCGCCTCTGCGAGCACGCGGCGCGGGTGGCGCGCGGGCTCACCGGGTCGCTCGCGGCGGAGTCGCGGATGCTGCGCGCGCTGGTCGAGCTGGCCGAGGGGCGCTCGGACGCGGCGGCGGACGCGGCGCGCGAGGCGGCGCGGCACTTCGCGGCGGCGGGCGACGCCGAGCGGCTGGCGGGGGCGCGGCTGCTGCTGATGCGGGCGGCGCTGCTCGACGGCGACGTGGCGCGGGCGGGGCAGATGCTGAGCGAGGTGCCCGACGGCGAGGAGGTGTCGCCGAGGACGCGGGCCGAGCGCGCGGCCTTCGAGGCGGAGTGGGAGCGCGCCCGCGGGCACGACGGGCTCCCGGCGGCGCGCAAGGCGCTGGAGCGCGCCGAGGCGGTGGCCGACCGGGAGCTGCAGTTTCGCGCGGAGGTGCTGCTGGCGACGGCGCTGCTGCACCGGGGCGACGTGCTCACGGCGCGGCGGCACGTGGAGCGGGCGGCCTCGCTGCGCGCGACGATCCTCGGGGCGGTGCCGGACGCGCTGCGGGTGGGCTTCGGGGCGCAGCTGGAGCGCACGGGCATCGCGCAGCTCGAGGCGCGGCTGGAGACCTACGCGGCGCCGGTGACGGCAGCGGGGCTGAGCCCTCGCCCGAGCATCGCGGCGACGGCGCTCGAGCCCACCGGCCTGGTGGGCGACAGCGCGGCGATGCGCGAGCTGCGGCGGCGCATCCAGCGGGTGGCGCCGCAGGACGTGACGGTGCTCATCCAGGGCGAGTCGGGCACGGGCAAGGAGCGGGTGGCCGAGGCGCTGCACCGCGGGTCGCGGCGGCGCGAGGGCCCGCTGGTGAAGGTGAACTGCGCGGCGCTCGCGGAGGGCGTGCTGCTGAGCGAGCTCTTCGGGCACGAGCGCGGGGCCTTCACCGGGGCCGACCGGCGGCGCCGCGGGCGCTTCGAGATCGCGGACGGGGGGACGATCTTCCTCGACGAGATCGGCGACGTGTCGCCCGCGACGCAGGCCGCGCTCCTGCGGGTGCTCCAGGAGCGGTCGTTCGAGCGGGTGGGCGGCAACGAGACGCTGCGGGTCGACGTGCGGGTGCTCACGGCGACCAACCGCGACCTCGACGCGATGGTGGCCGCGCGCACCTTCCGCGAAGACCTCTACTTCCGGTTGAGCTCGCTGACCATCAAGCTGCCTCCCCTGCGCGAGCGCCGGGACGACCTGCCGGCGCTGGCGGCGTGGTTCCTCGAGCGGGCGGCGGTGGAGTCGGGGACGCGGCCGCGGCGGCTGACCACGGCGGCGCTGCGGCGGCTCACCGAGCACGGCTGGCCCGGCAACGTGCGCGAGCTGGAGAACGTCCTCCGGGCGAGCGCGCTGCTGGCCGAGACCGAAGACCTCGGCCCGGAAGACCTCCAGGGCCTGCCCGATGTGACGCGGGTCACGATGGTCCCGAGCCAGCCGGGCATCCCCCCGCCGCCGCCCTCCCCCACGGTGAACGAGGTCGACCTGGTGTACCGGCGCATCCGGGCGGGCGGCGTCGCGCTCTTCGACATGCGGCGCGAGATCGAGCGAGGCTGCATCGCGCAGGCCCTCGAGGAGGCCGGCGGCAACATCACCCGGGCGGCGACCCTCCTGGGGATGAAGCGCCCGAGGTTGTCGCAACTTGTGCGGGAGTACGGGCTTGCCAAGGGTTCGGCGCCCGAGGAGAATGATCAGTCATGAAGCTCCCCCACGCCCTCGGGTTCATCGCGATGTCGTTGTGCCTCTCGGCCGGATGCGCGAACACCCGCGCCGCCACCCTCGCCAGCGCCGC
The DNA here is from genome assembly GCA_030652255.1 of Myxococcales bacterium. GTDB lineage: Bacteria > Myxococcota_A > Polyangia > Polyangiales > SCUS01. The sequence continues at coordinate 115,367 of JAUSAZ010000056.1, read as the reverse complement.
GCCCGTGCGCGGTGGCAGCGCGGTCGTAGGCGGCAGCGGTGGCTCGGCGATCGCCCGCGGCGACGCCTCCGAGCGGGCGGGCGGCATGGCCGGGGGCAGCGTCGGCCACGACGACTTCCACGTGAACGAGGCGGCCACCTTCACCACCCACGAGGCCCAGTTCGCCGGGCCGACGCCGCAGGTGCCCATCCCCCGCGACGGGTGGCAGGGCAACCCCTCCACCAGCTGGTGATCGCCTACTCCGCGTCGTTCCACGGCCCCGCCACCTGCGGGAGGCTGTGATTCATCCGAACAACCTTGGTGTGCAGATAGCCCCGCGAGTGAACGTTGGGCTCGATGAGCACCGGCACGCGCCCCCGCACCGCCACGCCCAGCGCCCGCAGCGCTGACACCTTCTCGGGGTTGTTGGTCAGCAGCTGCACCGAGCGCACGCCGAGGTGCTCCAGCATCGCCGCGGCGCAGTCGTAGCGCCGCGCGTCGTCCGGCAGGCCGAGCTGGCGGTTGGCGTCGACGGTGTCGACCCCCTGCGCCTGCAGCGCGTACGCGCGGATCTTGTTGGACAGCCCGATGCCCCTGCCCTCCTGCCGGAGGTAGAGCACCACGCCCGGCGCCTCGCGCGCGATGTACCCCAGCGCGAACTCCAGCTGCTCGCGGCAGTCGCACTTCAACGATCCCAGCACCTCGCTCGTGAGGCACTCGGAGTGGATGCGCACCGGCACGTCGACGGCGCCGTGCAGCGCGCCCGACACGATCGCGACGTGCTCCTTCTCGGGGTCGTCGTCGTAGCGGAAGACGTAGACCTCGAAGCTTCCATGGCGGGTGGGCAGCGGGGTCTGGGCCTCGACGTGGAGGCCTCGGGGTGCGACGCGGCGGGGCTGGCTCTCGCTCATGGGGTCCTTTCGAATCAGTGACGCCGTTGGAGGTGCTCCGGCGCCATCGCGAGGTGAGATGCATGGGGGACGTCGCCGGGGTCGCGCCCGTCTCCCGCCCGGCGGTTCATGGGACGCGTTCGCGACGGGACCACTGGGACGATTGCGATGCACGCCGCGCTGCCCTAGCGTGCGCCGCGATGAGCGCGGCGGTGCTGGTGGTCGGTGGCGGTCTGGTCGGTACGCTCACCGCGCTGCGGCTCTCGGAGGCGGGCTGCAAGGTCCAGGTGCTCGACGCGGGTCGCGCCGGAGCGGAGGCCTCCTCGGCGGCCGCGGGCATCCTGGCGGCGCAGTCCGAAGCAGGCGCGCCTGGGGCGGGGCTCGACCTCGCCCTGGAGAGCCGCGCGCTCCACGCTGCGCTTCACGCCGAGCTCGGCGGCCCCGGCAGCGGGTATCGCCCCAACGGCGCGCTCGTCCCGACCACCGCGTCCGATCACGACGCAACCCTCGGGAGGCACGCGTGGCAGGGCGAGCGCGGCCTGCGGCTCGACGCGCTCGATGCCGCGTCGCTGCGCGCCGTCGCCCCGGGGCTGCACCCTCGCTACACCGGCGGCGTGCTCTTCGCCGACGACGCCACCGTCGACCCGCCCGTGCTCATGGCCAGCGCCCTCGCGGCCGCGGCGCGGGCCGGGGTCACCTTCGCCCACGACGAGGCCGCGCTCGCGATCACCTCGCATGGTGGACGCGTCACCGGCGTGCGCACCGCCCGCGGGCACCGCGGCGCCGACGTCGTCGTGCTCTGCGCCGGCGCCTGGAGCCGGATGGTGGAGGGCGCCCTCGACGCCTCGCAGGACATCGCCCCGGCGCGCGGCCAGCTCATCGAGTACGCCCTCGACCCGGTGCCCTTCGGCCCGGTGCTGTACACGGGCGGCGGGTACCTCGTTCCGCGCGCCGACGGGCGCGTGTGCGTGGGCAGCACCCTGGAGATGGTCGGCTTCGAGCGGGGCACCACCGACGCGGGACTCCAGGTGCTCCGCGAGCGCGCCGCCGACGCCGTGCCCGCGCTCGCGACCGCCCCCTTCCGACGGGCCTGGTCGAGCTTCCGGCCGCGCACGCCCGACGGCCTGGCCTACGTCGGCGCGCTCCGCCCCGATGGGCTCTTCGTCGCCGCGGGCCACCATCGCAGTGGGGTGCTCTACGCGCCCGTCACCGCGGAGATCGTGCGCGACCTCGTGGTGCACGGGCGCCGTCACCGGCACCTCGACGCCCTCTCCCCCGACCGCTTCCGGCAGGGACCGCGCGCGTGACGGCGCTCGTCGACCGGCGCGTCGCCGCCAACGGGCTACAGCACCACCTCGTCGAGCACCCCGGCGGAGGGCGCGGCGACGTCGTGCTGCTGCACGGATACCTCGACCTCGCGCGCTCCTTCGAGGAGGTCATCGCCGGGCTCGGCGCCGCGGGCTACCGCGTGATCGCCCCGGATTTCCGCGGCCACGGCGACACCGACCGGGTCCCGCCGGGGGCCTACTACCACGCGATGGACTACGTCGCCGACCTCGACGCGCTGCTCGACGCGCTCGCGCTCGACCGCCCCCACCTCGTCGCCCACTCCATGGGCGGAACCGTCGCCACCCGCTACGCCGGCGCCCGCCCCGCGCGCGTCGCCTCGCTCGCGCTCATCGAGGGCGTCGGCCCCCCCGCGATGCCCGCCGAGGTCACCCCCGACCGCACGGCCCTCTGGCTCGACGGGCTCAAGCGCGCTCGCGGCCGCGCGACCCGCCCCATGCGCTCGCTCGACGAGGTCGTCGCCCGGATGCGCGTGTCGCACCCCTCGGTGCCGCTCGACACGCTGCGCACCATGGCCGCGCGCGCCACCCGCGAGACCGACGACGGGGGACTGCTGTTCCGCTTCGACCCGCTGCACATGACGATCTCGCCGATGCGCTACGACGCCGAGGCCTTCGAGGCCTTCGTGCCGCGCATCACCGCCCCCGTGCTGATGGTCGACGGCGGCAGCCTCGCGCACTTCCCCGAGCTCGCCGAGCGCGCCGCGCGCTACCCCGGCGCCCGCTTCGTGAGCGTCCCCGACGCGGGTCACATGATCCACTGGACGGCGCCCGACGCGCTCGTCGCGGCGCTGCTCGCCTTCCTCGACGAGCAGCCCCCGGCGGGCTGACGCGCTCAGCGCTTGGGCTTGTTGCCCTTGCGCTTGTCCCAGGCGCAGGGCCACGCGGTCTCCTTGGTGGTCGGCAGGGTGCCGAGCAGGTCGGGGTCGTGCGAGACCACCACGCGGGCGTCGAGCGAGGCCTCGGCGCCGCGCAGCAGGCCGTAGGTGCGGCGCTGCTCGGCGAGGTTCCAGCTCATGGCGTGGGCGTAGAGGCTCGACGGCGCGGTGTCGTCGGCGCGGTACTCCCCGACGTACTGGGCGGCGTCGCCGGCGTGCAGGGCCCAGCCGTCGTGCAGCTTCACCGCGACCACCACGGAGCCCGCGGTGTGCCCGCGGCCGTCGAGCAGGAGCACCGAGCCGTCGCCGAAGAGGTCCTTCGAGAAGGGGAAGCCGAGCGCGGGCTCGGGGTCGAGGGTGTAGGGCGCCACGCGCGGCAGCGAGCGCATCGCGGGGCTGTACCCGCCGCGCAGACCGCGGGCGGTGGCGTCGAGCTCGCGGTCGTGGACGTGCACCGTCGCGCGATCGAAGTCGACCACGCCGCCCACGTGGTCGGAGTGGAGGTGCGTCGCGATCACATGGCGCACGTCGCCGGGCGAGTAGCCGAGGGAGATGAGCTGCGAGGCGAGGGCGTCTTCGGGCTTCACCGAGAGCCCGAGGAGCAGGCGCTGCGCGACGCCGGGGTCGTCGTCGGGGAAGGCGCAGGTGCGTCGGCTCCAGCCGGTGTCGATGAGCACGAGGCCGTCGGGCCGCTCGATGACCGCCACGATGACCGGGATGCGCAGGTCGCGCAGCGAGCGGGACGAGGGCCGCACGAAGAACTCCGGGCCTCCCATGGTCCCGGTCGTACGAAAGAACACGCTCATGGCCGCGACGAGTAGCACGCCCGCGGGGCCTCGTCGCGAGCTCTCAATACTCCGCGCGAAGCCCCACGCTCGGCAGGATCGGCAGCCCGGTGATGTACGCGCTGCGGCGACGGTCCCAGGCGTAGAGCCGCGACTCGGCGTTGGCCTGGTTGGTCGTGTTGAGCACCTCCGCGATGAACTGCATCCGCAGCGGCCCCCACCGGAAGCGCTTCGCCGCCCGCAGGTCGAGCTGCCAGGTGTCGGGCAGCCGACCGGTGCGCTGCGGGTCTACCCAGGTGAGCGCGACGTCGTGGTCGCTGTCGACGAGGGCCCCGGTCACCACGGGCTCCGGCAGCCCGGACGACCAGCGCACCCGCGCGCCCACCTCCCAGCCCCGCGGCAGCGCCACGCCCAGGATGAACGACAGCAGGTGGGGCTGGTCCCAGGTCGACGGGTGCCACGCGAGGCCCGCGGCGTCGCGGCGCTCGGCGCGCTGGTAGGTGTACGAGAGCCAGCCGTAGAGGGGCAGTCGGCCGGGGCGCAGGCGCAGCCACCACTCGGCGCCCAGCACCCGCGCCGACCCGGTGCTGGCGAAGCGCTCGGGCACCATCTGGCCGTCGCGCACGATGGTGCGGGATGACGGCGCGGCGGTCGCGTCGCCCCACTTCGCGAAGACGTCGGCGGTGAGCTCCAGCGCCCCGGGGATGACGTCGATCTGTAGCCCCGCGGTGCCGTGCCACCAGCGCTCGGGCCCGAGGTCGGGGTTGCCGAAGCCGGGGATCACAGCGTACCCGCGCGGCAGGGTGCTGTACGAGCCGATGGCGCCGCGCAGGCCGAGCCGCGGGTGCGCGCGGAAGAGCCCCGAGACGCGAGGGTCGACGGTGACGCGGTCCGAGCGGGAGAAGTGGTCGACGCGAACGCCCAGCAGCGCGCGCCAGCGGCGATCGTCGTCGAGCTCCACCTCGGCGTGTGCCGCGGGGTTGAAGAAGCCGCGCGTGCCCTGGTAGCGCGCGAGGCCGGTGGCGCCGGTCGGGTCGGTGATGCCGCTCGGGCTGAGCGGCGGCGCGGCGAGCGTGGCGTCGGTCTCGCCGAGCACGGCGTCGATGCCCGCGAAGAGGCGCGCGTGGCGCCCGAGGCGGAGCTCGAGCTCGTCGCGCAGCGAGAGCTGTCGGGTGCTGGTGAGGTAGCGGATGGTGCTGCCGGCGGTGACGTCGGCGTCCTGGGTCGAGGCGGCGAGGGAGAGCGAGTGCTGCGTGCCGGCGCCCCAGCGGTGACGCCACCGGGCCTGCGCGCCGTGGAAGGACACCGCGCTCCCGGAGCTGCCGCGGAGGTTGGGGTCGTTGGCGTCGGGGGCGTCGAGGGAGAAGCCGAGCGCGTCGTCGCTGCCAGAGACGATCACCCGGACGTTGTCCGCGGCGGTTGGGTCGGCGTCATACACGGCCTGGTAATCCCAGTACCGCGGCAGGCGGGAGAACGACCCGCCGAGGTTGGCGAGGCCGAGCCACGCGTCGACGTAGCTGCGGCGCACCCCCACCGCGAGCGCGCTGCGGCGGCCGATGGGCACCGAGGCGTAGGCGCCCGCGTCGACGAGGTCGACGTCGGCCGTGACGTGCACGCGGTCGCGGGCGGGCGAGCGGAGGGTGACGTTGACGACACCACCGGCGGCGCGGCCCCAGCGGGCGGAGAAGTTGCCGGGGAGCACCTCGATGCGCTCGATGAGGTCCGTCGCGAGCGTGGTGGCGAGGCCGTAGAAGTGGAAAGGGAGCCCGAAGGGCTGGGACTCCAGGGTGACCAGGGAGTCCTCGGGGTCGGACGCGCGGAGGATGAAGGCCCCGAGGCCGAAGGCGGGGCGCCCGACACCGGGGAGGTTCTGCACGGCGAGCAGCGCGTCGCCGCGGGTGCCGGGCATGCGCTGCATCTCCGCGGCGCTGAGCTCGCGTCGGTGGACCTCCCGGGCCCGCGCGCGCGCTCGCACCGTCGCCTCGGGCGGGTCGTCGTTGGTGGGGGTGCGCTCCTGGGCGAGCGCAGGCACGCCGACGAGCGAGACGACCGAAGCGATGCGGAGGGCCCTCAGGCCCATCCCTCTCACGGTGCCGATGGGCCCGTCACCGCGTGTTGAAACACGCGGCAACGATGGATGGCGATGCCGTCCACCGCAAGCCCGCGTTCGCGGGCTTTTCATCGGGCGGTTCATGTACCCATCGTTGCCGCGGGTTTTCAACCCGCGGACGCGGGGCGCAGCGACCGGACAGCGACATGAGCCCTCAGCATCAGCCCCCCCACGGCGAGCGCTGGGCGCGTTCGACGGCGCCCTCGCGATCGACCCGCCACCACTGCGCGCCATCGACCCGTATCCAGATCTGGGCCTCGTGGGTGGCCATCACGGGCATCGGGCCGTGGGCGCGCTCGCTCACGGTGCGCACCGAGGTGCCGCCGTCGGCCGAGACCTGCACGAGGCCGCGGATGCTGGTCCACGCGACGATGTTGCCGAGCACGGTGACGTCGACGAGCGTGTCGCCCACGTCGCGGCGGGTGCGCCAGCTCTGGCCGCGGTCCGAGCTGGTCCAGACGGTGCCGTTGGTGCCGACGGCGGCGCCGAAGCCGGTGGCGGCGTCGAAGGCGAGCGCGCGCGGCGACTGGGCGCCGTCCCAGCGGGCGTGGGTCCAGCGGGCGCCGCGGTCGTCGGTGTAGAGCAGGCCGCCATCGACAGCCGCGAAGATGCGCCCGTCGGGGCCGCGCGCGAACATGTGGATCGCGAAGGTGGCGACCTCGGGGGGAGGCGCGAGGCCCTGGAGGCGCCACGTGACGGAGCGGGCGAGGAAGCCGTTCCAGGGATTGGGGGTGAGCATGGGCTCGCGGCGCGCGACGATGCCGTCGCCGAGCGGGATGTCGACGGCGGAGGTCCCCCAGCCGACGGCGAGCGCCGGGGCGGTGCAGAGGAAGCAGGCGCCGAGGAAGGCCCACGCGATCGGTCTCATGCGAATGACGGTAGCGCCGAGCGTGGGCGGAGGATAGGCCAGCTGGGGCGAGCGACGACGAGGCGGGCCGACACCAATCCCGGGAGGGTTGGAGAACTGAGGGATACCTCAGGTCCGTGACGTGGACTCCGCAGTTTGAGTGAAGAGAATACGAATGCTTCAATCGCCCCCGACAGATCGTAACTGTCCGACTCGCGGACACCCAATGAAATATACGAGCGGCAATTGAAAGGCTCTTGTAGGCCGCACCTGACTCGGGTACCGATGACAGCGTGAGGGGGAGCGCATCAACAACAATGACCGTATTCAACGCAGTCTGCCCCTTCGCGAGAAGGAGCGCAGGCGATGAAAACTGACGTGAACGCCCCCCCCCCCCCAAGGACGAGTAGCGCTCGTCACCGTCCGATGGTTGGCGACCCTGGCACTGGCGCTACCTCTGGCTAGCTGTGCAGCGTCTGACCAGAATCTGGATGAAGTCGTCCAGCGGCCCCAGGCCGCCCAGATGGAGGGCGCGTCCGGTACCCTGGCCATGGACGTCGGCGACTTCCACGGGTGCGTGGTCCGAACTGACGGCAAGCTCTTCTGCTGGGGTGCCAATGGCGCCGGGCAACTCGGTACTGGCAACACCACCCAGCAGATCTCGCTCGGATCGGCGTCCGCCGTGGACTTCGGGTCGGGCGTGGCGGCCCGAATCGTGCCGGTCGAGGTCGCCGCCGGTGGCAACCATACCTGCGCTCGCCTCTCCGACGGCAAGGTGTTCTGCTGGGGCAATAACAGCTCGGGCGAGGTCGGGCAGAGCTCGGGCTCCTCGTTCACCTCACCCCAGGCGGTCACCTTCGGGTCGGGCGTCGTCGCGCGCGCCATCGGCGCGGGCTTCACCCACTCGTGCGCGGTGCTCGGCGACGGTACAGTGCGGTGCTGGGGTGGCAACGCCGCCGGGCAGCTGGGTGATGGCACCACCAACGGCTCCTCGACTCCGGTTCAGGTCACCACCAGCAGCGGCAACCTCACCGATGTCGTCGCCGTCTCGGTGGGTGACTTCCATGCCTGCGCCGTCACGGTGACCGGCGCGGTCTATTGCTGGGGTGGAGTGCTCGGCAACGGGTCCTCCTCCAATACCACCCGCGCTGCGGCCGTGTCCCTGTCCGGCCCCGCCCTGGAAGTGGCGGCTGGCGGAGCGCACAGCTGCGCGCTGATCGCGGGGGGTGCGGTCCAGTGCTGGGGCTTGGGTAGCTCCGGACAGCTCGGCAACGGCAGCACGGGCAACTCGCCGACAGCGGTCAACGTCACGCTGTATTCCAACCGCGCGACCCACATCGGCGTCGGAATCAGCCATTCCTGCGCCGTGCTGGACAACGGGCTGGTGCGTTGCTGGGGTGCGGGTGGTGCTGGCCAGCTCGGAAACGGCGCCAACTTCGACTTCTCGGTGTCCAGCCCCGTGTTCTCCGACCCGAGTTCGTCGTATCTGCTCAGCGGAGTCGTGGGGGTCGCGGGCGGCCTGACCTTTACCTGCGCCGTTCGCAACTCATTGGGAGGTATCTCCTGTTGGGGGAGCGCGTCACTCGGACAGCTTGGCGACGGGACCACGACCGACAAGAACTACGCCGTCACGTCCTACACGCCTGACTTCTACCTCGGCACGCCGCCCTTCGGTCAGTTGGTGTACAGTTCGGTCCATGGTGGCGCAGTGCTGGCGAGTGGCGACAACCACTCGTGCGCGTTGCTGGAAGTCACCTATGTGGCAACCGGTCCCTACACGGCCCGCGAGGTGCGCTGCTGGGGACGGAACGACCAGGGTCAGATCGGTGACGGCACCACCACCAACCGCACGTCCATGACCGCGGTGTCCGGGGGGACTGCGGGCGCAGTGGCGGTGGCCGCGGGAGCCAGCCACTCCTGCCTGCTTACCTATGCCGGTGTGGTCTCGTGTTGGGGGCTCAACTCCTCGGGGCAGCTCGGCGACGGGACGACCACCAATCGCACGACTCCGGTCAGCGTGTCGCTCTCATTGCCTGCGATTGCCATTACCGCGGGCGACGCCCACACCTGCGCTCTGCTGAGCGACTCGACGGTCCGCTGCTGGGGCCGCAACCGTTGGACCGACTACTCGCCCGCCCGCTCAGGCACCATCGGTTGCAACGACAGCACCACCGATGTTTTCTCCTCTCCTACGGCGGTGAAGGATGGCGAGCTGTCGGGGATGCCCACCCTCGAGGGAGTCCGCGCGATCGCCGCCGGCGGACGCCACACCTGCGCGCTCATGGCGGCAGGCACCGTGCGCTGCTGGGGCCTCAACAACTGGGGGCAGGTCGCCGGAGGCGACGAGTCCAGCGATAGCAGGGCGGCCGATGCGCCGGTGTACCAGACGGGGCAACCTGCGATCACCGCGATTGCCATCACGGCCGGCATCGACCACTCGTGCGCAGTGATGGCCAACGGCCAAGTAGTCTGCTGGGGTGATGACACCCTCGGCCAGCTGGGTAACGGGACGCACAACACCAACTTCAACGCTGTCCAAAACACCAGCAGCACGGCACTTACGAATGTCGTCGCGGTCTACGGAGGGTCGAGGACTACCTGCGCCCTCCAGGCGAACTCCAACGTGGCCTGCTGGGGGGTCAATGGCAGCTACCAGACGGGGATTAGCAGCTATTCCAACCAACATCAGGCAATCCAGGTCGGAGCGCCGTCAGGCGAGACCGGCTCCCTTGATGGGATCATCGCAGTGTCAAGCGGGGCGGACATGTCGTGCGCCTTCCGTGGCAACGGGACCGTGCTTTGCTGGGGCGGCAATGCCTACGGTGAGCTCGCAATCAGCGCCACCTCGTCAACCGCGGTGCCGCAGTTCTGTCAATTTCCGGTGATGTGATCGGATGCTGACCATGTTGAATCGCGGCGTCGGCCTCCTGCTGGTCCTGACTGTAGCATCTGCGTGTGCTTCCACGGTCTCGCAGCCTCCTCCACCCTTTACGGCCGACGCCGCGACTCTCGACACCCCCGATGTGGGGCCCGATGTTCCGAACGATGACCATCCGCCGCGTGACGTTCCGGACTCCGGACCCTCTCGCTTGAACGTTCGCAGTGGCATTGGCCATCTCCGCCGACTGAACGGCGACCCGGTGGCCTGGGGTGATGATTCTGCGCTGTTGGGTGGAATGCTCACGGATGCCGGCGTGCCCCCCCCGGGGGCGCGAACGGTACCTCCCCTCGAATCGAGATTGCTCCTCGGTTACGGCACGGCGTGCACCTTTGGTACCATCGGTGAGTTGCGTTGTTGGGGACGGAACGAACTCGGCCAGGTCGGCAATGGCAGGTACGAGCCAGTACTCGCCCCCGGCTCGGTCATCCTAGACGAGGTCATTGACGTCGCCAGCAACATGACCGCGTGGTGCGCGCTCAAGCGCGACGGATCGGTCTGGTGTTGGGGAGCCTATCTTGGCAGCCTGAGCGTCGAGTCTGGACCGGGTCCCAACCCCGTCCGAATTGATCTACCGGCCCCGATCGTCCGCCTCTTCGGCGGTTCCACCTCGGCGCATTTCAACGGCGTTGACGCCTCAGGACGGGTCTGGTGTTGGGGAGGTGACAACTCCGCCTGCCTGGTCGATCAGGATGTGCGCTTGCGCGGGGTTGCGATTCCCCCCGAGCCAGACGTCGCCACGATCGCCCTCGGTACTACCTTCTCTTGTGCGCTCTCCACGAGCGGCGATGTCCGTTGTTGGGGAGCCGACGCCCTTGGCCTCGAACCCATCGGATCTGGGTCGGGCCTGCTACGTACGCCGACTCCTGCTCCGGACTACCGCGGCGCCATTGCCTTGTCCGCCGGGGGAAGCTTCCTCTGCGCGCTGATGCCGTCAGGTCAGGTCATCTGCGGCGGCCTCAGCAGCTACCACGGCAAGCTTGGATTCTACGAGGATGGGGGCCGCATGTATCCACCGAGGCCCGTCCGCGAGCTCGATGACGTCATCGAGATAGGCTCAAGCCGAGACCACAACTGCGCGCTAACCCGCTCGGACGAGGTCTTCTGCTGGGGCAGCAACGGTCTGCTCAGCCTCGGGCAGCCACCCCCGCGCAGGCGCTCCGATCTTCCCCTCCGCATCGAGCTCCCGTAGCCTGACTCCCGCACCTACGGCCACCGTAGGCGTCCTCTGGCGCTGCCTCTGGCAACGTAACCGTTCATCCCCTTCGGAGCTCCCCATCCACCATGGTCAACAAGAAACCCTCCCCATCCCCCATCGCCGATACCCTCACCGTTTCGGTCACCGACGAGACCCTCGAGGCCACGCCGGGCCGCGCCCTCACCTTCCTCCGCGGCGTCGGCACCTCCGAGCCCATCCGCCTCTCGCTCGCCGCCGTCGGCTATGACGCCGCCGAGCACGCCCGCGGCTGGAGCCTCCTCCACGCCGTCTCGGGCTACACCGCGCCCTCCGCCTCCGCGGCTCCCGCCCTGGACGCCGACGTCGCCCACGCCATCGCCGCGCTCGACGCCGTCGACGAGCGCCTGCACCGCATCGTCGATGCCTCCCTCCGACACCGCCACCCGGCGCTCCGCGCCGAGCTCCTCGCCGACCTCAAGCCCGGCCGCGGCGCCGAGTCGGTTCTCTACGTCCGCACCCTCCTCGCCCGCATCGCGAAGCTCTCGGGCGCCGACGGCAAGGCCGCCCTCGACGTGCTCGCGCGCCGCAGCCTCACCCCGGCGTACCGCGCCGAGCTCGCCGCGCTGGTGAAGTCCGCCGAGCGCTACGCGGCGCCCGTCGCCGCCCCCGTCGCCGACGGCAACCACCAGGGCGGGCTCCGCGCGCTGCGGGCGTGGTTCGAGGAGTGGGCCGAGCTCGCGCGCACCGAGCTGTCGCGCAAGGACTACCTGCTCAAGCTGGGGCTCGCCCGACGCAAGCGCCCAGCACGCCCGGGGACGCCCGCCCCGACGCCGAGCGATCCGACGCCGGTGAAGTAGGCTCCGACACAGGCACAGGCCCTCCGACGCGGGGCGGGGGACGCTGCCGGGGCCTTCCGACGCTTCGCAGGAGGCGTCGGAAGACCCCGGCATGGCTGAACGGGGCCGCGGGGCAGCCACCCGAGGCGCCGAAGCGGAGGTCGGAAGCGGTTGCGCGTACGTCGGAGGCGCGGTCGCGCTCCCGGGCCGACGTCGGGGATCGACCTCGATCACCTCGCGGGGGCCTATAGTTCGCGCCGTGAGCGACGCGCATCCACATATCGGGTTCACGCCTCAGCAGGTTCGTGCGTTTCACGAGGGCGTCGCGTTCGCGGAGAGGTTCTTCATGGGCGTCAGCGAGGTGCAGAAGGCGCTGAGGAAGGTGTGCGCGGCGCTCGAATCCGCTGGGATCCCCTACGCGCTGGTCGGCGCGATGGCCCTCAACGCATACGACTACCGGCGCGTCACGGAGGGCGTCGATCTCCTGCTCACGCGCGAGGGTCTCGACGCCTTCAAGGCTCGCTGGCTGGGGCGCGGATGGGCGGAGCGCTTCCCCGGGTCGAAGGGGATGTGCGACACCGAGTACGGCGTGAAGATCGACGTCTTCCTCACGGGAGACTTTCCCGGCGACGGCAGACCGAAGGCCGTCGCGTTCCCAGACCCCTCCGTGGCAGAGCGTAGCGGGGACATCATGGTCGTGCCCCTGCGCACCCTCGTCGAACTCAAGCTGGCCTCGGGCACGACCAACCCTGGTCGGATGAGAGACCTCGCGGACGTGCAGGAGCTCATCAGGCACGCCGACCTCCCGATGGAGCTGCGCGACGATCTCGACCCCATGGTGCGGGACGAGTACGCCCGTATCTGGACCGCCACACGCGAGAACCTCGACGACGAGTAGAAGCGCGGCCGCGACGGGCCCAGGGCGCTCACCCCCCGTCGGGGTCATCCTTCCAGCCGGGCCAGCGAGCGCCCGGCACATCGGGCAAACCCACCGTCGGCACCTGGACGGGCATCGGCACCGCAGCGGGCATCGACGGCACCGTGATCGGCGCGGGCACCGGCGCCGCGGGCACCGGCGGCGCGGCCACGGGCACTGGCGCCGACACGGACCCCGGTCCGGGCTCGGTGTGCCGTCCGCGCGGCTCCTCGTCGAAGACACCCTGCCACGCCGCGAGCGTCACCAGTCCCCCGAGCACCACCAGCGCGGGCACCACGGCCATCCACCACCGCGGGCGCGCGACGGTGCGGTCGACCACCGGCGGCGGCGCGGAGTAGTGCGTCGGCACCCCGGGCTGGCCCGACACGGTGATGGGCGGCAGCGGGCCCTGCGGGGGGTGCGCGACGTCCTGCGTGGCGTGCGCCCCGTGCGGCGGCGATGGGGACTGGGAGATCGCCTGCGTGCGGGCGACGCCGGCGCCGGGCTGCGTCTCCGCGAGGGGGCTCCGGGGCACGAGCGACGGCCGCTGGAGCATCGGGCCCAGGATCGCCGCGAGCGCGCTACCCACCTCGCCGCCGCCTGCGTAGCGCGCCGCCGGGTCACGGGCGATGCAGCGCGCGAACCACGGGTCGAGCGCCGCGGGGACGTCGTCCGCCACGCCGAGCTCGCGGGCCCGCTCCGAGGCCGGTGGCAGGCGCTCGCGCTCCAGCTCGGCGAGGAGCATCGCCATGTCGAGCTCGCGCCCGCTGGCGCCGCGCCAGTAGAAGCGCCCCGTGAGCAGCCGGAACGCGATGAGCCCGACGGCCCACACGTCCGTCGCCGGGGTGAGCTCGGCGGTGGTGTTCTGTTCGGGCGCCATCCACAGCGGCGTGCCGATGGCGGTGGTGACGTTCTGCGCGGCGCGCGACGGGTCGAGCAGCTTCGCGATGCCGAAGTCGAGCACCTTGAGGGTGAAGCCGAAGGGCGCGTCGGCCTTCGGGACCAGGTAGAGGTTCTCGGGCTTGAGGTCGCGGTGCACGATGTTGCGCGCGTGCGCCGCCGCGAGCGCGCTGCACAGCTGGCGCAGCACCTCGTACACCTCCGCCAGCGAGAGCCCCCTGCCCCGCCCCACGCGCGAGAGCCGCGCCGCGACCGTCTCGCCCTCCAGCAGCTCCATCGCGAGGTAGGGGATGCCCCGCTCGTCGTCGACGCCCGCGTCGAAGACCTCGACGACGTGCTCGCTCGCGATGATCGCCCCGAGCCGCGCCTCCTGGGCGAAGCGCTCGCGGCTCTTGGCGTCGGCCACGTAGCGCGGGTGCATCAGCTTGAGGGCCATGCGCCGCGCGGTGCCCTCGTGCATCACCACGTAGATGGCCCCCATCCCGCCCTGCGCGAGCTTGCGCTCGACGCGGTACCGCCCCGCGACGAGGCTGCCGGGCTCGAGCTGGTAGGGGCCGGAGGTCACGGCGCGAGCTCGAGCGAGACCGGGCAGTGGTCGCTGCCCCGCTGGTCGGGGTGGATCTGCGCGTCCTTCACCTTCCCGACGTAGCCTTCGCTCACCAGGAAGATGTCGATGCGCCAGCCGACGTTCTTCGCGCGCGCCGCGCCGCGCTGCGACCACCAGGTGTAGAGCCCCTTCTCGCCCGGGTGCCGATCGCGAAACACGTCGCGCATCCCCGCCGCGAGGTACCCGCGGAAGTCCTCGCGCTCCTCGTCGGTGAACCCGGGGCTCATGCGGTTGCTCTTCGGGTTCGCGAGGTCGATCTCCTCGGGCGCGACGTTCATGTCGCCGACGACCACCACGTTCTCCCCGCGCGCCACGCGGTCGTGCATGACCTTCGCGAGGTCCTGCGCGAAGGCGCGCTTGTACGGCAGGCGGGCGAGGCCCGTCGAAGCGTTGGGGAAGTAGCCCGCGATGAAGGTGAAGCCCGCCCCCTCGCTGACGATCATCCGCCCCTCGATGTCGTAGGCCTCCACGCCGAGACCCTTCGTGTGCTTGAACCCGAGGCCCTTGCGGGTGAGCGTCGCCGAGCCCGAGTAACCCTTCTTCGAGCGCGCCGGAAACCAGCACACCTCGTGCTTGCGGGTGAGCTCGTCGCGCGTCGCGAGGTCGAGCTCCTCCCACTCCACCCGAACCTCCTGGAGTGACAGCACGTCCGGGCTCGTCGCCTCGAACCAGTCGAGGAAGCCCGTCTTCAGCGACGAGCGGAAGCCGTTGACGTTCCAGCTCACGATCTTCATGGCGGCGGACGATAGCGGTACCCTGCCGCCCCGTGAAGGTCATCAGCATCGGCGCCGGTCCCGCAGCCCTCTACTTCAGCATCCTGGCGCGCCAGCGCTTCCCTTCGTGGGACATCACCCTGCTCGAGCGCAACGCGCCGGGCGACACCTTCGGCTTCGGCGTGGTGTTCTCCGACGAGACCCTCTCCAACCTCCTCGAGGCCGACCCCCCGACGCACGCCGAGATCACCGCGAGCTTCGCCCACTGGGAGGCCATCGACGTGCACATCCGCGGCGAGACCTTCCGCTCCGCGGGCCACGGCTTCTCGGGCATCTCGCGCCGCCGCCTGCTCGACATCCTGGAAGCCCGCGCCACCGCCCTCGGCGTCACCATCGAGCACGGCGTCGACCTCACCGACCCCGATCGCATCCGCGCCCTCCGCGGCGAGTGCGACCTGCTGCTCGGCGCCGACGGCCTGCGCTCCATCGTGCGCACCACCTGGCGCGAGGAGTTCCGCCCCAGCTTCGACGTGCGGAAGTGCCGCTACCTCTGGCTCGGCACCCCGAAGCGCTTCGAGGCCTTCACCTTCGCCTTCGCCGAGAACGCGCACGGGATGTTCCAGGCCCACGCGTACCGCTTCGATGAGTCGATGAGCACCTTCATCGCCGAGTGCGACGAGGAGACCTTCGCGCGCAGCGGCCTCGGCGACGCGCCCATCGCCGAGACCGTCGCCTACCTGGAGAAGCTCTTCGCCCCGTGGCTCGGCGGTGAGCCCCTGGTCATCAACCGCTCGCAGTGGATCCAGTTCGTGACCGTGCGCAACGAGCGCTGGCACCACGGCAACGCGGTGCTGCTCGGCGACGCCGCGCACACGGCGCACTTCTCCATCGGGTCGGGCACCAAGCTCGCGCTCGAGGACTCCATCGCGCTGGTCGACTGCTTCGCCGGGGGCGGCACCCTCGACGAGGCCCTCGACCGCTACGAGGCCTCGCGGCGCCCGGTGGTCGAGCGCACCCAGAAGGCCGCGCAGGACTCGCTCGTGTGGTTCGAGCAGGCGCGGCGCTACCTCGCGCTGCCGCCGTGGCAGCTCGCCTTCAGCCTGCTCACCCGCTCCAAGCGCATCACCTTCGAGAGCCTCGGCAAGCGCGACCCGGCCTTCGCCGACGACGTGGCCCGCCGCTTCGCCGCCAGCGCGGGCGTCGCCGTCGCGCCCTCGGAGGCCCCGCCGCCGCCGATGTTCACGCCGCTCACGCTGCGCGGGATGACCCTCGCCAACCGCGTGGTGGTGTCGCCGATGTGCATGTACTCCGCCGTCGAGGGCACGCCCGGCGACTTCCACCTGGTGCACTACGGCGCGCTCGCCCAGGGCGGCGCCGGGCTCGTGATGACCGAGATGACCGACGTCGCCGCCGAGGCGCGCATCACGCTCGGCTGCGCGGGGATCTACACCGACGCGCACACCGCGGCCTGGCGGCGCATCGTGGACTTCGCCCACCAGCAGAGCGGCGCCCGGGTGGGGCTCCAGCTCGGTCACGCGGGGCGCAAGGGCGCGACGCGGCTGATGTGGGAGGGCATCGACGAGCCCCTCGCCGAGGGGGCGTGGGAGCTCCTCGCGCCGAGCCCGCTGCCGTACTTCCCCCACTCGCAGCGACCGCGGCCGATGGAGCGCGCGGACATGGACCGGGTGATCGCGCAGTACGCCGCCGCGACGACGCGCGCGGTCGCCGCGGGCTTCGACCTCATCGAGGTGCACATGGCCCACGGGTACCTGCTGGCGAGCTTCCTCTCGCCGCTCACCAACCTGCGCAGCGACGGGTACGGTGGGTCGATCGAGGCGCGCGCGCGCTTCCCCCTGGAGGTCTTCGACGCGGTGCGGGCGCGGTGGCCCGAAGAGCGGCCCATGAGCGTGCGCGTGTCGGCCACGGACTGGCACCCGCACGGCATCACCGACGACGACCTGCGCGCCCTCGCGGCGATGCTGAAGGCGCGCGGCTGCGACATCATCGACGTGTCGAGCGGGCAGACCGTCCCGGAGGGGAAGCCCGTGTTCGGGCGGATGTACCAGACGCCGTGGAGCGACCTGGTGCGCAACGAGGTGGGCATCGCGACGATGGCCGTGGGCAACATCCAGAGCGCCGACCAGGTGAACAGCATCCTGGCCTCGGGCCGCGCCGACCTCTGCGTGCTGGCCCGCCCGCACCTCGCCGACCCCTTCTGGACGCTCCGCGCCGCCGCGGCGCAGGGCTGGGATGCGCAGCGCTGGCCGGTGCAGTACGCCCCCGGTCGGAGCACCCTCGCCCGCGGCTGACGGCGGGGCGACAAATCTCCCCCGCGCGAGGTTGCGCTCCAAAGCGCTGTGTTAGTCTCCCCTGCGGACCGTCTACAGGAGGGACCTGCCAATGCCTGCGAATCAGAAGACCTGGGAAAAGATCACGCGTGCCGAGCTCGATGTTCTGAAGTCCAACCTTCGGAGCAAGGGGCTCGTACCCCCGTCCAGCGACAAGTCCACGATCCGCGGTCGCGGCGTGGTCGCCGACTGCGAGTACACCGAGACGGAGCAGACCCTGAAGGTCACCATCAAGGAGACCCCGCCCTTCGTCAGCTACAACTACGTGTTCGGGCTCCTCGACGAGGAGATCAAGAAGGTCGATCGCTGATCGGCCTTCCCTGATCGCTTCTCTCCCCCCCCGCCGCTCGAATCGCTCCCCCCGACAGCCCCGATCAGTTGAAGATCCGCCCCCGCTCGAAGGGGTTGAAGCGGAACTCCATCAGCCCGTTGATGGCCGTGTCGACCACGTAGAGCCGATCGAGACCGCGCAGGTGCCGCGCGGCCACCGGCAACGAGCCCACATCGGTGAGAAACGCGTCCCACGCGTTGGCCAGGGTGAACGTGATCTGCGTGTCGCGGTCGAGCGGCGCCGCGACGACCTCGGTCCCCCCGGCGGCGGTCATGCGCTGCAACAGCGCCGGGAAGATCTGCGTGCACAGGTAGGGGTTGGCGAACACCGGCGCGAGGTCGCGCTGCGCCATTCCTCCGACCACGGCGCCGGTGCACGCCCGGCCCGCCGGGCACACCCGCGCGAGCTGCGCGGCGAGCTGATCGGCGGGCGTGGCGCGGTCGCGCAGGCAGCGCTCGGCGAACGCGACCACCTCGGCCTGCTTCGGGGGGTCGACCTCGCACTCGCGCCCCGGCCCGATGCGCACGGCGTGGAGGAAGCCCGATCGGGCGCCCTGCGCGATCCACTGCTGGCTCGCGCGCACCTGGAAGCGGATCGCCTGCGGGTAGCAACGCACCACGAGGGCGGCGAAGTCGGCGCCGTTGGCGCGGAGCTGCAGCCGGTCTTCGAAGGCGCGCTCGATGCCGAGGTCGCGGTTGAGCGGCACCTCGCCCGCGCCGAAGGTCTGCGCGCAGAGCTCGGCGTCGGCGGCGAGGGGCGTCGGGTCGCTGACGATGCTGAGCAGGTCGCGCGCGACGTTGTCCACCGCGAGCGCGCCGCGGGTGCAGAAGAACCCGCCGGGCGCCTCGAGCGAGAGCGCCCCGGAGGGGTCGAGCGTGAGGGCGCCGCCGGTCTGGTCGAGGCCCGGGATGATGCCCTCGAAGGCGAAGGCCCACGCCTCGTTGCGCGAGGTGAAGGGGTCCGCCGGGCCGTACACCGGACCCGCGGCGTTGGCGCCGATCTGCCGCCGCGGGAGGGCGACGCCGTAGTTGTTGGCCTCGGTGCACGCCGGCGTGGCGTCGATGCTGCGGGCGGCGCCGCAGGCGAACAGCGGCGCGCCGACGCCGTCGAGGGTCTGGCCGCGCGCGCTGCCCCGCAGGAGGGCGGTGGTCGTGGGCGCGGCGCTCAGCGCGGGCGCGAGGGTGAGCTGGGTCTTGGCGTGCGGCGCGTGGCGCACGAAGCGGTAGGGGCCGGTGAGGGTGCTGCCTGCGCCCACCTGGCACTGGGCCTCCCAGGCGTCGACGTTGTAGTCGTCGACGTCGATGATCGCGAGCTGTCCGCTGCGCAGCACCGCGCCGACGAACACCCCGCTGAAGCTCCCGAGGGTCGGGGAGTAGCCCTGGGTGCAGGTGGCGGAGTCCGTCGGGGGCGACACCGGGATGTCCGCCGCCATGGAGTCGTACGCGCTGGTGTTGATGGCCACCAGCGCCGTCGCGGGCACCAGCAGCGGAACCCGGTCGACGGCGATGCTGGGCTCGATGCGGCTGCCGCGCGCGTTGGGCTGCGGCAGGACGTTGGGGCGCACCCGGGCGCCGCGCGTGAGGTCCCACACGATCACGTCGCCCTGGTCGGCAGTGGTCAGGTAGAGGTAGCGCGAGCGGGTGCAGTGGTCGGGGTCGAGCGCCTGGTCGCAGTTGTACCGGCGTCGCCGCGCGAGGCCGGTGACCACCGCGACGCGGGTGCGCTCGCCCACCGCGAGGGAGTCCAGCTCGACCCCCGCGGCCACGTCGACGACGTGCACACGATCGAGGACGTCGTCGGTCACGTAGGCCCGCCCGCCCTCCTCGTCGACGGCGAGCGCCACCGGGTGCGGGAGCGCCATCGCCCCGCCGTCGGCCACCCCGGCGTCGCCGCCGGTCGCCGCGCCCCGGAGCGTGATGATGCGCGGCGCGCCCGGCGCGGCAGGATCGGTGACATCGACGATCGAGACGGCGCGCGACTCGGGCAGCGTCGCGACCAGGAGGTGCCGATCGCCGGAGACCACGAGCGCGAGGTCGCGGGGCAGGCCCCCGACCGGGAGCTCCATGCGGCGGGCTGCGAAGGCTGCGCGCCGGGGGTCGGAGCGGAGCGCCGCGGCGTCGAGGCGCAGGACGCGGTCGCTGCGGCCGCTGGCGACGTACAGGAAGCCCGTGCCGTCGCCGATGTCCGACGCGATCGCCACCGGGAACTCCCCCACCGGGAGGAAGCTGTACCCCGGCGTGGCGGGGCTGTTGTCGACGAGGGCGACGCCCGCCGTGGTGGCCAGGTCGATGACCGCGAGCTCACCCCGGTCGAACTGGGGCACCACCGCGTGCATGTGGAAGGTGGGGTTGCCGCCGGGCCCGTTGTCGGTGTCGGAGAGGGTGCAGCGCGTGGTGGGGTGGGGCCTCACCGTGGCGCCGACCACCTCCAGGCAGATCAGCTCGACGTCCGTCGCGCGGATGATGTTGTTGGTGTTGCTGATGGCGGGCGTGGTGCTGCAGGCCGCGGCGAGCGTGGCGCCCAGGAGTGCGGCGGCGCGGAGGGAGATGGGTCGCAACGGGCGTTACTCCTGCGGGAGCTGCGGGGCGAGGGTGAGCACGCGGCGCAGGTAGGTGCCTGGGTTCGCGGGGTCGGGCGGGGGGCGGAGGTCGATGACCTCGAGCGCGCCGTCGAGGAAGTCGACCAGGTACAGGAAGGGCTGGGACGGCGACGGGTCGACCAGCGCCTGGTGGGGCCCGCGGCGGGTCACCACCTGGCCGATGACGCGGCGCTCGTCGGGGTCGATCACCGTCACGCGCCGCGCGTCGAAGGAGACCACCAGCACCTGGGTGCGCCCGCCCACCGAGCGCACCACGAGGCGCGACGGGCCGAGCGGCACCGGGAGGACGTCGATGACCGTGGCCGCGGTGGGGTTGGCGGGGTCGAGGGAGACCGAGAGCAGCGCCTCCGGGGCGCGCGAGATGACGAACGCACGGCGCCGCGACGCGTCCGGGTCGACGGCGATGGCGCGGTTGTTGTTGCCGCCCGCGAGGCCCCGCACGCCGATGATGGCGCTGCGGTAGAGGAAGGGGTTGGCGTCGCGCAAGGAGGCGTTGCCGGGGTAGGCCTGGAAGAACGAGAACGACGCCTCGGAGCGGCTGGTGACCACCCAGGTGGAGCGCTCTTCGCTGCCGGGCGCGCGGGGCAGGAGCGCCGCGTCGCTGAGCCCGGGGGAGATGTTGCCGAGGGCGCTCAGGAGCACCGGGGCGCCGCCGCCGCCGTTGACGGCGCCGTCGCGGATGAGCGAGGCGCGGGGGAGGCCTGCCTCGCTGCTCTGGTGGGTGACGAGCACCCAGCCGCGGGCGGGGTCGAGCGAGATCGATGACGGGTCGGGCGGGAGCCGCGCCGCGGTGGGGCTCTGCGCGGCGTCGGCGCCGACCCGGTGGTCGTCGCTGCAGCGGGCGAGCGAGCCCGAGGCGCCGCAGTCGAGGCCGCCGGCGTCGTCGAGGTCGAACCACGTGACCGACCCGTCGCCGCGCACCGCGACGTAGAGGCGGGTGCGGTCGGGGTACTGCGCGACGGCGCTGTCGATGGCGTACGCGCTGATGCGGCGCACCTGCTCGGTGCGGATGAACGCGCGGGCCTCGCAGACCGAGGCGCCGGGCTGGTCACGGTCGGCCACGCAGCGCACCGCTGGGGCGGCGGGCAGGGCCGCGCAGCGGGCGTGCGTGGGGTCGGCGACGCGGGCGCGGATGCACGCGAGGTCGACCGGGGCGACGGTGCCGCCGTTGAAGCGGAGGTCGAAGTCGGAGCTGGTGACGTAGAGCCAGTTGCCGGAGGGCGAGGCCGCGAGGGTGACGGGGTAGAAGAACGAGTCGGCCGGAGGGTCGAGGCCCTCGTTGCCGGGGCAGCCGAGGCCCGCGACGCCCAGTGCGAGGCAGGAGGCCAGGAGCGCCCGCGGCGGAAGAGACCAGTGTGGGCGGGCGGTCATCGGGCTGCGCAAGCTAGTGGAGCAAACCCGCGAATTCAAGCGTGGGCCATGACGAGCGCGAGGGGGTCAGTTGTTCCACGGGTCGCGCAGACCATCGTGGTGGGCGGGGGGCGCGACCGGCGGCGCGAGCGGGACGAGCGGCGGCGCGGGGCGGACGTGGGCGCCCACCTCCGAGGCATCGGGGCGGTGGTGCCGTCGTCGCTGCGCCTCGCTGAGCTGCACGAACATCACCGCGGGGTCGCCCCGGTGCAGCTCGACCACGACGGTCTCGTACCCGTCGACCTCGATGCGATACGCCTCCGCGGCCCCCTGCGGGCGGGGCAGCACCAGCGGCTGCGGGTTGATCTCGCCGACCACCTCGCTGCCGCTGCGACCGCGCAGCACGCGCCCGCGCTCGGTGACGTTGGTGCGCAGCTGTATCTCCGCGCGCACCGGCGCCGCGACCTGCGGGGGGACGAGCGCCGGGGCGAGCGGCGGGACGACCTGCGGCGCCGTCAGCGGCGGCGGCGCGACCGGGCGCGGCGCGACGGTGACCGTGACCCCGGGCGGGGCCTCGCCGGGTTCCTGTTGCGCGCGACCGACCAGCGCGTAGCCGCCGACGCCGAGCATCACCCCCGCGCTCACCACGGCGCCCGCGAGCAGCCAGCCCCAGCGCCGAGACGACGGCGTCGGGCGCGGCACGGGCGCGACGCTCACCCCGGGCGCGGTGTCGACGGGCCCGGGGCGCGTCGACGGCGGACCCATCGTGGGCGCCGACGAGCGCTCGATCGAGCTCTCGAGGATGGGCGACGGGCGCACCCAGGTGTCGCCCTCCAGCGCGGGAGGAACCGTCTCCAGCCCGGGCTTGCGCCCGCTCGGCGCGATGGGGGACGCGCCCATGGCGTGCAGCCCTGGGAGCATGTCGCGGCTGAACTGCGCGGTGGCCTGGTCGGAGTCGTCGAGGGCCTGCGAGCTCTCGCCCATGCGCACCCGCTCGAGGTCGGCGGCCACCTCGTCGAGCGAGTCGTAGCGGGCCTCCTTGGTCTTCGCGAGGCACTTCAGGATCACCGCCTCGAAGGCCGGCGACATGCGCTCGCACTCCGGGTACACCCGGGGGTGCACGGGCGTGTGGTAGAGGTGCGCCGTCAGGATGCCCATGAGGTTGTCGGCGTCGAAGGGCACCTTCCCCGTGGCCATCTCGTACATGAGCACCCCGAGGCCGTAGATGTCCGTCTTGTGATCGATGTTGCGATCACCCGAGGCCTGCTCCGGGGACATGTAGTGGGGCGTGCCGAACACCGAGCCCGTGCGGGTGCGCGCGGCCTTGGAGTTCTGGACCTTCGCGATCCCGAAATCGAGGATCTTCACGAAGTACGGCTCATCGGGCTTTCGCACGATGTGGAAGTTGTCGGGCTTGATGTCGCGGTGGACGATGCCGATGGCGTGCGCGGCCCCGAGCCCCTCGCAGATCTGCAGCGCGAGGTGGATGGTGAACTCCTCGGACATCGGCTGCCGCCGGTCGCTGCCCGAGGGCTTGGGCATGCGCGCGAGCACGTCGCCGAGCGAGCGCCCCTCCAGGTACTCCATCACGAAGAAGCGCGAGTTGTCGGGCAGCGAGCCCCAGTCGTAGATCTCGACGATGTGGGGGTTGTTGATCGACGCCGCGGCGCGCGCCTCCTGCTCGAAGCGCACGACGAGGTCTTCCTCCGCGCTGTACTCCGCGCGGAGCACCTTCACCGCGTAGCGGCCGCCGCTCTCGGTGTCGCGGGCGCTGTAGACCACCCCCATGCCGCCGTCGCCGAGCACGCCGTCGACGGCGTATCGTCCGAGGATGGTCGTGCCCACCAGACGGTCGCGCTCCGAGGCGACCACCAGGAGGTCGAGCACGGCGCCGTCGACGTCGCAGATGCGCGCGTTGGTTTCGAGGAACCGCTTACCGCATTTGGGACACTGTCGCATCGCCCTGTGCCGCCCGGTGGGTGACCTGAACCCCGAACACCGTCGGCTTCCCGGTCACAGGTAGCGCTTTCGCCGCCCCGAAACAAGCGCGCAGCACATCAACGGCGCCTTCAGCGCGCCGGAGCTGACGCCTGCCGACGCTGCAACATCCGCAGGGCCGCGCCCGCGCGATCGCGCAGCGAGGCGTCCGAGGCCCCGCTGGCCACCGCCTGGAGCGCGGCCCGCGCGCCCGCGAGGTCCCCCTGCTCGGCGAGCATCAGCCCCAGCGCATAGCGCGCCGACAGGTCGTCCGGGCTCAGCCGGGTCGCCGCGGTCGCCTGCTGCACCGCGCCGGGTCGATCGCCCGCGGCCCAGAGCGCCTGCGCGAGCTCGATGCGCAGCGCCGCCGTCGGCGTGACCTGCGTCGCCCGCCGCAGCGCATCGACCGCGAGGCGCGCCTCGCCCAGGCGTCGCAGCGCCGGCCCCGCGAGGCCCAGCACCGCGGCGTCGGAGGGCGCCCTGCGCATCGCCTCGCGCAGCACCCCGACGGCCTCGGTGCGCTCGGGGCCCGCGGCTCCTCCCGCCCGATCGGCCAGCAGGAGCCCGAGGCTCAGCGGCGCCCGGGCGTCGGAGTGCAGGCGCGCCGACGCCGCGCGGAAGGCCGCGATGGCGCCCGGCACGTCGCCGAGGTCTTCGAGGCACAGGCCCAGGTCGAGCTGCGCCTCGCCCAGCATCGGCGCGCGCTGCAGGGCCCGTCGCAGCCACCCCACCGCCTCCCGCTGTCGGCCGAGCTCCCGCAGCGCCACCGCCCGCTGCACCATCGCCTCGACCATCGTCGCGTCGAGCGCGATCGCCTCGCCGTAGCGGGCCTCCGCCGCGGGCCACTGCGCGCGCGCCCGCGCCACCTCGCCCAAATAGAACACCGGCCGGGCGTCGCGGGGATCGAGCCGCTGCGCGGCCACGAAGCGCGCCTCGGCCCCCGCCACGTCGCCGCCCCGGAGCAGCACCTCGCCCGCCGTGTACTCACGCTCCGCCGGCGTCGGGTCGGCGCTCACCCCGCGCATCGGAAAGGGCAGCCGCGGCCGCTGCGCCCCCGCCGTCGCCGCCCCGAGCGCGACCGCCACCGCCGCCGCCACCGCCGCCCTCGTCGCCCTGGTCATGTCGTCGCCTCCACCGCCTGCAACAGCGCCGCGCGCACGTCGTCGAAGCGCGACACCGGCACCTTCGCGCCCTCGTCGGTCGTCACGTAGAAGACGTCCGCCGCGCGCCGCCCCTCGGTGTTGACCTTCGCCACCCGGATCTCCAGCCCCAGCCGGTGGTGCGCCCGCGCCACCGTGTGCAGGAAGCCCGGCCGGTCGCGCCCGAACACCTCGATCACCGTGGCGTCATCGCTTACGTCATTGTGTAAAGACACCCGCGCCTCGACGGACGGCTCGGGCCGCGGGAGCCCGCCCTGCCCCCGCATCACCGAGACCACCGACTCGGCTTCGAGGCGCCCCGCGACGACGCCCTCCAGCTGCTGCGAGAGGCGGGCCTCCAGCCCGACGAGCTCGCGCGACGTCGGGTCGGGGTGCCGCACCACGAAGACGTCGACCACGTCGGAGCCCACCGAGTGGATCTCCGCCCGCTGGATGTCCAGCCGGTGCGCGAAGAGCAGCGCCGTGAGGTCGGAGAGCAGGCCCGGCCGGTCGGGCGCGTGGACGAGCACCTCGTAGAGGCCCGCCCCCGCGGCGCCGTCCACCGGCTGGAGGCGCAGGCGCGACCCGCCCGGCGCGACGTCGTGCAGGGCCAGCGCGTGCCGCAGCACCTCCCGCGGCGGAGAGGCCTGGAGGTAGCGCGTGGGCATCGCCCGCACCCAGCGCGCGACGCCCGGCGCGGCGTCCCCGGCGAGCTCCAGCACGCGCGCGACGAGGCCCTCCCGGTGGCGCACCGCGCTGGTCCCCTCGCCCTGCAGCGTGTCGGCGGCGCGCATGTACAGCTCGTCGAGCAGGCGCGCCTTCCAGGCGGTCATCGCGGTCGGCGAGGTGGTCGAGAGGTCGGCCACGGTCAGGAGGAAGAGCGCCTGCAGCCGCCACGGGTCGCCGACGAGGGCGTTGACCTGCGCGATGGTGGACGGGTCGCCGAGGTCGCGCCGGGTCGCGAGGTGGTAGAGCGTGAGGTGCTCCAGGACGAGCCACGCCACCGTCGCCGCATCCTCCCGGTCGAGCCCGAGGCGCGCCGCGATCGCCGGCGCCATCTCCGCGCCCACCCGGCTGTGCGCGCGCCCGTGGCTCTTGCCGATGTCGTGGAGCAGCGTCGCGAGCAGCAGCACCTCGCGGCGGTCGATGCTCGCCATGAGCCGCGAGGCCAGCGCGAAGTCCGGCCCGAGGTCGCCGCGGCTCAGCGCGTGGAGGCGGTCGACCGCGGCCACCGAGTGAACGTCGACGGTGTACACGTGGTAGACGTCGTGCTGCACCCGCGCCGTGACCGCCGCGAACTCGGGGATGAGCGCGAGCACGAGCCCGAGGTCGTGCAGGTCGGCGAGCACGCTGCGGGCGTTGTCGGCGGTGCCGGACACCGACGGGCCATCGGTGCGCGATGCCACGCGGTTGGCGCGGTCGAGCAGCCGGAGAAAACACCGGCCCGCCTCCGGGGACGCCCGCAGCCGCGCGCACCATCCCTCGTCGGCGGCCGCGCTCGCGATGCTGGCGCGCGACGAGGCGACCACCGGGAGGTCGTGGAGGAGCGCGGTCTCGACGAGGCGCAGCGCGAGGGCGGGGTCGCGCTGGAGGCCATCCGCCGAGGCGAGGCAGGCGGCGCCGTCGAAGCGGGTGACGCCGTCCGCCAGCGGGTGCGCGCGCCGCGGGTGGTCTGGCTGACGCGCGGGGCGGCACCGGGCGAGCACGTGCGGGAGCATCGAGGCCACGCCCCGGGCGTGACGGTAGAACTCCGACATGAGCCGCTCGGCCGAGGCCGCCACGGCGCGCGCTGGATCGACCGCGGCCTCGGCCTCGTCGAAGAAGCCCAGCGACTGCGCGCACTCCTCCTGGGCGTCGAAGGTCACCCGGTCGCTTCGGCGCCCCGCTCGGGCGTGCAGCGCCGCCCGGAGTCGCAGGTGGAACTCCCGCGCCGCCTCCAGGGCGTCGTGCTCCGGCTGGGACAGCGCGCCCGACCCGAGGGCGCCGCCGAAGTCGTCGGCCCGCACCCGCGCCCGCAGCGCCCAGCGGATGATGTCGAGGTCGCGCAGCCCGCCGCGACCGAGCTTCACGTCGGGCTCGAGGAGGTACACCGTCGCGCCGAAGCGCTCGTGCCGCTCGCGCAGCTCGGCGGCCAGGGCGTCGATGAAGCTCGCGAGCTCGCGCTCGCCGCGCAGGGCCGCGGAGCGCTCCCGCAGCGACCCGGCGAGCCCTGCGTCGCCCGCGAGGAAGCGCAGGTCGAGCAGCATCGTGCGGGTGGCGAGGTCGTCCCGCGCCTCGCCGATGAGCCCGTCGACGTCGTGCACGGTGTGCCCGACGGTGACCTTCGCGTCCCAGAGCGGGTACAGGATCGCCTCGGCGAGCGCCCGCACCGGCGGCGCCTCGGGGCGCTCGGCGAGCAGCACCAGGTCGAGGTCGCTCCCGGGCGAGAGCTGCCTCCGGCCGTAGCCGCCGACCGCCATCAGCGCGACGCGCCCCCGGCCGCGCGCCTTCGGCCACCGCGCGAGGCACCCGCCGACGTGGACCGCGAGCAGGGCGTCGTAGGCGTCCGCGACGGCCCGGGCGTGGTCGCGCCCGCCGAGGCCCGCGAGGGCGTCGACGCGGAGCGCGCCCATCGTGGCTCGGAACACCGCGAGCGCGTCGCCGGGCAACGGCGGATGGGAACCCTGGGCGCTCACGACCCGACCAGCATGGACGGGCGCGGCGGCCGCGACAACCGTCAGGTGCCGCCGGGCAGGCGTTCGTCGATGGCGCGCGCGATCGCGCCGGCGAGGAGGTCGCGGTACCCGTCCGAGCGGAGGCGCTGCTCGTCGGAGAGGTTGGAGATGAACGACAGCTCGACCAGCACCGCGGGCATGCGGGTGGTCACCAGCACATGGAAGCGCGCGGGGTGCACGCCCATGTCCTCGACCTGCGGGTACAGCAGCCGCGCGTCGTGGAGCAGCGCGCGCTGGATCGTCGACGCGAAGCCCAGCGAGTCGCGCCCGTGCCGGGAGAGGTTGAGGTCCGCGAGGATCCGCGAGACGTCCCAGGAGCCCCCCGGGTCGCCCTCGACGAGCTCGCCCTCGCGCGCGGTCAGGCGCGCCGCGACGCGGGGGCTGTCCTCGAGCGCGAAGGTGGAGATGCCCCGCGCGTCACGGTTGGCGGCCGCGTTGCAGTGGATCGACACGAAGAGGTCGGCGGTGGTGCCGTTGGCGTGCGACGCCCGCTGCTCCAGCGGCACGAAGACGTCCCGGTCGCGGGTGAGCGCGACCTGGAACCCGTATCGCATCGCGAGGCGCTCGGCGAGCCGACGCGCGACGTCCAGGTTCACGTCGGCCTCGCGCAGGCCCGTCGGACCGATCGCCCCCGGGTCGCTCCCCCCGTGCCCGGCGTCGATCACGATCCTCCGGTGCCTCGCCTCGGCACCCCGCGGCCCGTGCGTGGAAACGGGCGCGGCGGCGGCCCCCGCGCGGCACCCGGCGAGCGCGGGAGCGAGCGCGACCTGGGCGCGCACCTGCTCGCCGACCCGGCCGAGCAGAGCCGCCAGCGCGGTCGCGTCGTCACACGACGGCCGCTCCGCGGTCGCCGGCAGCGCCGCGATGAGGAAGTCCCGGGCGCGCGCCCGATCGCGCCCGTCCCGTCGACGCTCGCCCCGCTCGAGCAGCAGCGCGCCCGCGAGCCGCATCGCGCGCCTCCGTCGCGCCAGGTCCTCCGGGCCCACCAGCGAGAGGCGCTGCACCAGGTCGTCTACGCCCTGCGCCGGTCGCCCGGCGCGCAGCGCCGTCACCGCCGCGCCCGCCTCGACCAGCGGATCGCTCGGTGGCACCGGCGCCTCCGGGGCATCCGCGCTCGCCGAGGACGCGCCCGCGCTGCGACACGCCGGCAACACGCCCGCGATCAGCACCGCCGCGATCATCACCTGGGACCAGCGCACCGACCATGCGCGTAGCAGCACGCGGCGCCCGGACTGGAATTTCCTGCACGGCGGCGCTCCCCGTTGCACCGCTACCGCGGCCTCGCACTACACTCTCGCGGGTGGCACCCCGACTCCTCCAGGTCGACAACTTCACCCCGACCCGCCGCACCCCGTGGGGCGGCTCGCGCATCGCCGGTGCGCTGAAGCGCGACCTCCTCCCCGACGCCGGCGACCGCCTCGTCGGCGAGAGCTGGGAGTTCTCCGTCGAGCCCGACTTCCCGAGCCAGCTCCGCGACGGGTCGGGCACCCTCGCGTCGTGGATCGCGGGCGAGCGCGCGGCGATCCTTGGCCGCGAAGGCGACGACGGGCGCCCGAGCACCGCGCTGCTCGTGAAGCTCCTCGACACGTCCGACGAGCTCTCCGTGCAGATCCACCCGAGCGACGACGACCCGTCGCTGAAGCCCGGCGAGTCCGGCAAGCCCGAGTGCTGGTACGCGGTCGACGCGCAGCCGGGCGCGGGCGTGTACCTCGGGCTCTCCGAGGGGGTCACCCGCGACGCGCTCGCCCACGCGCTCCGCGCCGGAGGGGACATCTCCACCATGCTGGGCTTCGTCCCGGTCGCGGTCGGCGACTTCCTGCTCATCGAGGCGGGCACCGCCCACGCCATCGGCCGCGGGCTCACCCTGGTCGAGCCGCAGCGGGTGCTCCCTGGCTGCCGCGGCCTCACCTACCGCTACTGGGACTGGAACCGCCGCTACGACGCCGACGGGCGTGCCGACCCGCGCGGGCAACCCCGCGCCCTGCATGTCGACGAGGCGCTCTCCGTCACTCGCTGGGACGCGCCGCGGGGCGCGGCCCTCCTCGATGGGTGTCGCCTCCGCGCCGGCGTGCCCGAGGTCCGCGGCGCCCCGACCTGGACCGCCCTCTGCGGTCGCCGCGACGGGCTGCGCAGCGAGCACCTCCACGTGGCGCGCCTGCACGGCACCGGCACGATCGAGCTGCCCGACTGGGACTCGCTCCGCGCGGTGACCGTGCTCGACGGGACCGTGCGCCTGGGTGGAGTGACCATCGCGCGCGGCGAGACCGCCGCCCTCCCCGCGCGACCCGCGGTGCTGGGCGCGACGCTCGACGGCGCGCACGCCATCGTATCGGCCGCCTACTGACGGAGCGCGCGGCCGATATCGGGGTTTTGGGGGGGTTTGGGAGGGGAGGCGGAAGCAGGGAGGCGCCGGACCGGGCGGTCAGGCGTCCGCGGCCGTCGACTCGGTCGGAGCCGCGGGCGCGGCGTCGTGGTTGTGGAAGAAGCGCGAGTCGATCCACTCGGTGAAGGGCGCGGCGACGTAGATCGAGCTGTACGTGCCGGCGAGCACGCCGATGATCATCGCCCACGCGAAGTCGGCGATCACGCCGGTGCCGATGAACGCGAAGGCCGACACCGACAGCACCACCGTGAGCGACGTGAGGATGGTGCGGGAGAGCATCTCGCTCACCGACAGGTTGATGACGTCGAGCATCCGCGAGTTGCGCTTCTTGGCGAGGTTCTCGCGGATGCGGTCGTACACGATGATGGTGTCGTTCATCGAGTAGCCCACCACCGTGAGGATGGCCGCCACCGTCGAGATGGTGACCTCCTTGCGGGTGATCACGAAGAACCCGAGCGTGACCATCGCGTCGTGCACGAGCGCGAGGATGCCGCCCGGCGCGAAGCGCAGGTCGAAGCGGAACGCCACGTAGATCATGATGAAGACGATGGAGTAGAGCACCGCGCGGAGGGCCGCGTACCGGAGCTCGGCGCCCGCCTTCGGCGACACCCAGACGCTGGCGTTGAGGGTGCCCTGGGCGCCGACGCCGTCCGAGGCGACGAGGCCGCGGAAGATCTCGTCGCCGATGCCCACGAGCGGCACCTGCCAGCGGTGCTCGTCGAGCGCGCCCATCTGGAGCGCCGCGTCGCCGCGCACGTTGGCGCCGGAGGCGCGGACGAGCTCCGCGACCTGCTGGGCGGTGAGCGTGCTCTCGTTGAGCTGCACCACGATGTGGTCGCCGCCCGGGGAGAGCCGGAAGTCACCGAGGGTGCCGCCGCCCGTGGTGGTCGGGAGGCGCTCCTGCACGGCGCGGCGGATCTGCTCGCGGCGGGCCGCCGTGATGGGCGAGCTCTTCTCGACCCGGATGATGTACTCGTTGGCCCGCTGCGTCGGCACCACCTCGGAGTGGTCGTGGCCCATGCGGTCGAGCACCGCGCGAACGCGGGCCGCGTCGACGTTGCCGTCGAACTGCACGGTCAGCTCGGTGCCGCCCAGGAAGTCGATGCCGTACTTGGGGCCCGGCTTGAACACCAGGATCGCCGAGATCACCGTCATCGCGATCGAGAAGGCGATCCAGTACTTCCGGATCGCCATGAAATCATAGACGCGGTGGTTCCTGTTGAACTCCATGGTCGTTCCTACTTCGCCCCGAGGAGGGACTTGACCTTCAGACCGCGCACCAGCCAGTCGAACACCACGCGCGTGGCGAACACGCCCGTGAAGAGGTTGGCGATCACGCCGATGAGCAGCGTCACGGCGAAGCCCTTCACCGGCCCGGTGCCGTACTGCAGCAGCACGACGCCCGAGATCAGGGTCGTGACGTGACCGTCGAAGATCGCCGAGAACGCGTGGCTGTAGCCCGCGTCGACCGCGGCGCGCAGGGTCTTGCCCGCGCGAAGCTCTTCGCGGATGCGCTCGTTGATGAGCACGTTGTTGTCCACGCTCATGCCCACCGTGAGCGCGAACCCCACGAGGCCCGGCAGCGTGATGGTGGCGCCGATGAACACCAGGATCGCGAGCTGGATCGCGAGGTTGACGAGCACCGCGCCGTTGGCGATCCACCCGGCCACGCCGTAGTAGACGGCCATGAAGAGCAGCACCAGCGAGATGCACACGAGCATCGCGTTGCGCGCGTGGCGGATGGTGTCGTTGCCGAGCGTCGGGCCGACGTAGTCCTGCTTGCCCTCGGAGAGCGGCGCCGGGAGCGCGCCCGCCCGCAGCACGATGACGAGGTCGTTGGCCTCGCGCATCACGATGCGATAGTCGCTGTCGCCGCCGAGGGTGATGCGCGCCGAGCCGCCGCCGATGCGCTGCTGGATCTGCGGCGCGGAGTTCACCCGGTCGTCGAGCACGATGGCGAAGCGCTTCTTGACGTTCTCCTCGGTGACGCGCGCGAACACCTCGCCGCCGCGGCGGTTGAAGGTCAGCGACACGAAGGGCCGGTTCTCCTGCGGATCGACGGACACCCGCGCGTCGTCGATCATCGAGCCGTCGACCTGCGCCACGCTGAACACCGTGTAGGTGCGCCACGTCTCGCCCGTGGTCGCCGCCCCGTCGGAGCGGTCGGACTTGCCGATGAGCACCTGGCGCCCCTCGGGGATGAGCGGGCGGATGGAGTCGAGGTAGTCCTGGAGCTGCTGACGGGCGTTGGGCCCCGTCGAGCGCAGGTAGGTGGACTGCGCGTTGCGCCCCGGTCCCACCGGCGCGAGCTCCATCTCCTGGGTGATGCCCGCCGGCAGCGGGTGCGCGACCGGGGCGGGCGAGCCCTCGGCCGCGGGCGGCGCCCCGGGGATGGCCTGGCCCGCGATGATGGCCGCGAGCGCGGGGCTCTCGTCGTCGAGGATCTTGAACTCCAGCCGCGCGGTGCGCCGGATGATGTCCCGGATCTGCTGGAAGTACGCCTGGTCCTGCCCCGGCACCTCCACGACGATCGTCTCGCCGCGGGCGGTGATGGAGGTCTCCTTCACGGCGAGCTCGTCGATGCGGTTGGTGATCGTCTGGATCGCCTGCTGCACCGCGCTGTCTTCGAGCGCCGTCACCTCACGCGGGTCGAGCCCCAGCGTGACGGAGCTCCCGCTCGTGCCGAGTCGACGGAGGCCGCGGTTGGTGACCATGCGATCGTTCACCCGCGCCACGTCCGCCACGTTGCGGAAGCGCGCGACGAACTCGCGGTTGGTCGAGCCCGCCACCACGGTGACCCGCTCGGCGAGGCGGGTGATCTCGTCCGGGGTCAGCCGACCCTCGCCGTGGTGGATGCCGAAGTCGCTCGCGAGCTGAGCGCGGAAGTCTTCCATCGACCGGGCGCGCCGATCGGCGATCGCCTGCCCGATCTGCACGTCGTACGAGAGGCGCGCGCCCCCGCGGATGTCGAGCCCCTCGTTGAGCCGGAACGGGATGTGCGCCCGAACCCACGGCGTCGACAGCTTCGGGATGCTCGGCCAGAGCACCACGAAGGCTGCGACGATCACGAAGAGCACCGTCCCCAGTCGCCAGTACCAACCGCGATTCATCCCTCGGGCCTCCGGTGCTTCACTTCTTCTCGGCGTCTGCGGGCTTCGCGTCCGCGGTGGTGTCGTACTTCTTCGTCACGCTCTCGCGCAGGAATCGAACCCGAACCTTGTCGGCGATCTCGATGACGATCTCCTTCTCGAAGACCTCGTGGACCGTGCCGATCATCTTGCTGTCGGTGACCACGCGGTCACCCTTGCGGAGCCCCTTCTGGAGGGTCTCCTGCTCCTTCTGCTGCTGCCGCATCGGGCGCAGCATGAAGAACCACACGAACAGGAAGATCGCCGGGAGCATGATGAAGTTCATCAGCCCGGCGCCGCCGCCCGCCCCGCCAGCGGGCGCCGCGGGCCCCGCGGGCGCGGCCCCGCCGGGCGTCATGGTTGGCTGGAACGCCAGCAGCGCCTCGGCGCCGCGCGCCGCGTAGTAGACAAGGGAGTCGATCGCCGTGGGTGTCATCGGGTCACTCTTTCGGAGCCCATCTTACGGGTCGCGACAGCACTCGTCGGACCGCGCGCGAAGACCATCTTCCCGGGTCGGCGCTGGGCGGAGGGCGCTGCTAACACGCACCGCGATACGGGGTCAACCTCGCTCGGACCGACGATGAATCCGCAACGTGATAGCTTGCGACCTCCGTGAACCCAAGGCCCCGCTCCCTTCTTCCAGCGCTCGCTCTCTTGCTCTCCCTGGCTGCCTCTGGATGCGGACCGTCCACCGCTCCTGGGGATGCCTCCGCCGACCTCCCCCTCGGGGAGGCGGGGGTGATCGTCGACCCGACCCTCGAGCTCGGCACCGGGCAGTCGTCCTGGGAGCCGCTGCCGGAGGGCGCGCGCGTCGAGCTGATCCACGGCCCCCAGGGGGGCTACCACCTCTTCGCCAGGTTTCGCCAGCGTCAGCTCGGCGGCGACGTACAGGTCACCTTCCGCGTGTTTCCCTCCGGCGGCGGCGAGCCCCTCAACGACCCCACGGACCGCATCCGGGTGCTGGAGGGCCGCGGGCTCATCCGCACCTCGCAGGGCTGGGAGTCATCGAGCGCCCTGCTGGTCATCCTCGTGCAGGTCCGGAATCCCGCCGAGGTCGTCGGCCGCAGCTTCGTGCTCGAGGCCAACGTCACGCCGACCGGATCGGGCGCCACCGCCACCACCCGGCGAACGATCACGATCATCGACGAGACGTGAATTCGGTCGCGATGGGGAGGTGGCCGCTGATCGGCGGTCGGTGGTAGGCTGTTCAATCGTGACGGCTAATCCCTACAAGC
The DNA here is from genome assembly GCA_030652255.1 of Myxococcales bacterium. Taxonomy (GTDB): domain Bacteria; phylum Myxococcota_A; class Polyangia; order Polyangiales; genus SCUS01. The sequence continues at coordinate 81,241 of JAUSAZ010000056.1, read as the reverse complement.
CCCGCTCAACGATCCTCCGTGCGCCCGGCGTCGAGCCCATCGGCGCCCCGCCACCGCCGCCATCCTCCGCGATGACGTCGGGGCCAGCCCGCTCCCTCTCCCCGGGGTCGGTCGTACTGGGTCGTTACACCATCCAGAAGGTCATCGGGCGGGGCGGGATGGCCACCGTCTACCTCGCCAGAAACCAGGAGACCGAGCGCCTCGTGGCGTTGAAGATCCTCGACCCCGAGATCTCCAGCGACCCGAGCTACGTCGAGCGCTTCCGGCGTGAGGCCCGCGCCGCAGGGCGCATCCGCAGCGACCACGTGGTGGCCATCTACGACCTCGGCACCGACGAGAGCGGCACCCTCGTGCTCGTGATGGAGTACCTCGAGGGGCAGACCGTACAGCAGGCGCTGCGCAACGGTCGGCTGCCCATCCCCCGTATCGGGCACCTCGGCCGGCACCTCTGCGAGGGCCTCGCCGCCGCGCATGAGTGCGGCGTCATCCACCGCGACCTCAAGCCGGCCAACCTGTTCATCGAGCGCATGCCCGCCGGCGCCGAGAAGCTGAAGGTCCTCGACTTCGGCATCTCAAAGCTGGCCGAGGCCTCGTCGCAGGAGCTCACCCGGGCCGGGCAGACCCTCGGCACCCTCGCGTACATGGCGCCCGAGCAGATCCGCGGCACCGTGAAGGGCAACGACCCGCGCATCGACCTGTACGCCGCGGGCGTGTCGCTCTTCCTCATGCTCACGGCGAAGCGCCCCATCGACGCCGACGACACCGTGCAGCTCCTGCAGGCCGTCCTCGAGAAGCCACCGCTGACGTTGCAGCAGGCCTGCGGCGTGGAGTTTCCTCCCGCGCTCGAGGCCTTCGTCGCCAAGGCCCTCCAGAAGGACTCCGCGCGGCGCTTCCAGAACGCCATCGAGATGCGCGACGCCCTGCTCTCGGCGGTGAGCGCGCCCGCCTCCGGCGCCGGCTCGAACATCGAAGAGGTCATGGAGGTCAACTCCACGATCATGTGCGAGGCCCCGCGCTTCGACAGCCTCCCGCCCACCGCGACGCCGTCGGGCGTCATCGCGCGCAACGGTCACGACCCGGCTCCCAGCCCCGTGATGCTCCCCTCCTTCGACGATGACGAGGAGGAGGGCAAGACGGTCGTGCGCGCGCCGCAGTCGTCGCCCAACGAGGCGCCCTCCGTGCTGCCCGCCGCCGGCCGTCGGCTCGGCGCGCCGCCCGATCACTCGCTCCCGGCCCAGGCCGCCGGAACGCCCATGCGCGCAGCCACCATCGCGCCCACCGGACTCCCCAACCAGAACGGCGCTCCGATGTACGCGCAGCCGCCGGGGGAGTCGACGATGATCGCCGAGCCGCCGAGCGCCAACCCCTTCGGCGCCTTCGGCGGCCCGGGCATGCAAGCGCCGCAGCCGGCGATGGGCCCGCCCCCCGCCAACAACCCCTTCGGTCCCCTCGCGGCGGGTTCTCCCTTCGCGCCGCCGCCCTTCGCTGCGGCCCCCGCCCCCGCCCCCGCCAGCCCAGCGCCCGCCCCGCGGCGCTCGCCGCTGGTCTTCGTCCTCGGTGCCGCGGCCCTCGTCGCGGTCGTCCTGGTCGGGCTCGCAGGCAAGGTCGCGATGGACGGGCGCAACAACCCGCCCACCGCCCGCATCGAGCCCGTGAGGGCACCCGCACCCGCGCCCGCCGTGCCCGAGGCGGCGCCCCCGGTGGCCCAGCCCATCGCCGCTCCGGCGCCGGCAGTGGCGGCCGCTCCCACGACGCCCCCCGCGCCGGTCGCTGATCCCGCGCCCGCGCCCAGCGCTCCCACCCCCGCGGCGCCCGTCGCCGCCGCCGAGCCGACCCCGCCGCCGACGGCGCCCGCTGTCCCCGCGGCGGCCGCACCGGCACCTGCACCGACGCCCGCGGCCACGGAGCCCGCCCCCACCCGCACCGCCGCCCGTCCGCACCGCGACCGCGCGCCCGCTGCGCCGCGCGCGACGGCCAACGCCGCCGCCCCACGACCGGTACGCACTACGCCGGTCGCGCCCACCGCACCGGCCACCCCCCGCCCGGCCCGGGCCGGGCGACGCGGCGGTCGGGGCGTCATCACCGACCTTCCGTTCTGAGTCGCAGGGCTCGCTTCGGCTTGACGCTCGGGTCGGGGCGGGACGAACATCCGGCCGTGCAGCGTCAAGCGACCATCGGCTCCCTCTCCCTCTCCTTCTTCCTCCTCTCGTCGCAGGCTCTCGCGCAGCCCGCCCCCGACGAAGCTCGGCTGGAGGAAGCCCGCACCCAGTACCGCAACGGCGTTCAGGCGTTTCAGCGCAACCGCTTCGGAGAGGCCACCGTGTCCTTCGAGCGGTCGTTCCGCGCGCGCCCGCACCCGGCGACGCTCTACAACGCCGCCGAGGCCCGGATGCGCGCGGGCGACACCGAGGGTGCCCTCAACCAGCTGCGAGAGCTCCTGGCCATGACCAGCCCGGCGCCCGAGGCCGACCTCACCACCCGGGCCCGCAACCTCGCCGGACAGATGGGAGAGCGTGACCTCCAGCCCGCCGTGGCGCGGGTCGAGAGCGCCCCCTGCCCCACCTGCCCCACCTGCCCGGAGGCGCCGTCGTGTCCGCCCCCGCCCCCGCCCGAGGTGGTCACCACCCGCATCGGCGGCGGCGCATGGGCCCTCGGCGGTGCGGCCCTGGTGTTCTCGGCAGTGGGCGCGGGGTTCCTCGGCGTCGCGATCGACAACTCGTCCACCTACCTCGACGCGGGCGCCAGCCTCGACCTCCAGACCCGCATCCGCGACCAGGGCGAGACCTATCGCACCATCGGCATCGTCGGGCTCGCGCTCGGCGTGGGCGCCGCCGTGGGCGCCGTCTGGATGTTCACCCACCCGCAGGAGCGCCGCGCCGCGGCCCCGGTCGCCCGCCTCGACTTCGGCATCGCGCCCGGCGGCCTCTCCGTCGCCGGCACCTTCTAGCTCTGCCCAATCACCCCGGCGAGGCTTTCCCCTCCGCTGGTCACGTCCCCACCCCACGGTCGCCTCGCACCCCCACCGATCGCCACCCGCAGATGCCCAACGCCACCACCCAGCCTCCCGGCACCGCCGCCGTCCCCGCGCTCCTCCAACGCCTCAACCGCAACGCCGACCGCTCCGCGCTCATCACCGCCGGGCCCGTGCATCCGGACTTCCCGGGCGGCGCGGTGGAGTCGTACCGCCTCGGCAACGGACTCCAGGTGCTCCTCCAGGTCGACGGTCGCGCGCCCGTGCTCTCGTACAACGTCTGGTTCCGCGTCGGCTCGCGCAACGAGCACGAGGGCAAGACGGGCCTCGCGCACCTCTTCGAGCACCTGATGTTCAACGAGACGAAGCACCTGCCCGCGGGTCGCTTCGACCAGCTGCTCGAGCGCGCCGGCGCGGAGACCAACGCCGCCACCTGGACGGACTGGACCTTCTATTACGAGAACATCCCGGCCGATCAGCTCCCCCTGGTGGTGCGGCTCGAGGCCGACCGCATGCGCAACCTCGTGCTGCGCGCGAAGCCCGTCGCGAGCGAGAAGGAGGTCGTCGCCAACGAGCGCCGCTACCGCGTGGAGGACGACGTCGACGGCGCCGTCTCGGAGACGCTCTGGTCGCTCGCCTTCACCGAGCACCCGTACCACCACCCGACCATCGGCTGGATGGCGGACATCGAGAACTTCACCCCCGCCGACTGCCGCGAGTTCTACAAGACCTGGTACGCGCCCAACAACGCCACGATCGTCCTCGTGGGCGACCTCGACCGCGCGAAGGCGCTGCGGCTCATCCAGAAGCACTACGGCGCGATGCGCCCGGCGAAGCTGCCCGAGCTGGCCATCCCGGTCGAGCCCGCGCAGGTGGGGCACCGGCTCGCCGTGCTCGAGCGCCCGACGCCGACCGCGAAGGTCGCGCTGGGGTTCCGCTGCCCCGAGTTCTCCCACGCCGACCATCCGGCGCTCTCGGTGCTCGTCGAGGCGCTCACCGGCGGCCGCTCGTCGAGGCTCTACCGCGAGCTCGTGACCGAGCGGGAGATCGCCACCGACATCTCGGGCTGGGCGTCGACCTTCCGCGACCCGGGCCTGGTGGAGATCAGCGCTACCGGCCGCGGCCCGGTGCAGCCCGAGGCCCTGCGCGACGCCATCGAGCGCTGCCTCGCCTCCGTCGCCGCCGACCCGATCACCGACGACGAGCGCGACCGCGCCGTGGCCCGCCTCGAGCTCGGCTTCCTCCGCGGACTCGAGACCGTGGGCGGACGCGCCGAGAGCATCGGGTTCCACGCCGTGGTCATCGACAACCCGGTCGGCAGCGTGGCCCGCATGGAGGCCATCCGCGCCCTCACCGCAGCCGACCTCCAGGAGGTCGCGCGCCGCTACCTCTTCGATCGCCCGTGCACCGCGGTGCTCGTGCGCTCCAACCTCGCGACGGGAGCCGCGTGATGCCCGCCTCCGCCTCGGTCGTCTGCGAGCCCGCCCGCGACCTCCCGCTGGTCGACCTGTACCTCGTCGCGCGCACCGGCGCGCAGCACGACCCCGAGGGCAAGGAGGGCGGCCTCAACCTCGCGCTCCGCACCCTCCGCCGCGGCACCCGCACGCGCTCCGCCCGGGAGATCGATGCGCTCATCGACCGCCTCGGCGCCGAGCTGAGCACCTCCGTCGACGCGAGCTCGTCGATGCTCCACGCGGCCGTCATCCGCCGCAACCTGCCCGCGCTGCTCGACCTGCTTACCGACCTGCTCACCGACGCGACGCTCCCCGACGCGGAGATCGCCCAGGTGCGGCGCGAGGTGCAGGCCGACATCGTCGACGGCCGCGACGACGACCGCTCGCTCGCGGGCCGCCATTTCCGCCGCGCGCTCTTCGCCGGACACCCCTACGGTCGGCCCGCCGCGGGCACGCTGCGGGGCCTCGACGCGGTCGACCGCGACGCCGCGCTCGGCGCGTACCGTCGCACGTTCTGCCGCGACAACCTCGTGGTCGCCGCCGCGGGCGACATCTCCAGGGAAGAGCTCGCGGGATTCGCCGGGCGCATCCTGCCCGGGCTCGCGGCGCATCCCCCGCCGTCGCAGAAGGTCGCCGCGCCGAAGCCCGTGCGCGGCCGCCGCCTGGTCATCGTCGACAAGCCCGACCGCACGCAGACGCAGATCTACATCGGCAACCTCGGGTCGCAGCCCCGCGACCGCGACCACTTCGCGCTCATGGTCGGCAACACCCTCTTCGGCGGAACCTTCACCGCGCGGCTGATGCGCGAGATCCGCTCGAAGCGCGGGCTCTCCTACGGCGCGTCGTCGCGGCTGGGCCGTGACCGCGCCCGCGAGAGCTGGTCGATGTGGACCTTCCCCGCCGCCGCCGACGCCGCGCGCTGCGTAGGCATCCAGCTCTCGCTGCTCGAGCGCCTGCTGGACAAGGGCGCTACGGCGCGGGAGGTCTCCTTCGCCCGCTCGTACCTCACACGCGGCTTCGCGTTCGAGCGCGACACCGCCTCCAAGCGGCTCTGGCAGCACCTCGACGTCGACCTGCTCGACCTGCCGAGGTCCTACTACTCGGAGTACGTCGAGCGGGTGAACGCCGTGACCGTCGACGACGTCAACGAGGCCCTCCGGCGCCGCCTCTCCGCCGATGACCTGCTCATCACCGTGGTGGCCACCGCGGAGACCCTGCGGGCCCCCCTCGAGGCCGCCATCCCGCGGCTGCGCGACACCCGCGTGGTGCCCTTCGACCAGGACTGACCGCCCGCGTTATCGTCGCGCCCGTGGACGACCTCGCCTCGGGCACCCTCTACGCCGGACGCTACGCCGTGGTGCGCCTCCTGGGCCGCGGGGCGGTGAAGCAGGTCTACCTCGCGTACGACCGCCTCACGCAGACCCAGGTCGCCCTCGCGCGACTCGCCGATCGCTTCGGGGCCGACGCCTCCGTGGGAGCGCGCTTCTCCCGCGAGGCACGCGCCTCCTCGGCGCTCACATCGCCCTTCACGGTGCGGGTGTTCGACGCGGGCAAGACCGCCGACGGCGAGCGATACCTGGTCAGCGAGGCGGTGCTCGGCCGCGGCCTCGACGCGGCGCTCGCCACGGGCCCGGTCGCGCCAGCGGCGGCGGCGACCTGGGCGGCGGAGGTGCTGAGCGCGCTCGAAGAGGCCCACGCGCGGGGCCTCGTGCACCGGGACGTGAAGCCCGAGAACGTGATGCTGGCGCCCGCCGCGGGCGACCCCGTCGGCGAGGTGGCCCGGCTCATGGATTTCGGCCTGGCGAAGATCCTCGACCAGAGCCTCGAAGGCTCCGTGGCGGTGCACACCGCCGCGGGCGTGGTGATGGGAACGCCCGACTACATGTCGCCCGAGCAGTGGGCGGGCGCGGCGCTCGACGGGCGCGCCGACCTCTACGCCGTCGGGGTCATGCTCTACGAGATGCTCCTCGGTCGCCCGCCCTTCGAGGCGCCCACGCTGCTCGCCCTCGCCGCGCTGCACTGCCACGCGGAGGTCCCGCCCTTCCCCGCCGACGCTGCGCCGATGCTCGCCGCGCTGGAGCCCGTCGTCCGCCGCGCCCTCGCCAAGCGCCCCGAGCAGCGCTGGCCCAGCGCCGTCGCGATGCGCGCGGCCATCGAGTCCGCGAGCGGGGTGCGGCTGCCGACGCCGCCGACGGTCCGCGCGCTCATCCCCGACGACGACGTGCTCGACGCCCTCGATCACGTCGAGCTCATGTGCGACGCGGGGGTCGGCCCGGTGCAGGTGCTCGCCACGCCGCGGCTCTTCCTGGGACGCACGGGACACATCGTCGCCCGGTGCCTCCCGCCCTCCGACGACAACGACCGCCGCGCGCGCTCGGTGTCCCGCCGCCACGCGCGCGTCGACTGGCACGGCGGCTACGCGACCCTCGCCGACCTCCGCAGCGCCAGCGGCACCTCGCTCAACGGCCGCTCGCTCAGCCCGGGCGGCGAGCCCTCGCGCCTCGAGCACGGCGACGAGATCGGCCTCGGCCCGCACGTGCGCTTCCTCTTCGAGCACGCGGCGACCAGCCCGGGCGCCCTCCCCGCATGGGCACGCCTCACGCGCCTCGATCGCCACGCGCTCGGCGTCTCGCATGTGCTGGTGCTCACCGAGGCCACGGTCTCCCGCGCGCACGACGCCGCCATCGTGGCGCCCCGCGACGCCCACGACGCCACGCTCATCCTCCGGGCGCGCAACGGCCGCCTCGTGGCCCTCCGCGACGAGACCGAGATGCCCGTCGAGCTCTTCGACGGGCAGCGCTGGCAGCTCGGCGACACCACCTGGACGGTCGCCATGCCACAGCAGGGCGTCTCGGCCCGCTGAGTCAATCCAGCGCGGGCAGCGGCCGGTCGCGCATCCGCCACGCGATGCGCGTCGCGACGGTCATGATGGAGAGCTGCGGGTTCACGCCGAGGCTGGTCGGCAGGATGCTGCCGTCGGCGATGTAGAGCTCCTGCGTGTCCCACACGCGACCGTCGGGATCGACCACGGAGTTCTCCCGCGAGCAGCCCATCCGCGCGCTGCCGAGCGGGTGCTGCGACGCACACTCGATGCGCGACGAGGGCACCCGGGCGAGGTCCGTCTGACGGAACGTGTCGGCGTCCAGCCCGCGCATCCCGAGCACGGGGATGAACACCTCCTCGGCGCCCGCAGCGAAGAAGGTCTCCGCGAGCAACGAGATGACCCGCGGGATCTTCGCGCGGTCTTCGGGCGCCATCCGGTAGGTGACCAGGGGCTCGCGCCCCGGACCGCGGCGCACCGTCCCCCCGCCGGCGTCGTGGATGATCCCGCCGAACATCGCGAGGTGATCGATGTGGCTCGCCGCCGCGACGTGCTCTGCCCCGACGCCCGGCATCGTGGCGCCGAGGACCCCGGTGGGCACGAAGAGCCCCATGAGCGTGATCCCTTCGTGCTCGAACGCGTCGGTGTACGCGGACTGCAGGGCGCCCTGCCACCCCCGCACCGGACGGGCGAAGCGCGCGAGCACCCTGAACCCCGGGTGCAGCGTCATCTGCTGCCCCACCCAGCGCGGGTGACCGAGGCCGCTCCGCAGCAACAGCAGCGGCGTGTGCCACGCGCCTGCGGCGATCACCACCCGCCGGGCGCGCACCACCAGCCGGTCGCCCGGGGCCCCGGCGTCGCGGTTGAGCAGCCGCCCCACGACCCCGACGGCCCGCCCGTTGCGCGTGACCACCCGGTCGACGAGCGCGTGCGACCAGACGTCGGCGCCGTGCGCGACCGCTCGCGGCAGGTAGCTCAGGTCGACGCTCATCTTCGCGCCGTGGGGGCAGCCGAAGTTGCAGCGCCCGCAGCCGTTACAGTCCTTCGTATTCCGACGGATCGGCTTGATCGGCACGCCCAGCCGCTCGGCGCCCTCGACGAAGAGCGCGGTGGATCGCGACCGCATCGAGGCGGGCACCTCCTCGACGTGGATGGCCTTCTCGACGTGTCGGACGTACGGGTCGAGGCCCTCCTCGGAGTAGTCCTCGAGCCCGAGGTCGCGCTGCCACTCGTGCAGCACCGCGCCGGGCACGCGGAAGCACACGCCCCCGGTGAGCACCGACGAGCCGCCGACGCAGCGACCCATGGTCACGTTGATGGTGGGGCTGTCTCCGAGGCCCACGGCGGCGCTGAAGGCACCGTCGCGCCACGCGTGCCGCATCGACTCGCTCGGGCGCATCTGCCCGTGCACGGGGCCCTCGACGCGCGGCCCCTCCTCCAGGACGATCACCCGAAGGCCGCTGGCCGCGAGCTCGGTCGCGATGACCGACCCGCCGGCGCCGGAGCCGACGACGACGACGTCGCAGTCGAGGGTGAGCGGACCGCGATGATCCCGCGCGGAGAAGTACCCGCCGCTCACGCCGACCTCTTCAGGCAGTTGCCGTCGAAGCCCACCTCCCGCGCGGCCGCGGGGTGCTCGTACCAGACGATGCAGAGCGCCGCCTTCGCGCCGAAGAAGGCGAGGCCCATCGGGCTGGCCTCGAAGCGCGTGAGGGCGGTGAAGCGGTCGGCGAGGGTGAGCGTGGAGAAGCGCCCGAGGCGGCCGATGAAGACCGGCGCGAGCAGGTCGATGGCGGCGATGCAGAGCACGAACACCGAGCGCGAGCGGGCGCCGGAGTGGGCGAAGAAGTCGTCGAGGTCGTCTGCGAGCCACGCGAGGCGATCGGCCGGGGGTGGCCCTGCCTCCGTGGAGAACAGGGTCTCGGCGAGCGCGAGCACCACCGCGCGCTGCCCCGAGGAGAGCCCACGGCCCCCGAGCACGGCGTCAGGAACCACCACACGAAGCGCGTCCGACATGGCCGGATCATCGCACGGACCGCGAACGCGTCAGCGGTTGAACTCCGGCGCGTACTGCCCCGTCGCCGGGTCGACCCCGACCGCGCGCAGCCCCTCCTCCACCGTGGGCGGTCGGGCTGGCGGGGCCGGGGGCGTGCGGTTCCACACCGTGACCAGGGTGCGGTCGCCCTCGTCGCGGACGCCCACGTCGATGACCAGGGTCGATTGCACCCCACGCACGACGGCGCGATGGATGACCGCCGCGAGCGGGTGGATGTCCGTCTCGTGCACCTCGAGGCGCTGCTCGAGGTAGCGCATCACCCGCGACATCGGCGCGTCGACGCGAAACATCTTCATGTCATCGGTGCTCAGCCGCTCGCGGGCCACCGTGGGCATCGGGAGGCCGAAGGCGTTGAGCGAACCCGGGAGGAGGTCGTCGGACGGTGGGGGCGCGTCGACGGTCGCCGACGCCTCGACGACGGCCGCCGGGGGTGCCTGCGGCGCCGGTGGTTGGGGCGCGCGCTGACGACGGTGACACGCCGCCAGCGCGAGCAGGGGGAGGACCCTCGAGAACCGCGAGCGCATCACTCGAAGACGGTCGCGACCGAGTCGATGCGCGAGGGGATGATCGGGGCCGGCAGCGAGCGGGTGAAGGTCGCGGTGCGGGTGCCGCCCGTCATGCCGGTCTGCGCGATCTGGAGGACGAGGCGATACTCGCCGCCCGAGGTCGAGCTGACGAAGGTGCGGGGCGAGCCCGTGAGGGGATCGACCACCGTCGCGCTCACGTTGCAGTTCGGGCGGCGGGCGACGGCCACGCCGAACAGGAGGCTGTTGGCATCGTCGGCTTCGCTGCCGTTGTTGTTGAGATCGCGGGTGACCCGCACGACGTCCGCCGTGGTCATCGGATCGCCGTCGCGGTCGAGCCTGCCCTGGGGGTACGTCGAGCCCGACGGGTCGTTGCGCGTCAGGTCGACGCCCCACAGGCGGGCAGCGCCGATCTCGCACGGATCGGTGCCGACCCGGGGCGCGAAGGTGCCGAAGTACAGGACGTTGTTGAAGAGGGTCATCGCGCCGGTGAGGCGCTCGCCCGCAAGGAAGTCGCGATCGACGGTCTGGGGACCAGGGCGGATGCCCCAGGCCTCCTCGATGTTGATGCCCGTCGAGGTGCCCGCCGCGTCGGTCTGCGTGGACTCGATGATGGACGCCACGCGGTTCTCGTCGGTGCCCTCGAGCAGGTCGGTGTCGCCCGAGCCGAACGCGATGACGGTGCGTCCCATCTCGTCGACGCTCGTCACCGGGCGCTCGATGATCGGCTGGCCGCTGTTGTACCCACGGTCCCAGAAGAGGTCGAACGCGTCGGCCATCCACCAGTTGGCGGGGTTGGAGCTCGACAGGTCGACCCGCCAGAGGGAGCCATCCGCGTCGCCGACGTACGCGCGGGTGGTCACGACGCCCGCCAGGCCGTTGTAGAGCGCAGGCGCGCCGACGATGGGGGAGTGCGTCGGCTGCGGGCTCGTCGCGATGGCCATCATCGGCGTCGACGGGTCGTACGGGATCGCCGACGGGGCCGCGCCGATCTTGCGGATGAGCGCGCCGGTCTTGAGGTCGACCACGTAGAAGAAGCGGCCCTGGTTGCCCTGCCAGCAGCGGACATACGGGCGCCGGACGCCGCGCCCGCCCGACCAGCCGCCCATGAGGGTGTTGGGGCGGACCAGCCGCGGCGCGGCGGTGGGCGTGCAGGCACCGGAGAGCTCGCCCGCGCCGCCCGGGAGGAAGGCGACGGCGCGCTCGACCGGGGTGCCGCCGTTGGGCGAGTAGTAGATGGTGCCGATGGCAGGCGTCCCCGAGGAGACCTGGAGGTCGTGGTCGGTGAACTGCCACAGGAACTGGGGGTTGTACGGGTCGGTGACGTCGAGGCCGACGTACGCCCCGCCGCCCGCCCGCAGGCCGACGACCAGCACGGTGTGCCAGTTGGTGTCGTCCGTCAGCGACGCGTTGGAGCGCTCGTAATAGATCTCCTTCACCACCGGGGTGCCGTCGACGCCCTGGGTGCGGGTGTTGGGATATCCGTTGCGGAGGTTGGGCACGAGGTACGGGGGCACGAAGCCCCAGGCCTCTTCGCCGGTGTCGGCGTTGAAGGCGTGGAGCACGCCGTCGTTGCTGCCGACATAGATCATCGGCTCGCGCGTGCCGACGGTGACCGCCGAGCGCCGACGCCCCGCGATCGGCAGCGTCCGCTGGCGATAGGCGAGGAAGGTCTGATCGGGGAGGTTGACCCGCGGGGCCGGAACGTAGGCGGGCGTCGAGCGGAAGATGTCGCCGAGGGGACGGGTCTCCCGGAGGGTGCCGATGTCACCGCGGAGCCACCCGAGCAGGGTGGTGACCTCCGCCGAGGAGCTGTAGTTGAAGAGCGACGGGAGGATGCTGGGCGTGAGCTCGACCGACGAGCCGAGCCCGGAGGTCATCCCGTTGATCAGGGTGCCACGCATCACCGTCGAGGTCGTGGCGCCCGAGGGAACGTAGGTCCACAGGTAGCGCGAGCCCCAGCCGTTGCTGTCGCGGGTCGCGCGACGGAGATTGAACGCGAAGTCGTCGCCCGCCGCCGGGTCGGTGTCGACCTGCGTCGGAACCGGTGCGCCGCCGCCGGAGGGCGCCTGGCAGACCGTGCGGGTGCGCGACAGCCCGCCCGCCCAGGGCTGGCCCGGGACGACGTTGAAGGAGGCGTTGAACTGGTACTGCGAGGTGCCGGCGGCGGACGTCGCGCCAGCCTCGCCGAACACGGGCGGCGTGCGGGTGGAGGTCTGTGAGGTGATCGTGTCGATGATCGCCGAGAGGGCCGCCGCGAAGGCCGGGCGGTCGTTCGCGTAGTAGACGCGCGGCGTGTTGCCCGCGACCGCGATGGGCTCGAGCGTGTTGACGGCCTCCGGGTCGCTCCCGTTGAACGCGAGCACGTAGGTCTTCACGCCGGGCCCGGCGGGGGTCGGCATGGCCATGGTCATCGCGGTCTGCGAGGCCGGAGCGTACGGGCAGGTGCCCATCACGCAGGAGGGGCGGAAGTCCGTCGGGGCGCCGTCGGTGATGAGGATGTTCGCCCGGGTGCGGCAGTTGAAATAGGGGTCGCCCGTGCCGCCCGACGATCCGTCGATGACGTCGGGGTGGGTGGTCCAGTAGGTGAGGGCGTCGTCGAGGAAGGCCGCGATGGGCGTGGTGCCGAAGGGCCGCACGCCTGGAACCTCCGTGACCGGCCCCGGGCCGGCGGGCCGGCCCGTGACGGTCTCCTGCACCCGGCGGTTGATGAGCTCCAGGGTCGCCGTGTCGGCGCTCGAGGGACCGACCGAGATGAGGCCGCCAGGCACGATGTCCGCGACGTTGTTGTCGACCGATGCGCGCTTGGCGCCGAGGTTCACCGGGGTCGGGGGGCAGGCCGGGACCGGGCGATAGATCCGGTTGTCGCCATATGAGAACATTCCGTCATAGGCATTGATGCCAAGATGGATGTCGTTGTCGAAGGTCATCAGGCCGAAGCGGACGCGGTCGTAATAGACGTCGAGGATGCCGTTGTTCTGCTGCGAGGCGCCCATGCGGTGCAGCGGGACGCCGTTGGAGAGCGGCTGGTGGTGTGAGTACGGGTACCGGAAGTCGTAGTTGAAGTCCGACGTCAGCCGATCGGTCTCGACGCACGACGGCGTGTTGATCGAGCCCGTGAGCACCTCGATCGCGGTCGTCCAGCGGTTCTGGCGCTCGTCGACCGGGCAGGTCGGGTCGCACATCGACGCGCCGTTGGAGCAACGGCTGCAGGGGCCGCCGGTGGCTCCCGTGCAGAAGTTGTTGGCGATGTTGGTGCGAAACTCCATCGACCCCGACGTGTCGAGGAGCACCATGATGTTGGGGCGGATGAGCCGGACGTCGCCCGGGACGCCCTGGGCGTGGGCGGCGTACGGGGACAGGAGCCAACCCGAGGCCAGGAAGGCGATGGCTCCGAGTCGCGTGCGGTTCAGTTGCATGGGATCACCGTGATGGCGCGGAGCGTCTCCGTCCCGCGCGCGACGTTGGTGGTGTCGGTACCGTAGAGGGTCGAATCAAGCTCGGTGGTCCCCTCGGACTCCACCAACAGGCGGACCGGGAGCACGACGAGGCTGGGATCGCTGACGTCGGTGCCACGCTGCGGAGAGGTGTCGGCGCCGAGCTCGGTCACGCGCACCTGGAAGCGCGGTGACAGGCCGCCCGGGCCGAAGGAGCCTGCCGTGCGACTGACGCCGGTGCCCGTCGCCCCGGAGAACAGCGTCTGCGGGCTCGTGATCACGTCGAAGTCGGTCAGGTAGAAGATGTAGCAGGGCGGGGTGATCGGCCCCCGCGAGGTGGTGATGGTCGGGCAGCCGGGCAACCCGGTGAGGGCCTGCACCCGCATGTTGGAGCTGAAGTACGCGCCGCACGCGGTGCGCAGGCGGGTCATCACCGAGGACGCGCCGGCCTCGGCGACGTAGTGGGTCTGCGCCGACTGGCGAACATACCCGGACGACCGGATCTCCATCGCCGAAGAGCGGGTCACGAACACCCCCGCGGCGCTCACCATCATCAGCAGCATCATCACGACGAACATGGCGACGCCGCGCTCCCGGCGCCGCGCCCTCCCCTGTCTCCTTCTCGTCGTGTGCGTCATCGGACTCCTGTGCATTGAGATCAACGGAGGTTGCGGATCGCGAGGTTGGGGACCGCGATCTCCGTGATGAGCGACCGCACCCGCGCGGCGCCGGTGCGGTTGTCGAACACCCGGAAGCGGGTGAGCGGCGCCGCGGCGCCTCGGGCCACCCAGCCGAAGGTCGGCTCCTGCTCACGATCGCGAACGGACAGCCGAACGATGACCGAGCGCACCTGCTGCGGGCGCGAGGCGCTGTTCGAGACGGTTCCCGCGAGCGTGGTGATGTTGGAGTCCCCGAACGCGAAGGTGCGCATCGCGGGCTGCGCCACGATCGCGTTGGCGGGGTTGCCGAGGTCGTAGGCGATGGTGGCGTCGAGGTCGACGGCGTACTCGCCCACGAGGCGGGCGGCGGTGGTGATCTCCTCCGGACCGGGGCGCAGGTCGAACTCACGCCGGATGAGGTCGGTCTTCGCGGCGCGCGCGGCGGTCTCCGTGGGGTACAGCTCCACTAGCCGCGCCGCCAGGGAGCCGATCTGGTACTCGATCATCATCATCGGGGCGACCGTGGCGCCCACCCCGAGCCCGGCGAGGCCGCAGCCTGCGCCCGCGGAGCTCGCGCTCGCGCCGGCGCCCTGCACCAGTGGCGCGGTGGTCAAGAGCAGCGTCGGAAGCCCGGTGGAGCTCGAGTTGACCCAGGTGCCGCCCATCGACACCGCGAACTGCATCTGCCCCGACGTGCTCATGATGCGGATGAGCCGCGGGGACATCGCCGTCCCGAAGATGCGGTCGAACTCACCCTGGCTCTGCACCCGCGCCCACTGGGGCGACTGGTTCTGGAGCGAGACGGTCGAGCCCGAGACCCCCGCGACCGTGTACTCGTCGGCCGAGGCATAGTTGCCGGTCATGCGCAGGGTGACCGGATTGATGAAGGCGTTGTCACCCGGCAGCAGCGTCGGGTTGGGCGTCGTGCGGGTGATCTCCAGCCCCTGATAGGGCGTGGTCGGGCGCGGGCACACGCGGGTGTCGGTCACGCTGTTGGGCGTGGACATGTAGCCCGCCCGCGAGACGTCGGCGCGGAGCTGCTCCATCGCGAAGCGCAGCCGGAGCTGCATCTCCGCCGTGCGCTGCTGTTGATTGAAGGTCTCCGTCGCGGTGCGCGAAACCGCGTAGAGGGCCGAGACCACGATGGACGTGAGGAGGATCGACACCAGGAGCTCGACGAGGGTGTAGCCCCGCTGCGCGTGCCTCATGAGTCGTGCCTCTGGATGGTCTGGCTCACGTAGACCGATCGGATGTTGGTGGTGTCGGAGCTCACCGCCACGGTGGCCGCACGCGCGCAGTCGCCATAGGTCGGCGGGCGGATGCCGCCCTGGCGATACCACCAGATGCGGACCTCGGCGCGGATGAGCTGGTTGGGGATGAGCGACGTGAGCCGCACCTGCGTGCAGTAGTAGGCGTTGGCGCCCAGCGTGGGGACGTCGTTGCCGAAGTAGTCGAAGGCCGCGGTCTCGGTGAGCCCGGCGACGGTCGCCGCGGGAGGATCGGGGACGTACCAGTCGGTGGTGACGCCCGTCCCGAGGCGGGCGAGATACCAGGTCGCCGGGAGGTTGCTCACCGGGTTGGTCTGCGACGGCGACGTCCATTGATAGGAGTCACGACGGAGGCGATCCTGCCAGCGACGGGCGAGGTTGGTCGCCATCGTGATCTCCTGGGCGCGCTGGTTGGCGTTCACCGCGGTGCTCTGCATCGCGATGATGCCCAGCAGACCGGTGCCCAGCACGCCCATCGCCGCGAGCACCTCGACCATCGTGTAGCCCGCCTGCGCGGTGCGGGTGCGCCTCATGTCCGCATCCTCGGCATGCCCCCGAGGGGGATCAGGATTCGCCGGGTCGCCCCGCCGGTGGTCTGGAACACGTTGATCTGGAACACGCCGCCCATGCCCAGCACGCTCGTGTCGTTGCTCCACGCCTGGCTCGGCGTGATGATGGGAGTCGTCGAGAAGAACGCCGCCCCGAGGGGCGTGTAGCAGATCTGCAGGTAGGTGGTCGCCGTGGGGAGGGCGATGGTGGCCCCGAGGTTGTCGCGCACGAAGCGCGCCTCGGTGAGGTCGAGGTTGGCGACGCGCTGGTTGAGGTCGAGCGAGCCGGCGCCGAAGTTGGACAGCCGACAGGACGACGAGCTGCCCTCATAGGCGTCGAGCTGGAGGGCGACCCCGACCTGGTTGATGACCAGGGTCTGCGCGCGCCCGCGGTACATCGCGCGGCTGCGCACCTCACGGGCGATGTCGAGGATCGTCACCGCGGCCTGCTGCACCCTGCGCTCGCGGGAGGCCTGCGCCACGCCCGGCAGCGCGAGCGCCGTCACGATGCCGATGATCACCACGACGATCATCAGCTCGAGCAGCGAGAATCCGGAGCGGTGGTCGCGAGGCGTCACGGTACGCCGTGGCTGCAACGGATATGCCCCGCCGCCCTGTTGCTGGAAAACACACAGGAAATCCCCGCTCCGCGGGATCGCTCCCGAAGCCCTTTGCGTGACCCCGCAATCCTTGCAGACCCCACCCCGAAGCCCCGACAGCGGCGTGCATGGCGGCCCGGGTGGGCCCTTCGACGACCAGGGCGGAGCGATCGCTTGCGGGTGCATCGGCGCCCACCGTATCACCTTGGAGGCGATGAACCGTACCCCCCTCGTCCTGATCGTCATGATGGCTGCTGCCTGCCGGCGCGACCCGCCCGCGCGGCGCGCCGCTCCCCCATCGGCCCCGTCGGCTGGTGCCTCGCCGACGGCGCGGGCTCCGTCCGGGGCGCCTCCTGCGGCCTCCGTCGACCCGCCGGCGGGGCCGGAGGCCTTCCGCGAGACGTCGAGGTTTCTCCCGCAGGGCGTGGCAGTGCCTGGCTGGACGCAGTCGGGTGCGGTGCGCCTGGCGAGCGCCTCGGAGCTCTTCCAGATCATGGACGGCGCCGCGGAGAAGTACGTGGGCTACGGGGTGCGGCAGTTTGCGCGCACGGAGTATCGGAAGACCGGCAGCCAGCTGGTGGTGAGCGCCGAGGTCTACGACATGGGCTCGGTGCTCGGGGCGTTCGGGCAGTATTCGATGTTGTTGAGCGACTCCCGCGACCCGGCCTCGATGCAGGCCAACGCGGTCGCCCAGGGGGGTGGCGGTTTTCTCGGCACCAGCCAGCTGGTGTTCTGGCGTGGTCAGTATCTCGTGCAACTGAACCTCGCCGACGAGTCCGAGGAGCCCGACGAGTCCGCGCTCGCGGGTTCGGCCCGGGACGTCCTGCCGGCGCTCGCGGCCCGCGTCGCGGCTGCGATTCCTGGCGAGACGACCGCGCCGACCGAGGCCCGGATCCTCCCGACCGAGGGGCTGGTCTGGGGCGGTGCGACCTATCTGGCCAACAACGTCCTTGCCGTCGATCAGACCGGGCCGGGCTGGGTAGGCCACTATGCCGCCGCGGGGGGACAGCGGTATCGGGTGGCGGTGCTCAGCCGTGGCTCTGCCGAGGCGGCCCGCGCGGCGCTCCAGCGGTTCCGGGGAGCGGGGCTCACCGCCGTGTCGGGGGTCGGCGACGAGGCCTTCACCACGGCCACCTTCGCGGCGGCGCGCAAGGGGTCGACGGTGGTGGTGGTCGCCGGCCCGGCGCCCGCGGAGCTGCCCACCCTCCCGGCGGGGGATCGCAGCGGGCGGCTCCGCGCGGTGGTGGCGGCGCTGCCGTAGCCCGGATTTCTCGCGCCATTGCACAGTGTCCGCGGGTCGAACTGAGGCCGGCGAGTTGCTGCCCGTGGGGTCGCGCGGGTAGATTGCCCGGACCTCATGAGTGCCGATCCCCGACCGACGCGCCGAGAGCTCTTGTTGCGAGGAGGCAAGGCCCTCGCCGTCCTCGGCGGGGCGGGGCTCTCCGCGAAGCTTGCGTTCGACCGCGGGGGATGGAACCTCGGTGGCGCCACCGGGGTGCGGGAGGTCCGCGACTATCACCGCGCCGACCGCGGGGGGCCGAGCGACTTCTCCGTCGCCCGAGGCACCTCTGGCACCGCGCCGACCCTCCTGGTCGAGCACGCGCTCGCCGCGCTCGGGGGCATGGCGCGCTTCATCTCTCGCGGTGACATCGTGGTGGTCAAGCCGAACATCGGTTGGGACCGGACTCCCATGCAGGCGGCGAACACCAACCCCGAGGTGGTCGCGGCGGTGGTGCGGATGGTCCTGGACGCTGGCGCCCGCAAGGTGATCGTCACCGACGCGAGCTGCAACGACCCGGGGCGTTGCTTCCAGCGCAGCGGCATCTGGGCCCGGGCCCACCGGGTCGGCGCCGAGGTCGTGCTCCCCGCAGAGCATCGGTTTCGCGCCATGCGACTGGGCGGCGAGGTGCTCGACGAGTGGCCCGTGTACCGCACGCTCATCGAGGCCGACAAGGTCATCAATTGCCCCGTCGCCAAGCACCACAACCTCGCGAAATACACTGCGGCGATGAAGAACTGGTATGGCACCCTGGGAGGGCGTCGCAACCGGCTCCATCAGTCGATCGACGTGTCGATTGCCGACCTCGCGACCTTCATGCGACCGACGCTGACCGTGGTCGACGGCATCCGGGTGATGATGCGAAACGGCCCGCAGGGCGGCAACGTCGACGACACCCAGCGAATGAACACGGTGATCGCCACCATCGATCAGGTGGCGGCCGACGCCTTCGGCTGCACCCTCATCGGGCAACGCCCGGAGAACCTCCCGTACCTGCGAATGGGCCAGGAGCGGCACCTCGGCACGATGAACTGGCAGACCCTGCGGCCGAGGGAGGTCGCGGTGCTCGGTGACGGGAGCGTCGAACGCAGGGCGATGGTGGTGCCCGATGGGGAAGACCCGGCGGCGGTCGCGTTTGCGCTCAATCACGGGCGTCGCACGCAGGTGATCGTATGAGCGGCGGCGGGCTGCCGCTGCCCATTCCGTGGCTCGGCGTGGTCGGCGAGGTGCCCTCGCTCGACGGAGCCGCAGCGCCCTCCGCGCCGATGGTCATCGCCAGCGACCTCGTGGCGCCGGCGGTCGCGGTCACGCCCGCCGTCGCGAGCGCGGCGAGCTCGGCGTCGGCGGGGGCGGTCACCGCGAAGCCCGGTCTCCTCACCCGCGCGAGGGAGTGGCTGCGCGCCCGCACGAAACCCCGCAAGCGCCCCGGCTCGGGCCTGCCAGCCCGCAAGATCATCGTGGCGCTGCGCAACTCGCGCCGGGTGTCGCAGGCCTTCTTCCTGTTCCTGTTTCTCTTCCTGCTCGTGCGGACGGAGTTTCGCGGGAGCTTCAGCGGCGGCGCCACGGTGCGCATGCCCTACCCCGTCGAGGCCTTCCTCCTCGCCGATCCCTTCATCGCGCTGATGACCTTCCTGTCGTCGCACACCGTCTACCGCGCGCTCTGGTGGAGCGTCGGGATGGTCGCGGTCACGGTCATCTTCGGCCGGGTGTTCTGCGGGTGGATCTGCCCCTTCGGCACCCTCCACCACTTCTTTGCGTGGCTCTTCCCCAACCCGAAGAGCGGCACTGGGGGCGGCCGGCGCGTGCGCGCCAACATGACCCACCCCTACCAGAACGTGAAGTACTACCTGCTCGGGGCCTTCCTCGTGGCAGCGGTGTGCGGCAGCGCCATCGGGGGGCTCTTCGATCCCATCTGCATCTGCGTGCGGGCCATCGGCCTCGCGGTGCTGCCGGCCGTGAGCTACATCACCGGCCGGGGTCTCGATCAGGTCTCGCAGACCAACATCCATCTCTTCCAGCAGGGGAGCGATGTGACCCGCGATGCGCTCGTCGCGACCGTACTCCAGCCGCGGCAGTACTTCTTCCACCAAACCTGGGTCATCGGGGGGCTGCTCTTCGCGGTGCTCCTCGCCAACCGCTGGATTCCGCGCTTCTGGTGCCGCGCGCTCTGCCCCCTCGGCGCGACGCTCGGGCTCATCGCCCGCAACGCCCTCTTCGGCATGGAGAAGGACCACTCCAAGTGCACCGACTGCAACCTCTGCCTCGTGGACTGCCAGGGAGCCGACAGCCCCCAGGGCGGCGTGAAGTGGAAGCAGGACGAGTGTCACATGTGCCTCAACTGCGAGACGGCCTGCCCGGAGGACGTGATCAAGTTCCGCTTCCTGCCCAACCGGCGTAGCGCGGCGCTCGCGCAGGACGGTCTCGACCGGCGGAAGGTCATCGTGGCGGCCGCCGTGGGTGCGGCGGCGCTTCCCCTCGCCCGGACCAGCGACACCATCGACGCCAACTACTACGACCGGCTCATCCGCCCGCCCGGGTCGGTGCCCGAGCGGGACTTCATGGAGCGGTGCATCCGCTGCGCGGAGTGCATGAAGGTGTGCCCCAACAACGCCCTCCACCCGGCCTTCCTGGAGAGCGGCATCGAGGGGTTCTGGACGCCGATCCTCATCCCCCGCATCGGGTACTGCGAGCCTACCTGCGTGCTCTGCGGCCAGGTGTGCCCCACCGGCGCGATCCAGAAGATCACCGAGGAGCAGAAGCTCGGCAACCCCGTGCGGCACGTCGAGCCCATCAAGATCGGGACGGCGTTCTACGACCACGGGCGCTGCCTCCCCTGGTCGATGGCCACGCCGTGCATCGTCTGCGAGGAGTTCTGCCCGACCTCGCCGAAGTCCATCTGGGTCGAGGAGATCGACGTCCCCGACCGCAACGGGCAGATGGTCCACGTCCAGCGGCCGCACGTCGACCCGCAGCTCTGCATCGGCTGCGGCGCCTGCGAGAAGGTCTGCCCGGTGCAAGACCGCCCCGCGGTGTACGTGACCTCCGTCGGCGAGTCTCGCAGCCGCACCAACGTCATCCTGCTCGAGACCAACAACTACAACCGCCCCGGGGCCTGAGGGATTACCGTCCCGGGTAAACCCTCGGTTCACCTGCGCGGCGCGGCCCGCTCGTGTTAAAGCGCCGGCCATGTCTGGACAGGTTCCCCGAGAGGCGCTCCGCGGTGATGCCAGGCTGCGAGCCGCGGAGGTGCTCACGCGCACCGAGGCCGACGGCGCCTTCGCTGCCGCCGCCCTCGACGCCGCCATCGCGCGCACCCCTGCCCTTGGCGCGCGCGACCGGGGCCTCGCCACCGAGCTCGTCTACGGCGCCCTGCGCACCCTCCCGGTGCTCGACGCCGAGCTCGCCCGCTTCGCCAAGAACGGCGCGAAGTCCATCGACCTGCTCGACCCGTGGTCGCGCAACGTGCTCCGCGTGGCCGTGTACCAGGTCCTCGCGCTCGACCGTATCCCCCCGTCGGCCGCCGTCGACGCTGCCGTCGACGCCCTCAAGCGCTGGCGCTCCAAGGGGCTCGCAGGCTTCGCCAACGCCGTGCTCCGCCGGGTCGCGGGAGAGCGCCCCGATCCCCTCCCCGCCGATCGGAGGGTGACCCTCGCGCTGCGGGCCGTCCCCGTGGCGGTGCGGGTGCGCATCGGCTCGCTGCTCGGACAGGAGGCCGTCGAGTCGGTGTTGCGGGCGGCGCTCGAGCGCAGCGCGGTGTCGTCCGTGCGGGTCAACCCGCTGCGCATCGATCGCGACGCGCTGATGGAGCGGTTGCTGCGCGAGCGCGCTGGGGCGGCCATCACGCCGGGCAAGCGCTCGCCGCTGGCGCTGTCGGTCGAGCACGCGGGCGACCTGAGCTACACCGCGGCCTGGAAGGAGGGCCTCTTCGACATCCAGGAGGAGGGCGCCCAGGTGGTCGCGCTGATGGCGGGCGCGGGCCCCGGGATGAGCGTGCTCGACCTCTGCGCGGGCCGCGGCGGAAAGAGCGCCGTGCTCGCGACGCAAATGGCCGGCCGGGGGACGCTGCACGCGGTCGATCAACACCCCGCCAAGCTCGAGACGCTGCGGGCCAACCTCGCGCGCCTCGGGCTCCTCGAGCACCTCGCCCTGGAGACCTTCGCGGTCGACCTCACGGTGGGCGACGGCGACCTCGCGAGGGCCGCGCCCGCGGGGGGCTACGACGTGGTGATGGTCGACGCGCCCTGCTCGGGGCTCGGCACCCTCGCGCATCGGCCCGACCTCATGCTCCGGCTGCGCGACGCCGCCGCCTGGCGCGCGCTGACGGCGGTGCAGACCGCGGTGCTCGAGCGGGCGGCGCACTGGGTACGGCCCGGCGGCGTGCTGCTCTACGCGGTGTGTACGCTCACGGCCGAGGAGGGTGACGCGCCCGTCGAGGCGCTGCTCGCGGCGCGGCCGGGCTGGGCCGCGGGCCACGAGCGCACGGTGCTGCGACCCGACCTCGACGGCACCGACGGCTTCGTGATCCATCGCATCGTGCGTGCGGGCGGTGGGTGAGCCGTAGGAGCGCCGGGCGCGGGCTCTGTTAGCATCCATGGCCGTGTCGGACGACGTGCCCCTCTTCGAAGCGCGCGACCCCTTCCTCGGGAGGGTGATGGCCGGGAAGTACCTCATCGACGGCTTCCTTGGCGCGGGAGCGATGGGGCGGGTGTACCGGGCGACCCAGCGGCCGCTCGACAAAATCGTGGCGGTGAAGCTACTGCACGCCAACCTCGGCGCCGACCAGGGGACGCTGCAACGCTTCTTGCGGGAGGCGAAGGCCGCGAGCCGCTTCGACCACCCCAACTCCGTCGCAGTGTTCGACTTCGGCATCGAGCCCGACGGCACCGCGTACATCGTGATGGAGTACCTCCGCGGCGAGAGCCTCGACGACCTCATCCAGCGCGAGGGCACGCTCTCGGCCCCCCGCTGCGTCGCGATCATGTCGCAGGTGCTCGCGGCGCTCTCCGAGGCCCACGACGCGGGCATCGTGCACCGCGACATGAAGCCCGAGAACATCATGCTCGTGTCGCGCGGCGGCGAGGACGTCGCCGGCGAGACCGTGAAGGTCGCGGACTTCGGCATCGCCAAGATGCTCGATGACCCCGGGGACCCGAAGGCCGCGGCGAAGCTCACCGCGACGGGCATCACGCCGGGCTCGCCGGCGTACATGTCCCCGGAGCAGGCGCAGGCGAAGGCCGTCGACGGGCGCAGCGACCTCTACCAGTGCGGGGTGATCCTCTACGAGATGATCACCGGGGAGATCCCGTTCATCGCGGACAACGCGATCGGGGTCATCATGCTGCACATCACCGAGCCCGCCCCCTCGGCGAGGATGCGCAACCCCCATTGCCCCGAGGCGCTCGACGCGGTGATCGCCAGGGCCATGGCGAAGGACCCCGAGCGGCGCTTCTCCAACGCGCGCGCGATGCGCCAGGCGCTGAAGCTCATCGCGCCCGACCAGGTCACGCCCACCGCGAACGTCGCCTGGCGCAGCACGCCCCGCCCGCTGGTGGTCCCTGGTCCCAAGGAGGTCCCGGGCCTCGCGGCGACCCTTCTCGAGACCCCCACGCCGGACGCTCCCGCCGCCCGCGAGGCGCCCGCCTCGAAGGCCCGCTGGCTCCCGATCGCGGCCGCGGTGGGCGTCGCGGTCGCGCTCGCGGCCGTGGTGGTGTGGCGCCTTCCGCGGGCCGGGTCACCGACGCCGGTGGCTCCCTCCCGGCCGATCGCTCTGGCACCCGTGGTCGTCGACGCGGGGCGCACCCTCGTCGCGGAGGCCGCCCAGGTGCCACCGACGGCCGTCGCCGAGGCCGTCGCGG
This sequence comes from Myxococcales bacterium, assembly GCA_030652255.1. Taxonomy (GTDB): domain Bacteria; phylum Myxococcota_A; class Polyangia; order Polyangiales; genus SCUS01. Next base: position 57,770 of record JAUSAZ010000056.1, on the reverse strand, counting down.
TGGTCCCTCGAGAGGTCGACGCAGGCACACCGGCGACCCCAACGCCCCTGCCCGAGGCGCGCGCGCAGTCGAGGAGCCGAAGCACGTCGGGCTCCCGCCGGGCCAGCGCCGAGACCCTCGCAGCCGTGCCGGCCGCGATCGCACCGGCGCCCGCGGTCGAGCCCGCGCCGGTGGTCGAGCCGGTGGCGCCGACGCCCGTCGTGGTCCCCGTCGCAGCGACCGCCGTGGTCGTTGCCCCAGCGCCCGTCGTCGCGCCGCCTCCCGCGCCGACCCTGCGCTCGGTGCGTGGATCGCTCGCTTCGATGCAGGTGACCGGCGGCATCGCGAGGGGGGCGATCCAGGGGCGCGGATCGCAGGCCGCCGAAGCCCTCGCGCGCTGCGTGATGCGAGCGGCGCAGTCCCGCGGCGGCGCGGCGGCCTTCGGCGCACCCGCCACGGTGAGCGCGGTCATCGGGGTGCGCGACCGCCGCGCCGACGAGGTGCGCCTGAGCGGCGGTGGGTCGATCGTCGGCGGCTGCCGCGACGCGGTGCTGGGAGCCTTCCACGGCGACCTCCCGCAAGCGGAGGACACGGAGTACGAGGTTCGGCTGAGCATCGCCCTGGAGCCGCAGCTCTAGGCGATCAAAGCCCCGCGGGGCCGTGATGGTCACGGTCGTCGCGCGGGTCGCTCGCTCATGGAGCGAGGTGCTGCCGCGGCCGGGCCAGCCAGCGCACCACCTCGCGGGTCGACAGCATGCCCCCGACGCTGCCATCGCCCATCACCACCGGCACCTGGTGGAAGCCGCCGTCGGCCATCAAGTCGATGGCGCGGGACAGCTCGGTGGTCTCGGTGACCGAGAACACCATCGGGGTCATCACGTCCGCCGCGTTGCGCCCAGCGTCCGCAGCCCCGGCGCGGACGCGCAGGCAGTCGGACCACGAGACGATGCCCACCGGGTGGCCGTCCTCGTCGACCACCGCCGCTGCGCTCGCGCCACGCCGTATCAGCAGCGCCACCAACGCGTCGACGGACACGTCGGCCGTCACGCAGGCGACGTCGCGCTCCATCACCGCCCGCACGGGGGTTCGCATGCCCAGGTCGTCGGTCACCGTGGGCTCGTCGTCGTCCGACGACCGGCAGATCACGGCGCCCGGCGTCTCCTCGCCCGGCGCCCGGATGCCCAGGCAGCGCGGGCACACCGTGCACGTGGCGACGTAGACCGCCTCGTGCTGCGGCTCGCAGTGCACCATCAGCCGACGCCTCACGCCGCCGTCGCCCGAGAGGATCTCCCGAACGCCGATGCCGCACTCAATGGTCTGGTTCGAGGTCATCGTCGTCGCCTCCTGGCCCGCACGAAGGGTCGCGGCCGATACCCGGCGTCCAGCAGGGCGCGTGCCACCGCGGCGATGGACTACGCGGACTCCGTCGGGCCGCAGCCCATCTGCTCGAGCTCCCGGGTGAGGTCGGCGTACACGAGCGGCTTCGAGAGGATGACCGTCGGCACCCCGGCGCGCCGATCGAGCCGCGCGATCACCTCGGGATAGCTGGTGACCATCACGACGGGCAGGCCCGGGTGCAGCCGGCGTCCCGCGTCGACCACCTCCAGCCCCGACGCGCGAGGGAGGCGGTAGTCCACCAGGAGCACGTCGGGCGGTGGCCCCTGCGCCAGTCTCCCGATGGCCGCCTCCCCATCGAGCATGACCTCGACCGAGTAGCCATCCTCGCGCAGGAGTTGCGCCAGGGTGCGCCCCGCCGGGACGTCGTCTTCCACAACGAGGATGCTGCACTTCGAGTTGACCACGGCCACCATGGCCTGGCGCTTTTCAAGCGATGTGCCGGGCAGCGATCAGCCCGGGCGACGGTCCTTCGGGGCCGCGCGTCCGTACTCGTGGAGGCGGTACTGGATCGTGCGGATGCTGAGGTCGAGCATCTCGGCCGCGCGCGCGGTCGACCCGCCGACCGCGTCGAGGGTCGACTCGATCGCGTGCCGCTCGATCTCCGCCATCGTCGACCCGGGGATCTGCACGCCCTGACGCCCCGCCGTCGACACCTCGATGGGCAGGTCGCCCTCCTCGATGACGTCGCCCTCGGCGAGCACCGTCGCCCGCTCGACCGCGTTCTCCAGCTCGCGCACGTTGCCCGGCCAGCGGTGGGCGATGAGCTTCGCCGCAGCCCGCTCGCTGAAGCCCTCCAGGACCTTCTCGTTCTCGCGCGAGAAGCGGTCGAGGAAGTGCCGCGCCAGCGTGAGCACGTCGTTCTCCCGGGCGCGCAGCGGCGGCATCGCGACGTGCACCACGTTGAGGCGGTAGTAGAGGTCTTCGCGGAAGCGCCCTGCCTCCACCTCCGCCGCGAGGTCCTTGTTGGTCGCCGCGATCAGCCGCACGTCGACCTTCACCGAGTCGTTTCCGCCCACCCGCTCGAAGGTGCGCTCCTGCAGCACCCGCAGCAGCTTCACCTGGATGGACGGGGGTATCTCGCCGATCTCGTCGAGGAAGAGGGTGCCCCCGTGGGCCTGCTCGAAGCGCCCGACGCGCCGCCGGTCGGCCCCGGTGAAGCTCCCCTTCTCGTGCCCGAAGAGCTCGCTCTCGAGGAGCGTCTCCGCGAGCGCCGCGCAGTGCAGCGTCACGAAGGGCTTGCCCACCCGCGGACCCTTCGCGTGGATCGCGCGGGCCAGCTCGCCCTTGCCGGTCCCGCTCTCGCCCGTGATGAGCACCGTGGCCCGGGCGGGCGCGATCTGCGCCGCGACCTTGTAGACCTTCTGCATCGCCGACGAGGCCCCGACCAGGCCCTCCAGGCCCCGGGAGTCCCGCTCGCGAAGCTGCCGGCGCAGCAGGTCGGCCTCGGCGCGCACGTCGCGGTGCTCGATCGCCCGGTCGACGGCCACCTGGAGCTCGTCGAAGTCCACCGGCTTCACGAGGTAGTGCTCGGCGCCGAGGCGCATCGCCGCGACCGCGGAGCCGACGTCGCCGAAGGCGGTCACCACGATCACCGGGAGCCCGGGGCACACCGCCCGCAGCTGCTTCATGAGCTCGAGCCCGTCCATCCGGGGCATCTTCAGGTCGGTCACCACGACGTCGGGGAGCTGGTCGGTCGCTCGCTCGAGCGCCGCGACCCCGTCGGCGGCCGTCTCGACCTCGTAGCCCTCCAGCCGCAGCAGCTTCTCGAGACCCGAGCGGGCCCCCTCTTCATCGTCGACCACCAGCACACGGACCTTCGGGCTCGAGCTCACGACACCTCCGATACGCCGCTCCCGATCGGGAGCAGCACGCGAAACACGGTCTCTCCGGGATGGCTCTCGACCTCGACGCTACCACCATGGTCGCTCACCACGCGGTGAACGATGGCGAGCCCGAGGCCGGTGCCCTGCGCCTTCGTCGAGTAGAACGCATCGAAGATGGGAGCGTCGGCGGAGGGCAGCCCCGGGCCGTCGTCTTCGACCTCGATGAGCGCGCTCCGGGGCTGGCGCCGAAGCCGCAACACCACGCGCCCGCCGCCGGCGGCCTCCACAGCGTCGATGGCGTTGCGCAGGAGGTTGAGCAGCACCTGCTCGATCTTGTCGGCGTCCACGTCGATCACCACGTCGGACGCGGGGAAGTCGGTGCTGACCTCCGCCTTCGCCTGGCGCGCGTCGTCGGCCACCACCGTCACCGCGCGCAGGCACAGCGCCCGCAGCGAGGCCGGGCGGCGGTTGGGCGGCGACGGTCGCGCGAACACCAGGAAGTCTCGCACGAGCGCAGACAGCCGCTGGATCTCCGTCCCGATGAAGCGGGTGGTCTCGAGCGCGTCGTCGCTCCCCGCGGAGCGCTTGAGCGCGCGCTCGAGGTAGGTCACGTGGAGCAGCGCGCCGTTGAGGGGGTTGCGGATCTCGTGCGCCAGCCCCGCCGCCAGCGTGCCCACCGCGGCGAGCCGCTCGCTCTGCCGGGTGCGCTCCTGCAGGGCGCGCTCCTCGGTCACGTCCTGCCCGATGGCGTAGAGCGCGACGGACTCGTCGGGCGTCGGGGCCACGTACGCGAGCTGCCACCGCACCATGCGCTCGCGCCCCGAGCGCGCCCGCAGCGGGACCTCCCAGATCGCCTCGACGGGGAGCTCGCCCGACGCCGCCTTGAGCAGCCGCACCCCCTCGTCTTCGCGCAGCGCCTCCGGGAGGAGCAGCGCCACGAAGGACCGCCCGATCGCCTCGTCGCGCGCGTACCCGGTCACCCGCTCGGCCTCGTGGTTGAAGAGCGCGATCTGCCCCGACGCGTCGAGGCCCACGACGAGCACCCGCGCGAGCTCGACCGCGCTCGTATACCGGTGCTCGCTGCGCGCCAGCTCGCGCCGCAGCCGCTCGTTCTCCACCCGCTCGATGCGCTGGATGCGCGCCACGAAGTCGTCGCGGTAGGTCTCCAGCATGATGGCGAGCTCGAGGTCGAGCACCCGCGACAGCGCGTCGCGCACCGCCCCTGCGTTGGCGGCCGGCAGCTCGCCCGCGAGCTGGTCGAACTCCCTGCGGATGAGCGCCATCGCGGTGAACATGTACCGCTGCGGCAGGCCGATCTTCACGTGCACGCGCCCGATCTTCGCGCGCTCGTCGTAGTAGCCCTCGTCGTAGGGGCCCCGGCAGAGCCGCTCCATCCAGCGCACCAGCGAGCGCTGCAGCCGCTCGATCTGCGCCTCGCCGGTGAACACGGCGTGGGCGTCCTCGTGCTCGCGGATGCGTTCGTAGAACTCCGCCGCGATGCGCGGGAAGTGCGGCGTCGCGACATCGCCGAAGGAGGTCAGCGCGGCCTCGTCTTCGGCGGAGAAGCGCACGTAGCGCTTCATCTCTGCGAAGGTTGTCTCGATGGGGGGGCGCTTCATCGAGGCTCTCGGCGGGGGGACGGTATCATGCGCCCCCCCGAGCAAGGCCAGCGCCATGAGCGCCAGCCGCTCGCCGGCCGCGCCGCACCCGCGGAGGGGTGCAGGACCTGCGTCCGGCGTGCAGCGCCTGCGTCAGCCGTGGATCGTCGACGTCGCGGCGCCGCGGCAGTGGCACTGGCGCTCGGGCATGACCCACGGTCGCGCGGCGACCCAGCACGCCGCGACGAGGAGCACCGCGGCGCCGAGCTTGCGTCGGGCGGGGGTCGCCGCGCGGGTGAGCGCCGCCCGCAGACCCGTGGCCGGCAGGACCACCGCGAGCAGCCCCGGCGCGCTCGCGATCGCGAACACCGCCATGGCGGCTGAGCCCGCCCACCACGACCCCGACCCCGCGGCGATGAGCAGCCCCGACGCGAGCGCGCCGCAGGGGAGGAGGCCGGTCGCCAGGCCCATCAGCGCCGCCGGGACCCGCCGCCGCGCGCGCCCGCGGCGCAGCTGCACGAGGGGCGAGTTGCGACCGCGCAGCACCCGCCAGGCGGCGAGCGCGAGGCCCAGGGCCATCGCCAGCGACACACCGCGCTGCAGCGTCTCGCCGCGCAAGAGCCGCACGAGCCCGGCCCCGAGCGCCCCGGCGAGCGCGCCGCCGACCATGTACGAGGTGAGGCGGCCGAGGCCGTAGCGGGTGCCCGCGCGGAGGGACTCCTCCCGGCTGGGGGCCTCGCAGGCGGCGAGCGCGAGCGGCCCACACATCGCCGCGCAGTGCGGCGCCGAGACGAGCCCCGCGGCGGCGGCGGCGATGAGAGCTGCGGCGACGGTCATCCGGCGCCCAGGCGCAATGGGCGTGCCGTAGCCCGGGCGTCGTGCGAGCGCAGCCGCTGCATCACGAATGCAGACACTGCATGGGTTGCGCGATCGCACGCCGTGCGCGCAGCATGGCACCAGGGTTGCTCAGGGGGTTGGGGCGATGACGACCGAGGTATTCGACGAAGCGCCGAGCGCGGAGCATGCGTGCCTGCACTGTGGCGGCGACCTCGGCGCTGGGGCCGCGGGTGGGTTCTGCTGCACTGGCTGCAAGGTCGTCCATGGGCTGATCGCCTCGGGGGGTCTGCTCCGATACTACGACCTCCGGGGTGGCGTCATCGGTCCGGCCTCGCCTTCAACCGCGACGCGCGACCTCAAGTGGCTCGACGCGCTGGAGTCGGCCCTCGCATCGAGCGAGGGACCGCGCCGGGTCGACCTCGACCTTCAGGGGGTGCAGTGCGCGGCCTGCGTGTGGCTGCTCGACTCGCTCTTCGTGCGCCACGGCGATCGCGCCTCGCGGCTCTCGGTCACGGTCAACCCCGCCCTCGGGCGGGTCGAGCTCCTGGTCACGCGGGCCTTTCCCCTCCGGGCCTTCGTGGAGGACGTGGAGCGCTTCGGCTACGCGCTCGGGCCGGCGCTGAAGGAGGAGGCCCCGCGCTCCTCGGCGCTCCTCTGGCGCATCGGCCTCTGCGCCGCGTTCGCCATGAACGCGATGATCTTCTCGATCCCGGTGCACCTCGGGCTGCGCGACGGCGCCGTGCACGTCGCCTTCCGCTGGGCCTCGATGCTCCTCGCGCTCGCGAGCGTCGCGGTCGGCGGGAGCGTGTTCATCCGCTCGGCGTGGCGGTGCGTCCGGCGCGGGGTGCTCCACCTCGACGTGCCCATCGCGCTCGGCGTCGTGCTGGCGTTCGCGGGCTCGCTCTGGAGCTTCGCCGCCGGCCGCGACGGCGGGGCCTTCTTCGACACCCTCTGCACCTTCATCGCGCTCATGCTCACCGGGCGCTGGCTCCAGGAGCGGGTGGTCGAGCGCAACCGCGCGATGCTCCTGGCCTCCGACGGCGCCGACGGGCTCCTCGCGCGCCGCGTCCGCGACGGGCGGGTCGACGTGGTGCGCTGCGCCGAGCTGGTCGAGGGCGACGAGCTGCTGGTGGCCCCCGGCGATCTCGTGCCGGTGCGCGCGACCCTCGCCTCCGCCGCTGCGAGCCTCTCCCTCGACTGGATCACCGGCGAGAGCGTCCCTGCCGCCTTCGCGCGCGGCGAGACCGTCCCCGCGGGCGCCTCCAACCTCGGCGCCGAGGCCGTCACCGTGCGCGCCGAGGAGGACTTCGCCGCCTCCTCGCTGCGCGAGCTGCTCCGCTCGACCCGCGCCGACGCCGCCGACACGTCGCGCTCCACCGCGTGGTGGCAGCGGCTCACCCGCGTGTACGTCGTCGCCGTGCTCGCGATCGCCGCGCTCTGCTTCGCGTACTGGCTCGGGCTGCGCCACGACCCGGCCCGCGCGCTCCAGGCCACCACCGCGGTGCTCGTGGTCACCTGTCCCTGCGCCTTCGGCCTCGCGACCCCGACCGCCTACGAGATGGTGCTCGCGGGCCTGCGCCGCGCGGGGCTGTTCGTGCGCTCGTCGAGCTTCCTCGACCGCCTCACGGACGTGCGCCGGGTGGTGTTCGACAAGACCGGCACCCTCACCACGGGCTCCCTCGTGCTGCTGCGCCCGGAGGCGCTCGCGGCGCTGTCCGACGAGGCCCGCGGGGCGCTCTACAACCTCGTCGTCCGGAGCACCCACCCCAAGAGCGTCGCCGTCCGGCGGGCGCTCGAGGCCGCCGGCGCGACGCCCGCGTTCGACCCGTCGCTCACGACCCGGGAGACCCCCGGCGCGGGGGTCGAGCTCGTCGCGGACGGCGTGTCGTGGCGCCTCGGTCGCGGGTCCTGGGCGGCTTCGATCGCGGGCGACCTGGTGCTGGGCCGCAAGGGCGTCGCGATCGCCACGCTCGAGACCACCGAGGCCCTGCGCCCCGACGCGCGGGCCGAGGTCGCCGCGCTCGCCGCCACCGGTCGCGAGGTGTGGATCCTCAGCGGCGACGAGCCCGCCCGCGTCGCCGCGATGGCGCGCTCGCTCGACCTGCCGGCGGACCGCGCCGTGGGCGGCTGCTCGCCCGACGACAAGGCCCGCTGGATCACCGCCCACGACCGCCAGGACACCTGGATGATCGGCGACGGCATCAACGACGGCCCCGCGGTGGAGCGGGCCTTCTGCTCGGCGACGCCCACCATCGACCGGCCCTTCATGCCGTCGCGCACCGATGCGTGGTTCGTCACCGCGGGGCTGCGTCCGGTGCGCCTCGCGCTCGTCGTCGCCGAGACCCTCGCGCGGGTCAACCGACGCAACCTCGCGGTGGCCACGGTCTACAACGTGGGCACCGTAGCCCTCGCCTTCGCGGGGCTGATGTCACCGCTCCTCTGCGCGGTGCTGATGCCCCTCACGTCCCTATCGATCCTGCTGGCGACCATCGCCGCGCTCTCCCCGGGGAGGTCGTTGTGGAGGTCGTGATCCTGCTGGCGTTCATCGGCCTGCTGCTCACGGGCGGCGCGCTGGTGCTCTTCACCCGGAGCCTCGCCGACCGCGACTGGCAGCACGTCGATCGCATGAGCCTCTTTCCCATCCAGGACGACGCGCCCCCGGAGTCGGGCGACGCACACAGGAACCCATGAGCCACGAACCCGAGAATCCATCGACCGCACAGGCCTCGCTCATCCGCATCACCTACAACGACAAGCTGACGCGACAGTTCGTCGCGGCCTCCGTCGTCTGGGGCATCGTCGGGATGCTCGTGGGCTTCATCGCCGCCCTTCAGCTCGCCCACCACTCGGCGAACATCGCGCCGTACCTCACCTTCGGCCGGCTGCGCCCGCTGCACACCAACGCGGTGATCTTCGCGTTCGTGGGCAACATGCTCTTCGCGGGCATCTACTACTCCACGCAGCGCCTGCTGAAGACCCGCGTCGCGTCCGACCTGCTCGGCGCGGTGCACTTCTGGGGCTGGCAGGCCATCATCGTGGCCGCCGCGATCACGCTCCCGCTCGGGTACACCCAGGGCAAGGAGTACGCGGAGCTCGAGTGGCCCATCGACATCGCGGTCACCCTCATCTGGGTGGTCTTCGCGATCAACTTCTTCTGGACCCTCGCGAAGCGGCGGGAGAAGCACCTCTACGTCGCGCTGTGGTTCTACATCGCGACCATCGTGACCGTGGCGATGCTCTACATCGTCAACAACCTCGCGATGCCGTGGAGCCCGCTCAAGAGCTACTCGCTCTTCGGCGGCGTGCAGGACGCGCTCACCCAGTGGTGGTACGGCCACAACGCCGTCGCGTTCTTCCTCACGACCCCGGTCCTCGGGATCATGTACTACTTCCTCCCGAAGGCCGCGGGGAGGCCCGTCTACTCGTACCGCCTCTCGGTGATCCACTTCTGGGCGCTGGTGTTCGTGTACATCTGGGCCGGGCCGCACCACCTGCTCTACACGGCCCTGCCGGAGTGGGCGCAGACCCTCGGGATGGTCTTCTCGGTCATGCTCTGGGCCCCGAGCTGGGGCGGCATGCTCAACGGCCTGCTCACGCTCCGCGGCGCCTGGGACAAGGTCCGCGTCGACCCGGTGCTGAAGTTCTTCGTGGCGGCCGTGACCTTCTACGGCATGGCGACCTTCGAGGGCCCGCTGCTCTCGATCAAGTCCGTCAACGGCCTCGCCCACTACACCGACTGGATCGTCGGCCACGTCCACGAGGGCGCCCTCGGATGGAACGGCTTCATGGCCGCCGGGCTCTTCTACTGGCTCGTGCCGCGGCTCTACAACACCAAGCTCCACTCCAAGGCCGCCGCGGACATCCACTTCTGGGTCGGCACCGTCGGGATCCTCCTCTACGTGATCTCGATGTGGGTCGGCGGCATCACGCAGGGCCTCATGTGGCGCGCGGTCAACGACCAGGGCTCGCTCACGTACCCGAACTTCGTCGAGACCCTCATCGCGATCCGCCCGATGTACTGGACCCGCCTCGTCGGCGGCACGATGTACCTCGGCGGCTTCTGCCTCATGGCCTGGAACCTCTGGCGCACCGCCCGCTCGGGCGAGGCCACGGACGGCGAGGCGATGGTCGTCGACGCCGTGCCCGCGCCGGACACCGTGCCCTGGTGGCGCGTGGCCTTCGGCACCCCGGTGGTGCTCACCACCATCGTGGTGACGATCTTCATGTCGATCGCGGTGATGTCCAACGTCGCCAGCATGCTGTTCGCCTGCATCGGGCTCTTCGTGGCCGTCGCCGGCGTCATCGCGGTGCAGCTGTCGAGCGACGACAAGGGCCCGAGCTGGCACCGCCTGGTCGAGGGGCGCGCGGTGGTCTTCACCGTTCTCACCGTGCTGGCGGTCTTCGTCGGCGGCGTGGCCGAGCTCATCCCCTCGCTGGTGATCAACCGCGAGGAGGCGCGCACCGTCCGCACGCGGCCGTACACCCCGCTCGAGCTCGAGGGCCGGGACATCTACATCCGCGAGGGTTGCTACAACTGCCACTCGCAGATGATCCGGCCGATGCGGGCCGAGACCATGCGCTACGGCGAGCCGTCGCGCCTGGAGGAGTCCATCTTCGACCACCCCTTCCAGTGGGGCTCGAAGCGCACCGGGCCGGACCTCGCCCGCGAGGGCGGGCGCTACCCGAACCTCTGGCACCTGCGCCACCTGGCCGACCCGCGCTCGACGTCGCCGGGCTCCAACATGCCGGCGTACCCGCACCTCGCCACGGCGCGCGTCGACCTCTCGGCGACCGCCGGCAAGCTCGAGGCGATGCGCACCGTGGGCGTCCCCTACCCCGCGGCGCAGATCGGCGCGGCGAGCCAGATCGCGACCGCCGAGGCGAACGTCATCGCCGAGGACCTCCGCGCCAACGGCGCCCGCGTCGCCGCCGACAGCGAGGCCGTGGCCCTCATCGCCTACCTGCAGCGGCTCGGCCGGATGCAGGGCAACCCCGACACCGCCGCGGCCGTGCAGGCCGCCACCCCGGCGCACTAGGAGCACTGTTCGATGTACCGAGAATTCTTCGCCAACCACCCCATGCTGGCGCTGCCCGTGATCTCGCTCCTGCTGTTCATCGCGGTGTTCGCGATGATCGTGGTGCGCACCATGCGACGGCGGCCGTCGCAGTTCGACGCCCTCGCGGCGCTCCCCCTCGACGGCGCGGTGGAGGTGTCCAATGGCCGCTGAGACGTCGAAGTCCGAGTACGAGGACCGCGTCGTGCACGAGTACGACGGCATCGAGGAGTACGACAACCACCTGCCCAACTGGTGGCTGGTCACCCTCTACGGCGCCGTGGTGTTCGCGGTGTTCTACTGGTTCCACTACGAGGTGCTGCGCACCGGGCCGTCGCTCGCGCAGAGCTACGAGACCTCCGTCGCCGCCGACCGCCGCGCCGCCGCCGACCGCGCCCGCCGCGCCGGCGCCATGACCGACGACGCGCTGATCAGCCTCTCTCGCGACCCGGCCACGGTGCAGGTCGGCCGCGGCGTGTTCGCGCAGAGCTGCGTGGCCTGCCACGCGGCCAACGGCGGCGGCGGCATCGGCCCCAACCTCACGGACGGCGCGTGGATCCACGGCAGCCGTCCGACGACCATCCTGCGCACCATCAACGAGGGCGTGCTCGCCAAGGGCATGCCCGCCTGGGGGCCGCAGCTCGGGCTCGAACGGGTGCAGTCCGTCGTCGCGTACGTGCTCACGCTCCGGGACACCAACGTCGCCGGCGGAAGGGCCCCGCAAGGGACCGCGGGGGTACAGTAGGAACCATGGCCGTCCACCTTCCCATCGTCGAGGTGCGCAGCTCGATCCGCAGCGACGGATCGCGCGCCACCGTCCACCCGGCTGACGTACGCGGGCGCTTCAACACGGGGCGCATCGTGGTCTTCGCGGTGCTCCTCGCCGTGTACGTGCTGGTGCCGTGGCTGACGGTGGGCGGCAAGCCCGCGGTGCTGCTCGATGTCGCGCAGCGCCGCTTCTTCCTCTTCGGCTCGGTGTTCAACGCCCAGGACTTCTGGCTGGCGTTCTTCCTCCTGTCGGGCATCGGCTTCGGGCTGGTCGCGCTCACCGCGGTCGCGGGCCGGATGTGGTGCGGCTGGGCCTGCCCCCAGACGGTGTTCCTCGAGGCGCTGTTCCGTCCGATCCAGCGCCTCATCGAGGGCCCCGCGGCGCATCGGCACCGGCGCGAAGACAACGGCTGGACCTTCGACCGCCTGTGGCGCCGCGCGCTGCTCTGGACCATCTACCTCGCGCTCGCCGCCGCCGTGGCGCACGTCTTCCTCGGCTACTTCACCCCCATCCGCGGCCTCTGGGCGATGATCGTCGCCGGGCCCGCGGCGAGCCCCGAGGCCTTCGCGTGGACCGCCGCCATCACCGGCGTGATGTTCTTCAACTTCGCGTGGTTTCGCGAGCAGACCTGCGTGGCCATCTGCCCCTACGGCCGGCTCCAGTCGGTGCTCACCGACCCGGACTCCCTCGTCATCGGCTACGACGCCAAGCGCGGCGAGCCGCGCACCCGCGGCAAGGTCAAGCGCGAGGGCGCCGGGGACTGCGTCGACTGCAACCGCTGCGTGGTGGTGTGCCCGACGGGCATCGACATCCGCAACGGGCTTCAGCTCGACTGCATCGCGTGCACCCGCTGCATCGACGCCTGCGACGACGTGATGGACCGACTGGAGCGGCCGCGCGGGCTCATCCGCTACGACTCGCTCCAGGGCCTCCAGCACAACCCACGGCGCTTCCTCCGCCCGCGGCTCGCCCTCTACGCGCTGCTGGGCGCGCTGGGTCTCGCGGCCACGACGCTCGCGCTGCGCAGCCACACCACCTACGAGGCCAACCTGCTGCGCCTCAACGGGCTGCCGTACACCCTCGACGAGGGCAACGTCCGCAACGCCTTCGACATCCACCTGGTCAACAAGGCCAGCCGGCGGATGACCTTCACCATCGAGCCGGTCACCGGCCCGCCCTTCGTGTTCGTCATCCCGATGTCCCGGGTGACGCTCGAGCCCCTCGCGGGGTCGCACGTCCCGGTCTTCGTGACCACGCCCCGGCAGGGCCTGCGCGGCGACTCGCGGGTGCGGGTCACCGTCCGTCCCCTCGGGGGAGGCGAGGCCCGTACCATCGAGGCCCCCTTCCTCGGCCCCACCCAGTAACACTCCCCCTCCCCGTCCGGCGCGCGGCTCAGGCCCTCGCGCAGCACGTCGGCACCTGCGCACGCACGATCGCCAGGGTGCGCTCGAGCTTCTGGAGGAAGTCCGTCGAGCTCTCCACCACGAAGCGGTGCGGGTGGCCGCTCCAGACGGCGGCGAGCCGACGGTCGATGACGGCGGCCTCCTCGGGCGTCTCGATGCGCAGCGCGTTGCGGTGGTTGTACCCGTTCGCGACGCTCGGGGTCTCGAGGTGGATCACCGCCGCGTAGCGCGCCATCGCCGCCTCTCGGGTGATCCCCGCCTCGCGGAAGAACGCCGCGTCGTCGCCGGGCCAGTACGCGAGCCCGTCGAGCACGCCGCGGTCGCAGAGCACCAGCGCGGGGTCGCCCTCGGCGAGCGCGAGGCGCTCCAGCTGATCCTGCACGTGGAAGATCGCCAGCTGCGCCGCGCGGCGCCCGGCCTCCGTCGGCCGCCGCGGGAAGCCGCCGCCGTAGACGATGCCCGCGGCCTCGGCGAGCACCACCACGTGCTCGCAGAAGTGCTTGCGCACGACCTCGAGCACCGCGGTCTTCCCCGCCCCGGGGCCACCCGTCAGGACCACCCGGCGCGGGCTGTGGCCCTTCACCGACGCACACCCGCAACGCAGCTCAGTCGTCATCGCCCGGCACCATAACCCGCAACCCCCGGGGTGCCCTCCTCGCCAGGCACCGGGCCTTGCTGGCAGACTCGCGGCACGATGAACAGTTCTACCGACCGAGCGATGTCCGCATCCGAGGCCATCGGCCTCATCCCCCCTGGCGCGAGGATCTTCGTGCACGGGGCCGCCGCCACGCCCACCCCCCTCCTGGCGGCGCTCGCGGCGCGCGACGACCTCGACGGCGTCCGGCTCTACCACCTCCACACCACGGGTCCCTTTCCCTTCGCCGAGCCCGAGCTCGCGCGGCGCTTCCGCTCGGTGTCGTTCTTCGTCGGCGAGGGGCTGCGCCGCGCCGTCGAGCAGGGCGACGCGGACTTCATCCCCGTCTTCCTCGCCGACATCCCCGGGCTCTTCACCTCCGGGACCATCCCCCTCGACGTCGCGCTCGTGCAGGTCTCCCCGCCCGACGCCCATGGCCTCTGCTCCCTCGGTACGTCCATCGACGCCGCCCGGGCCGCGGTCGACTCGGCCCGCTTCGTCATCGCCGAGGTCAACGACCGGATGCCCCGAACCCACGGCCACACGACCGTGCCGCTCGCCCGCTTCGACGCCTTCATCCAGACCTCGCGTCCCCTCTATGAGCGCCCCGCCGCCGCGGCGACCGAGGTCGAGCAGCGCATCGGCGAGCTCATCGCGGCCCTCGTCGAGGACGGCGCCACCCTGCAGCTCGGCATCGGCGCGATCCCCGACGCGGTGCTCTCCCGGCTCGGCAACAAGCACGACCTCGGCGTGCACACGGAGATGTTCTCCGACGGCCTCATCCCGCTCATCGAAGGCGGCGTGGTGACCAACCGCCGCAAGTCCGTGCACCCAGGCCGCACCGTCACGAGCTTCGTGCAGGGCACCCGCGCGCTCTACGACTTCGTCCACGACAACCCCCTGGTGGAGTTTCACCCCTGCGACCGCACCAACGACACGGCGCTCATCCGCAAGAACGACCGCGTCGTGGCCATCAACTCCGCGCTCGAGGTCGACCTCACGGGGCAGGTGTGCGCCGACTCCATGGGCCACCGCATCTACTCGGGCATCGGCGGCCAGATGGACTTCATCCGCGGCGCGACCCTCTCCCGTGGTGGCAAGGCCATCCTCGCGCTGCCCGCCACCGCCGCGCGCGGGACCCTCTCCCGCATCGTGCCGGCGCTCAAGCCCGGCGCCGGGGTCGTCACCACCCGCGGCCACGTCCACTGGATCGTCACGGAGTACGGCGCGGTGAACCTCCATGGCAAGACGCTCCGCGAGCGCGCCGAGGCCCTGCTTTCCATCGCCCACCCGGACTTCCGCGCCGAGCTGGCCCGCGAGTGCCGCGCCACCCGGCACTTTCCCCTCGCCCCCACCTGAGGCTGTCGCCCCACAGCTCCCCGGGGGGGGCATCCGACATGGCGTGATCCCCCCTGCGGCACCACGCCGCACGCTTGCCGCACGGCGTACCCAGCTGCGCACAGAAAATGCGCGGCGGCACATCGGGTGCTATGCGCCGTCTCCCTGATGACCCACGCCCACATCGACCCGATACGCCGCGTCCTACAGCTCGTGCGTACCGAAGGGCGCGACCTCTGGGTGGTGTTCACCTACGCGGCAGGGATCGGGCTCGTGTCGCTCGCGGTCCCCATCGCGGTCGCCTCCCTGGTGAACACCGTGGCCTTCGGCACGGTGCTTCAGCAGGTGTTCGTCCTGACCTTCTTCGTGCTCGTAGGGCTGTCCTTCGAGGGGGTCATGGCGTCGATGCAGTTCCTCGTCGTCGAGCTGTTGCAACGGCGGGTGTTCGTCCGCGTGGCCCTCGACCTCGCGCACCTCCTCCCCCGGGTGCGCAGCGACGCCCACGACTCCAACGACATCCCCGAGCTCGTCAACCGCTTCTTCGACGTGGTCACCGTCCAGAAGACCGCGGCGTCGCTCCTCCTCGAGGGCCTCGCGCTGGTGCTCCAGGCCGTCATCGGCACGCTGCTCCTCGCGTTCTACCACCCCGCCCTGCTCGCCTTCGACGTGGTGCTGGTGCTGGGCATCCTGCTGATCCTCTTCCCGCTCGGGCGCGGCGCCATCCCCACCAGCATCGAGGAGTCCAAGGGCAAGTACGCGGTCGCGGCCTGGCTGGAGGAGCTCGGGCGCAACCCGCAGACCTTCCGCCCGGAGGCCGCGCGCGCCTATGCAGTGGAGCGCACCGAGGGGCTCACGCGCCGCTACCTCAGCGCCCGCGCCCTGCACTTCCGCATCGTGATGCGCCAGCAGATCGGCTCGCGCGCCCTCAAGGCCATCCTGAGCGCCGCGCTCCTGGGTCTCGGCGGCTGGCTGGTGAGCGAGCGAAAGCTCTCGGTGGGCCAGCTCGCGGCGGCGGAGCTCATCGTGAGCGCGGTGGTCACCGGGGTCGCGAAGTTCAGCAAGCAGCTCGACGCCTGGTATGACCTCGTCACGGCGGTCGACAAGCTCGGCCACCTCGTCGACCTCCCCACCGACCGTGGCGACGGCGCTGCCCTCCCGGCGACCGGGGCGGAGGGACGGCCGCTCGGGCTGGAGTTCGTCGACGTCGAGTACCACTACGAGGACGATCCCCCGACGGTGCAGGGGGTCCATATGCGGGTGGCGCCGGGGGCGCGCGTGGCGGTGGTCGGTGGGTCCAGCGCGGGCAAGAGCACCCTCGCGACGCTCGCGGTCGGGCTTCGGGCGCCCACCCGCGGCGTGGTTCGCGTGGACGGCGCCGACATGCGCGAGCTCTCCCTCGACGCGATGCACCGCGACACTGCGCTCATCCACCGCCCGGAGGTCTTCAACGGGAGCGTCTACGACAACGTCGCGGTCGGGCGGTCCGACGTGAGCCCCGACGACGTGCGCTCCGCCCTCCGGCGCGCGGGCCTCGAGGGTGCGGTCGCGGCGCTCGGCGAGGGCGTGCACACGCGCCTTCAGGTGGGCGGCCGTCCCTTCTCGTCGGCGCAGTCGTGGCGGCTGATGTTCGCGCGGGCGATCGCTCGACGCCCGCGGCTGCTCGTGATCGACGGCGCCCTCGACGGCCTCGACGACGAGATCGTCGACGAGGTGCTGCCCGCGCTGCTCGATCGGCGCGCCCCGTGGACGCTGCTCGTCTTCACCCACCGCACCGACCTCGCGCGGCGCTGCGACCAGACCTTCGACCTGCAAGACGGCGCCGTTCCGTCCGCCCCCCTCCCCACCGCCGACCGATGAGCGCCACCATGGAAGCCCACGCCTCCGCCACGCACACGGACCTGGACGGCCCCGGGTCCCTGGCCGCCTCGCGGCTGGTCCGCTCGTCGGGCGCAGCCACCATCTGCGCCGCGGTCTTCGGCGCCCTCTTCGGCGTCGTCACGCTCGCGCTCATCCTGGTGCCCTGGCAGCAGTCCGCCGCGGGCCAGGGTCGCGTGGTGGCCTACGCGCCGCTCGAGCGCCAGCAGACCATCGAGGCCCCCATCGAGGGGCGCGTCGTGAAGTTCTGGGTCCGCGACGGCAGCCACGTGCGCGCCGCCGAGCCGCTGCTGGAGATCTCCGACAACGACCCGCAGATCATCAACCGCCTGCGCCAGGAGCGCGACGCCGTGCAGGGTCGGGTCGACGCGGCCCGCGCCCGCGAGTCGGCCATCGGCGAGCGCATCGTCCAGCTCAACCAGTCCCGCGGCAACGCCGTCGGGGCCGCCACCAGCCGGGTGCGCATGGCGCAGGACCGGGTGCGCGGCGCCCGGCAGGTGGTGCAGGCGACGGAGGCCCTCGCGCGCACGACGCAGCTCAACGCCGACCGGCAGCGGGCGCTCATCGGCGAGGGCCTGGCCTCGACGCGCACCGGCGAGCTCGCGGAGCTCGACCGGGTGCGGGCAACAACGGAGGTCGACCGCGCGCGGGCCGCGCTCAGCGCCGCGCAGAGCGAGGAGAGCGCGCTGCAGTCCGACCTCCTGCGGGTGGGCACCGACGGCTTCGCGCAGATCGAGGACGCGCGCGCGGCCCGGGCGGCGGCGCTCTCGGAGATCGCGTCGGCGACCGGCGAGCTCGCGCGCATCGAGGTGCGCCTCGCCCGGCAGGCGACGCAGCTCGTGGTGGCGCCGCGCGACGGCACCGTGCTGCGGCTCATCGCCGCGACCGGCGGCGAGCAGGTCAAGGCCGGCGACCCCCTGCTGGTGTTCGTGCCCGACACCGACGCGCGGGCGGTGGAGCTCTGGGTCGACGGCAACGACGTGCCGCTGCTGGCGGACGGGCAGCACGTGCGGCTCCAGTTCGAGGGCTGGCCGGCGCTGCAGTTCACCGGGTGGCCGACGCTGGCCTACGGCACCTTCGGCGGGCGCATCGCCGTGATCGACTCCGCGGACAACGGCCAGGGGAAGTTCCGCGTGCTGGTGGTGCCCGAGCCCGGCGGGCGCTGGCCCACGGGGCGCTATCTCCGGCAGGGCGTGCGCGCCAACGGCTGGGTGCTGCTCAACCGCGTGCGCCTCGGCTGGGAGCTCTGGCGGCAGTTCAACGGGTTCCCCCCGATGCCCGCGCCCCTCGGCGCCCCGCCGGAGCGCACGAAGTGAGGCCGGGGCCGCTGGCCTTCCTCGCGACGCTGGCCTGGGCCGCGGGCGCCTCGGCGCAGCCCATCGAGCTGTCGACGGTGCTGCGCTCGGTGGAGGCGCACTTCCCGCTCATCACCGCTGCCGAGCGCGACCGCGACGTCGCCGACGCCGACCTCCTCAGCGCCGAAGGGGCCTTCGACCCGGCGTGGCGCACCCGCGCCGCGGCGGGTCCGCTCGGGTACTACCAGCCGCTCGTGCTCGACACGGCGTTCACCCAGCCGACGACCCTTTGGGGCACCCAGTTCTTCGTGGGCTACCGCTTCGGCCAGGGGCTCTCCTACACGGGCATCCCGATCTACGACGGCAAGGTGGAGACCAACAGCCTCGGCGAGCTGCGCGCCGGGTTCATGATCCCGCTCTGGCGCAACGGGCCCATCGACCGCGCGCGGGCGAGCATCCGGCGCGCGGAGATCGGCCGCACCGTGGCCTCGCTCGGCGCCACGCAGACCCGCCTCGAGGCCGCGCGCTCGGCGACCGTGGCGTACTGGGAGTGGGTCGCGGCGGGGCGCCGGGCCGAGGTCGCCCGCTCGCTGCTCGCGCTCGCCGAGGCCCGCGACGCAGGCCTCGGGACGCGGGTCGCTCGCGGCGACCTGCCCCCCTTCGAGCGCACCGACAACACCCGCGCGATCCTCCAGCGCCGGGGGCTGCTCGTGTCGGCGCGCCGCGCGCTCGAGCAGGCGTCCATCACCCTCTCGCTGTACCTGCGCGACGAGCGCGGCGAGCCGTCGCTCCCCGCGGCCTCGCAGCTGCCCCCGACGTTGCCCGAGCCCGTCGTCCTGCCCCCGGGGTGCGCCGCGCGGGAGGTGCGCGCGGCGGCGTCGCGGCGGCCCGAGGTGCGCCGGCTGGAGGCGCAGCGCGCGCAGCAGGAGATCGAGCGGCAGCTGGCCGAGAACCAGCGCCGCCCGGCCATCGACCTCGTGGTGGCGCTCTCGCAGGACATCGGCGACGGGCCGCAGTCGCGGCGGCCGCCCGTGCTCGAGGCGGGGCTCGTGCTCGACATCCCCTTGCGCAACCGCGTGGCCGACGGGCGGCTGCAGGCGGCGACGGCCACGGCGGCGCGCATCGACGCGCAGGCGCGGATGGCGCGCGATCGGGCGACGGTCGACCTGCGCGACGCCGCGTCGGCGATGGAGGCCGCGCGGCAGCGGTGGTCGATCGCGCGCGCGGAGGTCGGGCTCGCGGCGACCCTCGCGACGCAGGAGCGGGCGCGGCTCACGCTGGGCGAAGGCACGCTGCTGGTGCTCAACCTCCGCGAGCAGGCCGAGGCGGAGGCCTCGGTGCGCGAGGTCGACGCGCTCGCGGAGTTTCAGCGGGCCCTGGCCGCGTGGCGCCTCGCCGTCGTGGCGATGCCGGGCGACGAGTCGAGCTGCGAGCGCGGAGCGACCCCGGTCACGGAGTGAGCGCCGGGGCGGAGTGATGCCCCTCAGACAGCACGAAGCCCCCGTCGGAGTGCTCCGCGGGGGCTTCATTCTTCGATGGTTGTGATGGGCTCCGACTGCTGGACTCGAACCAGCGACCCGGCGGTTAACAGCCGCCTGCTCTACCAACTGAGCTAAGTCGGATCAATTCAGGGACCGCCCTTCTACACCATCGATTACGGGTGTCAACAACTTCTTCCGCGGTGCCGCGGAGAGGCCTCGCATTTCACGAGGACCTGTGGCAATCAACGGCCCCTCAGAACTGCCGTCGCCACATTAGAGTCGCGCGACGGCGAACGCACGGAGACCACGAATGAGCCACAACGGCACGAGCACCGCGCAGGGTGAGGCCGATCCCAACACCGATCCCACCAGCACGATGCCGCCCGAAGAGGTGGACGACAACATCGGCAACCGCATCGGACCGCCCCCTTCGCGCCCCTCCACCATCGACGACGACGAGCAGCCGACGGTCGACGGTGCGGCCGAAGCGGGCGCAGCGGATGCGGAGGGCAACGAGGGCGACGAGGCCGGTGAGGCGACGGGCGCGGAGCCCGAGCCGGGCAACTCGCTCCACGACCCGGCGAAGAAGAAGCGGCGGCGCAAGAAGGGCCGCGGCGCCGGCGCGTCGGCCGAGGGCGGCGCGCCCGGCCAGGCCCCGCAGGCTCAGCACGCCACGCACAACAACGGCCCGGCCCACCGCGCCTTCAAGATCGGCGACAAGGTCCGCGCGCGGGTGCTGGAGATCGGCAGCGGCGGCGTGCTCTGCGACCTCTGGGGCAAGGAGAAGGGCGTGCTCGACCTCCGGGAGCTCCTGGTCGACAACGCCGAGCCCAAGGCCGGCGACGCCGTCGAGGTGATCGTCCTCCAGGACGGCGCGCGCGGCGGGTTCCTGGTGGTGACGCGCGACCTCGCGCGGGCCGAGCGCGGCCGCGAGATGGCGGCGCAGGCGTACAACGCCAACGAGCCGGTGGAGGGCCTCGTGACGGGGCTCAACAAGGGCGGCCTCGAGGTCGACGTGAGCGGCGTCCGGGCGTTCTGCCCGAGCTCGCAGGTGGACGTGCGGCTCCCGTCGCTGCCCGAGCTCCAGGCGATGGTGCTCTCCCGCGAGCTGTTCCGCGTGACCTCGATGATCGAGGGCGGGCGCGAGCTGGTGGTGTCGCGCCGCGCGCTCCGCGAGGGCGAGGTGCGCGAGCGCGCCGAGCAGGCCGCGGCCAACATCAAGGTCGGCGACCGCGTGAAGGGCGTCGTGGTCTCCGTGCGCGAGCACGGCATCTACGTCGACCTCGGCGGCATCGAGGGCCGCATCCAGCTCCAGGAGATCTCGCACGACCGCGGCGCGCGTCCCCACGACGTCGCCCGCGTCGGCGACGAGATCGAGGCGCTGGTCCTGCGCATCGACATCCCGGCCCCGGTCGCCGCGCCGAAGCCCGGCGAGGCCGATGGCGCCGTCGAGGCTCCCGCCGCCGAGGGCGCCCCCGAGGCGACCGCCGAGGGCGCTCCCGAGGCGACCACCGAGGGCGCCGACGAGTCGAAGGACCGTGGCGGTGACCGCGACCGCAAGAAGCCGCGCTTCTCGCGCCGGCCCGAGGGCACGCCCCGGGTCGAGCTGTCGCGCCGCGCCATCGAGGTCGACCCGTGGAGCGACGTGCACAAGCGCTTCCCCATCGGCACCGTCCACAAGGGCAAGGTCGCCCGCATGCAGCCCTTCGGCGCCTTCGTCGAGCTCGAGAAGGGCCTCGACGGCCTGCTGCACGTGAGCGAGATCGGCGACCGCCGCATCGAGCACCCCAACGAGGTGCTCAAGGACGGGCAGGAGGTCACCGTGCGCGTGACCAAGATCGACCGGCAGGCCAAGCGCATCGGCCTCGCGCTCCTCCCCGAGGGCGTGACCGAGGAGCAGCTCAAGCAGTCGGTGCAGCCGCGCCCCGGCATGATCACCACCGCGAAGATCGTCGAGCACGAGTCCTTCGGGGTGTTCGCGCAGCTCGACAACACCGTCGGCAAGGTGGGCCGCGGGCTCATCATGCCGCAGGACAGCAACGTGCCCCGCGGCGGCGACCTGAAGAAGGCGCTCCCCATCGGCACCGAGGTGAAGGTGAAGATCGTCGAGATCGAGCGCGGCCGGCTCAAGCTGTCGATCAAGGCGGCGATCCACGACGAGGAGCGTCAGGCCTACCGCGCGTACCAGCAGCAGGCGAACTCCACCACGGTGGGCGTCTCGCTGGCGGACAAGCTCCGCAAGCTCAACCTCGGTCGCTGACCGCCCTCGCGCGTTGGCCGTGACGCGCACTCCCCTCCCCCTCCTCCTCGCGCTCCTCCTCTCCTGCGCGGCCTCGTGTCGGCGTCCCCCGGGCGCTGCACCCGACGCCGCGCTGCGCCCCCGCCCCACCACCGCGCTCCCGCCCTCCGACGACGCTGCGCCCGAGACGCCGCCCACCCCGGCGCCGCGATGGTGCTTCGAGCCGATGGAGGCGGCCGACCTCCGCGCCATCGACGACGAGGGCCGCGTGTGGACGCTTCGCGGCGGCACCCTCGCCCGTGACGGCGACGACCACCCCGCGACGCTGCCCGACGAGGTCCCCTGCCCCTCGCGCGGAACCTACGCGCTGGAGTTCGTCGAGGGCGGCGCCGCGTACGCCGTCGTCGACGGCCGCTTCTACGTGCGCTCCTCCCGGTCGGCGCCCTTCGTGGTCACGCCCATCTGCACCGACCTCGCGGGCGCGCCCTGGTCGACGCTCGCGCCCCGCGGGTGGGGCGTCATCGCCAACGGACTGCGCGCCGTCGGCCCCGGGCTCCTGCTCACCCGCGCCCGCGATGGCGCCGCAGGGTGGTACGCGGTCACCGCCCTCGACCGCAGCATCACCGCGGGCGTGCTCGACGAACACCAGTCGCTGCTCTCGCTGGTCAACGAGGGTCACCTCGTGCTGGTGGACCAGCGGCAAACGGTCGCGGGCGAGGTGCTCGCCGCCCACGGGGAGTCGTTCACCACGCTGTCGCGCTCGCCCGCGGGCGTGGTCGCCGCGCACGACGCCGACGGAGGTCGTCGGGTGCTGGTGACGGCGCGCTCGCTGGGGGAGCCCTTCGCGCGCATCGAGGCGCGGCGCGACCAGTCCGCGCCCACCCGCGCCGTGGTCCTCGTCGACCTCGCGCGTGTCGTCGCGGTCACCGACCACACCGTGGAGCTGAGCCTCGACCGCGGGCGCACCTTCCGCACCGTGCTGCGCCTGGCACCATCCGACGGGGGCGCTGGCTCGCTGGAGCGCCCGCACGTGGGTCGCCTGCGGGATGGACGCCACGCCGTCGCCACCCGCAACGGGCTCGCGGTGGATCGTTGTCCGTGAGCGTTCGGCGGGGCCTCGGGGTATCGTGCGGCCGAGCCGATGGAGCCCATACGATGTGACGTCCTGGTGCTGGGCGGCGGGCCGGCCGGCGCCGTCACCGCGGCGCTGCTCGCGCGCGACGGGGTCGACGTGACGCTGCTCGAGCGGGCCCGCTTCCCTCGCTTCCACCTCGGCGAGTCGCTCGCCCCGGCGGCCACCGCCGTGCTCGACGAGCTCGGGCTGCGCGACACCATCGACGGCCGCTACCTCCGCAAGCACGGCGTCGCGGTGCGCTGCGCCCGCACCGGCCGCCAGCAGCGCTTCCGCTACGACGAGGCCTTCGAGCCGGGCGCCGCGCTCGCCTGGCAGGTGCCTAGGGCGGACTTCGACGACGTGCTCCTGCGCTGCGCCCGGCAGCACGGCGCGGAGGTGCTGGAGGGCCACGCGGCCGAGGACGTCATCTTCGAGGACGGCTGCGCGCGGGGCGTGATCGCCCGCCGGCAGGACGGGCAGCAGGTGACCGCGCACGCCCGCCTCGTCGTCGACGCGACGGGCCACGACGCCCTGCTCGCGGGGCGCCGCGGCGACCGGCACCCCATCGAGGGCATGGAGCGCACCGCGCTCTCGGCGCACTTCCGCAACGTGGCGAGGCCTGCCGGCGAGGCAGAAGGGGACCTGGAGCTCATCCTCTTCCCGCACGGCTGGATCTGGAACATCCCCTTCCTCGGGGAGGTGAGCTCCGTCGGCGCGCTGTGCGCCCACACCTGGATGCGCGCGCGGCAGCCCGCCGAGGCGCTGGAGTCCTTCTTCGACCGCACCGTCGAGGACGCGTCCTTCGCGCGGGAGGCGCTCGCGGCGTCCACGCGCCTCACGCCGGTGCTCGCCCACGCGGGCCTCTCCTGGAGGGCCAACCGCCGCGTCGGCGACGGCTGGATCACCGTGGGCGACGCCGGCGGCTTCACCGACCCGCTGCTCTGCGCGGGCACCACGCTCGCCATCGTCGGGGGCGCCCGCGCGGCCTCCGCCATCCGCGCCGCGCTCGACCTCGGCGACGTGTCCGCCGCGCGCTTCGAGCCCTTCGCGCGTGACCTCGACGCCGCGAGCGACCTCTTCCTCGGCACCACGCGCTCGCTCTACGCCGATGAGCTCTCCGAGGTGCTGCTCGGCGGCGGCGCGCGGGCCGACCGGCGCGCCTTCGCGTCCATCCTCGCGGGCGACGTGTTCGGCGACGATCCGCCGTGGCGCTCGGCCTGGCGCGAGCGCTACGCCCCGCCGCGCTGAGCGGCCCGGGCGACGAGGTCAGCGGACGTCCATCACCTCGACGCGCTCACCGCGGAGCACCCTCGCGACGGGCCAGCGCGCGAGGGTCTCCGCGGTCACCGGGGTGCACTCGCTCGCGGCGAGCGCCCGCGCGACGTCCTCGTTGGCCGACACGACCAGGGTCACCGACGCGCCGCCGCCGTACACGAGGATCGCCTCCATCAGGCTCACCCGCTCTCCCCGCCAGGTGATGCGCCGCACCGGGGAGGCGTCCGCGCGCTCGGGGCAGTCCCAGAAGCCCGTCGGGTTGCCGTAGCGCGCGCGCAGCGCCTCGAAGTGACCTCGCAGCGCCGCGACGTCCTCGAGGCGCGAGAGCACCTGCACCTTCACCACGACGGAGGGGTTCGGCGCCGCGTGCGCGACCACCCTCGCCCCGTGCTCGAGGGTCTCCTCCCAGAGCGGCGCGTCGGGGCGGGCGCCGCGCCCCTCGTGCATCGCCGGGCGGAGCGAGCGCAGCGCGGCGACGGACATCCCGAGGTACACCCCGCGGAGCTCGTCGGGCATCCAGCGCGCCGACTCCGCCGCGATGGCCCCCAACGCCGCCCGCGCCGACGCGGCGGGTGCCACCGCGGGCGCCGGGCGCGGCGCGGAGGGAGGCGGCGGCGCGTCGGAGGCGGCTCGCCACGCGATGAGCCCCACGAGGAGCGCGACGAGGGCGACGCCCGCGGCGAGGGTGGTCCAGGTTCGGAGCACGGCGCCGGGGACCTTCGCACGGCCCGCGGCGGGGCGTCACCCGAAGGCGAGGCGCATCAGGGTGAAGAGGGTCCCGGCCAGGAGCATGGTGACCGGGAGGGTGAGCACCCACGCGATGCCGATGTTGCGGATGGTGGTGGCCTGGATGCCGCTGCCGTTGGCGACCATCGTGCCCGCGACCCCCGACGACAGCACGTGGGTGGTGCTCACCGGGAGGCCCGTCGCGCTCGCGATGCCGATGGTGCTGGCCGCGATGATCTCCGCGCACGCGCCCTGCGCGTAGGTCAGGTGCGCCTTCCCGATCTTCTCGCCGACGGTGACCACGATGCGCCGCCAGCCCACCATGGTGCCGATGCCCAGGGAGAGTGCGATGGCGATCAGCACCCAGGAGGGCGCGTAGTCCGTCATCCGGCGCAGCGCCTTGCGCTCGTCGCTGAGGTGCCGCCCCTCGTCTGCGGAGAGGCCGAGCGCCCCGCGCTTCACCAGCGCGTCGAGGGACTTGTCCGCGGTCAGGATCTCCTGGCGGACGGCGAAGCGGTCGCCGCGGGGGATGTCGCCGACGGAGGCGCGCCCGACGAGGCGCTGCCGGACCCCGTCGAGCTGCGCGCGCACCACCGCGGCGTCGCGGGTGCCGGAGCGGTCGGCGTGGTCGTGCACGACGCGCTCGATGGCGTCGACGGCGCGCAGGGTGCGCTGGATGTCCGCCTGGGTGGCGCCGGCGTCGAGGGCGAAGCCCGCGGGGACGATGCCGATGAGGATCAGCATCACGAGCCCGACGCCCTTCTGCCCGTCGTTGGAGCCGTGGGCGAGGCTGACGCCCGAGCAGGTCGCGATGAGCAGCGCGCGGATGACCGGCGGCGGCGGGACGTCCTTCACCGGGGGCTCGTCCATCGCGTGGGTGCGCCCGAAGAGGCGCTTCGCGAGGAGCAGCAGGAGGCCCGCGGCGAGGAAGCCGAAGAGGGGAGAGATCACCAGCGAGAGCATGGTCTCGGCGACCTTGCCGAGGTTGATGCCCTGGCCGAAGACATGGCCCGGGCGCATGGAGTTGGCGAGCCCGACGCCGAGGATCGACCCGATGAGCGTGTGCGAGCTCGACGCCGGGATGCCCAGGAACCACGTGCCGAGGTTCCACAGGATGGCGGAGAGCAACAGCGAGAGGATGGTCGCGATGCCGATGCCCGAGCCGCCGGCCACCACGAGGTCGAGCGGGAGCAGCTTGATGATCCCCATCGCGACGGAGATGCCGCCGATGAGCACGCCGCTGAAATTGAAGAAGGCCGAGAGCATCACCGCCACCGTCGGCTTCAGGGCGTGGGTGTAGATCACCGTCGCCACGGCGTTGGCCGTGTCGTGGAAGCCGTTGACGAACTCGAACCCCAGCGCGATCGCGAGGCAGACGAAGAGCAGCAAGGCGCTCCCCGAGCTCAGTCCATGGTCGAAGAGTGGGTTCATCCGCGGTCTGCCTCGCCTGGTGTTCCCGACCGACGCGCGCCCCTTCCGGGCGCCCGGGGGTCGGCGTCGACGGCGGGAGCATAGGCGGGTCTCATGTCAGCACGGTGACAACTTCGCCCCGGGGAGACTTCGCAGGCCCTGACCCCCCCTTAGCGGCAGGTGTGCGGGTGGCAGCCCGCCGGGTCGCCCGCGGCGCGCGCCGACATCCGGAAGGTCCCCACCACGTCGCAGGCCCAGAACGGGGGCGCCGCCTCGGTCTGCGGGGCCACGCCGCGGTGGGTTCCGCACGCGCAGGTTCCGTCGCGGCGCTGGTAGCACAGCTCGATGTCTGCGGGTGCGGTGCAGTTGTTGCGCACGCGCACCTCGAGGCTGTCCGGGTCGCCGCAGTGGGTGCCGCGCACGCCGTACACCACCTCGACGCAGCCCTCCAGGTTGGTGCAGGCCGTCCGCAGCGGGGCGTTGCACGCGCCGCCCGGGGGCGCGCACACGGACACTCCCCCGGTGGTCGCTGCGCAGCACGCATCGGCGCAGTCCCCGTCGCGGGCGCAGCGTGGCCTGCACGCGGGCGACGCACCGACCCAGACGCAGCCCTCGCCCTCGGCGCAGGCCGGGTCGCAGCTCCGGCCCGCGGGGGCACCGGGCAGGCAGGTGTAGCGCTCGGACGGCGCGCACACGTTGCGGGAGCCGCCACCATCGCGGTCGGCGATCTCGACGCAGCAGCCCGACGGGCAATCGCCATTGGCCTCGCACGACGGCGCGCAGCGCACCCCGTCGGCGCCCCAGTCGACGCACGCGTCGTCGAGGCCGCACGACTCGCTCCCGCACTGCAGCCGACCGTCGGGGCCGACCAGCCAGCGGGCGTCGACGCACGCCCCCTCGGTCGCGCTGATGGGCACCGCGCAGACCTGTAGCCCCGCGGCGACGGCCGGGCAGCGGACGCCCGTCGAGCACCCGGCGCCGCAGCGGCAGTCGTCGACGGCCCTGCACACGCGGCGCTCTCCCGCGGGGCACGCGGGGGTCGACGGGTCTCCCCCGCAGCCGAGGAGGAGCCACGCCATCATCGCCACCGACCACCAGCGCACCATTCTCAGCGGTGATGGAATGGCACATCAGCGCGGCGTGTCGAGCCCCGTCACCTCGAGCGTAGCGATGCCGCAGGTGCGAGCGCGCCCGAGCGCTCCATCCGCGTCTATAGTCGCCCCGTGATGAGACCACACGCCTCCGTGCTGCTGGCGACCCTCGCGCTCGCGGCCTGCGACGATGCCAGCCCCGACGCCGCCGACGCTGGAACGCCCGACGCTACCGCTCGCGATGACCTGGGCGGCGCGACCGACGATCGGCAGGCCGTGGACGAGCAGCCGGTGACCCCTCCCCGCGACGTGCCGCCGCCCATCGACCTCGGGAGCGCGCCGCTCGACCCGGCGGCGTGGCCCGTCGATCGGCCCGGCCCGTACCGCGTCGGGTACCGCACCTTCCGGCACACGTACACGCCGCGGGGCAGCAGCACGCCGCGCACGCTGCCGATGCACATCTGGTATCCGACCCTCGTCGCGGAGGGCGCGCACCCCACTTACGCCATCATCTTCCCCGACCCCAACTCGTACGTCGACGCGCCGCCCGCGCCGCCCGCGCACCCCCGCGGCTACCCCGTGCACGTGTACTCGCACGGGCACCGCGGCTTCGGCCCGACGAGCCATTTCCTCATGCGCTACTTCGCGTCGCACGGGTGGATCAGCGTGGCCCCGGATCACACCGGCAACACCCTGCTCGACACGCCCGACCCTCGCCCCGCGGCGCTCTACTACTGGCGCTCGCTGGACGTGAGCGCGGCCCTCGACGCGGTCGGCAACCTCTCCCCCGGCGACCCCCTGGCGGGGCGCATCGACGCCCGCACGGCCGTGCTGTCGGGGCACTCCTTCGGCACCCACACGGTGTGGGCCAGCGCGGGCGCGACCTTCGACGTCGACGCGCTACGCCCGATGTGCACCGCGGAGACGAGCTGCGGCGCGGCCGAGCTCGCGGAGTTCGAGCGCGGCGTGGCCGACCCCCGCTTCGTCGCGGTGATCCCGATGGCCGGCGCCATCAGCCGCAGCTGGTTCGGCCCCGAGGGGCACCGCACGGTCCGCGTGCCGGTCTTCGCCATGAGCGGCAGCGATGATCCAGTGGGCGCCGACACCCAGTTCGCCACCGCCACCGGGGTCGACCTCACCTGGATCGACGTCCGCGGCGCCTGCCACCAGTTCTTCGCCCTCGGCCGCTGCTCGATGATCGACGACGCGCTCCAGGCGCCCATCGTCGGCACCTACGCCCTCGCCTTCGCGCGGCGCCACCTCCTCGGTGACACCGGCCCCGCGATCACATCCATCCTCGACGGCACCCAGGTCGTCCATGAGCGGGTCACGTACCGACGTCAGCCCGCGATGCCCTGAGGCCCACGCCAGCGCGCGCGATCCGGTATACTGCGCCGCCGGTCTCTCCATTCTTTCATCGCCCGGAGGTCTCCCCTTGCACGCGACGTCAACGCTCCGATGGTCGCCCGCCCTCGCCGCTCTCCTCGCGGTGGCGTGCAGCGACCCAGCGCCGCCGACCGTCACGCCCGACGCAGGTGTCGCTCCGCCGCCCGCCACGGTGACCTTCAACGCGCCCGCGCCGGTGCTCCGGCGCCTCACGCAGGCGCAGTACGTCAACGCCGTGCACGACCTCCTCGGCGAAGACCTGCTGGTGTCGCGGCCGATGGAGCCCGACGTCCCGCTCAACGGCTCGATCTCCGTGGGCGCCGCGAGTACGAGCCTGTCGCCCCGCGGCGTCGAGCAGTACGAGGCCCTCGCCTACGACCTCGCCGAGCAGCTACTCCGCAACGACACCCGGCGCGCGCGCGTGCTGACCTGCGCGCCCACGGCGACCGTCGACGCGACCTGCGCGGAGAGCTTCGTGCGCGCCACGGGCCGCAGGCTCTGGCGTCGGGCGCTCACTACCGCGGAGACCACCGCCCTCGTGACGCTGGCGGGCAACGCCGCCACCACCCTCAACGACTTCCACCGCGGCCTCGAGTTCGCCCTCGCGGCGATGCTCCAGTCGCCGCACTTCATCTTCCGCACCGAGCTCGCCGAGCCCGCGGTCGGCGCCGAGCCGGCGCGCTTCAGCCTCTACTCCCTGGCCGGTCGCCTCGCGTTCTTCCTCTGGAACAGCCCCCCCGATGACGCCCTGCTCGCCGCCGCCGAGGACGGCAGCCTCGGCACCGACGAGGGGCTCCGCGCCCAGGTCGCGCGCCTCAGCGCCTCGCCGCGGCTCGCGCGGGGGCTGCGGGCCTTCGTCACCGAGTGGCTCGGGCTCCAGCGCCTCGACGCCGTGTCGAAAGACCCGATGGTGTTCACGTCGTTCAGCAGCGACGTGCCGGCGGCGGCGCGCGAGGAGACCCTCTCCCTCGCCGAGCACCTCGCCCTCACCCGCGACGTCGACTTCCGCCAGTTCGTTACGACCCGCGAGACCTTCGTCAATCGCCGCCTCGCGTCGATCTACAACGTCCGCGCCCCGTCCGAGCTGCGCCCCGACGGCTTCGGCCTCGTCACCCTCCCGGAGGGCTCTCCCCGCCGGGGCCTGCTCGGTCACGTGAGCATCCTGGCCCTCGCCGCGCACCCCACGTCTACGTCGCCGACGCTGCGCGGGAAGTTCATACGCGAGGCGCTGCTCTGCAACGAGATCCCGATGCCGCCGGTGAACGTCAACACGGCGCTCCCCGAGCCGTCGCCCTCGCTGCGCACCATGCGCGAGCGACTGCAGCGCCACCAGGCCGACCCGACCTGCGCCTCCTGCCACGCGCTGCTCGACCCCATCGGCCTCGCGCTCGAGCACTTCAACGGCATCGGCACCTGGCGCCCCAACGACCAGGGCGCCCCCATCGACGCCAGCGGCAGCCTCGACCGGGTGACCTACTCCGACGCCATCGGGCTCACGCAGGCCCTCCACGACGCGCCGGGATTCCCGCGCTGCATCACCACCCGGCTCTACCGCTTCGCCTACGGCCGGCACGAGAGCGACGGCGAGGAGGCCGAGATCGGGCGCCTCTCGCAGGACTTCGCGTACGGCGGCTACCGCCTGCGCCGACTGATGTCATCCATCGCCACGAGCGCCGCGTTCCGGCGCGCCGACGGGGGTACGCCGTGAAGACCCGCATCGACCGACGAACTCTGCTGAAGGGCCTCCTCGGGGGCGCCGCGATCTCCATCGCCCTGCCGCCGCTCGAGGCCTTCATCAACGCCAACGGCACCGCGTACGCCGGCGGTGGCACCAGCTTCCCCAAGCGCTTCGGGGTGTTCTTCTGGGGCAACGGCGTGCTGCCCGCGCGGTGGGACCCGACCGGCGAGGGCGCCGACTACGCGCTCACCCCGCAGCTCATGCCGCTCGCGGCGCTCAAGTCCGACTTCACGGTCATCTCCGGGACGCGGGTGCTCACCACCAACTCCTCGCCGCACCTCTCCGGCCCGGCGGGACTCTTCACCGGCGACGCGCTCCGCGGCGGCACCGTGTCCCGCCCCAGCATCGACCAGGTGATCGCGCAGGAGCTCGGCGGCGAGACCCGCTTCCGCTCGCTGGAGATCGGGGTGCAGCGCTCCAACGAGAGCTACTCCTTCGCAGGCCCCAACCAGGTGAACCCGCCGGAGACCTCCCCCCGCGCGCTGTTCAACCGCCTCTTCGGCGAAGGCTTCCGGATGCCCGGCGAGATGACCGTGGCCGACCCGCGGGTGGGCCTCCGCCGCAGCGTGCTCGACGCCGTCGGCGGTCAGGCCACCGACCTCCGCAACCGCCTCGGCGCGGCCGACCGCATCCGCCTCGACCAGCACCTCGAGGGCGTGCGGGGGCTCGAGCGCCAGATCGCGCGCCTCGAGGAGAACCCGCCCAACCTCGCCGCGTGCCGCCGTCCCGAGATGCCCGCGGAGGAGTTCCCCGACGTCGACGGCCGCCGCCCGATGTCGGCCATCTCGCGCGCCATGTCCGACCTCATGGCGATGGCCCTCGCCTGCGACCAGACCCGGGTCTTCTTCAACATGTACTCGCAGTCGGTGAACAACACCCTCTTCCCGGGCGCCCCCGCGGGGCACCACCAGCTCACGCACGACGAGCCCGGCGAGCAGCCCATGGTCGACGCCATCGTGCGCCTCATCATGGGCGACCTCGCGTACTTCCTCACGGCGCTGCGCAACGTGCAGGAGGGCGACGGCAACCTGCTCCAGCACTCCATCGTGCTCGCCACGACCGACTGCTCCTACGGGAAGTCCCACTCCATCGACGACTACCCGGTGATCCTCGCGGGCAGCGGCGGCGGGTCCATCGCCACCGGGCGGCACATCGCGGCCCGCGGCGAAAACTCCAGCAAGGTGATGCTCTCGGTGCTCCGCGCGATGGGCGTGCGGGCGCCGGAGTTCGGCGTCGGCGCCGGTCGCACCGCCGACGGGCTGGCGGCCCTCGCGCCATGAAGCACCCCGTCCGCCACGGCCTCGTGGCCGCCCTCGTCGCCGTCTCCGCCGGGTGCTCCGACGCGCCCGTCGACGACCCCTTCGCCGCCCCGCTGCCGGCCCAGTGCCCCGCCACCACGCGCGAGCAGTCCCTGGTGATCACCCGGCTGGTGCTGCTCCGTCAGACCACGCCAGGCGTCTCGCCGGGCTTCGACCTCGACGGCCGCGTGAGCGGCGCGGACGACACCCTCTCCTGCCGCCGGCGCGACCTCACCTCCCCGGAGGGCGTGACGGGCATCGACAACCAGTTCTCGCTGCTCGTGCCGGCGCTCGACACCGCCACCTCGGGCGCGCTCGACGCGGCCATCCAGGCCGCGATCAACAACGGCCAGCTCATGGTGGCGATGTCCGTCGAGGGCCTCGACGACCGGCTCAACGACCCCTGCGTGAACCTGGTGTTCCGCCGGGTGCAGGGCATGCCCTTCGTGGGCAGCGACTCGCGCATCGACCCGGGCCAGACCTTCGACACGCTGCGCGACGAGCCCATCAGCCGGGTCGCCGCGCGCCTGCGCGACGGCGTCATCGAGGCGGGGCCCTTCGACCTCGGGCTCCCCATCGCGGTGCTCGACGCCCGCTTCGTGATCCCGCTCAAGAACGCGCGGGTGCGCATCCGCTGGCGGCCCGACGACACCTTCGAGGGCCTCATCGGCGGCGCCATCCCCGCGGACCACATGATCCGCGTGAGCGAGGGCCTCACCATCGGCGGCGACCTGATGAGCCTCGTGCGCCGGCTCATCCTCTCCATCACGGACATGGACCCGGACGCCGAGGGCAACTGCCGCTCGTTCTCCGCGGCGGTGGCCTTCGACGGCCGCTCGGCCTTCGTCAACCCATAGAGCGTTTCAGGCTGCGACGGCGCCGCGGAGCGCGCGGTTGGCGAGCCGCGACGCGGCCACCCACGTGAGCGCCATGATGGAGTGCTGCGGGTTCACCCCGAGGTTGGTCGGGAACACGCTCGCGTCCATCACGTAGAGCCCCTGCGTGCCGTGCACGGCGAGGTTGTCGTCGACCACGCTCGCGCGCGGGTCGCTCCCCGCGCACGCGGTGCCGAAGAGGTGCGAGGCGATCATGTTGAGCTGCTGCGGGCGCAGCGTGGCGCGCTCGATGGCGTCCACCTCCGAGACGCTGCGGATCGCCGCGGGCAGGCCCCCGACGCCCGGGAAGACCTCCCGCGCCCCGGCGGCGAACATCATCCGGCTCAGGAGCACGATGCCCTCGCGCACCCGCTCCATGTCGCGCTCGGTGGGGAGGTAATGCACCGCCGCGCCGCTGCCGCCGCCGAAGAGCGCGGGGCGCACGCGGCCGTGGGCCTCCATGCGGCAGATGAAGTTCCACTGGGCGTAGTGGTCCATTTCCGTGAGGCGCTGCTGCCACGCCGCGCCCGCGCCCGGCAGCCGCGGCGCCAGGAGCTCCGGCGGCAGCGCGAGGGTCTCCAGCTTCAGCCGCCGGTCGCGCAGCGGCACCTCGTAGCCCTGCGTGGCGCCGCGGCTCATCACCACCGGCTCGTCGAAGCGCCCCACCACCGCGCAGCCCGGGTGCGCCTGGAAGCGCTCTCCCACCATCCCGCGCAGCCCGCTGCGCCGGAGGATCACCGGCGTCTGCACGGCGCTCGCGCTGACGATCACCGCCTCGCGCGCCATCACCCGCAGCTGCGCCACGGGCCGGCGGGTGACCGGGTCGACGAGCACCCCCTCGACGCCCACCGCGCGGCCCCACTCCATCAGCACGCGGTCGATGCGCGCGAGGGTGATCAGGCGCGCGCCGTCGCGCTGCGCCCGCGGGATGTACGACACGTCCATGCTCTGCCGGGCCTCGCCGGGGCAGCCCTGGAGGCACCGCGCGGAGCCCTGGCAGCGCGCGGCGTTGCGGGTCATCGCCTGCCCCGGCAGCCCGAGCACCCGGCACGCCTCGGCCATGCGCTCGCCGTTGCCGCCGAAGAGCCCGGGGCTGGTGTCGGTGACCTCCAGCTCGCGCTCGATGGCCTCGAAGGCGTCGTCGAGGGCGCGGCGCTCGACGAGGTCTCCGAGGCCGTGCCGGGTGATCCACTCCTGGCGAACGTCTTCGGGCAGCCGCCAGATGATGCCGGAGTTGATGGCGGTGGCCCCGCCCACGCAGCGGCCCTGGAGCATGGGCATCGGGTAGCTGCCGCGGGTGGTGGCGGTCGCGAAGTCGCGGAACGCGAGGGCCATCGCGTCGAGCACCTCGGCGGGGCGCTCGGAGGTGCGCAGCAGGGGGCCCTCCTCGAGCATGATCACGTCGCGGCCCGCGCCGGCGAGCACCCGCGCCGCGGTGGCGCCGCCCGCGCCGGTGCCGACGATGACGAAGTCGGCGATGTCGTCGACGACGCGCATCACGCGGCCCCGGTGGAGGGGATGAGCCGCAGCGGGAGCGTCACGCGACGGCGGGCGGGGACGGCCATCGGGGCGCGGTCGTGGTTGGTGCGGTTGCGCACCGAGGCCACGCGGAACATCGCCATCGACGCGGCGAGCTTGAGCAGCACGCCCATCCCGCGGAGGGCGAAGTGGCGGTGCGCGCAGATGCGCGCGAGCAGCGCGGAGCGCTCGGTGTAGCCGAGCGAGGCGAAGGACACGACGCGCCCGAGGATGAACAGCGGCGAGAGCATCACGAAGAGGAGCGAGGCGCGCATGCCGACGCGACCGAGCAGGCTCGACGCGCCGTACATGGTCAGGGCGCCGCGCTCGAAGTCGACCTCGCCGGGGTCGAGGCCGAATCCCCCGGCGGTGGGGTCGAGAAACGACGGGAGGACGACGGAGAGCCAGCGGCGCTCGATGGCGGTCATGGTCATGGGTGCATCTCCAGCGGTGTCGTGGTCGGAGCGGCGGCGGGGACGAGCGCGGCGCGGAGCCGCGCGAGCATGTGGCGGTCGAGGCGCTCGATGAGCACCCGGGCGTAGCGGCGGGCGCTGGCGGCGTCGCGGCGCTCGATGAGGTCGAGCACCCGGTCGTAGAAGCGCAGCGTCGCGTCGGCCTGCACGAGGAACGCGAGCTCGATGCCCGGCTGCCGGTCGAGCATCCGGACCAGGGTGTTGGCCACGAGCACCAGCGCGAGGTTGTGGGTCGCGCCCGCGAAGCGACGGGCGAGCGCGAGGTCGGACGCGATGTACCGATCGGGCTCGCCGCGGAGGCCGTGTTGCACCGCGACGTGCGAGCGCAGCGCGAGGAGCTCGCCCGCGGTGCACCGCTCGGCCGCGAGCCCGATGGCCTCGACCGCCAGCGTGCGGCGCAGCTCCATCAGGTCGGCGAGCAGGGCCACCGGGTCGCCCGAGGTGAGCGAGTCGACCGCCGCCATGTGCGCCATCATCTCGATGCCGCCGGTCTCGCGGACGTCGAGCACCACCGTGCCCGAGCCGTGCACCGCCCGCAGGAGACCTTCCCCCTGCAGCCGGGTGATGGCGGCCCGCAGCGTCGCCCGGCTCACCCCGAGTTGTGCCGAGAGCTCGCGCTCCCCGGGGAGCTTGCTCCCGACGGGGTGGTCACCCCGGAGGATCGCCGAACGCAGCGCGCTGGCGGCGTGGGAGTCGGCACGTTCACTGGGGTCGGGGTAGTTCATGGCCTCGCTCGACTGGTCAGACCAGTTGACGAGTGAGTGCGTAACACGCGTAGCACCCCACGCGCAAGGCGCGACGCATCGCAGGGTGCTACGCGGCGGTGGCACCCCTGACGAAGGTCTTGATTGTCGGGGGCTTAGAAGGGTCGGAGGGGAGAAGGTGCGGGCACCGGCACGCCGGCGGCGCCGGGTGCGTCGAAGTGGTGCCACACGCCACCGATGCGGCGCTGGTGGGGGTAGTACTCGGCCTTGTAGTTCAGGTGGTCGCAGGCCTCGACATACAGGCCCAGGTAATACCACTCCATCCCCAGCTCTCGGCAGAGCTCGATCTCCCGGAGCACCGAGAAGACGCCCATGGAGCGGCGCGCCTCGTCGGGGTCGAAGTAGTGGTAGACGCTCGACACCGCGCGATCGCCGAAGTCGAGGATGCTCACGGCGATGAGGCGCCCGCCGACCAGGTAGCGCACCTCCCAGCTGTCGACGGAGGTCTCGACCAAAAAGAAGCGGTAGTCGGTCTCGGTGGCGAGCTGCTCGCGCAGTGACAGGCCTCGCTCGCGGGAGTGACGGTTGTAGAGCCGCAGGTGCTCGGCGCTCACCGAAGGGCGCAGGCGCTCGACGGTGACGTCGTCGTTGCGGCGGGCGGCCCGGCGCTGCGAGCGCGTCGCGCGGAAGCTGGGCACGTGAACCCGGATGGCCTGGCAGGCGTTGCAGGCCGGGCAGCTGGGGCGGTAGAGCAGCGGGCCGGAGCGCCGGTCGCCCTGCTCGAGGAGCTGGTCGAAGAGGTCGGGGGAGAGTCGCGCCGTGGGCATCCGCAGCGGCAGCTGCATCGTGGCGTCAGGCAGGTACGGACACGGTTCGGGATCGTTGGAGACGACGAAGAACCGGACCGGTTGCTTCTTCACCAACACCCCCGGAGCCTACACCCCGCGCGGCGCGCGGGTGAACCGTCAGCTGTAGTCCTTCTCTGCACGCTCCTGGTCTTCCTTGCACCGGATGCAGAGGTTGGTCTCCGGGCGCGCCTCGAGGCGCTTGACGGCGATCTCCTCGCCGCACTCCTCGCAGAGGCCGAAGTCGTTGCCCTCGATCTTCACGAGCGCCCGGTCGATCTTCTCGAGGAAGACCTTCTCCCGCCCACGCAGGCGGAACGTGAAGGACTGGAGGTACTCGCTCGACGCCAGATCCATCTCGTCTGGAAGGTCGTTGGTGTCGAGGGCCATGTCCTCGGTGAGCGTGCTCTGGGCGTTCGCCAGGATCTGCGAACGCTTCTCCAGGAGGAGCGCCTTGAAGCGCTGCAACTCGGACTTAGGAAACGCCATGATACGAATGCCCCTTTCCTACCGCCGATCAGGGCCGGAGAGGATATGGCTGGCCGCAGAAGTGTCAAGCGAAACGATGGCCCCCCTGCGGGGATGTGGCAACACTGCGCAGCGATGCGACTCCCCCTGCTGAAGGACGATCCCCGGGCCCGCCGCTTCGACGCCCGGACCGAGGAGGCCCTCGGCGCGAGCCTCCGGGCCGACGGCGTCAGCACCCTCCAGGTCAACCTCGGGAAGCGCTGCAACCAGGCCTGCCGCCACTGTCACGTCGACGCCGGCCCCGCCCGCACCGAGTCCATGTCCGACGAGGCCGTCGAGCGGGTGAAGGCCATCCTTACCGAGCACCGTATGCCCGTGCTCGACCTCACCGGCGGCGCGCCCGAGCTGCACCCGCGCTTCCGCGAGCTGGTGCGCCACGGCCGCGCGCTGGGGCTCACGGTGATCGTCCGCCACAACCTCACGGTGATGTTCGAGCCCGGGTTGGATGACCTCCCGGAGTTCTTCGCGGAGCACGCCGTGGCGCTGTTCTGCTCGCTGCCGCACTACACCGAGGACGGCAACGACCGGCAGCGCGGCGGCGGCGTCTTCGAGGCTTCGGTGCGCGCCCTCCAGCGGCTCAACGCGGTGGGCTACGGCACCGGCCGCGCCGACCGGCCGCTCACCCTCGTGCACAACCCCCTCGGGGCCTTCCTCCCGGGCTCGCAGCGCGACCTCGAGCGGGACTTCCGCGACGCCCTCGGGCGCCAGCACGGGGTGACCTTCGACCGCCTGGTGACGCTCGCCAACATGCCCATCGCCCGCTTCGCGGCGTGGCTGGAGAAGGGCGGCCAGCTCGACGGCTACCTCGATCGCCTGGAGCAGCGCTTCAACCCGGCGACGGTGCCCGGGCTCATGTGCCGCGGGACGGTGAGCGTCTCCTGGGACGGGCGCCTCTACGACTGCGATTTCAACCAGATGCTCGACCTGCCGGTGCGGGGCGCGGACAGCTCCCTCGCGGGCTTCTCGCCCGACGCCCTGCGGGGTCGCGCCGTCGTGACCGGGGCCCACTGCTTCGGCTGCACCGCCGGGAGCGGAAGCTCCTGCGGCGGCGCGCTCGCGGGCTGACCCCATCGCGGACGCCCGGCTGGCGGAAGGGCTTCAACGGCCGGGGCCTCCGAGGGTACATTCGCGCCCATGTCGACCTCGATGCGTTGGGCCGCGCTCGCCTCCCTGCTCGCCGCCGCGTGCGGCTCGGCCACGACCCCGGGACAGCCCGCCGACGCGGGCTCGTCGGACGTCGGCGCGGTAACCGTCGACGCCCCCGCGGCGACGGACGTCGGCGGCCTCCCGGAGGACGTTCCCGCCGCGGTGGATGTCCCCGCCGCGGTGGACGCGCCCCCGCCGGTCGCTGACGCGGGGGCGCCGATGCGAGGCCACGCGAGCGTGATCCCGCCTACGCTCCGTCCCATGGACGCGGCACGGCTCATCGTGCTGGGCGACTCGATCTCCGCCGGCACCGGTGCGAGCCGCCGACCCGCGCTCACCTACGGGGGCCTGCTGGGCGCCAACGACGCCATGCGCTGGCCCGCCGCGGCGAGCCTCGACCTCGCGGCGCGCTTCGGCCACGCCGTGCCGGTCGTCAACGTCGCCGTCGGCGGCGCCACGACGGGGTCGATGCGGGCCAACCAGCCGGCGATGCTCCGCACGCGGCTCTCGCTGCCCGTGCGCGGGCACTCCGTGGTGGTCATCACCATCGGCGGCAACGACCTGCAGCTCGCCATCGTGGCGGGCGACCCCGTGGGCGGCACCCTCACCAGCGCGATCAGCAACATCCGGCAGACGGTGCAGTTCCTCCAGGACCCGGCGAACTTCCCCGACGGCACGTCGATCTACGTCTCGGCGGTGTACGACCCGAGCGACGGCGAGGGCTTCATCCAGGGCTGCTTCTTCAACCTCCGGCTCCCGACCTTCGTCACGGGCCTCGACACCTGGCGCGCCCGCTACGTCGCCCTCGGCACCGAGATGGGCTTCGGCGTCATCGACGCCCTCGGCCACTTCCACGGCCACGGCCACAACTTCATGCACACCGACAACCCCTACTACGACCGCGACGACGCCACCGGGTGGTTCAGCGACTGCATCCACCCCAACGACCGCGGCCACCACGAGCTCCGGCGGCTCTTCTTCGAGGCCATCGACGGCGCCTACCGGGTGACGCCGTGAGGGTGCTGCTCACCGGCGCTGCAGGCTTCATCGGGAGCCACACCGCGGAGGCCCTGCTCGCCCGCGGCGACGAGGTCGTCGGCTTCGACAACTTCAACGCCTTCTATGACCCCGCCATCAAGCGCCGCAACGCCGCGGCGCTCGGCGCGCTCCGGGGCTTCTCCATGGTGGAGGGCGACCTCTGCGACGAGCCCGCGCTCGACGCCCTCTTCGCCCGCGAGCGCTTCGACGCGGTCATCCACCTCGCGGCCTGGGCGGGCGTGCGGCCCTCCATCGACGCGCCCGGCGTGTACATCGACGCCAACGTCCGCGGCCTCACCAACGTGCTCGAGCGCATCCGCCGCGCGGGCGTCCCCCGGCTGGTCTTCGCGTCGTCGTCGTCGGTGTACGGCGGCCGCACCACGGTGCCCTTCCGCGAGACCGACCCCGTCGACCGGCCCATCTCCCCCTACGCCGCCACCAAGAAGGCCGGCGAGGTGCTCTGCGCCACCTGGCACCACCTCTACGGCACCCACATCGCGTCGCTGCGTTACTTCACCGTGTATGGCCCGCGCCAGCGGCCGGAGATGGCGTTCCACAAGTTCGCCACGATGATCGCCCGCGGGCGCTCGATCCCGATCTACGGCGACGGCAGCAGCGCCCGGGACTACACGTACATCGCGGACATCGTGCAGGGCACCGTCGCGGCCCTCGACCACTGCGAGGGCTACGAGATCTACAACCTCGGCGAGTCGCACACGACGCGCCTCGACGCCGTCGTGGAGAAGCTGGGCCGCGCCCTCGGCATCGCGCCGAAGACCCACCACGAGCCCGACCAGCCCGGCGACGTGCCGATCACCTTCGCGGACATCACCCACGCCCGCGAGAAGCTCGGCTACGCCCCCACGACCCTCATCGACGAGGGCCTCGCGCGCTTCGCGGAGTGGTTCCACCGGGAAGGCGTCCGTTGAGATGACGGCGCTGGGCCGCGTCGACCCGTGGCTGCGCGGCGCCGCCCTCGCCCTTCTCCTCGCAGCCCTCCTCGCCCCGCTGCCCGCCGCCCTCCTCGACCCGCTGCTCGTCGCCAACCTCGCCGCCTCGCTCGTGGTGCTGCTCAGCGCCGCGGACCCCCGCCCGACCCGCCTCGTCTCGGCCCTGCCCGCCGTCCTCCTCGGGGGGGTGCTCGCGCGCCTGGCGCTGGAGCTCGCCGCGTCGCGCGCCATCCTCGGCGGGGCCTCGCCCGGCGCGGTCATCGCGGCCTTCGGCGCCGTCGCGGTGCGCGGCGACGCGGTGGTCGGCGCGGCGGTGTTCACCATCCTCACGGTGGTGCAGATCGTAGTGGTGGTGCAGGGCGGCGAGCGGGTCGCCGAGGTCGCCGCGCGCTTCGCCCTCGACGCGATGCCGGGTCAGCAGCTCGCCATCGACGCGTCGGCGCGCGCCGGGGCGATCGACGCGCGGCAGGCCCGGCGCGAGCGCGCGGAGCTCGAGCGCCGGGCGCAGCGAGCGGGGGCCATGGACGGCGCGATGCGCTTCGTGAAGGGCGACGCCGTCGCGGGCGTGGTCATCGTCGTCGTCAACCTCGTCGCCGGGACCCTCCTCGGCGTGACGCGGGCGGGGCTCCCGGCGGGCGCCGCGGCGGAGCGCTACGCCACCTTCGCCATCGGTCAGGGCCTGCTCGCCCAGGTGCCCTCGATGCTGCTCGCCGTCGCCGCGGCGCTCTCCGTGAGCCGGCCGCTCGCGCCCGCCGACGACGCCCGCCTCGTGGCGCCCTCGACCCTGCGCATCACCGCGGGCGTGATGCTCCTCGCGGGCGTCGCGCCGGGCTTCCCGCTGTGGCCCTTCGCGCTGGTCGCCGCGGCGCTGGCCGCGCTCTCGCTCGCGCCCCACCGCGCCTCTCCCGAGGAGCCCGCGGTCGCCCTGGGCGCGATCGACCTCGACGACACCGAGCGCCGGCTCGACGCCCTCTCCGCCGAGGCGCCCGCGCTGGTGCGCGCGACGTCGCCCGCGCTCGTCACCACCGCCGACCTCACGGCGCTGCGCCGCTGGCTGGCCGAGGAGGGCGTGCCGAGCGACGACCTCCGAGCGATCCTGGAGGCCGCGCTGCGGGCGGGCGCGGCGGGCGAGCGCCCGGAGCGCTGGCGGGCGGCCGTGCGCGAGGGGCTGCGCTCGCACATCGCGCGACGCTTCGCGCCCGACGGGGCCATCGCGGTGTGGATGGTGGGCCCGTCCGTCGAGGCGGCCCTGCGCGACGAGCTGGCGCGTCGGCCGACC
This sequence comes from Myxococcales bacterium, assembly GCA_030652255.1. Taxonomy (GTDB): domain Bacteria; phylum Myxococcota_A; class Polyangia; order Polyangiales; genus SCUS01. Next base: position 16,653 of record JAUSAZ010000056.1, on the reverse strand, counting down.
CTCGGCGCGGCGCTCGTCGACGACCTGCGCGCGATGGTGCAGGGCGGGTGCCCGGACGCCGCGTCGGTGGTGCTGCTGGCCGCGCAGCCCATCCGCCGCGCGCTCTGGGAGGCCCTGCGCTCGGCGCCGACGGACTGCGTCGTGCTGGCGCCCGAGGAGCTCGGCGACGCCGTGGCGATCACCGTGCGCGGCGTGCTCGATCCGATGGCGTGAGGGAGGGAGAGGGTCAGTAGCCGCGGCGCATGACGACGGGGGCGCCGTTCTCGATCTCGCGGGCGCTCAGGTTCACGAGGCACGCCGCGGTGCGCGGGTGCACGGCGACGACGATGAGCTCGCCCGCGACCTCCACGGGGAGCTCCTCGGTCGTGCGGACCGACTCGGCGTCGGGGGCGTGGTCGACGTGGCCGTCGCCGTCGCGGTCGATCTCCTGGATGCGGATGCCGCGGCTGTAGGACGCCACCGAGCGACGCCACGGGTCGCCGCGCTGCGTGAGGAAGAGCCGGTTGCCGAGGCGGACGCCGTCCTGCGCGCCGCGGTCGATGATGACCACGAAGTTGCTGCCGACGATCTCGCGCGGCGTGGGCGTCGCGACGACGTGGGCGGTGAGGTCGCGGTCGTTGGGCACCGGCGGGACGGGCAGGAACTGCCGCTGGATCACCGCCACCCGCTCGCCCCGCTCGATGGGCTCGAGGGACTCGGTGATGCGCACCGTGGCGATGTGCCGCCGGGCGTCCCACGCGTCGACCACGACGGTGCCGAGGACGCGCACCACGCGGCCCGCGTCGCGGTCAGAGCCCTCCGTCGCCTGGGCCGACGAGTAGATGGTGTAGCTCTCGCCGACGTTGGGGGCGCGGCGCGGAAACTCCACGTACGCCTGGTCCCCTTCGGAGAGGAGCATGTTGTCCTCCGGGGCGCCCACGATCGAGCCCGACACGGTGATGTCTTCCGTGGTCGCCCAGGCCGACTCGCGCAGGAAGATGGTCCCGCGGGGGTAGCGCGGCGCCGCGCGGGTGACGCGCAGCCCGCCGGGGGTCTGCACCATCGAGGTCGTGGGCGTCGCGGACGACACCTCGCCCGGCAGCAGCAGGCGCACCTGGTCGTTGGGGAAGATCCAGTGGGGGTTGGTGATCTGCGGGTTGCGCGCCCACACCCGGGGCCAGTACCAGGGGTTCTCGAAGTAGTACCCGGAGATGTCCCACAGGGTGTCCCCGGTGCTCACCGTGTGAAACTCCGGAACCATCCCGACGTTGCTCCGGGTGTTCGTCCCGGGCGCCCCGGACGAGAGGGTGATCGTCGTCCGCGGGCGCGCCACCACCGACGCGGGCGTCGCCTCGTCGTTCACCGTCACCTGCGCGTTCGCGAGCGCCGGCACTGCCAGCACGGTCGCGACCCACGGCCATCGCCAGAAGAACCTCATCGTCCGCCTTCCCTCTCGTCGCGAAGCCGACGCGCGGCCTCGGAATCTGCATGGTCGTTCAGGAGCCGCTGCCCGGCCCGCTCGGCGCCCGCCGCGTCGCCCGCGCGCAGCAGCGCGGTGCGGAGCGTGAAGAGCGCGTCGGGCACCTTGTTGCCCACCGGGAATCGCTCGAGCAGCCCCTGGAGTTCGCGCACGCCCCGCGGCGCGTCACCCGATCGCAGGAAGCACTCGGCCCGCCAGTACATGGCGTTGTCCGCGTGGGGGTGCGCGGGCCAGCGCACCAGGAAGCCCGCGAAGGCCTCGACGGCCTCGGCGCAGCGGTTGCCCCGCGCCAGCGCGAGCGCCGCGTCGTAGGCGGTGGCCGCGCGCGGGTCGAGGGTGCCCGGGGCGCGCTCGTCGAGGGCGACCGGCGCGTGTCCATTACGCGGCGGGGTGATCCCCGGCGGTGGAGGCGGCGCGGGCGCCGGCGCGGGGGCGCCCGACGGCGACCGGGGCCCTGCCGGGAGCGGCGGCACCGGGGCCACCGGCAGCCGGTCGTTGGGGTGGACCACGAAGGGCTCGCGCTCGGGGATGCGCTCGTTGCGGGAGATGCGCACCGCGGGGAGGTTGGACTCGTCGGGCCCCTCGGGCTCGCCGGCGCGCACCGAGGTGCTGTCGACGCGGATGGGCTCGGCGGCGGCGGGCTCGACGCCCAGCCGGATGGTCGCGCGGTGGATGTCCGTGGCGGCGACCGCGCGCCGCGCCTGCTGGGCCGCGTCTTCGGTCAACACAACCCGGTGCTGGAGCACGTCGAGCTGCGACGCCTGCCGCTCCTGCTCGCTGCGCATGCGCCGCATCTCGGACTCCATGCGCGCGAGGGTGGCGCTGGTGTTGGCGCTGCATCCCCATCCGGCGAGCGTGAGGGTGAGTGCGAGTGCTTTGGGTCGCATGGTCTCGGCGAGCCTAGAGCGTCGCGTGGGGCCCCGCCAAGAAAGTGCTGCACGCAACCGCCGCGGAATTGTCCGACGACAACGCCGCCATGCCAGACCCCCTGCCCTACGCCGCCCTCTCGCTCCCCATCGACGGACGCCTCGACCCGCGGTGGGACCCGCTCTGGATCCAGGGCGACCCGTCGGCCCTGAGCCCGCCGGTGGTGGCGGTCATCGGCACCCGGATGCCCGACCCCGCGGCCCGGGCGCTGGCCCATCGCCTCGCGCGCGACCTCTCGCAGCGCGGGGTGCGGGTGCTCTCCGGCGGGGCCCTCGGGGTCGACGCCGCCGCGCACCAGGGCGCCCTCGACGGCGGCGGGCGCACGGCGGTGGTGCTCCCCTGCGGGCTCGCGCACTGCTATCCCCGCCGACACGCGAACCTCTACCGGGCCATCGTCGCGAGCGGCGGGGCCCTGGTCTCACAGTTTCCCCCGGAGACCCCGCCGACGCAGTGGACCTTCCCCCGCCGCAACGAGCTTGTCGCGGCGCTCGCCGACGTCATCGTGGTGGTGCAGGCGCCCGATCCCTCGGGGGCGCTCATCGCGGCGGACGCGGCGCGGCGCGCGGGTCGACGGCTGATGGCGGTGCCCGCGTCCCCCTTCGATCGCCGCGCCCGGGGCAACGTGCGACTGCTGCGCGCGGGCGCGCGGCCGTGCGTGACGGCCGACGACGTGATGGCCCTCCTGGCCGAGACGGACGGGGCGCTCTTCGCGCGTGACGCCACGCACGCACCCGTGAGCGCGCGGGCGCCGCGCACCCGAGCCGCGTCCGTGCGTACACCCGAGCGCGCACCCGAGCGCGCTCGAGGACCCGACCCGCTCACGCTGGACGAGGCAGGATCGCTCGTGTACGAAGCCCTCGCCGTCGGGCCACGGCACATCGAAGAGGTGGCTCGCGCGTCGGCCCTGTCGACCTCACGAGCGCAGCAGGTTCTCTTGACGCTCGTCCTGGCAGGATTCATCGAAGACCGCGGCGGAGGGATGTTCACCCGCGCAGATGCGTAACGGTGTAACCCCCTCCACCGTCGTAAGGAGCAGCGATGTCGAAGGCACTGATCATCGTAGAGTCACCGGCGAAGGCCAAGACCATCCAGAAGTACCTGGGGAAGGACTACGAGGTGCTCGCGAGCAAGGGGCACATCCGCGACCTTCCGAAGTCGGGCCTCCAGGTGGACGTCGAGCACGGCTACGCCCCCCACTATGAGGTGCTCGAGGACCACAAGCAGGTGGTCACGGAGATGCGCCGCGCCGCGAAGGAGGCCGACGAGATCTTCCTCGCGCCCGACCCCGACCGCGAGGGAGAGGCCATCGCGTGGCACATCGCCCACGAGCTGCGCTCGGCGAAGAAGCCCATGCACCGGGTGGAGTTCCACGAGATCACCAAGAAGGGCGTGCAGCTCGGTCTCTCGACCCCGCACGAGGTGAACCAGAACCGCTTCAACGCCCAGCAGGCGCGGCGCATCCTCGACCGGCTCATCGGCTACGAGCTCTCGCCGGTGCTCTGGAAGCGCCTCTGCCGCCAGGTCAACGGCCACTACCTCTCCGCGGGCCGCGTGCAGTCGTCCGCGCTGCGCCTCATCGTCGACCGCGAGGACGAGATCATCGCCTTCAAGCCGCAGGAGTACTGGCCCGTCGGGGTCGAGCTGCTCGGCGCCAACCGGCCGAGCTTCCGCGCGAGCCTCATCGAGAGCGACGGGCGCAAGCTCGTGACGCCGACCCGCGAGCGCGTGCCCAAGGCGGGTGACTACGTGCTCGGCAACGAGGCCGACGCCGCCGCGGTCACCGCCGACCTCAAGTCCGCCCGCTACAAGGTCGCCGCGGTCGAGCGCAAGGAGCGCCGCCGCCGCGCGCCGCCGCCGTACATCACCTCGTCGCTCCAGCGGGACGCGTCGAGCCGCATCGGGTTCTCCGCGTCGCGCACGATGCAGGTCGCGCAGCGGCTCTACGAGGGCATCGACGTCGGCGCCGAGGGGCCCGTCGGCCTCATCACCTATATGCGTACCGACTCGACGCGCATGAGCGCCGAGGCCGTCGACGGCGCGCGGACGTACATCGAGCAGCGCTTCGGCAAGGAGTTCGTCCCGGAGAAGCCCAACTTCTTCAAGACGCGCAGCAACGCCCAGGACGCCCACGAGGCCATCCGGCCGACGTCGATGGAGCTGCACCCCGACGCGATCAAGAAGTTCCTGAAGTCCGACGAGTTCAAGGTGTACCGGCTCATCTGGGAGCGCTTCGTGGCGTGCCAGATGGCCGAGGCCCTCTACGACGGCACCACGGTCACCATCGAGGCGCAGGGCGCGAAGAAGCACCTGCTGCGCGTGTCGGGCCAGGTGCTGAAGTTCGCGGGCTGGCTCGAGGCCCAGGGCGCGGGCGAGCGCGCCGAGGAGGTCGCCGGCGAGGAGTCGGTGCGCGACGGCGCGGCGACGTCGGCCGAGGGCGGAGACGAGGAGAAGACCCTCCCGCTGCTCGTCGAGGGCGAGGCGCTCAACGTGGTCGACCCGCCGGGCGTGCTCACGGAGCAGAAGTTCACGCAGCCGTCGGCGCGCTACAACGAGGGCTCGCTCGTGAAGGCGCTCGAAGACCTCGGCATCGGTCGGCCGAGCACCTACGCGGAGATCGTGAGCAAGGTGCTCAGCCGCGACTACGTGCAGAAGGTGGACAAGCAGCTCGTGCCGACGAAGCTCGGGACGACCAAGACGCACGGTCTCCAGGCGCGCTTCCCGACGGTGGTGGACTACGAGTTCACCGCGAAGATCGAGAAGGACCTCGACGCCGTGGAGTCCGGCGAGGCCGATTGGGTCAAGCTCGTCGACGCGATCTACAAGCCCTTCAAGGAGATCGTGGTCGCGGAGATGAGCGCCAAGGAGCCCGGCGAGGGCTGGCCGCGCCCGGAGCCCTCGGACCGCATCTGCGAGAAGTGCGGCTCGCCGATGGTCAAGCGCTGGGGCCCCAACAGCAACTTCTTCGCCTGCACCGCGTACCCGAAGTGCAAGAACATCGTCGACGAGAACCCCGCGCCCGCGCCGGAGGTCTACGCCGACCGCAAGTGCCCGAAGTGCGGCCGCGACCTGCTGGTGAAGACCCGCCGCGGCACCGACGAGCAGTTCCTGTCGTGCAGCGGCTGGCGCAAGAAGGAGCCGCTCTGCGACTACACCGCCCCGATGCCCATCGGCATCCGCTGCCCGAAGTGCAGCGACGGCGAGGTGATCAAGGTCGGCGCCGCCAAGGGCCGCCGCCCCTTCTGGGGCTGCAGCAATTACGCGACGGACCTGAAGTGCGACTTCCGGCTCTTCCAGCCGCCCGTGAAGGAGTCGTGCCCGCAGTGCAACGCCACCTTCCTGGTGCAGGCCGGCGGCAAGACCCGGCCGGTGCTCAAGTGCGTCACCGAGGGCTGCGGCTACGAGAAGCCGCTCGCGCTCGGCGAGGGCAACGAGCACGACGGCGACGGCGAGGAGGCCCCGGCGCCGAAGTTCCGCGCAGGTGCGAAGAAGGCCCCCAAGAAGGGCGCCTCCGCAGCGGCGACCTGATCGCCGCCTGCGCGGCTGTCCCGCACTGATTCCATCTCCCCCCACTTACAGACACAGGACCGAAGCGATGACGGACCGTAATGCGGTGACGGTGGTCGGCGGCGGCCTCGCCGGGTGCGAGGCGGCGTGGCAGCTCGCGTGTCGCGGCGTCGCCGTCACGCTCATCGAGCAGAAGCCACACCGGCGCACGCCCGCGCAGAGCGGCGACGGGCTCTGCGAGCTGGTGTGCTCCAACTCGCTGCGCGGCGCGGCGCTCACCAACGCCGTCGGGCTGCTCAAGGAAGAACTCCGCCGCGCGGGCTCGCTCATCCTCGCGGCGGCGGACCTCACGGCGGTGCCCGCGGGCGGCGCCCTCGCGGTGGACCGCGACCGCTTCAGCGCGACGATCACCGCGGCCATCGACGGGCACCCGCTCATCACGCGCGTCTCGGCGGAGGTGACCGAGATCCCCGCGGCGCGGCCGGTGATCCTCGCGACGGGCCCGCTCACCGGCGACGCCCTCGCGAAGGACCTCGTGCGCGCCATCGGCGAGGACCAGCTCGCGTACTACGACGCCATCGCGCCCATCGTGTCGGCGGAGTCCATCGACCCCGAGCGCACGTTCCGGCAGTCGCGCTACGACAAGGGCGGCGACGACGCGTACATCAACTGCCCGATGAACGCCGCGGAGTACTACGCGTTCATCGACGCCCTCATCGCCGCCGACAAGGTCGCCCCGCGGGCCTTCGAGGAGGCGCGCTACTTCGAGGGCTGCCTGCCCGTCGAGGTGATGGCCGCGCGCGGCAAGGACACCCTCGCCTACGGTCCCATGAAGCCCGTCGGGTTGAGCGACCCGCGCACCGGGCGCACGCCCTACGCCGTGGTGCAGCTGCGCCAGGAGGACTTCGCCGCGACGGCGTACAACCTCGTCGGGTTCCAGACGCGCATGACCTACGGGGCGCAGGCGACGGTGTTCCGGATGATCCCGGGCCTGGAGTCCGCGGAGTTCGTGCGCTTCGGGTCGGTGCACCGCAACACCTTCGTCAACGCGCCGCGGATGCTCACCCCGGCGATGGAGCTCAAGGCCCTGCCCGGGGTCTTCCTCGCGGGGCAGATCACCGGCGTCGAGGGCTACGTCGAGAGCGCGGGCGGCGGCTTCCTCTGCGCCCTGCTCCTGGCCCAGCGGCTCCGCGGCGTCGAGCTCGCCCCGCCGCCGCCGACCACCGCGCTCGGCGGCCTGCTCACACACCTGCAGACCCCGCGCGAGGACTTCCAGCCGAGCAACCTCACCTGGGCCCTGCTGCCGCCGGTGGTCGACCCGAAGGTGCGCAAGCTCGCCAAGCATGTGCGCCTGGAGCGCGGCGCGCAGCGGGCGCTCGACGCCCTCACAGCGTGGCTGCCGGTCGTCGCCGAGGGCCGGGAGCCGAGGGACATCGTGGCCGCCGAGCCCACGCCGGCGGCGACCGTCACCGCGGCGAGCTGCGCCGCGGACTGACCCACCGGGCTCACTCCGTCGGGGCGACACCGTCGCGGGGGCAGGTCCAGCGGCGAAGGCGGTCGAAGCCGTCGATCGCGAGCAGCGCGCGACCCATCCACGCCATGGGCGGGAGCCATCGCGGCGCCCGCGCCCTCACCGGGATGCCCGCGACCGCGGGGGAGAGCCAGCGCGACAGCTCGAAGGACGCGCCCGGGGTCGTCGGGTCGAGCTCCACCGCGCCCCCGCGCCACGCGATGCGCAGCACCGGGTGGCGGCGCACGCAGCGCCAGCTGCGGTCGGTCACGAGCGGCCAGCGCACGGTGTCGGGCTCGTCGCTCGGGCGAGGACGGGTGGGCATCGGGCCGCTCAGCGAGGTGACCCGGACCGCGAGCCGGGCAACGCCCTCGTCGATCGCCCGCTCCTCGCCGAGGGTGACGACGGCGGAGCCCGTCCACGCGATGGAGCCCGAGAGCCAGTTGGGCAGCGGGTCGAACATCGCCGAGGGCATCGTCGACACCCCAGAGCTCCCGAGGCGCACCGAGTGGACGTACAGCGTGCTGCGCACCGCGTCGGCGCCGCGTACGTACGCGAGCTCGTCGCCCACGCGGATCAGGCTCTGGGGCTCGAAGGAGGCCGAGGCGCTCGACTCGTGGCGCACGCGGCGGGCGGTGCCGTCTGCCTCGACGGAGAACACCGACCACGAGGCGCAGCGCTGCCTGCCGCCAGGGCACGGCTCCTCGGCGTCCGTGGTGAGCAGCAGCACCGCGTGCTCGGGGCCCGCCGCGATCTCGACGCGCGACCGCGCCCAGCCCCGGCGCTCGGAGTCCGCGCGCGCGGCCACGCCGTAGCGGTGGACGGGGACCGGCGCACCGACGAGCGCGAGCGTCGGGGACAGGGCCTGGACCGCGACCTCGCGATGACCGCGGCCGCGGTCGGTGAACTCGTCGCTGCGCTCGGCGCCGTCGCCGACGTGGGCGATCCAGGCGACCCGGGGCGCGCCGTCGACCACCGCGGCGGCGAGGGACACCACGTTGCCCGGGATGCGGCGCAGGCGAACGCGGGAGCCCACGGTCATCGCGTCGGCGTCGACGCGCTGGCCGACGAGGTCGGTCTGGTTGGTCTGGGGGTCGAAGCAGGCGTCGATGATCGCGCCGCCCCGACCCGTGGAGATCACCGTCGCCGGGTGGCAGTAGCCGTCCGGGAGGGGCTGCTCGTCGTCGGCATCGGCCGACCCGATCCGGGGCGCCCCGGTGGGATCGGTGACGGGGGCCGTGGGGCCTGCGCCCGGCGGGCGCGGGGCGTCGCGGCGGCACGCAAGTGCGAGCGCGAACACCGTCATGCCAGCGGCCCATCGGGTTCCCACGAGTAGCGGAGTGAGTACCCCATCGGGCGCCGCCGCGGCGAGCCCCAGCGATGCGTCGGGGTTCAGGGCGGCGCGGCGGACGAGAGCGACCAGCGGTGACCGAAGGGGTCTTCGACGACCCCGTGGCGACGGAGGGACGAGACGTCGTGCAGGGCGTAGAGCACCCGGGCGCCAGCGCGGGTGGCCCGCGCGAAGAAGCGGTCGATGCCCTCGACCGTGAGGTGCAACGTGACGGGCGTGCCGCCGAGCGCCGCGGGAGACCCCGACCGCCCGCTGCGCAGCTCGGGGAAGTCGTCGCAGAGCTGGATCACGAAGCCGTCGATCGCGACCACCGCGGACACGATGCGCCCGTCGGGGAGCGAGTCGCGGGCGCGCTCCACCCCACCGAAGGCCCGCGCGTAGAAGTCGATCGCGGCGGCGGCGTCGTGCACCACGAGCAGCGGCTCGACCCCGACGACGGCGGTGCGCGGTGCCGTGGGTTCGAGCGCGAGGCGAGGCAGCTCGCTCCAGCGCGACGGGGTGCGGAGGTCGAACTCCAGCGGGTCGTCGTCGGGTTCGAGCGCGAAGCGGGCGGTGACGTCGGTGCGGTCGGCGTCGAGCAGCTCGGCGAAGCAGGCGTCGAGCTCGACGACCTCGTCGAAGGACAGCGTCATGGGACTGTGTCTCCCGTTCAGGGGGGGCGCGTAGGTGCAGCCGGAGGTGCGGCCTTGTCGGGAGCCCTGCGCGGCGCGTTGCGGCCGCGGCGAGATTTCAGCCCGCGAGCGCGCGAAGCACCGGCGACCAGAGCCAGATCGCGGGCAGCGCGAGCGCCAGGCTGCTCACCACGATGGCGGCGGCGAGTCGGTCGTCGCAGCGCTCTTGCGTGGCGATGGCGGCGGCGATGACGGCCGCGGGCATCGACGACTGGAGCACCGAGACCGCGATGGGCGGCCCGTGGAGGGAGAGCGCGCGCGCCACGAGGAGCGCGACGGCGGGCGAGAGCACCAGCTTGATGGCGAGCGAGAGCAGCAGCGGCGCGCGCTGGCCGCGGAGCACCGAGAGGTCGAGGCGGAGCCCGAGCGCGAGGAAGACCAGCACCGAGGTGGAGGCGCCGACCCACTGGAGCAGGGAGAGCACGGCGGCGGGCGCCGGGACGCCGAGGAGGTTGAGCGCGAGGCCGACGAGCACGGAGAGCGTCGCCGGGCGCAGCAGGACGGCGCGCAGCCGACGGGGGGTAGCCAGTGAGGGGTGCGGGTCGCCGAAGGCCTGGGCGACGGCGACGCCGACGGTCCAGAGGAGCGCGGTGGTGTCGACGGTGTCGATGAGCACCGCGGCCTGCGCGGCGTCGGTGCGGTCGGGGAAGAGCGCGCGGGTGATGGGCACCCCGAGGAAGCCGGTGTTGCAGAAGGCCGCGCAGATCATGACGGTGCCGCGCACCGGGCGGGACCAGCCGGCGAGCGTCGAGAGCGCGTAGCCCGCGCCGAGGCAGGCGAAGAGCGACACCGTGCTGGGGGCGAGCGCCCAGGCGACCTCGGCCGTGAGCCTGCGGCGCAGCAGCACGTCGAGGGTCAGCGCCGGGAGCGTGACGTCGACGACCAGTGCCGTGAGCGCGACGGCGGCGCGGTCGGAGGCGACGCCAAGGCGCCCGGAGCGACCGATGAGGGCGCCGATGCATACGAGGGCGAAGAGCCCGAGGAGCGTGGGGATGAGCGCGGCGACGGACACCGGGGCGGCGGGTCAGCGCTGGCGCGCGTCGACGTAGAACATGTACCCGAGGAGGCACGCCGCGCAGCACAGGGTGATGCCCAGGATGATGGCGATGAGCACCAGCGCGACGCGCCAGCCGGTGGGCGGCACATGGCGGGGGGGCGGCGGAGGGGACGGGTCGTCGGGGTTGGCGCTCACGGCGCGAGGTATAGGTCCCGGGACGGGGGCGCGGCTAGCGGCCGCAGCCCCAACTGCGGCGCGGCGGATGGAACGACGGCGGACGCACGATGGGGTGCGGCTGCTGCGGGGGCTCGAAACAGCGGATGCGGCGGAAGACCGTGGGCTCGTCGACCTGCGCGCCGCCGTCGTTGTTGACCGACTGGAACTCCTGGAGCGCCGTGTCGATGACCCCGCTGAAGTTGTCGAGGTTGTAGCCGAAGGGCCGGCCGCCGCACATCACCTGGCGGACCTGCCAGCGGGTGCCGTGGAAGTTGAGGCGGAGGCCGTCGACGGCGCCCACCGCGGTCTGCGTGATGACCCAGTGGGAGAGCCCCGGGAGGCACGGGCCGGGCTCGCTCACGTTGGGGGGCGTGTCCCAGGAGTACGCGTCGATCTGCCCGGTGAGCCGGTTGCCGTTCTGGTGGATCTCCAACACGAAGGAGTACCAGGCCTCGTTGCCGGGGTACCACCGCAGCGACTTCCACACGCCCTCGACAGGGTTGGCGCACTGGGCGCGGTCCGCGGGGGGCGGGAGGCGGGCCCGCTGCTCCTCGACGGTGGCGGGCGCGAGCGAGGGCAGCAGCACCACGGCCCCGATGAGTGAGACCAGCCCGACGAGCGCGACGCGGCGGCGCAGGCGGGGGCTCATCGCGAGCACCCCGAGCGCGACGGCGGACGGAACGACGGTGGCGCCACGACGGGGTGGGGCACCGTGGGGGGCTCGTAGCAGCGGATGCGACGAAACACCGTGGGGTCGTTGATGGCGCGGCCGCCGTCGTTGTTCACCGACTGGAACTCCTGGATCGACGGGTCGATCACCCCGGTGAAGTGATCGAGGTTGTAGCCGAACGAGCGCGGGCCGCACCAGACGTTCTGCACCGACCAGCGGGTGCCCCAGAACTCGATGCGGCCGCCGTCGGCGAAGCCCTCGGCGGACATCCCCACCTCCCAATGATGGATGCCCGGCAGGCACGGCGGCGCCTCGGAGCCCTGCGGCCCCGCGCCGAACCACGCGTGCGCCGTGATGCGCCCGACCACCGGGATGCGCCCCGCCACGCCGTGCAGGTTGGGCGACGCGGCGCCCCGCGGGTCGCGGCGCACGTCGAGGGTGAAGATCATCCACTCGTCATACGGGGACTCGTATTTGTGCGAGACCCACACGCCCTCTAGCGGGTCGGCGCAGATCGCGGGGGGGGGCAGCCGGGCGCGCTGCTCCTCGACCGTGGCGGGCGCGAGCGAGGGCAGCAGCACCAGGGCGCACCCGACACCGAGGAGCGCCCACGCGGGCCCTCGCCGACGCGGCCGACTCACGGGGTCGCCCCCGGCGCGGCGATGTCCCGGAGCACGCCGTTCATCTGCTCGCGGGCGGCGGCGTCGTCGGCGGTGGTGGTGCCGTCGAGCGAGCGCACGTCCGTGGTCGAGAGCCCCACGCGCGTCGCGAAGGCCTGCGCGTGGAAGGCCAGCACGGCCCGCTCGGCGAAGGCGTTGGTCTCCTCGCCGCGGGCCCGCGCGAACTCCGCGCAGGTGAGCTGCGTGCCGAGCGGCGAGCGCAGGCACACCCTGATCGCGGCGTCGGCCCCGGTGACCAGCACCTCGAAGCCGCGGTCATCCGAGCGCAGCCGCGGCGAGCGCCCGAGGAGCGTGCCCACCCGCGCGACCGCGTCGCCGGTGCCCGTCGCGCGGACGTGCGCCGGGAGCGCGAGCCCGAGGCGCCGCAACGTGCCGGCGTCCTTCTGCATCGCCCGCTCGTAGTACCCGTACGCCGCCGCGTCGCGGCCCAGCGCGCGCGACGCCTCCGCGGCCACCGCGGCCACCCGCGCCTGTAGCAGCACCTCCGCGCTCGGCAGCGCCGTGAGCGCGCGATCGGCCAGCGCCAGCGCCTGCGACTCGTCGCCCTGCGCGAGCCGCACCTCCGCCTCGAGCGCGTCGTGCAGCGGGCGGATCGCCGGGAAGGCCCGCTCCTCCCGCCGCGCGTCGCGCAGCGCCACGGCCACCACGCCGGGGCCGAGCACCCGCACGAGGTCGCCCACCAGCCAGGTGGGCACGGGCTCGATGCCGCGGCGCACGTACATGCGCAGCGTCGCGTCGAGCCGGAGCTCGTCGGTGAGGGCGTTGGTCACGCGCTCGTCGTCGGGCCACGCGCGGGCCCGGGTGACGAGGCTGCCGGCGCTGCCGCCCACGCGCCCGGTGAAGCCCGCGGCGCTCGCCCGCTCGGCCTCGAGCTCGGCTTCCAGCGCCCGCAGCGAGCGGCGCAGGAGGGCGTGGGCGCCGAGGGCCTGCTCCTGGTCGCTGGCCACGAGGCCTCGGCGGTCGGGGCGGTCGATGGCGCGGTCGATGAATCGCAGCCCGGCGCTCCCCTCGCCCGCCACGAGCAGCACCGTGGCGACGGCGACGTCGGTCTCGGCGTGGTCCTGGTCGCGCAGGTTGGCGGGCTGGCGGATGCGCCAGCGCTGCATGTCGCGCAGGGCGTCGACGGCCTGCACGGTGCGCCCGGTGTCGAGGTAGAGCCGCGACAGCAGCCGCCACGGGTTGGCGGTCGTGAACTCCAGCCGGTGCGTGCCCTCGATGAGCATCCGCTCGGCCTCGTCGTAGCGCAGCACGGCGAGCGCGCCGAGGGCCGCGTTGTAGGCGTGCACGGTGACGTGCGGCGCCGTGGCGGGGCTCACGTCGGTGCTCCCGTGGGCGCGGCGCATGGCGTGCTGGTAGGCGTCGAGGCAGGCCTGGTACTGGGCCTGGCGGGAGCGGGCGGCGCCCTCCACGGCGCAGAGGGCGTTGCGCCCGAGCGACTGCTGCCACGCGTCGGTGGTGCGGATGGCCCGCTGCGCGAAGTCGCGCGCCTCGGTGAGCCGGTCGAGGTGCACCAGGGGCCAGGCGTGCTCGGCGAGCAGGTCGGGGTCGTAGAGGTAGTCGTGAAACTCCAGGACGTGGAGCTGATACTCGTACTCCTCCATCTCCCCAGCGAGCGCCTGCGTCGCGAAGAGGATGTCCCGGTGCAGCTGCCACGGCGCCCCGGCCACCCGCGCGCTGCCGTAGCGGGTCTCGTAGACCTCCCGCGCGTGCCCCAGGTGGAACATCGCGCGCGACAGCGACCCTTCGGCCTCGCGCAGCGCGCAGCCGAGCACGTAGTTGCCGACGATGGAGTCGGGGTCGGCGCGGAGGATGGCCTCGGACTTTGCGCGCGCGGTCACGAGGCGGTTGTTGTTGTAGAGCTGAAGGGCCTCCTGCTCGAGGGGGGTGGCCTGCGGGGGAACCTGCTGGGCGACGCCCGAGCGGCCGCCGGAGAGCGCCAGCGCGCCGGCCAGCAGCAGCCAGAGCCCCCGTCGCATCGGTCGGCCGCGGGTGGGCTTCATCGCCGCATCGTGCTCCGGGCGAGGCGCTCGAGGGGCTCGGTGAGGCACTCGCGCAGCACGGCGTCGACGTTGTCGGTGCCGGGCGCGAGCTCCAGGCGGTGGCCGAAGATGTACGGCGCGAGGCCCTCGACGTCCTCGGCGCTGACGTAGTCGCGCACCCGGGTGAGCGCCCTCGCCTGGAGCGCGGGGATCATCAGCACCAACGAGCGGGTGGAGGCCCCCTGGAGGATGCGCGGGTCGGAGCGGGTGCGCCCGGCGATGTCGACGAGGCACTCGCGCACCTCCGGGGCGACGTGGATCTGGTTCTCGACCACGGCGCGGGCGTCGACGATCTCCGTGCGGGTGACCCGCGCGAGCTCGCTGCCGGCGCCGGCGCGGCGGGCCTTGAAGCTCGCCAGCACCTCGAGCTCGGCCTCGCGGTTGATGTGGTGCATCTTGACCTTGAAGAGGAAGCGGTCGAGCTGCGCCGAGGGGAGGGGAAAGGTGCCCGCGAGGTCGAGGGGGTTCTGCGTCGCGATGACGAAGAAGAGCTCGTCGAGCTTGCGGGTGCGGTTGTCGATGGTGGTCTGCTTCTCGGCCATCGCCTCGAGCATGGCCGACTGCACCTTCGGCGACGTGCGGTTGATCTCGTCGGCCAGCACCACGTGCGCGAAGATGGGCCCCGCGCGGAAGAAGAACTTGTTGGTGTTGGGGTCGAAGATGGTCGTCCCGGTGACGTCGCTCGGCAGCAGGTCGGGCGTGAACTGGATGCGCCGGAAGGTCGAGATGTCGTCGTCGGGCTTGTCGTCGATGATGCAGTCGCCGAGGGCCTTGGCGAGGGTGGTCTTGCCCGACCCGGGGTAGTCCTCGAGCAGCATGTGGCCGTCCGCGAGCAGGGCGATCACCAGCAGCTCGATGACCTCGTCGCGGCCGCGCACCGCCGTCTGCAGCCGCGAGCGCAGCCGCTGCACCACGCTGTACGCCCCGTTGAGGTCGGTGATCGCCGGGGCCGGCGTGTGGGTGACGTGCTCGCTCTGGTTGAAATCGCTGTCCATGGCGTTCGTTGGGTCTCCTTCGGTCATCGCGCGTCGAGCCAGGACGCCGGGTTGAGCAGGCCCACCACCCGGCGCCAGCGCTTCGTTCCCGCCGCGAGCTCGCGTCGTAGCGCCCGCAGCCCGTCGCGCCACTGCCGCCGCGAGAGCGCCTCGGCGTCGGGGGTGTTCTTCGCGGGGTCGCCCAGCCGCGCCGAGAGGTGCATCGCCGTCAGCTTCGCGAAGGTGGGGGCCACCTTCTCGACGCGCGCCGCGAAGCGCTCGCGGGGCTCGCCGTACTCACGCACGAGGCCCGCCTCGGCCAGCACGTCGAGCGCCTTGCGGTAGCCCACCCGCGGCAGCGAGCGCGAGGCCGAGAGCAGCACCCGCGCCCGGCGCCAGAGCTTCACCAGGTAGAGCACCGCGAGTACGGCGCCGAGCAGACCCAGCAGCCCGTAGCCGAGGTCGCGGCCGTAGTGGTGCTGCGGCGGGCGGTCGCGGGGGCGCGGCTGCTCGGGGTCGGGCGGCTGCTGGCGGGCCATCTCCCCGAGGATGCGCTGGAGGTCCTCGTCGGTGCCCTGCCCCGGGGGGTCGAGGTTTCGCTCGGCGGCGATGTCGAGCACGATCCAGCCGTAGCCGGTGACGTAGATCTCGGGCCAGGCGTGGGCGTCGCCGCCGCGCAGCAGGATGGTCGAGCCACCGCGGCGGTTGCTCTCGTCGGAGTGGTAGCCCGCGCTGATGCGCGACGGGATGCCCAGCGAGCGCCACAGGAACACCGCGCTGTGCGCGAAGTGCACGCAGTACCCGGTGCGGTTGCCGAAGAGGAAGTCCGAGGTCGGGTCGGGCACCCCCGCGTGCCGGGCGCGCGTCGAGTAGATGAGCTCGTGGTCGAGGTAGAGCTTGATCGCGAGGGCCTGCGCGAAGGGGTCGCTGCGCAGCCGCTGCGGCAGCCGCTGGTTGACCACCCGCTGCGCGAGCTCGCGGTAGCGCGGGTCGGCCGGGGGCTGCGTGTAGTACGCGAGCACCTCCGGGGACCACCGCGGATCGCCCGCCCCGCGGCCCGTGAGGCGGCGGTAGTCGACGCTCTGCGCGAGCGACTCGAAGCGCCACGCGCGCAGGAAGCGCTGCGGGTTGGGGTTGGCGGCGGGGAGGTACCGGATCGGCGACTCCAGCGCGAAGGGCTGGTTGTGCTGCGCGAGCACGGCGATGAGGCCGTGCACCCGGGCGCGCCCGTTGGTGGTCACCGGGTCGCGGACGCGCAGCTCCATGGTGGGGAGCTCGCCGACCACGTCGCCGTCGACGTCGGTGCGGGTGGTGGGCGCGAGGCGCGTCCCGCTGAACTGGCTCCACACCTCCTGCCGGAAGTAGTAGGCGCCGGAGGGCGGCGAGTAGTCGTCGTCGAGGATGACCACGGCCATCGGCGTGGGGGAGTTGCTCGGCGACTGGTCGTCGCTCAGCCGCTCGCTCGCCGACGGGGGCGGCGGGCGGCCGCCGTCGCGGGAGCCCGATCCCGCGCCGCCGTCGATGTCGATGAGGTTGGGCATCGGCACGTCGCCCGCGTCGGCCCCGCCCCCGGCGCCGCCGTCGCTCGCGTCGCCGCCGCCCGACGAGCCGCCGTCGCCCCCGTCGCCGCCCGCGGCCCCGCCGTCGCCGCCGTC
>JAUSAZ010000054.1 GCA_030652255.1 Myxococcales bacterium | reverse complement strand
CGCGGTGGAGCTCGACCTCGCGGGGCTCTGGGCCCTCTGATCACCCGTAGCCGTCAGCGGGCCCAGAGCCCGGCGAGGCTGAGCTCGATCGCGTCGAAGGGCTCTGCGCGCACCACGTCGTCGCCCTCGAAGGTCGCCACCAGCAGCCACCCGAGCTCATGGCGGCGGTAGACCTCCAGGGTCTGCGCTGCCGGGTCGACGAGCCACGCGTGGCCGACGCCCTCGCGGTGATAGATGGGGAGCTTCTTCTTCCGGTCGACACGAAACGTCGACGGAGACAGCACCTCGCACACCCAGTCGGGCGCCAGGGTCAGGTCGTCGCTCTCTTCGAAGAACCCCTCCGCGGCGCGCTCGTTGCGCCACCCCGCGAGGTCTGGCACCACGATGTCGGGGCGCGGCCCGAGGTGCAGCTCGGGCTCGGTGAGGATGATCCACCCGCCGGGGTCACCCTCTCCCGGGTCACTGAAGCCGCTCAGCCGCCCCACGAGGCGGGTCGCGCCATGGGAGTGACGCCGCCGTGGTCGGGGCATGAGCGACAGCTGCCCGTCGATGATCTCCGCGACCATCGTCTCCGGGGCGTTGCGGTAGCCCTCCACCACCGCGGGGTCGAGGTTGGGAAACCCCGGGTCGAGGGGGCGTGCGGCGTCGCCTGACATGCGCCGGAGCCTACGCCCGTCGGGCGCCGGGCGTCAGCTCACGGGTGATTCGCTTCGATCTCGGTGACGGTCAGCGAGGCTCTCCCGGCGCTGTGCCAGTGGTTCACCGATGCGCCGCGAGAACACCACATCGGCGGCCGTGCTGTGCGTCACGGCGCGCCACACTTCCGGCGCCGTTGCGCGGTCTGCTACCGTCGCTGCTCTTCGTCCGCCCTGCCGTAGGAGGCACCCATCTCATGAGACAGATCCCGATCAGCAGCTCGCTTATCACCTTCCTCGATGACCTGGAGTACACCGAGGCCGCGCTGCGGGCGGAGCCCCTCGCGGCCGAGCTCGCCCTCATCTTCGAGGAAGAGATCGCCGCCTGGTCCGAGGTCTTCCGGCGACAGCGCGCCACGCGCCGGGATGTCATCCGGGCCGACGCCCTCGTCGCGGTGCTCGATGCCAGCCTCGATCGGGTCACCGTCCGCTTCGGCGGTCAGGCGCTCGTCGAGGCCAATCAGGAACGAAAATCAGCCGCGTTTCGCAGGTTCTTCCCCGTTGCGCCGTCGGAGTTCGTGCGCGGTCCGCTCCGCAAGCAGTGCGAGCGTACCCGCGACGTGATCGTGCGCGAGCTCGACAAGCTCCCCGGGGACTCCCCGTTGAGGGCCTTCTCCGAGCCGCTGCTCACCAGCGCCAAGGCCGCCCTCGCGGCGCTCGTCGCCCGCGTGAAGACACAGGGCGAGGCCGCCACGGTCGCCACCGAGATCCTCGAATGGAAGGAAGGCGTCAACCGCCTCCGCACCACCACCCACGCCGAGCTCATCAAGATCGCCACCGCCCAGGGCCTCGGGCGCGCGTGGCCCGAGGTGTTCTTCCGCAGCGCCGACACCGCCCGCAGCGAGGGTGACGGCGACGCCCCGCCGGCCCCGGTCGACCCCGAGCCCGATCCCACCTGATCAACGGCCGCGCGGCCGCCGCACTCCCCTCCGCGACGCCTCAACAGCACCCGAACAAGCGCCGTCCAGGCCGCGTCACCCGCTCACCTTGTGTCGCCCGCGGCGCGCTCGGTGGATGGGCACCAGTCGACATCACCCCGGCGCCGGTCGTGACGGATGAAGTGAGCCCCGCATGGTGCTCCGTCGGTCGCTGCCGGGCCTCTGTCGATGCGTCGACACGCCGCACGCGCCCCCTGCGCGGCCCATGCGGGCCTGTGCGGGCTTGCTCCCGGTGCTGCGCAGCACCATCCGCGGGGCCTTCCGCGGGGCCATGGGTGACGCGGCGTCGTCGGAGGAGGGCGTCGACCCGTTGATGGTGCGATGGCCGAGCGGCAACGGCCGCCGGCTGGTGCCGCCGATCGAGTTACGCCACCCGCGGGTGATCGCGTCGGTCCCTCTCCCGGGTGTTCTCCGCGCCTGCGACCGCGCCGCGTCCGGGGAGCGGCATCGGCCTCTTGCAGACGACGCCCCCGACCCGCAGACGCCCCTGCGTCATCCAAGGACCGGGAGGCGGACTCCGCGCGGGCTCATGGAGGGCCCCGCGGCGGCCTCGTACTCATCGCGGAAGCGCTCGAGCGAGCTACGCAAGACCGTCGCCGCGCCATCGACGAGGCCGCAGCGCCCGCTGCCCGGCAGCATCCGCGCCGCGCTCTCGAGGGACGCGAGGTCGCCCGGTCGGCCCTCGCCGCGCGCGATGCGCTCCAGCGTTCGCGCGACCTGGTAGGTGCCGACCTTGCACGGCGGGCACTGCCCACACGAGCTCTCGGCGAAGAAGGTCACGTACTCGGCGGTCTTGCGGACGATGCTCGTCCCTTCGCTGACGACGATCATCGCGCCCGTTCCGAGGCGCGCGCCGCGCGCGCGGACGCTGTCGAAGTCGAGCGGCACGTCCAGGTCTTCTGCGGTCAGCAGCGTGTTCGAGGGGCCTCCGGTGAAGACCGCCTTGAAGGCGCGGCCCGCCAGCATGCCGCCCCCATGCTCGAAGATGAGCTCGCGGAGCGTCGTGCCCATGGGCAGCTCGTGGAGGCCGGGGCGAAGCACGTCGCCCGAGAGCGAGTAGAGCTTGGTGCCGGGCGCCGTCCGCCCGAGCTCGCGGTAGCGCTCCGCGCCGCGGGCGACGACGTGGCAGGCGTGCGCGAGGGTCTCGACGTTGTTGACGAGCGTCGGCGCGCCGTGGACGCCGCGGGCGGCTGGCCAGGGCGGCTTCGGGCGCGGGAAGGGGAAGCGCCCCTCGACCGACGCGATCGCGGCGGTCTCCTCGCCGCCCACGTAGAGCCCCGTGCTCTCGACGAGGTCGAGGCGTACCGCGCCGCCGAGCGCCTCGCCGAGCTCGGCGAAGGGGGCGTACGCGCGCCACGCCGCGATGGCGGCCGCGAGCACGACGAGCGTCTCGGTCTCTCGCGGGTTCACGTAGAGGACGACGTGGCGCGCGCCGACCGCGCGCGCGGCGACGAGCGCGCCCTCGATGACCTGATGGGGGGTGCGCGAGAGCAGGAAGCGGTCCTTGAAGGTGCCCGGCTCGTCCTCGTTGCCGTTGCAGAGGACCCACTTGTCAGCGCCCTCCGCGGCCGCGACCGCCGCCCATTTCTCGTAGGTGGAGAAGCCCGCGCCGCCCATGCCGCGGAGCCCCGACGCGCGGACCTCGGGGAGGACCTCATCCGGCGCCGCGAGGGCCCGCCGGAGCGCCGCGCCGCCGCCGACCGCGAGCCACGCGTCGAGGTCGGGGCCGACCTGCGCTTCGCTTCGGGTGAGCAGCTTCATGCGCGGACCCCGCCCGCGTCGAGCGCGGCCTCGAGGTCGAAGTTGCTGTACGGGGGGAAGAGCCTCGGCGCCCGCGCCTCGAGCGGGAGCCCGGCGGCGATGAGCGCGCGCTGCCAGTCCGAGAGGTGGGTCACGCCGATGGGGCCCGTCGGCGGCGTCTCGGCGCGGCGCGCGGCCGCGGCGCCCGCGCGCCGGCCGAAGGCGACCAGCTCGAGCAGGGCGTTGCCCATCAGGCGGTTGCGTCCGTGGATGCCCCCGGCGACCTCGCCGCACGCGAAGAGGCCGGCGATGGTGGTGTGGCCGTCGGGGTCGATGGCGACGCCGCCGTTCTGGTAGTGCAGCGTGGGCCGGACGAGGAGCGGCTCACGGCGCGGATCGACCCCGGCGCGCTCGGCGAGGTGCGAGAGCGTGACGAGCCGCTCGCGCAGGATGCCCGGCTGCTCGGCTTCGAGCGAGGGCGTGTCGAGCCAGACGCCGAGGGCGCCGTCGCGGGCGACGCCGCGGCCCTCCTCGAGCTCCCGCAGGATCGCGGCCGCGACGACATCGCGCGCGGCGAGCTCGTCGACGAAGCGCTCGCCGCGGCCGTTCACGAGGCGCGCGCCCGCCGCGCGGGCGGCCTCGCTCACCAGGAGTCCGGCGAGGCGCGCGGGGAAGGCGAGGCCGCTCGGGTGGTATTGGAAGCTGTCGACCTCCCGGAGCGCGGCGCCCGCCCGGTACGCGAGCACGAGGCCATCGGCGGTCGCGCCGTAGTGGTTGGACGTGGGGAAGCCGCCGAGGTGGACGCGCCCCGCGCCGCCCGTCGCGAGGATCGTCGCGCCGGCGTGGACGAGCGAGAGGCGCCCGCGCGCTCGATCGAAGAGCACCGCGCCGGCGCACCCGCCGCGGGCGTCCGTGAGGAGCTCGAGCGCGGGGTGCCCGTCGAGGGTCGTGATGCCGCGCTGCAGGCGCACCGCCTCGCGCAGCACGCGCATCATCTCGAGCCCGGTCTGGTCCCGGTACGAGAGCAGCCGCGCCGCGGTGGCGCCGCCGACGCGCGCTCGTCGCAGGCGCCCGCCGATCCGGTCGCTGCCGGGCTCGAGGTCGAAGCTCATGCCCTCGCCGATGAGCCAGCGGATCGCGGCGGGGCCGTCGCTCACGAGCGCGGCCGCGAGCGCGCGGTCGCCCGCGAAGCGCCCCGCGCGCACGGTGTCCTCGAAGTGCCGCTGGAGGCTGTCTTCCTCGCCGACGGCGGCCTGGATGCCTCCCTCGGCCATGACGGTGTTGCCGTCGCCGACGCGCAGCTTGCTCGCGACGACCACGCGCGCGCCGGCGCGCGCCGCGCACAGGGCCGCCACGCAGCCCGCGCCGCCGCCGCCGATCACGAGCACGTCGGTGTCCTGCTGAGGCGCGCCCGCGATGTCGACGTCGCGCACGGGCGAGTCGGCCTGGAGCAGGCCCGCGAGCTCGGACGCGCACGCCGAGCCGGCGGAGACGCCGACGCGCAGCGGTGTCATCGCGCCCTCGCGGTGGTCGGGGTGAAACCGTCGGAGGAGCTCGTCGCGCGGGAGCGGGCTCGCCGCGGGGGGGGCGGGGCGCCCCGCGCGCCAGGCGTCGAGCGCCTCGCTCCAGGGGATGCCGCTCATGCGCCCTCCCCGCGCGCGACGTCGACGCTCGCGGCCCGGGGCTCCTCGTCGGAGATCTCGGCGTCGACGTCCACCCGCTGCTGGCCCGCGCCGATCTCGCGCAGGCGCGCGATCAGGTCGGCGGGCCGGAGGGTGGTCGAGCCCACCAGGCGCCGGACGAGCAGCCCCAGGTACGAGGGGTCGATGCGTTCGGGGCAGGCCGCCACGCAGAGGTTGCACATCACGCACTCGTCGAAGAGCGCCGCGGCTTCGACGGGGCGGCCGACGCTCGCGAGGCCCACCATGCGCTCGACCTCGATGCCCTTGGGGCACGCCCGATCGCAGCCGCCGCAGTGCCGGCAGTGGGCCGCCTCGGGGAAGATCTCGGGGACCCGGTCGAAGGCGGTCCACGAGTCGTCGAGCGCGCGGAGGTCGTAGTGATGCGGCCGGCGCGCCGAGGCGTGATCGACGAAGAAGACCTCCATCCCGTCCTCGACCACGGTCTCGCAGGCGAGCGCGGTGCGGACCACCTCGTCGGGGCCCGCGAGCCCATCGCGGCGAACGAGCACGTGGCACGCGCCGCAGACCCCCTGTCCCATGCAGCCGACATTCTCGACGAGCGGGAGACCCGCATCGAGCCACGCCTGCAGCAGCGAGGCGCCCGCGCGCGCTTCGATCTCACGGCCCTCGAAGCGGAGCCGCACCGTCACCGCATCTCGCCCAGGCATGAGCCGAGCATGCCACGCGTGGCGGTCCGAGGGGCCGCGCGCTTCATCGACGCGGCGGCAGGCGGAGGGTGGCGGGGGATCAGGAGTTCCGCGCGACAGCGAGACCCAGCTCAACCGCCTGCAGCGGGATGCGCAGCCATCGCCATGCGCTCGGCGAGGCCATCCTTGAAGGCGCGCACCTCGCCGACGGTATAGCCCGCGGGTAGCGCTGCCGAGTCGGCGATACGCCACTCGCTCAGCAGCCACGCGATCGTCGCGGGCGTGCAGCCGCCGTCCTTCAGGTTGGCCTCCGCGAGGTGGTGCTCGGCCCGCAGGCCATGCCGCTCGAGCTCGAGCACGTCGATGAGGTCGCGGACCTCCTGCCGACTCACGAGCGTCGTGAGCTTGTTGACGAAGATCTCCTCCATCGAGTCGACGAGCACGCCGTCGAGGTCGTGCTTCGGGTGGAGCTGCGGTCCGACGTCTCGCACCAGGTCGACGACGAGCTGCTCGTCGCCCCGCTGCACCACGACGCGGCGAAAGCCCGGCGCGTCCTGGCGGGTCACGAGCGTGCCGCCGAACGTCGCGACCACGTTGGGCAGCACGATTCGAGCGCGATCGAAGGCCTCGCTCGACGTGGTGAACAGGTCGAGGTCGGTCGTCTCCCGGTGGCCGAGATAGAACCCCACGAGCGCACCGCCGCCCGACAAGAAGAACCCCCGCTCTGCCGCGAAGAAGGTCCGCAGCACGATCCGTTGCAGCGGCGTCAGCCGATCGGGAGGGCTCACCGCACCAGCCCGTGGGCCCGCCATCGCCCGATGAGGTACTCCCAGAACGCCCGGCGCCGGCCCAGGTGGCGGCTGAGCATGGGCAGCGCATCGGCCACCTCCTGCGGCCCGACGAAGCTCCAGACGTCCGTGTCGCGCGCCTCACGCAGCAGCCGCCCGAGCACTCGCAGCCGCTCCTCCGGATCGGGGCCGCGAAGCGCCGCTCGCAGCTCGGCGATCGAGACGTCCTCATCCCAACAGAAGTACGGCCTCAGCTCATCGCGCGTCAGGTCCGTGGTGAGCGGCCGCATCAACGGGAGCCTACCACCGCGGGCCTCAGCCCTCGCTGAACGAGCGCTCGCTGCGCGCGCTGCATTCCAATGCGTTCGTCGGGCGGGGGGTCACCGTGGGTCGACGCGCCCGCTCCGAGCGGTTCACCTCGCGCTACCACAAGCGGTCGCCTCGCTTCGCGAGGTCGCAGGGGACCGCGGGCCTCTTCGGGCCACCAGCACGCGGATGGAGTGCTCGACGACGAGGTGTGACCTGGCCTGCGATCTGCTGCGGACGTGCGCGCTGTTCTGCAACAGCATGTGCGGCGGGTGCGCCGACGGCATCGACACCACGCCGACGATCGCGATCCCGTCGATGCCGGTGCCGGGGGCCATGGGGATGCCCGTGGGGACCCGGGCCGTGGCTCGACGTGACGGCGCCGACCTTCGCGATGGAGGGTGGAGCGGCGGGCGCTGACGGCCGTGTGAGAAGGCGCGCGGCGGTGATCCGGTCGGGCTAACGTGCGGGCATGTCTGGCGACGCTGCACGCACCCTCGAGCCGGAGTTTCCCAACCTCGCGCCCGACGTGGTGGCGGGCTACCGCAACGCCCCGGAGCACCTCGTGGCGGAGATCATCGACGGGGAGCTGTCGCTCATGCCCCGGCCGCGGCTGCGGCACGCCCGGAGCGCGAGCGCCCTGGGCGGCGAGCTGCAAGGTCCCTTCGATCGCGGGCGCGGCGGGCCGGGCGGTTGGATCATCCTCGACGAGCCGGAGCTGCACCTCGGGCCGCGGCCGGACATCGTGGTGCCCGACCTCGCCGGGTGGCGGCGCGAGCGGGTGCCCGGTGGGTTCATGGATGACGCCGCGGCGACCCTCGCGCCGGACTGGTGCTGCGAGGTGCTGTCCCCCTCGACGGAGGAGGTCGACCGGGGCCGCAAGCTGGACATCTACCGCCGCGAGGGCGTCGGCCACGTGTGGCTGGTGTCTCCGACGCTGCGCAGCGTCGAGGTGCTGCGCCGCCACGACCT
>JAUSAZ010000052.1 GCA_030652255.1 Myxococcales bacterium | reverse complement strand
TGGTAGATGGTCTGGTCGTCGTCGCCGACGACGCAGAGCCAGGCGCCGAGGCCCGCGAGCGCGGCGACCACGCGCTCCTGGATGGGGTTCACGTCCTGGTACTCATCGACGATGACGTGTCGCACCCGCGCCCGGAGGCGGGCCCGCAGGTCGTCGCGCTCCCGGAGCGCACGCACGGCGTGCTCCATGATGGCGGTGTAGTCGAGGTAGCGCTGCGACTCGAGCAGCTCGCGCCAGGCGGCCAGACCCTGGAGCGCGGAGACGCCTTCGAGGCGCTCGGGGATGAGGTCGGCCTGGCGCAGCACGTCGAGGGCGGAGAGGTACGCGCTGGTGTCCTCCCAGGCGTTGAGCGGAGCGCCGTCGGGGTGGCGGGTGGTGAGGGCCATGCCGCTGCGCTGCGGGTGGCGCTCGACGAGCAGCTTCTGCCGCACGTCGTCGAGCACGGCGTACTTCAGGAACTCGGGCGACTCGCGCTGGAGCAGGTCGAGGCAGAAGCCGTGGATGGTGCCGACGAACATCTCGGCGAGGCCGGGGAGCTCGCCGTGGGCGTCGGCGACGCGGGCGGCGATGCGCTCCTTGAGCTCGGCGCCGGCCTTGTCGGTGAAGGTGAAGGCGATGAGGTTGCGTGGTTCGAGGCGGGCGGAGCCGTCGGGGGAGGGGCCGAGGAGCTGGGCGACGCGGCGGGCGACGACCTCGGTCTTGCCAGAGCCCGCGCAGGCGATGAGCTGAAGGTGGCCGTCGCGGTGAGCGATGGCGTCGCGCTGGGCCTGGGTGAGGGAGGGGAGCATCGGGGAGGGGATGGGAGCCGGAGGCTACGTCGCGACGGCGGCGAGCGCGACGCGCGCCTCGGCGAGTACGCACCTCCGGATTTCGCGGCGGCCATGGCATCCTACGGCTCCCCGATGCGCCGGCGAAGGAACCCTCCGTTATGACGAGCAGCCGTACGCGCCTGCGCGCGCATACGCTGCCCTACCCGGTAGCGCGGGCCATCTGCGCGATCGATGCCGTGGCCGAGAGCGCCCCGGACCGCAAGGTCATGCACGTGCTCTACGCCCTCGAGAGCCTCCTCCAGCTCCTCGGCAGCGTGGTGCTGATAGAGGCGTTCGAGCGGGCGGACGAGCCGGAGATCCACGCCGCGCTTCGACGGCTGGGACAGGAGCGACAGCTCTCCCTCGGACTCTGGCAGTCCGTCCTTTCGGACCTGGCGCCCAGGGTGTCGGACCTTCCGATGCCGGACCTCGAACGTCTCGTTCGCGACGAGGCATTTCTCGACCGCATCGCCCGCCTGACGGTGGAGCGCAACGCGCTCGTCCATCCCGCCCGCCCGATGGACCCAGGCGTGGCGCGAGCGCTGCTCGGCGAGCTGCGCCCGGACTTCGACGCGCTGATCGAGAGCGTCGCATTTCTCGGAGACTGGCACCTCCTGGCCGTGTGCGGCGCGCCGACGCCCCTGCGCGACGGCGTGCGGGTCCACGCGCTGCAACTCCGGGGGCGCGCCCTCCCGAGCAGGGACGTCTCCCTCCTGGTCGAAGGGTCCGTCATGGCCCGCGATGTCCTGCTCGTGGACCCGACGGTCCGCAAGGGGTGGATCCTCCGTCCGTTCTTCCTGATGACCGAACACGGGTCCGAGGACGACGTCCTCACCCTCACGCGGAAGGAGGGCGACGCGCTGCGATACTATCGCACCGCCCGCCCCGACGACCTCCACGGCGAGCCGCTGCCGCGGGACGGCCACGACCGACCCCTCGCGCCGTGGGCGTGGCTGAAATCGCGTGATCGCCGCAGACTGCGCGTGCAGTTCTCGGCCGGGGACGGTCGCGATCAGCTGGACGACAAGCGCATCGTCCGCAATTCGCGGAGCGGCGCCGGCGATCTACCCTTGAGCGGTCTTCGGCCGTTCCGCGTCGGGGGCATGTCCGAGATCTACGTGGGCACCGACCAGCTCGCGCGGGTCGAGCGGGTGCTGAAGGTACAGGCGGACCCGAATGACCGCTCCCTTCGCAAGCACATCGAAGAGGAGTACCGGATGCTCGCCGCGCTTCACCACGAGGGAATCATCCGGGTCTATCAATCGCTGTTCGTGTCCGGCCTCGGCCAGTGCATCGTCGAAGAGTTCTTCGACCACCCGAGCCTCGAGGAGCACCTCAATGACGGCGCCTTCGGCGACGACGAGAGGCGCGTCATCACCCGCCGCCTGCTCGACGCCGTCGGCGCGATCCACGCGAAGCAGTGGGTGCATCGCGACCTGAAGGCGGCGAACGTGCTGTTCGATCGGACCACGTCCACTCTCAAGGTGATCGACATGGGCATCTCCCGACGCCTCGACGCCTCGTTCACCTACTCGACCCGCGGTCCGTCGGGGACGCCCGGCATCATGGCCCCGGAGCAGCTTCGGGGCGGCGGCCTCTCGCCGGCAACGGACGTCTACGCGCTCGGTCTTCTCATCCGCACGCTGTACTGCGGCCTGGCCTCGCACGCCCTCGCCCCCGACGACTTCTCCGACGCCGCGCTCCCGGCGTGGCTGGTTCCGGTGTTGCGCCGCGCCACCCACCACGATCCGAGCTCCCGCTTCCAGGACGCGCAAGCGCTTGCGGCGGAGCTCGTCGCCGCGGAGGAGCGAGGCGGCGGGTCACCCCGGCTCGCCCCATCCGTTCGGACGAACAACGCGTCGACGTCCGGCGCTCGGACGGTCAGGGCGTTGTTGCCGTCCGGCAACGGCAGGCGTCGATTCGCCCTCGTAGGGTTGATCGTCGTGGTGACCGCCCTCGGCGCCCTGGCGCTCGCGGCATCCCACGGCGTTCCCCCGGCGGTGGAGCGCCCGCTCCGAACGGCCGCCCCGCCGCGCCCGCCGGTCGAGCCGGTCGTTGCCCCGCTGCCTTCGTCGCCCGCCGTTCTCGTCGCCCCCGCCCCCGTTGCCCCCGCCCCCGTTGCCCCCGCCCCCCCATCGCGCCCGATGCACGACGCCCTCGCCTCCGAGATCGAAGCCCCGTCGGCGGCGGACCACCGGGCGCAACATCGCCGCCCCGGTCGGCCCACGCCGACGGCGAACGCAGCGCCGACGGCGAACGCGGCGCCGACGGCGAACGCGGCGCCGACTGCGAACGCGGCGCCGGCGAACGTGGCGCCGACGGCGAACGCGGCGGCGACGGGGAGCGGCGAGACCCCGCACGGACCGCGGGTGGTCGACGGGACCAACGGCATCCCGATCTTCTAGCGACGGCTCCCGTGAGGTCTACGGCAGCCCGAGCGAGTAGACGAAGCGCTGGCGCGGGGTGCGGGTACCGTCGTTGAGCTGGCCACCGCTGTTCTGACCCCAGCAGACCACCGCGCCGGTCGCGCGACGCGCGCAGGTGAAGGACGAGCCTGCGGTTACCTCCACCGCGTCGGCCAGCCCGAGCACGCTCACCGGGGTGCGCCGCCACGTGGTGGTGCCGTCGCCGAGCTCGCCGTAGTTGTTGCTGCCCCAGCACACCACCGCCCCGGTCGTCCGTCGGACGCAGACGTGCCCGTTTCCCATCGAGAGCTGCGCGGCGTCGGAGGTGCCGAGCAGCGCGACCTGGGGTGTCAGGAAGCGGTCGAGGCTGCTCCCGTTGCCGACGGCGCCGGTGTAATTGGAGCCCCAGCAGTAGACGCCATTGCCCCGGTCGCGGGAGCAGACCGTGCCGCCCCCGGAGGTCACGTCGGCCGCGTCGAACACCGTGGTGCGCGTCGGGATCGACCGGTTGGTCGTCGTCCCGTCGCCGATCGCGCCCCCGAGGTTGTGCCCCCAGCAGTACACCTCGATGGTGCTCGCGCTCTTGGCGCACGCGGTTCCGAACGTACCGGCGGACGGCCGCCCGAGGAGCGTCGCGCCGCCGGGCATCGCGACCGCGACCGGCTCGTTGCGGTTGGTCGTCGTCCCGTCGCCGAGCTGACCGTCGGCGTTGAAGCCCCAGCAGAGCACGCCACGCGACGCCGAGCGGACGCACGCGAACGCCTCCCCGACCGAGAGCGACTCGGCGTCCGTGATCCCGGAGACCGGGACGGGGGCGAACTGCACCGGGGTGTTGGTCCCGTTGCCCAGCGAGCCGAACTCGCCGAGCCCCCAGCACAGCACCCCGCCCGAGCGGCGGCGGACGCAGGTCAGGTTGGGACCGGCGTCGACCTCGACGGCGTCGACGACGCCGGTGACGAGGACCGGGGAACCCCGCTCCGCGTCGGTGCCGTCCCCGAGCGCCCCGGCGCCGTTGAACCCCCAGCAGGTCACGACCCCCGAGCGCCGCACCGCGCAAGCGTGCCCGTAGCCCGCGGCGATCTGGGTGACCGCGACGTCCGCGCAGATGCCGGCTCCGCAGACGTCGCCGGTCCGGCAGGCGTTGCGGCAGACTCCGCAGTGCGTGGCGCTGGTCCGCAGGTCGGTCTCGCACCCGTCCGAAGGCGCCCCGTTGCAGTCGCCCCATCCCACGTCGCACGCGCTCACGCAGCCCGCGGGCGCGCAGGTCACCGTTGAGTGCGCCGCCGCGACGCACGCGGTCTCGCACGCACCGCAGTGAGCTGCCGTGTCGAGCGCCGCCTCGCAGCCGTTGGAGGCGTCCGTGTCGCAATCCCCGAACCCGGCCTCGCAGCGGACGATGCCGCACGCGCCCGCCCGGCAGACGCCCGCGGCGTGGGTGGGCCGACACGACTGCCCGCATCCGCCGCAGTCGGCCTCGGTGTCGAGCGCCGTCTCGCAGCCGTTGTCCGCCGCGCCGTCGCAGTCGCCGAAGCCGGCCCCGCAGGCGAAGTCGCAGCGGCCGGCCGCGCACCGCGACGCCGCGTTGGGACGCGACGGGCACGCCGCGCCGCAGGCGCCGCAGCTCCCGATCGTGCGCTGCAGGTCGACGCAGGCCCCCGCGCAGCACGCGAGAGCCGCGGGGCAGACCTGCGCCTCGTCGCACCCGGCGTCGACGACGTCGACCGCGTCGACTCCGCCCGGGACGTCACGCGGCGCGTCCGTCGCGCCCGCGTCGAACGCGGTCGGTCGATCCAAGACGGGTGCGTCGGCGCCTTGGGCGACGTCGATCGTCACCGAGGGGGCATCGGTAGACGGCGCATCTCCCGCGGCGCCGTCGACCGGCGCTTCGCCGCCGTCGGACGCATCGAATGACGCGGGGCCGACGTCCGGGGCGTTGGGAGGCGCGCCCGCGTCGAGGCGCGAGATCGCCCCCGAGAACGGCGGCCAGCGATTCGCGGGGACCTCCGCCGGTACGCACCCCTCCGGCGCGCAGACCTGTCCGTCGGGGCACCGCATTCCGATGCAAGTCCGCACGAGGTGGATCGGGACGAGCCGGCGCTCACCCGCCACGAAGCCGGTTCGGATCACGCGGTCGACGATCGTCCGCGACTGCAGCAGCGCCACCGCGGTGATGGTGACCGGGGAGAGAGCGACCCCGTCCCCGGGGACGGCGCCCAGGGTCAGGGGGAGCGAGGCTCCAGGGCCAAGCGTCGCGACGGACGTGACCGACCGGCCCGACGGCCCGCCCACGGTGACCTCGATGCGGTCGACCTCGGTGGGCACCTGAAGGTCCGTGTCCACGACGATCACCAGCTCGGTGCGCGGGCTCGCGCAGGCGGCGAGCGCCGTCGCGAGGACGAGCAGGGCAGTGCGGGCCCGGACCGCGCTCGTCATGGCAACCCCAGCGAGTAGACGAGGCGGGTGCGGTCGGTGGTCGTACCGTCGCCGAGCTGCCCGTCGCCGTTGGCGCCCCAGCAGACCACGGCGCCTGTCGCGCGGCGCGCGCACGCGAAGTCTTCGCCGGCGACGGCCTCCACCGCGTCGAGCAGCCCGCCGACGTCGCGGGGGACCTGTCGTCGCGTCGTGGTGCCGTCGCCGAGCTGGCCGCGGCCGTTGGTGCCCCAGCACGTCACGCGCCCGCCCGTGCGCAGCACGCACGAGAACGCGCCCCCGAGGGCGATCTGCTCGACGTCGTCGGTTCCCAGCAGGACGACCCGGGGCGAAGGGTAGCGGTCGAGCGTGCCGGCGCCCCCGAGCTGCCCCGCGCCGTTGGCGCCCCAGCAGAAGATCTGATGACTCGCCACGCGGCTGCAGGTGTGGAAGCCGCCGGTCGTCACCTGGTCGAGGGCGTCGTAGGGCTCGGTCGTCGCGGGGGTCGGCATCGGCGCCGACGTCAGGTTGTTGCCGAGTTGACCGTAGAGGTTCTTCCCCCAGCAGTAGACCTCGCGCGTGCCGGGGCGTGACGCGCAGGCGTGACCGCCCTGCCCCGCGGAGGGGAGGCCGAGCGCGGTCGCGCCGACCGGGGCCGCCACGACCACGGGGACGCCACGGTTCAGCAGCGTCCCATCCCCCAGCTCGCCGTTGGTGTTCGCTCCCCAACACACAGCGCCGCGTGAGGTCGAGCGAGCGCACGAGAACCCCCCGCCGCACGAGATCCCCTGGGCGTCCGCGAGATCGCCCACCCGCACCGGTGCCGGCTGGATCGGGGTGAACCGCCCGTTGCCGAGCGCGCCCTGGTCGCCGATGCCCCAGCACCAGACGCTCCCATCGGCGCGGCGCGCGCACGTGTGCTCGCTCCCTGCGTCGACCTCGACGACGTCGGCGAGCCCCGCGACGCGCACCGGGTTCGCCCGCGCGTCGGTCGTCCCGTCCCCGAGGGCGCCGCCGCCGTTGGATCCCCAGCAGACCACCGTGCGGTCGCTCCGCAGCGCGCACGCGTGCGTGCGACCCGCGGTGAGCTGCGTCACCGCGACGTCCGAGCAGATTCCCGCGCTGCACGACGCGCCGGGCGCGCAGGCCGCGCCGCACCGGCCGCAGTGGGCGGTCCCCGTCCGGAGGTCGGTCTCGCAGCCGTCGGCGGCGTCGCCGTCGCAGTCGCCGAACCCGGCCTCGCAGCGGACGACGCACGTCGCCGCGCAGGACGAGGTCGCGTGGGCGCCGGCCGGACAGGCCCGGCCGCAGGCGCCGCAGTCGCGGGTCGTGTCGAGGGGCGCCTCGCAGCCGTTGGTCGGGTCGCCGTCGCAGTCTCCGTAGCCCTCCGCGCACCGCGCGATCGCGCAGGCGCCGGCGCTGCACGCCGACGTCGCGTGCGTCAGGGCGCAGCTCCGTCCGCACGCGCCGCAGTGGTCGAGGGTGTCGAGCCGCGCCTCGCAGCCGTTGGTCGCGGCCCCGTCGCAATCGCCGTGACCTGGGGTGCAGGAGTAGTCGCAGCGACCGTCGACGCACCGGGGAATCGAGCCTGGGGCCACGCCGCACGCACGGCCGCACGCGGAGCAGTGAGCCAGGTCGCGCCGCAGGTCGACGCAGGAACCGCCGCAGCACGTGAGGTTCGACGGGCACGGACGATCGCCGTCGCACCCGCCGGCGTCGGCGGTCCCCGCGTCGGCCGTGTCGGTCACAAGGGTCGAGTCCGGCCGACCGTCGTCGCGCACGGAGCCAAGGTCGGTCGGGCGAGGGGCGTCGGAGGGCGCGTCGGAGGGCGCGTCGGGGCTGAGGTCCGCGCGTGCGGGGGCGTCGCCGACGTCGCCGGCGTCGCCGGCGTCGATCGCGTCGCGGGGCTGGTCGACGCCCGTCGCGTCGTCGACGCTCGTGGGAGCGTCGACTGCTCCGTCAAACGATCCGCCGCCGTCGAGGCGCGTCACGAGGCCGTCGAAGGCCGGGAGTTCTTCGGGGCGAACGAGGCGCGTCGCGCACACCCCGGCGATGCAGGTCTCACCGGTCGGACAGGGGTGCCCTTCGCACGCGCGCTGGAGGAACAACGGCACGAGCCGCCTCGCCCCGGCGACGAATCCCGTCTCGACGACCCGGCTCACCCTCGTGCGTCCCTGATGGAGCGCCACGACCGTGATCACGACGGGAGAGAGCGCCGCCCCGCGCTCCGGCACGAGACCGACGCTCGAAGGGAGCGACGCGCCGGGACCGAGGTCCGAGGCCGACACCGTCGAGCGGCCACTCGGACCCGCGATCGTCACCTCGATGCGGTCGACCTCGGCAGGAACCTCGAGGTCGGTGTCGACGACCACCACGAGCTCCGTCGTGGACGGGGTGCACGCCACCAGGGCCAGCGCCAGCGAGACTCCGAACCCACCCCCGGCGCCAACCCTCATGGCAGCCCCACCACCGTCGCGGGGATCGAAGCGTCCCAGTTGCTGCCGTTTCCGATCTCGCCCGACGGGCCGCGACCCCAGCAGACCAGCGCCCCGGTGCGTCTCCGTGCGCAGGCGAAGCTCAGCCCGCCAGTGATCGCGACGGCGTCGGTGAGCCCGACTACCGGGTCGCCGGGCGCGAGGACGCTCGGCCCCCCGAAGCCGAGGCCCAGAGTGTTCCCGTTGTTGCCCCAGCACACCACGGTGCCGCCCGCGCGGAGGGCGCACGCGTACGCCCCGTTGACCGTGACGCCGCGTGCGTCCACGAGGCCCGCGACCGCCGCCGGAACGAGGCGACGCTCGCGCGTGCCGTCGCCCACGCTCCCGGTCGAGTTCTCGCCCCAGCACGACACCCCGCCGCCGATGCGAACGGCGCACGTGCCCGCGTATCCCGCCACGACCGAGACCGCGTCGCTGAGCCCCTCGACCGCGACGGCGCCCCACCGGTCCGTCATCGTCCCGTCCCCGACCTGGCCGTTCGTGTTGGTGCCCCAGCACCACACCCGGCCCGAGCCCGTCCGCGCGCAGGCGTGGAGGGACCCGGCGGAGACCTGGACGACGCCTCCCGGCAGCCCGACCACGGGCACGGGCGCCTCTCGCCGGGTGGTCGTTCCGTCGCCGAGGCGGCCGCCGCCGTTGTCGCCCCAGCACACCACGGTCGCGCCGACGCGCCGGGCGCACGCGAACGAGTCCCCCATCGAGATCGAGAGCGCGTCGGTGAGCCCGGTGACGTCGACGGGCGTCGTCTGCTCCCTCGCCATCCCGCCCACGCCGAGTTGCGAGCGCGTGTTCTCCCCCCAGCACGAGACGCGGCCCGAGGCCCGACGCGCGCAACAGAACCGCAGGCCGCACCCGACCTCGACCGCGTCGGTCAGCCCCACCACGCTGGCCGGGGTCGTCTGCGACGTGGAGGTCCGGCCGTTTCCCACCTGACCACTGACGTTCGATCCCCAGCACAGGACGTCGCCCGACGGGCGGCGCGCGCACGCGTTGATTCCCCCGGCACCGACGTCGACCTCGCCCTCGCACAACCCTGCCACGCACGCGCCGGTCGGACAGCGGTTGCCGCAGCGCCCGCAGTGCACGATCGCGGTCGCGAGGTCGGTCTCACAGCCGTTGGAGGGGTTCCCGTCGCAGTCCCCGCGGCCGGGCGTGCAGATCGTCCGGCACGTCCCGACGGAACACGACCCGGGGGCGTAGGCGAGCGTCTCGCAGGCGAACCCGCAGGCGCCGCAGTGGGAGGCATCGGTCTGCAGGTTCACCTCGCACCCGTCGAGCGGGTCCCGGTTGCAGTCGCCGAAGCCGACCTCGCAGCTCAGGCCGCACCCCGTCGAGCGGCACACGGGCGCCGCGTGCGGGCGCGACGGACAGCTCGTCCCGCACGCCCCGCACCGGGCGACGGAGTTGAGCCCCGCTTCACAGCCGTTGCCGCCGACGCGGTCGCAGTCACCGAAGCCCATGTCGCACGCGGCGACCGCGCACCTCCCGTCGACGCACTCCGCCGTCGCACCCGGGAGGACGCACCGACCGCCGCACGCCCCGCAGTGCTCAACCGACGACGACGTCGCGACGCACGCGCCGTCGCAGCACTGGAGGCCGCCTGGACAGGGCGCCCCGGACGAACAACCCGCGCCCGTGTCCGCCGTCGCGTCGGCGGTCGGGTGATCCGCGGCCGGAGCGTCGGGACGGTCCGCGGTCGGGGCGTCCCGGGTCGACACCTCGGGGGCCAGGTCGAAGCCGGCTCCGTCGCGCTGGGGCCCGGCGTCGGCCGCGGCGTCCGCCAGAGCGGCGGCGTCGATGGCGTCGCCCGGGGCGGCGGCGTCTCGAGCGTCGCCCCGGCCCCCGTCGATTCGGGACACCGCGCCCGTGAACGCCGGGAGCGACGCCCCCGGGACGGCCACGGGCGCGCAACGATCGGGGCCGCACGATTGGTCCGCCGGGCACTGCACGCCGCGGCAGGCCCCGAGGAGCAGGATCGGAAGGACGCGCCGCTCGCCCGCGACGAAGGCCGTGCGCACCGTGCGGTCGACGACGGCGCGGCCCATCACCCGCCCGGTGACGTTCACGGTGACCGGGCCGAGCGCAGCGCCCTC
The DNA here is from genome assembly GCA_030652255.1 of Myxococcales bacterium. Classification (GTDB taxonomy): domain Bacteria; phylum Myxococcota_A; class Polyangia; order Polyangiales; genus SCUS01. The sequence goes on along the minus strand of JAUSAZ010000052.1, from coordinate 93,140 downwards.
GGCGGGGACGGCGCCGAGCGTCATGGGGAGCGTACCGGTCGAGACCACCGACGCGCCGGCGAGGACGACGCGGCCGCTCGGCCCGACGACCGATACCTCGACGCGGTCGAGTTCGCCCGGGACCTGGAGGTCCGTGTCGACGACGATCACCAGCTCGGTCGCGGCCGGCGAGCATCCCAGGGCGAACAGCAGCGCCCACCACGCGCCTCGCGCCCCGCCCGGGGTCACCGTACGACGACCGTCCCCGGTGACAGGTTGCCCGAGTAGGGGTCGTCGGTGCTCTGGGTCCCGAATACGACGCCCGCCACGACGCCGCCGACGACCACCGCGCCGATCGCGGTCCAGAACCACGGCGACCGCACGACGCCGCCGGAGGATACGCTCGTCCAACCCGGCCGCGCACGGTCGGGGCCGTCGGAGGGCGCCAGGTCGTTGATGTCCACGCGGACGTGGGCGCTGGGGTGCACGAGGGTGTGCCGAGAGGCCGCCACCCGGCCTGGCGCCCGCACCTCCAGGACGATGTCGTTGTCGGCGAGCACACGCAGCGGGCGCGAAAGGGGCAGGGCAGCCACCTGACGACCCTCGATGAACACCGCCGCACCAGGCGTCGGGCAGACGATGTCGAGGCTCCCGAGGCGCAGCCGAACCCTCGTCAGGGTCTCCTCGACCCACGCCCGATTCTCCCTCCCGTCCTGGACCTCGCGCATCCATGGGTCGTCGGCTACGGCGAGCGCCTCCAGGAGGTACGACTCGGCGACGGCCCAGCGCCCAGCGCCCGCCTCCGCGACTCCCATCTGGGCGCGGGCGCGTATCGCGTGGGTCTGGTTCCAGATCGACTCGAACACCGCGAGAGCGCCCGCGTCGTCGTTGCGTCGGCGCAGGTCCCTGCCCGCCAGGTACCGCGCCTCGAGGTCGGGCGTCTGCGCGCAGGCGCTCCCGCTCACCGCGGTGAGCAGAGACGTCGCGACTGCAAGAGCGAGTGGGAGAGGGAGGCGCATCGCGAGACCTCGGGCGGCATTCGGGGCCGTGCGAATCCATCCCCGACGGTCACACGATCGCGCAGGAGCTCGACGGGTGTCAACGCCTGGGCCGGAGCACCGGGCCCCGTCGAGGCGCGGCGGTGCGCGGGGGGCCTGCGCGACGTGGGCGCGACGCCCGGGCGCGGTGCGAGGAGCGAGTGCACCCTGACGCAGGCAACTCGGTCGACCCGGGAATCGGATCAGGACAGAGGCCGCACCCTCATGAGAGGACAATCTCGCGTCAGGGTGAAGCTGGTTGGAGGGGTTGGAGGGGTTGGAGGACCCAGCCCTCTGCGTAGGGTCCCGCTGGCGCGCGGCTCATGACGATGACGGTTGGGATGACGGACGTGAAGCGGGTGGTCTTGGACCCGGTGGAGGGGGGACGAGCTTGGGCGGGGAGGGGCCTCGCAGGGTCCTGCGGGTCTTTGGTGGAGATCGCGCCCGTTGGGGTCGCGGAGGAAGAAGGCACGAACGAGCGATGGCTTCTAGTGTACCATCGTGGCGCCGCCCCAACGCCACGGAGGCTGAGGGGATGGAGGTGTCAGACCGGCGGGCACACGCGCGTTCAACACGAGGTAGTCCATGGATGCAGATCGTTCCCCACCCGGCCGTTCATATCATTCTGGTTTGGCGACCACTTCGGGGCTCGCGTCTTCTGTTCTGGGAGCCGAGTTGGAGACGATCGCTCTACGCTTTGCCGAATTGCTGGAGGCCATGCCGTCCGACCTGCTCCGTGAGGTTCTCCAGGGGGTTGAAGGGCCCGCGCGCGTGATGCTCAAAGAGCACGATCGTTCCCTGGGCGCGAAGATCTCCCGCGGCACCCTGGATGAGACGCACCTGGCCGGATTACGATTGTCATTGCAGAAGCTCTGGCCTTCTAGTCAGGGCACGATACCCGCAGTCCGCCTCTTTTTCTGCTGGGCTGATACCATGCTGCCAAACCTCGTGGCAGCCCCTTTCGGCGCGCAGACCCGGGGCTTCCCTGTAGGAAAACGGCTGTCGCGAAGTCTCAAGAACGCTGAGATGTCGGCGGCCGTGTTGGAAGCGATCGCACGGGCGCCAGCGGACCCCCAGAACCCAAAGGACGTGTTGCTCGCCGCAATACTGAAGGCGCGCCTGCGAAAGGCTGACGCCGCTTGGGACGACTATCTGGCGGTCCTGCGTGGAGCAGATCGGCCCGTGGCGTCCTCCGAACCGGTTGCCCCGTCCCAACGGCCGTCTCCAGACATGCCAGCAGCGGTTGCGTCTCAACCGCCTCCCCTCTCACGTCCCGATGCGCCCTCGCCGACCTCGAGCCCGGAGGTTCCGGTCGCTCTTCCCAGCGACGCAACGCCCTGGCGGGAAGTCATCGAGTTGATTTCGAGGATTCCAGCCGAGGCGCCCGAGTGGGACGCCGTCCAGCAGCTCGCCGACGCGGTCGATCACCTCGCCGGACAGAAACTGGAGGAGCGCGACACGGAGCGGCGGGGCCTCGCGGAGCGTCTCCGGCGACTGTCCGAACAACGCGAAATACTGTCCTCGTTTGAAGCGGAAGGCATCCTTGATTGGTCTTTTTCCCCTCTGAGAGAGGACTGTCGCCGTGCGTCGGATCTCGTCGATCGCATCTCCGACATCCTTGAGTCCCGGCGACGCGAGCCGATGATGCCCGTGAGTCGGCTGGTAGCGCTCGGGGCGGAGCTCACCTCATACAAGAACGAGCTCGAAACCTTCAGGGCCCGCGCGCCGGCCCCGCCTGTCGATTCGCCTGCCGAGGTCACCTTTCCGGCAGGGACGCCTGTCGCGATCGACGAGGACGACTGCGAGGACGAGTGCGCGGACTCGTTGGGTCCGGTGGCGGAGGGGGAAGAGCCACCCCCCTTGGAGTTGTGGTCCCCGTGCTCCCCGGAGGTGTCCGAGCCACCCCATTCATCCGCCGACGATATACCTAATGCACCCGCGGCCGAGTCGATCCGGGTCGAGGTCGCTCCCGCCGAGCACACGGCCGAGCCGACCCGGGTCGAGGCCCTCCCCGCCGAGCCTTCGACGCCTGACGAGGAAGTCTCTCCCTCATCGTATTGGTCGGCGACGTCGTCCTCGGCCGACACGGCGCGGTTGGTCCTCGACCCGGCGGGCCCCGTCGACGCACCGCTCGCCCTCGCCTGGTCGCTCCTGCGCGATGGTGATCTCGGACTGGCCCGGCAGGTCGCGGTGGCCTCACAGGGGCTCTCGAGTCAGCACCTCGACGCGCTTCCTGCGCTGCTGGTTCAGTGGCTCGGTCTCTCGCAGGTTCTCGGGACCAGCCTCGACGACGGGATCATCGGGGAAATCGAATTCACCGCATCGAGCCTTCGCGAGCGGATCGACGGTCTCTCCTCGCACCCGGGGGCGAATCACCGCGCCGCCGCGCTTCTCGCGTTTGCCGCATGCGTCCGTCCCGCGCTGCTCCTGCCCGACTCGATCGCCGCCGAGAGCCTCCGACAACTCCGAATCGCCGAGCCCTACACCGAGGTCGACCACGTTCGCGAGGTGATCGTCCAATTTGGCGGCGCGGGCCTCACGCTGACGTCCAGCGTCGTCGCGACCCTAGTGGCGACCGACTCCGGCGCCCGGCTCCGGGTGATCGCGGGGCGAGCTCGGGCCGTGCAGGAGACCAAGCGCAGCAAACGCTTCAGATTTCAGCGCGCCACCTGGATCTGGCAGCGCTGGATGCAGCGCGGTGGGTTTCTGGACGGCCTACTGGACCTCATCGCAGTCGATCGGGTCGATCAGGCCACCCGGCTGTCTCAGGAAGCACAGGCATGGCGCGACGACGCGGTGGTCCTCGCCCGCATTCACGACTGGGACCAGCGCAACAATCCGAGCGCCGCGAAGACCGATCCCATTCACGGCCGGGCCCTCCAGGACATGAAGGAGGAGGTCTCGGACGTCGTTGGCCTCGTCGACGAGTGGCTCGCCGAGGTGGGGCGACCACGCGGCGGCGATCAGAGGCACGACGAGCGCCACCGCGTGTATCGGAACAAGCTTCAAGGGCTCTTGCCGCGGGCGCGCCGCTGCCTCGCGGAGGCGCTCGGCCCGATCGACGTCACCGCGGCCGCCAAGACTGCGCTCCAGGCCCTCGACGCCGTCGCTGTGGCGCTCGGCGGAGACTCCCCACCGGCGCAGCACTCGCGCCGCTCGCTCTTCGGGGCTCCATTGCTCGGGATCGAGGGGCTCGACCTCGGCGACGACTGGCTTCCCGTCGGCCCGGTGGGCGCCCTTGAGCGGGATGCGATCGCCCGTCACGTTGTGGCGGGGAAGCCCAACCTTGTGACCCGCTTCGAGGAGTGCATGAATCGCCATGACCACCAGGCGACCGGCAGGATCTTGAGCGCGCTTGAGGACGCCGGCGAGGCGTCACAGGACGGCGTCGCGCGGCGCCGACGACGGGCCGACGCACTCACCTCGCGGCGCATCGCACTCGCCGGGCAGATTCAGGGCATTCTGGCAGAGATCGAGAGGGCGGTGCTCGAGGATCTGTGCGACGACGACGAGCGCGCGGGGTGGGAGGCGAAACTGCGCTTCGATGAGGTTGACGAGGACTCCGTACGACTCCTGAGCGGGGAGATCGAGAGGATCCGACGCACGGTGAGCGAGCGACGGCAGGCGCGTATCGACACGATTCGTCGGGAGATCGAGCTGTTGCCGCGCGAGATCGCCGCGGGGGACCGGGCGCGCATCGAGCGGGCGCTGGCGCAGCAGGACATCATCGTGACCGAGGAGTACCTCGCCCAGGTCGCGCGCGACGGGGCGCTCTTCTCCGAGGTGGACGAGCGGGACATTTTCGCCGAGTTCTTCCCCGGCTTCATTGAGCGGTGGAACGGGCACCTCGCGGCGGCGGGGCGGACCTCCCTCGGCAATCCCGAGATCGAGGCCGTAGGGGCGGGGAGGGACCCCATCGCGTTCGGGGGAATCGTCCCCGACCGAAGCCGATCGGGGCAGCTTAGCAACGCCCTTCGTGCCTGGATCCAACTCTCGACGCGCGTCGGTAGCCGTCCCGACGGGATCGGTCATGTGCTCGAAGCGATCGGCTTCGAGCAAGCCTCGGTCGACGCCGTTCCGGACGGGGCGCGCGGCCGCCGTGGGCAGGAGAATCTCCAGGTCTTCGACGTCAACACGAAGCCAGTTCAAGACCGCCGCCGGTGCCCCGTCCACCAGTTGGGCTCCGCGGTGAGCGGGCGGTACCGGATCATCTGCCTTTGGGACCGACCGACCCCGTCGGAGATCGTTAGCACGGCGGCTGCGGCCCTCGATCACTCCCGCGGCACCATCGTGATGTACCTGGGCACCATGCAGGCATCCGAGAGGCGGAGCCTTGCGGAAGCCTGCCGCGAGAGCCGAACCCGGCTCATCCTGCTCGACGAGGCGCTCTTCGTCTTCGTCACGGTGCGCAGCGCGTCCGCGGGGGCGATGCTCCAGGACACCCGGCTTGCCGTCCTGTTCGCGAGCACACTGCCGTTCACCATTGCGGAGCCGTACACCACCACGGCGGGGTACGTGCCGCCCGAGACGTTCTACGGTCGCGCCGACGCGAGTCGTCAGGTCTTCGAGCCGCACGGGACGTGTCTGGTGTTCGGCGGCCGGCAGCTCGGAAAGACCGCACTCCTTCGGCACGTCGAGCGTTCCAGCAACAACCCCCAACGGGGCGTGATCGTCAGGTTCATCGACCTGCAGAGCGCGGGTGTCGGCGAGGCTGTGCCGCCCGCCGACCTCCCGCGCGTGATCGTCGAAGCGCTCCGCGATGACGAACTCCAACTCGATCGCATCACTTCGTGGGACGGGTTGATCACCCGCCTCTCGGCTTGGCTCAACGCCGAGAAGACGCGGCGCATCGTGTTGCTCCTCGACGAGGCCGATCGCTTCCTGGCGGCGGACGCGAGCGGCGACTCCCGCGACGGGCACAATCGCTACGCCAACCTCGTCAAGTTGAAGGAACTCATGGAGGTGACCGATCGGCGCTTCAAGGTCGTGTTCGCCGGCCTGCACAACGTCCAGCGAACTGCGCGCGACCCGAACTCACCGATCGCCCACCTCGGAACGCCCCTTTGTGTGGGCCCGTTGCTCGACGACGGCGAGGCGCGGGAGGCGATGCGCCTCGTGATCGAGCCCCTCCGATCGCTCGGCTATCGCTTCGAATCGAATGACGTCGTGACGCGAATTCTCGGACACACCAATTGGTACCCGAGCCTGATCCAGCTTTTCTGCCAGCAACTCCTCGCGCACCTCCAGTCACCGGACGCGACCTTCGACGGCCCGGCCGCGACGCCGCCCTACCGGATCCGCGCCAAGGACGTCGAGCGGGCCTACCGGACCGGGGCGTTGCGCAAGGCGATCTTCGAGCGCTTCACGTGGACCCTCAACCTGGATAGTCGATATCGGGTCCTCGCGCTCTGCGTCGCCCTGCTCCTCAAATCTGAAGAGCGCGATCTCACGATATCGCAGATCCGTGACGAGGCGCTCTACTGGTGGGAGCGGGGGTTCCGTCAGGACTCATCCAACGAGGCATTCGAGACCCTCCTTGACGAGATGGTGGGCTTGGGCCTTCTGCGCCTGACTGGTCCGCAGCGGTACGCTCTCCGGAGCGCGAACGTGGTCAACCTCCTGGGAAGCGTGGAGGACGGACTCCTCGACGCCGCCCGTCGCGACCCGACCCCGGAGTACGAGCCGCACGCGTTCCATCGGACTGGCAACGAGCCCTGGAAGCGGAGCCCGCTCACGGCGCGTCAGGAGTCACAGATCCTCGACCGCACGCATGGCGCGGTCGTGCTCTTCGGAGCGCGTCTGGCGGAGATCAACGACCTTGACCCGTGGCTCCGGGCGATGGCACCCAGCGAGCGGCTCGCCCTGATGTTCTTCGGCCCGGAGGGACGAGAGGCCGGGGGAGCGGTCGACTTTCAGACGTGGCTGCGCAAAGTCGCTGACTCCCGGACGAAGGGATCTCGGAGGGCGGAGAACCGGGAGAAGGACCTCCTGCTCGTGGTCCGGGACGCGATCGCTTGGGACCCTTCGTGGGTCGCGCAGGCGAGCGAGTTGCTGTCCAACCTGAAGACCCGCGACAGTTACGTGCGGGTGCTGTTCGTGGGCTCACCCGAGCACGCCTGGGACTGCATGGGGGTCGAGAACGCGGGCCACCTCCTCGGGACCGCCAGCGTGCTGACTCTCGGACCGTGGAGTGAGCTCGCGGTTCGCCGTTGGCAACTGGACCTGGGGATCGGCGTGGCCGACGACGCCTGCCTCCGCGACATCATCAAGGCGACGGGGGGGTGGGGCACCCTGCTCCATCGATTCGGACAGAGGTTGCGACACAACACGGGGCGCTGGCGGGTCGAACTCGACGCGCTTGCAGAGGAGGTCGGATCGGGCAGCTACTTGAGGCTCTTCGCGATACCGGGGCCGGCCGAAGACGGATTGAGAGCGATGGCGGAGTATCGGGAGTCGATCACCTCGTCGGACCTGGTGAAGTTGGTCGACGACCTCGAGCCCGCCACCGCTCATCGCGTGCTGTCGTGGGCGAGCCTCGTCCGGTTCGTGTCCGAAGACCAGGATGGCTGGCGGCTCGACCCTCTCCTGGAGCGCCTGCTGGTCGTGCCGAGTGCTGAGTGAGCGCGCGCTGGCACGAACTCGTCGGGCCGCAGCGATTCCTTCGCGAGATACGCGCTGACCTCGAGGACGGCTCGTGTGTGATCGTCGCCTTACCGGCGGCTCATCCCCGCGGCTTCACGGGCGTGGTCGAGCGGTACCTCCAGCGAAGCACCACCCTTACCGTCGGGCGCTTTGATGTGGGGACGGAGCGGGACGTTCCTCCGGTGGATTCTGTATATCGCCGGTGGCGACTGCAGCGGCCCGAGGCGCCGGCGTCGGCGTCCACACTGGCCGACTGCGACGGGTTCCAGCGGGTCGTAGCGCTCGTTGATTGTACGACGAACGACGACTCCGAGCGGTGGTTCGAGTTCGTACCCAGATACGCTGACGTCGTGCGCAATCGACCGCCCGAGCACCGAGGTCTGTTCTGCCTAGTTGTCTCGGGGCACGCCGAACTCCTGCCCAGCGGAGGACCGGCCCTGCAGCTGAGGCACTGGCGTGGTTTCGTGGACTCCCTCGATGTCAAGATTCTCGTCAGGGAGGCGTGGCGGGTCACCGCCGCGCGCGCGTTCGGGGTGGGTCAGGCGCTGCGCGAAGCGCTCATCTCGGAATTCTCGTCCGGGGACATCGAGCTCGCCGTTCACCTCCTCGATCGTCCACTAGGGGACCTCCTTGCGCCCGCGGACGCTCTCACCGCCTTCGGCCGGGTTCGCGGATGGAGCGCGGATCAGGTCCCGGAGTGGAAGCGCGGCAGCCTCCTCGTCGTTGACGGTCGGGAGCGAACGCACCCTGCGCGACTGGCCGTCGATGACGTCCGACTCAAGGAGGTAGAGCGGCATATCTGGCGCGCTGAGGTGGAAGTATTGTTCCCGTTCATTGAAGATGAGCGCGGGCGTGTCGTGACAGAGTGGAGGGGCGAGTTGTCACTCTCCCTCCAGCGGCGGAGCGTCAAGACTGCTACCGGTCAGGTGCTTGATCAGCCCGACCAGCTCGAGCTGTCTCACATCGTCGAGCGCCTCGGCGTGCTGCCGGGGACGCAAGCTCTGCGTGATTGGCTCTCGCTCCTTCACTCCGTAAGAAACGATCTGGCACACCTCCGACCGGGCTCTCGTGAGGACGTTCTCCGCGTGGCCGAGATGGCGTTGCGATAGAGGTCGCGGCGGCGTCGGGTGTGCCCTCGTCCGGGTCGGGCGGGGGGTGGAGCCTGAACGGCCCGGGCACCCGGGACGGTCGCCCTCGACCTGATCGCGAGACCCCTCGCGCGGGCACAGACGCGGCTGAAGGAGCGGGCCGTCGTGGGGCACTCGCCATTCGAGCCGGTCCTTCAGTAGACGATTCCGTCGCCGCGCCGTGGGCCCCGAGCCTCTGCCGCGAACTCCGGCAGCTGTGAGAATCGCTCCAGTGCGTCGAGAACGCCGCCCTCGTCGCGACCGGCCGACCGGAGCGACCACGCGAGTGTCCGTAGGATCCCCTGTCGTGGCCAGAGCAGGCCGAGGGCCTCGGCGCACGCGTCAGCGTGGCGGGCCGCGATGATCGCGTCGTCGGCGCGGTCGAGGTCAAGCAGCACGCGCGCCAGTTCGTACTCCAGATACACCGAGGTCGTCGCGGCGTACGGGGCGTGCTCAGGTGCGAGTTCGCGGGCGATTCCCGCCCTCGCCTCGTCGAGCAGCGTCAGCGCGCGCTCGGCCTCATCGGCCATGCGGCACGCCATGGCCAGGTAGATCCTGGAGCGCGGGGCCTCGTGAGGCGCGTCGATGTCATGAAGGCGCACCGCCTCCTCGAGGAGCGGGAGCGCCTCGGACGGGCGACGCTCGTGCATACGGAGACGCCCCCGGGTGCCCATCACCGCGCCGTGTATCCAAGGCCGCGTCGCCTCCAGGTCGGGGCGCATCGCGTCGAGCCGCGCGTCGATGGCCCACGCTCCTTCGGCGATCGTGAGCTGGATCCTGCTCCCGAGCGCCGCGACGTCTGCGAGCGCACGAAGCGCCACCGGCGCGGACGGAGAAAGCTCGATGCCGCGCAGCATCGCCGCCGCGAGGTCCGGCTCAACCGCGTGCTGGTAAGCGATCGCGCACCAGGCGCGGGCCGCGGCGATCTCGTCTCGATGCCGCGCGCCGACGACCCCGAACGACTCGAGCGCGGCATGGAGACGGTCCGCGAGCACCACCCAGGGGTTCTCATCCGCGCGGCGATAGTCCGCGAGGCGCTGTTCCTCCACGTCGAGTGCCATCGATCGGATTCGCCGCATCCGATCAGCGGTGCCGCCGATCCACGGTCTCCAGCTCGCCTCGGACGGGAGATCGAGCCCGACGGCGCGCAGCAGTTGATCGATCGTTGCAACCCTGGCGAGCGCGACCCCACGCACGCCCGCAGATTCGAGCGCGTCGTCTAGCTGATCCTCGGGAAGCACCAGTCGGCCTCCGGCGCACGCATCGAGTTTCTGTTCGAGCCCCCCGACCAGTCGCACGCGATCGCCCTGCACGGTTCCCGTGATCGCTCCAGGTATTGTCGCGACCATGCCCGTCCACAGAGACAGGAACGCGACGACGGCCCCGGCCGCCAGGGAACCGCCGTCGAGCGCTCGCGGCACGACGTCGCCCTCGATCTCGAACGCGTGTAGATCGAAGGGCGCCGGGGGCGCGTGGGACGGGAGAGTGCGGCAGGCGGCGAAGTAGGCCGCCCTGCAGGCGTCGAGCGCGACGGGCTTCAGCAAACCCGTCCTGGCCCAGGGAGGTGTCGGGTCACCGTCGGAAAGGAGGCGGATCGCGAGGGTGATCAACGCGCCGCGCCCGTCGTCGAGGACGACGGGGATCAAGACCCTCCCCGCGCTTGCGGGCGACGGAGCCGCTCCGAGCGCGAGTGCAACCCCCACCGACACGGGTCGATCGCGCGCCACGAGAGTCTCCAACGCGCCTGCCAGCCCCGCGAGCCAGGATCTGACGCTCGCGAGGAGCGATTGGCGCGCATCCTCCAGCAGGAGGGCGTCGACGCGGTCGGGACCCACGCGCGCTTCTACGAGAGCGCGCCACGTCCACCAGGCCTCCGGGAGCGCGGGGCCCGCGAGGCCCAGGAGATCGTAGTAGCGACTGGCGTCCAGGACCATCACGCCCCACCGGCAATGCCAGAGAGCGCGATCGGCCTCCCACAGAGAGCGCGCGGCTTCGTCGCTCCAGCCCAGAACCTCGCCCTCAAGGCCGAGGCGGATTTCGAGAAGTCGAGCGACCCTGTCCTCGAGTTCCTTATCCGCGTCTTCCAGGCGCAGCAGCGCGGCCCGGGCCGTCCGATCGGCGGCGAGGAGCTGCGGCGTCGCGAGGCGGACGAAATGCGTGGCGGCGACGTCGACCACTTCCCGCGCCCCTTCCGCGAGCGCGCTCGCGACGTCGTCGAGCTGCGACTCGAAGCCCGCTTCGACGGCCTCGAAGGGGATCGTCACGGCGCCGGCGATGTCATCGATGTGGAGTTCGATCCGACCACTCGCGAGCGTCGCGCGTGCTTCCGTGGAGCCCGCGCGGGCGACGATGACCCCCGGTTCCTGCGTGATCACGAGGCGAGCGAGCGCGCTGCGGTGCGGCAGACGCACGGTTCGAACCGGCTCGGAGAAGGCCTCGAGGCCGGCGGGAGACCGGAGGATGCGGCACGGCGGCGCCGCCTGGGGCGAGACCGAGCGATCGCCGAGGACGATCCGGAGGGCCGCGCGATAGAGCGCTCGCCATGGCGGCTGGTGGGTGACGGCCAGACGGAGGGCTTCGTCAAGCTCCGGGGCGAGGTCGCGCACCGCCCACGCGAGCACGAGCTGGAAGGCGGCGTCGGCGTCGGAGCTGGGGGGGAGCACGGCAGTCATCATGGGCTCATTGGACGGCTGATTGGAGTGCGGCGAGCACCGCAGCCGATGGCGTAGGGACGCTGCGGGTCAACGACTCTGACACCAGCAATGGAAGCCGGAGCAGATCGGACCACACATCCGGGTCCAGACCCGACTGCACGAGGAACGCGTTGACGTCAGCGACGTCGTGGATGGGCAGCCAGTCGGTGGCGTTCGCGTCGCCCGACGTCGCGAGAAGGACGAGGTGGTCACCGCACTGCTGGATCCGCGGAAACTGCGCGCCGGCCGCGACGGCGAGCCCGGAGGAGGTGAGAGGGGTCGGGCCGTAGACCCTGGATCGAAATACCATCTCCCCAGCGTGCAGAGTGGCGCGCGCCCTCGTCTGCCCGCGCGAGCAGCGCGCCTTGGATTTCACCCAGGCTCTGCCAAGGAGGCGTGGAACCGAACCGAACGGCGCGACCCACCACACCCGCGGTTCGGCCAGATGAGGGCGATCGATCGACACCTTCGCGGTCGGGTCGACCGTCAGCGAGGTATCCTGCGTGTCTGTCCAGCAGCCGCTGAGGACCTGCTGATCGTCGACGCTCCACCCGTCGGCAGGGACCGGGCCGTTCAGCACTGCCGCCGGAACGCGCGACCACAAGATCTCCCCGGAACACTCGATGGTTCCAGGTCCGAGGACGCCACCCGTCGCGGGCCCGGGCAGCGCCCTCCGGGATGGTGCGGCGGGTGCGGCGGGCACCGGCGGCGAACTCGCGAGACCCGGCCACCGCGAAGGGGGCCACGACTCCCTGGTCGACGGCGCCACTTCCAGGAGCGCGCATGGATCATCCCCGAGTCGCTGGAGGAGCGCCGGAAACGGCCCCCCGATGGAAGGTCGGCCGGCGGCCGCGCCGTGAATCCTCCTCGTCAGCTCGGGCGCGCCGTCACGGTCACGTACGACGCAGGTGTGGCGAATGAAGTTTGTCAGCCCCCATGTCGACAGTTCCGGCGCTTCTTTCACGATGTCTCGAACGTGCGCGTCACCCGAGATGACGTAGACGCGGTCGTGCCCGCCCGCGCCGTCGCCCGAGGCCGCGCGCGTCAGCGCCCGCTCAAGAGCTAGGTCGGCGGCCTCGGGGCCGCTCGGCACGACGTGGAGCTCGACCGCGAAATTGCGGGGAAACGGGAACGCGTGGGCGAGGTCCCAGCCCCCCAACCCCGGCCAGTGAACGCTCACCGCGAGGACGATCGTGCCGCCGTGCACCCCCTCGCTTGCGAGCAGGGCCGCGAGGAAATCGGGCTCGCGCGCGCCGTCGGGGATGTTGCCGTTCTCCATGTCGACCAGGACGAGCGCGCGCATCGATGCTCCGCGCTAGGTTCGTGATCGCGAGTCGGTGTCGCGGGTCGGGCGAGCGCCGTGGCGATCGAGGATCGTCGCGCCGATCGCGTCCCGGAGGCGCCGCGCGTGGTCGTGCGCCGCCGCGCGGAGGGGCTCGCCGACGCGCGCGTCGCGGCGACGCGCCCGGTAGTACGAGCACGCGAACGCGCGCACGCGCGGATCGAGTCCGGCGAGCACACCGGCGAACGCGTCGCGGACCTCGCGGGGATCGATGCGGTCGACGCTTGCGATCGACGCGAGCGACAGCGCCCGCCCCGGTACACGCTCGCCCTCGGCCGCGCCATGGGCAGGCCGGACGCGGCCGGCGACGGTCCCTTCGCGCCACACATACCCCACACAGCGACGCGCGAGCGCGCGATCGGTGAGGAGCGCCCATCCGCAGGCGTGCCAATGCCCGGCGTACGACGGTCGGCTCGTGGACGCCCGGTACGCCTCATCGAAGATCGTCAACACCAGCATCTCGAATCGCTCAAACCCACCCTCCGCCGACGCGCTCCCGTCGTCGATGCTACGCCAGTGTCTGGCCAGCACCGTGCTCAGTTCGCGCGACTCCCGGATACTCGCGGTGGTGGGAAGGGGCGACATCGGCAACCGACGATAAGCCACGCCAGGCGCCGGCGGGTCAAGGTCGTGCACCGCCGTGACGCGACGCTCCGGCGCCGAAGTGAGCCGGGGCCCAGACTCGGGTTGTCAGACGGGTAGCGGGTCTCCGCGTTCATCCGGGCGAGGAGACGCCCCAATGACCGCTTCGGACCGATTGATGGCACTAGTGCTGGTGGGCGGTCTCGCGGGCGGCGCCGCGTGGCGCCTCAACGGCGCGCCTTCCCAACCCCCGGCGCGCCCCCAGGTCAACTGGCTCGCGGTCTGCGACGGGAGCGACTCGGGGACGGGGCAGGGGTGCACCCCCGCTTCGCTCGCGACCGTGGCGGGGCGCTGGGTCCGTGCGGCCGCGGGCCGGCCCGGGTCGACCTTCACGGTCATGGGCGTCGGCACCACACGCGACGGCGCCGCGGTGCTCTTCCAGAGGCGCGTGCCGAACGGCTGGGGCGCCAACGCGGTCGCGGCGCGCCAGGGGTTCGTCCGCGACCTCGAGCGCGACCTCGGCGCGATGACCATCACCGCGTCCGGCTCCGCGCTGGTGGAGGCGCTCCAGGTGGCCGCGCGCCGCCTCGCCGAGTCCCCCGGCGCACACCGGCTCGTGGTGATGTCCGACCTCCGCCAGGTCACCCGCGGCGTCTGGAACTTCGAGCGAGAGCTGCCCCGCGCGCCCAGCTTCCAGGCGTGGATCGACGAGCAACACCTGCGCGCCACGCTGCCGATGGGGAGCGTCCTCTTCGTCTGCGGCGTGCACTCCCTCCGGGGCCCCGCGCGGCGCGCACAGTCCGCCCGCATGGACGAACGCCGACGCGCGCTCTGGGGCGACGTCTTCGCGCGCATGGGCGTCGGGCCCGTCGACCTCCACGCCGCCTGCGACGACGCCACGCTCGCCGCCGCGGACCACGGCCCCTGACTGTCAGACCCCTCGACCGATGTCCGTCTCGTCTCGCAACTGGAGGCCTTCGACGATGCTCACCCGACTCTTCAAGCGCGGTTCGACGGGCCCTGTGAGGGTGAGGCGGGGCCGCGTCGAGTGCGCCCTCTCGGCGATGGCCGGCGTGCGCGGCGGGCAGTCGTTGCACCGGTGGCTGGTGCTCCGACTGGCGCGGCACACCGCGCAGGCGCCGGTGGAGGAGATCCCCATGTCGGTCACGCCGGTGATCGAGGACGGCTCCTACGCCGAGAAGCGGGGGCCGCACCCGGACTACGTCTGGGACCGCGCGCGCGTCGACCCGGCCGGCGAGTGGGAGCCCGACGAGGCGGGCAACTTCGGCGTGCAGGTGCGCGCGACGCGCGCGATGCTCCAGGCGAAGGGCGAGCGCCTCAACCGCGACCGCGCTGCCATGCAGTCCGACCTCTCGCGCCTGCGGGCGGAGACCATGGAGATCAGGGACCGGCGCTCCGACGCGATCTTCGCGGCGCAGGAGGCGATCGGTCACGGTCTGACGGTGCCGGAGGGGGCGTTAGCGCGGACGCCGGACGAGCGGGGGCGACCGGCGCCGCTGCCGCGCTGGCCGCTGCTGGCGCTCTCCGCGGTGGCCGTCGTCGGCCTCGTGGCCGAGGGCACGTCCCTGCTGTCGGTGTTCGCCAACGCCAACGGCATCGTCCCCGCGGACCTGGCGCAGACGTGGGTCGATGCACCCATGGTGGTGGCCTCCTGCGGGATCCAGGCGGTGTGTGCCACCGGCGCGATGCTGTTCTGCCTCGAGGGCGCGCGGCACTTGTGGGCCCGGTGCTTCCGGGGCGAGGCGCGGGGCTGGGGCGCGGTCGCGCACGGGGTCGGGATCTTCGCGATGCTCGGAATCTACGTCGCGGTGGGGGCGGTCGCGGCGGCGCTGCGGCACCAGCTCCAATCGGCGACGGGGGGTGCCGCGGGCGACCTCGGCTGGGCGCACGGCCCGCTAGGGATGGCTGTGCTCACCTGGGCCTACCCCCTGATCGCGGCCGGCGCGATCGAGATGGCGCGGGCCTACGGCGACCGCTGCGACGCGCGCGACGAGGAGGTCGCCCGGTGGAACGCCGCCGAGGAGCAACGGCGACTGCGCGTCGATCGCGACGGGGCGCTGCTGGCGTCGCTGGAGCGCGAGGCCGCGCGCCTGGAGGCGGGGACGCAGGCGGCCGAGGAGCGGCTGCGCGCGCTCGAGGCGGAGGCCGAGGCACTGCAGGAGTCGCTGCGGGCCCGGGCCGCGGCGTGGCGGACGACAGAGGGGGCCTGGCAGAACGCGCTGCGGGGGGCGATCGCGGAGGACACGGTGGTGTTCGGGTGGGTCGCGGCGTGGCTGAAGCGGCCCGACCTTCTGCTGGGCGCGGAGCCGGGGACGGGGGGGCGCCTGGACGGCGACGAGAGCGGGTCGCGGCAGGCGGTGGGCCTCCTGCCGGCGCGACGTTGACGCAGCGTACGGAGCGGAAGGGAGCGACGACGATGGGCACTTACGAGGGACTTATGGTGGGCGCGCACCGCGGGGGACTGAACATCGCCCGGTGGCTTTCGCGGGAGGGGTCGGAGGGGCTCGGGCGCCGCGTGGCCGTGGCCGACCCGGTCGCGGGTCGTGCGCAGTTTCTCGCGCGGGCGCTGGGCGGTCGAACCGCCGGTGCGGAGGTGCGGGCGTTCGAGCAGCCGGGCGCGGCGCTCCTGCCGACGCTCGACTCCAACGGGACGATGGTGCTGGCCTCGGACACCCCGTCGAGCCTGGCCGAGGTGCTCGACCAACGGGGGAGTGCGCAGCAGGCGGCGTGGCAGATCGCGGGCCGCGCCCCGGGTGGCGCCGGCGCGGCGGTGTTCGCGCTGCGGGGCACCGTTCTGCGGGGGGACGGGGAGAGCGCGTGGGCGTCGGCGGCCCTGCTCGGGGCGCTGGCCCGGGTGGCCCCGCCGCAGAGTTCGCGGGTGATCACCGCGCAGGACGCGCTGGCGGCGGTGGTCCTGGCGCCGCTGCGCGATCGGGTGTCGCGGCAGACCGCGCGGCACCTCGCGACGCTGGAGCGCGACCCGTGGGACCTCGACGGCACGCCGCTCTCGATCGTGCAGGGGGAGGTGCCGCAGCCGCTGCGGGTAGTCGCCGGGGAGGACGGCGCGCGGTGGCGCGCGGTGCGCGAGCGGGCGCTGGGCGAGGCTGGCGAAGTGCCCGCGGGGCGCTGGTCCGACGCGGGGGCCGAGGGGCGCTACCTGGTGGTCGCGGTGGTCGTGGCCCTGGCTCGGGTCGAGTTCGTGACGGTGCGCGCGACGCGGAGCGATCGGCGGAGCGTGGCCGGGGTGCTCACGGTGGACTCGCCGCCCGAGCCGGAGCGGGCGACGAGCGCGGCGGTGATGACGGATTAAACGTTCGGGTCCGACGGAGGCGTGCGGGGCGCCACCGTCGACGACCGCGCCGCGGATGCGCTGTCAGATCGGCGCCGCCGGGCCGTCCTAAACGCGGTGCTGCCCCGTCCGTCGCACGTCCCAGGGAGAGTCGACCCATGCCATCCGTCAGCCAGTCCGACCGTCCGCTTCTCATCTTCGAGTCCGAGGTCGATCTCATCGTTCGCGAGGTCTCGCACTGGCCCCACCTCGAGACCGGCGGCGACCTCTTCGGGTACTGGACCCAGTCGGGCGCGGCTGTCGTCTGCCTGGCGATCGGACCCGGGGCGGGCGCCCGCCACCACGCCACCAGCTTCTACCAGGACGCCCGCTACCTCGAGCGGGAGGGTCTGCGCCTCAACGACCGCTTCGGCCTGCAGCACGTCGGTGAGTGGCACTCCCACCACACCCTTGACCTCCCGCATCCGAGCGGCGGTGACGCGCGGACGGTGCGCGACGCGCTCGCCCGCTACCGCTTCGAGCGCTTCGCCCTGGTCATCTGCACGCTCTCGCTCTCGCGCCAGGCCGCCGTCGAGGAGGTGTCGCTGCAGGGCTACCTCTTCGAGGCCCAGCGCCGCGATTCCTACCTGACCTCGCCGTGGGTCGTGCTCCCGGAGCGCAGCCCGATGCGCGACCGGCCGACGGCCGCCGCCGGGTCCCGGCCACTGCCCCGCGTCCGCTTCGGCACCGGTCGGTGCACGATGAACGACCTCAGGGGCGGACCCCCGGAGCGCCGGGCCCTGGAGACCCTGGGCGAGCGGTGGTTCACGACCCCCGCGGGGCAGCGCCGCCTGGGCGACGAGCTCGCGGCGTTCGAGCGCGCCGGCCTCACCGCCAAGGCGCTCGTGTCCCCATCGGGCGACCTCCACGTCGCGGTGCTGGATGACCGCGCCGCCGCGCGCTACCTCCTGCCGACGGACTACCCGACGACCGCGCCGACCGTCCGCTGGGCGGGTGCCGAGGAGGGCGCCGTCCTTACGCGGACGATCGCCGAACTGGGCGTGTCCTGGGACCGCGACACCCTGCTGTGCGAACTGCACGCCTCGCTCGTCGACCGCAACGCGACGGAGGCCCGCGTCGAAGGTTCCGACCCGGCGGTGTCAGACCGCGGGGCCGACGACCGTCCCTCTCGACAGGACGGCGTCGAAGTGGAGGGTCATTCATGAACTGGAGTCTCGAACAGCGTCGACGGCTCGCGGCGGAGCGCACCTTCCTCGCGCAGTACTTCCCCGCGCTCCGGTGGGTCGACCCGGCGGGCAACACCGCCATCGAGGGCGACCTCCGGACCAACGCCGGCAACGTCTACGGCGTGAGGGTGGTGCTGCCGCCCGACTTCCCCGACAGCCAGCCCGACGCCCTGATCTGCCGCCCGCGCCCGCTTCCGACGCTCCCGGGCTTCTCCCTGCACCTCACCTCGGCCGCGATGCACACGCTCGAGGGTGACGGGCAGGGCAACGTCCGCATCTGTCACTACAGCGCCGAGCGGTGGGCCGCGAACATCTCCCTCTACAAGGTCGTGATGAAGGTGCGCTTCTGGCTCGAAGCCTACGAAGGCCACCTCCGCACCGGACAATCCATCGACGCGTTCCTCAAGCACATGCGCTGAGCATCCCCGGAGCCAATCCCATGTCCAACCGAGACCCCAAGGCCGTTCAGACCGAGCTCTCCGACCGCAGCACCCACGAGACGGGGCGGCAGCTCATGTTCAACCCGGAGACGGGCGAGATCGTCGTGGTGCGCCCCAACGAGCGCGTCGCCTCGCCCGACGCCGTCGTGGCCTCGTCCATCGCCGACGAGGGCTTCTTCGGTCCGGTGCCGCGGGGTGCACGTTGAGCGTCTACCTTCGCGCCGACCAGGTCGATCGCGCCGTGAGCGAGCCCGCGCACGACGGGGCGCCGTTCTCCTACCGGCGCGTCGTCGCGGGGAGCTTCGACGGCGGCGACACGATCCACGTCCACCTGGAGCCCCCGACGGGGCGCATGGGGGGACTGCCGGAGCACGGCCTGCTCGTGGTCGCGCACCGCGCCGGGGAGCCGCCGCTGGAGGCGCTGCCGTCCGACCGCCGCGAGGCCGCGGTCCGCGCCGCGCTGGCCGAGCTCCCGCCCGTCGGACGGCCCTTGCTGGTCGTCCTCTGCGCGGCCGGGTCCGCTTCGTTCGCGTGGCGCGTCGACGCCGCGGCGGGCGGGCTCGAGCCCCGCGACACCCGACTGATTCCCGGGTTCGAGCACGTGTTCGACCGCACGCGAGGCATCCTGGAGACCGGCCTCCTCGCGCGGCGCTCGGTCGCCATCGTCGGCGTCGGCAGCGGCGGCTCGGCCTGCGCGCTCGAGCTCGCCCGCTGCGGCGTCGGCCGCTTCACGCTCATCGATCATGACCGGCTCGAGCTGCACAACGTCTCGCGGCACGCCTGCGGCGTCTCCGACCTCGGCCGCCACAAGACCCGCGCGGTGCGCGACCTCCTGCTCGATCGCAACCCCCACGCCGCGATCGCGACCCACGAGGTCGACGTGCTGGCCTCCCCCGACGCGCTCGACCGCGCCGTGGCGGGCGCCGATCTCGTGATCGCGGGGACCGACAACAACGCCAGCCGCCGCGCCATCAACAAGGCCGCGCTGCGGCACGGCAAGGTCGCCCTCTACGGTCGGCTGATGCTCCGGGCCTGCGGCGGCGACGTGCTGCGGGCCCGGCCGCGCCGGGGCCCCTGCTACGAGTGCATCCTGGCCGCGGTGTGGCGCCACCGCGAGGAGGAGGTCTCGCAGGCGAGGCAGGCGGAGGCCCTCGGCTACTCCGACCGGCCGGTGGTGCCGGAGCCGGGCCTCTCCAACGACATCCAGCCGGTGGCGTCGATGATCGTGCGCCTCGCGTTGCAGGAGCTCGTCCGCGGGACCCCGTCGTGCCTGGCCGCGCTAGACGCAGACCTGACGTCCGACTTCTACTTCTGGGCGAACCGCCGCGAGGAGCAGTACGCGCGGTGGCAGCCCATGGGGCACGGCCTCGACGGGCTGTCGATCCTGCGGTGGTACGGCATCGCCATGGGCCGCGACCCGCGGTGCCCGGCGTGCGGCGCCCACGCGCCCGTCGCCGACGCCGACGCGGCCTTCTTCGGGGGCTGACCGCCGGGCGGGGCGCCGACCCGCGGGGTCGATCGCGGCGGCTGTCAGACCGCCGCAGGGACCGACGTCCACGCACCAGGAACGACGCGCTCGCTTCGAGCCGCGCCAGGGAGAGACCCGCCATGAATCGTCATTGCCCCTCGTGCCGCCAACCCCTCGCACCCGCCGCGACGCAGTCGTGCCCGCGGTGCGGTGAGCAGCTCCCGAGCGCGGTCGACGCGCCGCCGATGGAGGCGCGCCTCGTCCCCGGCGCCCAGACCAGCCGGCTCGCCCACGTCATCGCGGG
This sequence comes from Myxococcales bacterium, assembly GCA_030652255.1. Lineage (GTDB taxonomy): Bacteria > Myxococcota_A > Polyangia > Polyangiales > SCUS01. The sequence continues at coordinate 72,990 of JAUSAZ010000052.1, read as the reverse complement.
CAGCCGGCGCCCGAGGGTGCCCGTGAAGGTGCAGCTCGCGGTCGACGTCGACCGCACCGCGAGCAGCGCCCCGTTCCGCCTCGGCATCCACGGCAACGTCACCGCGATCCTCGCCGCCATCGAGCCCCGGGTCGGCGAGCTGACCACCTGGGTGTTCAGCCACGGCGACGAGGACTACGGCCAGAGGCCGGTGCTCCACCTCAGCGGTGGCAGCTCCACGGAGGCCGTCGCCGCCGTGACGGCGATCGATTTCGAGGGGGGCGGTGACCCGCCCGAGCACCACCTCGACGGCGTCGAGTTCGCCCTGAAGAACCTCCCGATCGCGTCGGACCGCCAGACGCGCGCGGCGCTCGTGTGCTTCTGCTCGTCCGACACGAAGCCGGCTCGCACCGGGCGATCTGCGAGGGCGATCGGCGAGGACCTCCGACGGCGCGGCATCATCACCTGCATCGTCGCGGAGCCGGTCGCGGAGCTTCGGGCCCTGTGCGAGGCCGCCGAAGGGGAGTTCATCACCATCTCGGCCACGCCGACCCCGACGGACATGGAGAGGGTCGCGGGGCGGGTCTCCGCGTCGATCATGGCCAGCCTCACCGCCGGCGGCACGCTCCCCATGAGCGCCCCGCCCATCCCGCCGCGCTGACCGGAGGCGTTGAGCGTCATGCGTGTGCACCCCCCAGAACCGCTGCTCGGCTACCTCGACGAGATCGGCACCGAGGGACCTGCGATGGTCCCTGTCCGGGTCCGCGCTCCGACGGTCGCTCGTGCGCTCGCGGTCGCACCGGCCGCCCCGCCCCCCGCGCCCGCGGCGGCCGTCCTGCCCCCCGTGTCCGTCCGCCCCGCGGCGCCGTCGGAGAGCCGCAAGGCGTTCCCGCTCGTGTCGACCGCGCGCCCTTCGGACGGTCGCACGCCGGCGATCATCGCCGTGGTGGTGCTCCTGCTCCTGCTCCTGCTGATCCGGGTCGCCTCGCACTGATCGGAAGGTCGCGTGAAGCCGTTGGACCCGCCAAGAACCGCCGCGCGTCTCGCCGTCCTCGGCCTGCTCGCCGTCCTTCTCACGCGCGAGAGCCTGGTCGAGTCCCGCTCCGACGCCTCCGCCGTCGCTCGGGCGGCGAAGGTCGCAGCCCCCGCGAAGGTGACCCCGTCGACGCCGTCGCCCTGGCGCGCCCTGCCCGGCGCGCTCCTGGGGCTGGGCGGCCTGGCCGCGCTGATCGCCGCCGTCGTGCGTCACCGGCGCCGCGCGGAGCTCGCGCTCCGTCCCCCCGTCCCCCCCGCGCTCGCGCCCCCCGTCGCCGCGAGCTGGCCCTTCCCGCAGGGGCGGCAGGCGCCCGACGCCGTCGGCGCGTTCGTCCCGCGGCTGGAGGAGGAGCCCGACCCGCTCGTGCGCCTGCAGATGCTCGCCGCCGCGGACGTGCTCCTGCGCGTCGGCGCCCGTCCGCCGGCTCCCCCCTGGGGGGCCGCGGTCGCCACCCTCGGCGGGTACGTCCGCGCGGAGAACCAGGACACCGCCGCGGCGTTCGCGGTGGGCCCGCACGAGGTCATCGTCGTCGCCGACGGGTGCGGAGGACTGCCGCGAGGGCGGGAGGCCGCCCGCGTCGCGACGGCGGCCGCCGTGGCGAGCCTGGCGGCCGACCTCTCCGCCTCGCACCTCCCGCGGCTGGACGCCGTCCGGCGGGCCTTCTCCGCGGCGTCGGAGGGGCTCCGCCTGGTCGCTCGGGCCTACCGCGACCCCGACACCCGGGGGCTGCGATCGACCCTGCTGATCGCGATCGCCGGCGGCGAGACCTTCACCGTGGGCTACCTCGGCGACGGGAGCGTCGTGCACGTCGACGTCGAGGGTCGGAGCCTCCCGCTGTTCGAGCCCATGCGCAGCGAGCAGGCCGGCGCGGCGCTGACCGGGAGCGTCGGGCCGGAGCCGTACGGCGAGGTGCAGCTGCTGTCCTTCGCCGCGCGCTCCGGCGACGCCCTGGTGCTGGGCACCGACGGGGTCTTCGATCGCGTCGACGATGACTTCGCCCGCGAGCTCGTCCGACACGCCGAGGACCGCGGGGATGTCCGACCGGCGCTCGACGAGATGCTGGCCCTGCTCACCGCCCACCGCGACGCCGCGGGCTACGTGTACGACGACAACGTCACGCTCGGCCTGCTCCTCACCGGGCGGGCGCGCCCCGTGTCGAATGGCGGCCCCGCCGCCGGAGGGAGATGACCCATGCTCGCGCCCGACACCACGGTGCTCACGGACCGTCGCACCCCGCTCCGCGTCGTCCGTCGCCTCGACGGGGGCGCCGAGGGCGACGCCTACGAGGTCCTGCACGTCCCGTCCGGAGAGTTCGGCGTGCTGAAGACCTTCCGCGACGTGACGCGCAAGGACCTCCGACGCGAGCGCACCCGCTACCTCATCGGGCTCGACCTCGAGGCCCTCTCGCCCACGCTGCACCCGCCGCGGGAGTTCGTGGACGCCCTCCCGGGCGGCGGGCACTACGCGCGCATGGCCGTCGGGACGACACTGCGCGAGCTGCTCGACGGTGCGTCGCCGCCGCTGATCACCGCCCTCGGCGCCGCCGTCGCGCTGGCCCACTCGGTGGACGTCGTGCACGCCCGGGACGTCGCGCACGGCGACCTCCACGACGCCAACGTGCGGGCCGAGATCCGCGACGGCGTCATCCGCATCAAGCTGATCGACCTCGACGGCTTCGCGGCCCCGGGGTTCCCGTCCCCCGTCGCGGGCGCCGAGCTCTACATGGCGCCGGAGGTGCGGCGCGCGGTGGACGCCGGCCGGGCCGCCCCGGTCTCGCTCGCGGCCGACCGCTTCGCGCTGTCGCTGTTGATCCACGAGATCCTGCTGTGGGTCCACCCCGCGGTCGCGCCCGACGGGGCGGGCGACGTGGACGCGACGCTGCGCGCCCTGTCCGACGGCCGCTGGCGGTTCAACTCCACCCTCGATCGCCCCGCGAACCCCGGCCTCCCGGCCGAGATGCTCGACCCCGCGCTGCGCGCCCTCTTCGCGCGCGGCCTGGGCCTCGACCCGGCGCAGCGCCCCACGGCCGACGAGTGGAAGCGCGCGCTCACCCGCTCCCTCTGGGAGGTCTGGCGCTGCGCGCGGTGCGAGGCCCAGGTGGTGATCGACGACAGCAAGTCCGCGTGCCTTTTCTGCGGCGAGCCCTACCCCTCGCTCGCCCTCGAGACGGCCGACGGGCGCCGCCTCGATCTCGGCATCGTCCGGACCCTCGGGCGCGACGACCTCGGAGGGTCGCGCCACGTGAGCGCCCGCCAGGCCACAATCCGCCGTCATGGCCCCGACTACCGGATCTCCGCGATGGGGATCAACCCGACCTGCCGGCGTAACCACGCCACAGGCGCGTGGATCGAGCTCCCGAGCGACGAAGCGGTGCTGATCCACCCCGGCGACGTGCTCCGGCTGGCCGACGTGGAGATCCGCGTGGTGAGCTGAGCCCTGACCGCGAACGGCTGCAACCCTCGACGCGAGGAGGTCCCTTCCCATGAACGATCAACGCACCCTCCGCCGGCGCCTCTCGGACCTCGCCGCGGACTACGACCCGGAGTCCCTCGACGAGCTGCGCGAGGCCTACGAGCACGTCCCCGAGCATCTCTTGCGCCTGCTCGATGCCCTCGACCAGACCCGCTCCGTGGAGGGCCGTGACGCGGTCCTGCGTGACCTCGCGGGCGACTCCGCCGCCGCCCAGGGCGCCGAGTTCCAGCTCGGGTACATGTGCCGTCACGGGGACGAGCTCCGCGAGGTGAGCGTCCCGACCGTCCACCGCGCCGCCGACGGCCACCTCTACGCGCGCGAGGCCGCGGACGCCGTCCTCGACGACGGCCGCGCGGTGGAGCTGAAGTCCTACGACTTCAGCTCGAGGTACTACCGCGACCGCGCCGGGGAGACCGCGCGGCGCGTCGTCGACCAGGCCCGCGACCGCCTCGAACAGGGCTACGCCGAGGTCGACGTCGTCTTCGACACGAGCCGCGGCGACGTGCCCGACGAGCTCCGCGAGGCCCTCGACGCTAGCCTCGACGACGAGGCCCGTCGGCGAATCCACGTCAAGACCGAGTAGCCGGCCCGCCGCGCAGCAGCCTGTCCGCCAGGGCCATCACGCAGGCGCACGCGCCCTCCGCGTCGATCGCCCGGCCCGCCGCCGCGTGCACCGCCGCCCGCGCCGCGGCGTACACCAGCGAGGTCCACTCCCCCGGCGCCCCGGGGCGCGCCGCCGCGGCCAGCGCCTCGCGAAACCCCGGGTCCCGCGTGACGAGCCCCGTCTCGTACCCGCGCAGGCAACCCTCCGCGCGGCACCCGCAGGGTCGGCGCCGACGCTCCAGCGCGACCCGCAGCGCGCTCCCCGGCCCGCCGGGCTCGCCGAGCGCCGCCTCCACCCCCGCCACGTCGCGCGAGCTCCACCCGTGGGCGCGCCCCCTCCGCCAGACGGCGGACTCCAGCGCGGCCCGCGACAGGCCATCGGCGGAGGGAGGGTCCCGTCGCGCCCCGGACGCCGTCTGCGCCGCGCGACGCAGCGCCTCCCGCGGGGGCCCCGGCGGCGACCCTTCCAGCGCGGCCCATAGCACCCCTTCGGCGCTCCGGCGGACCTCGGGGGCCTCCAGCAACGACCCCCATCTCGCTCGCGCCGCGCTGCGAACGAGGGCGTCCAGCGCGGGCCGGTGCTCCGCCCCCGTCGCCCACGGGCGCGAGGAGCGCGTCGTCCCGCCGGCCATCCGCACCCGCAACGCGCCGTCCATGCCCTCGGCGTACGCCACGGCGTCGCCGCGGGGCAGCCGCGCCAGCGCCTGCTTCTGCGCGTCCGAGAGCGTCATGGCGTCTCCGACCACGTCGCGGTCGTCCCGGGGCGGGAGCCGGTGTACCAGCTTCACCCCGGTCTGCTTGCTCGCCTCCGGCGCCAACCTCGTCGGGAGCTGATCGACGATGAACACCGCCTGCCCGTACGCGCGCACCTCGGCGATCAGGTTGGCGAACGACAGCACGGCGTGCTGCCCCATGTTGCCCTCCTCGGCGGAGCGCTCCGGCGCGGCCCGCAGCAGCCTGTGGGCCTCCTCCAGCACCAGCACGTGGCGGAGCGCCCCGTCGCGCGCGCCCTCGACCTCGCGCTGCTCGTAGAGGCGCGTCAGCACCACGCCCATCACGAAGGCCTTCTCCTCGTCCGACCCGAGGTGGCGCAGGTCGAGCACCGCCGGCGCGCCGAACAGCAGCCCCGCTGGCACCTCCAGGCACGTGTCGAGCGCGAACCCCTTGGGCCCGTGGCAGAGGTTGCCGACGCGCGTCCGGAGGGCGCCCCGGAGGTTGCGCTCCACCTCGCGGTCGTACCCCGCGTCCCGCACCGCGCCGTCCACCTGCTCCAGGAGGTCGGACAGGGTCGGGAAGGCGAGCGCGTCCCACCCGTCGGGGTGCTCGCCCGTCTCCATGCGCCAGCCCCGCGCGGCGTACGCACGACGGATGGCTTCCTCCAACAGGAACGGCGCCGGCGGCATCATCCCGAAGGACGCCACGAACGAGCGCGTCACCAGGTCGATGTGCGTGTGGAGGGGGAAGCCCGGCGCGAACGCGAACGGGTTCAACCGGAACGGCACCTCCCCGTCGCCCTCCGCCGAGATTCGCCCCGCGCGCAGCACCCGGAGCCCGTCGACGGCGTGGGCAAGGGCGGCGTACTCCCCCTTGGCCGGCTCCAGCACGAGGAAGGGGACGCCTCGCGCGGCGAGCGCCGAGAGGATGCTCCGCACGGTGGTGCTCTTGCCCGAGCCCGTGTGCCCCGCCACCAGCAGGTGGCGCGTCCAGGCGTCGTCCGGCACGACCCAGCGCGCCTCGGTGGCCCGCTCGCCGTCGAGGATGACCCCCAGCACGGTGCCCTCGTCGCCCGCCGGGGGGTCGACGTCGAAGCGGGTCTCGTCGCTCACGGCGTACCCGTGGCGGTCGCGCGCGGGCGCCACGCAGAGCGCAGCGAGCTCCGGCGCCGTCAACACGTTGGAGTGCGGGGTGCGCCCGCCCGCCGGACCGCAGAGCGCCCCGCGCACCGGCGCCAGCGTCGGCGCCTCGCCCTCCTGGAACGCGCCGGCCAGCACGGCCAGTGCCATGCGGGTCACCTCGACGCGCGCGCTGGAGACCAGCGCCGAGACCCGCCAGAGCGAGCCGGACTCCCCCCCGCGGGAGCGCTGGATCCAGGCGTCGATCGCGTCCCGCGCCGCGATCGCCGCGCGGTCCAGCTCGCCCTGCGCGCCGTGCCGCAGCCACCGGCGCTCGACCTCGTCGACCGCCGCGCGGAGGTGCCCGGTGCGCTCGCGACACAGCGCCACGGGCTCGGGCGCCGCGTAGACGAGGTAGGTGAGGTCCTCGCCGTGGGCGGCGTCGAGCAGGGTGTCGGCGATCGCGAGGGCCGAGGCGGAGCTCGGAATGCCCTGGAGGGCTCCCCAGGCCCGATCGCCGGAGAGCTCGACGTCCGCCGGAGGACCGCTCGGCAGCGGACCTCCCATCATGGCGTGGAGGGCTCCGGCGACCCAGGGGATCCGCTCGGGCAGGGCTCCCGCCAGCACGGCGCACCTCCCCCGCCGCAGGGACACCACCCACGCGAAGGGCGAGCCCGTCGCGGACAGCCCCGCGAGCAGGGCTGATGGCACCGAGGAGGCGACCCTGCCGTCCCGGCGCGCCGCACCGCCCAGCCGACGAAACGAGAGGGACCGGAGGGACTCGAGCGACGCGCGCGGCGCGGCGAAGGGCGCGGGCAGGGACTCGTCGAAGCGCCCCGCGAGCCGGTCCGGAAGGCCGGGCAGGGCCGCGGGGTCGGTGGGGATCTCGACCGTCATGGATGGGCCGGCAGAGAGGCGTGTGCGGTCGCTGCGAGCGAGGTGAGGCCGCAGACTTCGACGTAGCCGCCGGCCAGGAGCACGGCGAGCACCCAGGGCCACGGGTCCCACGGGCGACGGAGGGTGACGCGCTCGTCGTGGTCGTAGCCGCTCTCCACGAGGAGAACGCCGTTGGCGTCGCGACCGTCGAGGGTGACGCGGTGGCCCGGGACCAGCGCCCCGGCGGTGAAGTCACCGCGCTGTTCGACCGCACGCGTACCGCGCGCCGTGCGCACCCCGTAGCGATAGACGGGGATCTGCTCCCGGCGATCGCCCACGAAGATGGGGACGATCCACCACCAGGAGCCGCCCCCGCCCGAGCCGCCGCGACCCCAGCCGAAGGGGAGGAGGGCGATGCGGAGCGCGAGGACCAGCGCCCACCACGCCAGCAAGAACGGCAGCAGCTCCAGCACGAGAACGAGGCCGGCAGCGAGCTTCCACGGGTTTCGCGGGGGCGCGCGGGTGGCTGCGGTGCGCTCGCCGAACACGACGCCCTCGACGTGATCGGGGCGGTCGACGTCAGCGGGTGAGGGCGAGGGCGAGGCGGCGCGGACGGCCAGGGGCGCGGGACGGAGGCCCACACGGGCGCGGGAGCGGGCGCCCGGGGATGCTCCGCACTCGGAGCACCGAAGGGGTACGGCGGGCGCCTCGGCGTGGCAGTTGGGGCAGGTGAAGCTCATCGGGCGGTCTCCGCGGGTCGAGACGCGAGGACGCGGCCGGAGCTGACAGCCGTGGGCATGTCGCGCCTCGGCGCGCATCGGTCGTTCGGGACGATCTTCGAGACGACGCTGCTACCGCTCCCGAAGACGCGCCTGCTCGACCGGCAGCGGGAGCTTTGCCGGCTCTACGACGAGCACCTCGGGCGCTGACCCCGCGCGCTACCGCGCGTTGCGCCCGCCCCGCGTCAACGCAGCCGTCACCCGTCGCGTCACCGCGCGGTCGTGCATCCCGCTCACGTGCACCCGCCCGTCGGCCCCCAGCACCGCGTCGAGGCCTCGCAGCACCGGCGCCGCGCGGATCGCCTCCTCGCTGTACCGCTCGGTCAGCAGCAGCACCCGCTGGTTGCGCGAGCCCCGCCACCGCAGCCCCTCGTCGCGCTCGGCCTCCAGGAAGGGGCCGTCCACCAGCAGGTCGGTCGCGTCCAGCAGCCTCGTCACGGCGCCGTCCCCCCGCGCGCACAGCGCCTCGTAGGTGTGCCCCGAGTACAGCATCGTCGAGCGCCCCGCCCGCCGCACCGCCTCGAAAACGGCCGCCACGCCGGCGGCCTGCTCCGTGGGCTCGCCGCCGAGCACCGTAACGCCCTCCGCCCCGTCGGCCTCGCAGCGCCGCACGACCTCCTCCGCGACCTCCTCCGCCCCGCGCACGTGCCGCGGCGCGAGCGACAGCGCCTCCGGGTTGATGCAGCGCTTCGTGCACCGCAGCGCGCACCCCTGCACCCAGAACACGAACCTCCGCCCGGGCCCGTGCAGCTCCGATACGGGACACTCCCCGATCGGCCTCGCCAGGTTCAACGTCATGGGTCCAGCTCCGCGCTCGCCGGCCGCGGGCGCAGCCGGTAGTACCGCTCGACTAGCAGGTCGCCCACCACCCGATCGACCACGTTGCGGATCTCCCCGGCCCCCAGCCGCGGGTCCGCCTCGCGGAGCACCGCCCGCACCAACGCCGGGCCCCAATGCGCCTCCGCGTCGAAGGCGTGCTGCGTCCGCTCGAGCTCGATCCGCCGCGCGATGTGCACGGCCGCCACCTGCGCGAGTTCCTCCTCCCCGAGCGGCTCGAAGACGATCCGGGCGTCGAACCGGCGCAGCCCGTAGTCCCGAAACCGCCGCAGCAGCGCCTCCTCGTATACCCTCGCCTGCTCCTCCGGCGACGCCTCGGGTCGCTCCTCCCGCAGGCGCGCCGCCGCGTCGCTCCCCTCGTTGGTCGTCGCGATCACGATGCAGTCGTGGAAGCGCAGCGTCGACCCGTCCCCGGTCGTGAGCGTCCCCTCCTCCAGGAGGCCCATCACGGCCTTGTGCAAGGTCTCGTGCGCCTTCTCGAACTCGTCGAAGATCAGCACCCCGGCCCGGTTGCGCGCGAGGAACTCCCGCAGCATCCCCGGGTCGCCGTAGCCCACGTACCCCGGCGGCGCCCCCAGGAGCTTCGCCACCTCGTGCTCCTGCTGGAACTCCGTGCACGCGATCAGGCAGCACCGCTCGCTCTCGTAGAAGAAGCGGCTCAACACCTTCGCCAGTTCGGTCTTCCCGACCCCCGCCGGCCCCGCGAACAGCGCCCGCCAGATGGGGCGACGCCGCTCGCTCCCGAGCCCGCGCATCCGCACGCCCTCCGCCATGCGGAGCACCGCGGCGCGCGCCGGCCGCTGCCCGATGATGTTGCTCTCGAGGTGCGCACGCATCCCCTCCACGTCGACGTCCGCCGGGTCGACCGACACTGCGCCCTGCGACTTCAGCCACGCCGCGTCGAGCGGGCCCCGCTCGCCGCCCAGGCTTCGCGCGATGGTGGCGAGCCCGTTGCCCGGGAGTTCCCCGACACCGCGCAGGTAGTCCGCGACCCGGCCGAGGGCCAGCGGCGGACACTCCGGACGCCCGCGGTTCACCTCGGACGTGACGAGCCAGTCCGTGATCTCCTCCCGGGGCGGCCCGCCGACGGTCACCTCGCGCACGCCGGGGCGGCCCGCGAACAGGCGTCGCAGCCGCTCGCTCGGGCGGTGGCCCGCGAACACCACCCGCGAGCCGCGCGACCGGCAGAGGTCGATCCATCCCTGCATCGCCGCCAGGACGTCGGGCCGGTCCTCGCTCACTGGCTCCCAGACGCCGACGCCCTCGATCAACGCGAGCACCCCGACGCCCTCGCGCAGCGCCGCGTCGACCTCCAGCAGCGCGCCCAACGGGTCGAACCGCAGCCTGCCGGTCGCGCCGACCCGGGCCGCCGCGGCCCGCGCCGCCGCCCGCGCGATGTCTCGCGGGTCGGTGCCGCCCGCCGGCGCGTCCGCCCCCTCCGCGGTCCCCTCGCGGCGGCCGGTGTCCCGGAGGCCGTCGGTCTGCGAGTACGACACGAACCGCCGGACCGCCCCGCGGCAGGTCTGCTCCAGCGCGTCCCGCAGCGTCTCCAACCGCGCCGGCGCGTGCAGGAAGAACCGATCGTCCGTGCGCCCCGTCGCCAGCACCAGCGCCACCGGGTCGGAGGCGCGGGCGGGGTCCCACCCGCCGCAGAGGGCCTCGATGCGCGGGTTCATCGCTGCCGCCGCGACGCGCTCGCCGCCGCCTCGTCGGGACCGACCAGCCTCACCGGCGCCAGGTTCGCGGGGCCGACATCGGGGGGGTTGGGGCGGTCGGGCTCGACCCGCGACGCGCCCTCGACGAGCTTCAACGCACCCCCGCGACGCAGCACCTGCTTCACGGCGTCGAGGTCGCTCGCGCACTCGGTCCCCCGGTACCCCGTGAAGTGCACCTCCATCCTCCCGTCGAGCCCGAGCGTGGCCTGGACGTTGGGCGCGTGCGGCCCCCGCTTGGTGCGGAACACCATCGGCGAGCGGGCGTCGCCGCGCACCGAGTAGTCGACGTCCATCTCGAACTCGGCGCCCCAGGTCCCCACCAGCGCCTCGACCAGCCCGCGCAGCACCGCCTCGCGGGTCGCGGCCTGCTGGAGCAGCTCCTCGTAGCGCGCGTGCAGCGTGCCGGTCTCCCGCTGCAGCGCCGCCGCGCGGCCCCGCGCGTCGTCGAGCAGCGCCTTGCGATCCGCCCACGGAAGCCCCCGCTTCCCTGCCGCGGCCTCCAGCGCGCGCACCTCCGCCTCGTGCCGCGCCAGCTCGCCCCCGAGGAACCGCCGGACGTCCCCCGTGCCCAGCTCCCGCAGGCGCGCCTTCGCGGCCGACAGGGAGAGCCCGATCGCGGCGAGCGCCCCCGCCTCCTCGTCGCGGCGAGCCTCGCGCTGGTCGACCAGCTCCGTCGCGTCGCGGTGCGCGGACGCCATCGTCGCAGCCGTCGCCTGGCCGGCGCCCGCGCGCTCGTGCGCCCTCGCGTGCTCCAGCGCGGCCTCCACCCGCGCGCGCAGCTCGGACAGCCCCAGCGCCCGCGCGTCCTCGTCCGACACGCCCCCGAGCAGCGAGCGGGCCCCCTGCTCCAGGGCGCCGGCGTGCCCCGCGATGCGCCGCGCCTCGGCCTCGCGGCGCACCCGCTCCTCCCGCTGCGCACGCTCCAGGGCGGTCGCGCGGCCCTCGACGTGGCGCACGCGGTCGCGGGTCTCGTCCAGGTGCCGCTGCAGCGTCCGGCTCTCCTCCTCCAGGATCTGGATGGCCCGCTGCGCCTGCGCGTGCCGCTCGGCCCCCTGCCGGCGGAACTCCTCCATCCGCTCGCCGAGCGAGGCCGTCAGCCTCGCGTTGCAGGCCGCGCGCTCCTCCATCTGCGCCCGCAGTCCCTCGACGCCCTGCTGGAGGGCGCGGGTCTCCCGGAGCCGCGCGCCGCGCTCGGCGGCCAACGCCCGCTCGATGCCGCCCTCCATCTCCGAACGCAGACTCGCGAGGGTCGCCGCGCGGTCGCTGGACTGGAGCCGGTGATAGAACCGCTCGAACTCCGCGGTGGACATGTTCCGGACGTAGTACTCGGCCGTCGTCGACATCGCTCTGCTCCTATGCGGCGCCCAGCGCCCGGATCGCCGCGCGGGCCTCCATGGCCTCGCGAACGTCTCTGCGGTGAGACCCGTCGGCGGCCATGCATCTGACACCGTCCGCGAGGGCGCCCAGGGCGGCGTCGATGCGCTCCATCTCAGCGACCACGGCGGCCAGACGCGCCTCGACGTCCCCGTCGCAGGGCGCCGTCGCCGGCGGGAGCCAACCCAGGAGCGCCTCGAGCACGTCGCCGCGGGGGGCGCCCACCGGCGGAGCGGCGGACGCCCCGACCGACGCCCCGGCGCGGCCCAGCGTCGCGCGGTAGACCTCACGCTGCGCCCTCGCCGCGCGCGGATCGGCGACCCACGCGGGGACGCCCCCGGCCTCGGACGTCGCGGCGTGCACGAGGCCGAGCACCAGGGCGAGCTCGTCCCGGTCCCCGACCGGGAGCTCGTCGCAACGCGCGCGTATCTCCCGCACGCGCCGCCCGGCGTCCTCCGCGCGCCGGGCCAGATCGATCAGCGCCGAGGTGCGCGCCGGAGCGGTGAACAGCTCGACGGCCAGCGTCCGGGGGCACCACGACTCGGGAGCTGCTGCGTCGACCGGTGACGGGGTGACGGGACCCGGCGCGGGCGCCGGGGCAGGGGCGGGAGGGCGCGCGTCGTCCGCGGGGGGCACCGGCGTTCGCGCGGACCACGGCGGCGCGACGGGGACGTCATCGAATCGGAGGGGGAACCGCGCACCGCCAGGGTGTTCCACGACGAGCGAGAAGGGCCCCGTCGGCGCGACGAGCCACGCGTCGGTCGCCGCACCGCCGGGGGCGGGCGTCACTTCGGCGCCGTCCTCGACCCGCAGGGCCCAGCCGGAGCGAACGCTGAACCGTAGCGGCCCCGGGGGCAGCCGCTCGAAGGGCGAGACGACCTTTCCCGTGGAAGGGTCTTCGATCAGAAACCAGCTCAAGTGCCACCTCCTCGCACCGGCCGGTGCGTCCGGCACCAGACCCGCGGCGACTGACCCAGCTGCTCGCGCGCCCACGCGCACCCCGTCCGCTCGGAGTAGCTGCACCCGCAGCGGTCGGCGGTTCGAACGACCTTGGTGTTCGCCGTCCGGAGGCACGCGCGACACATCACGAACGAGCGGCCGCCGTAGTCGAACGCGTGCCGCTCGGGGTCGCCGCGGAACGCGCTCCCGCACTTCTCGCAGGCGAGGTCGGAGAGCGCGTCGGCCAGCCGATCGCCCGCGAGCACCTCCAGCGCGACGGCCAGCGAGTCGAGGGTCTGCCGCGCGAGCCGCGCCTCCGGTTCGATCTGCAGCAGCTCCGCGACGAGGTCGAGGTACTGGACCCGATGGTTGGAGTGGGCGGCCCGGTCGGCGCTCGTCGTCGCCCGCAACTCCGCGAGCAGCGCGAGCAGCCCGTCGGGGCCGTCGGCCGCGTAGCGATCGACCAGGGCGTCGCTCCCACCCGCCGCGATCGCAAGCAGCGTCGCCCCGATGCCGTAGAGCATCACGGCCTCCCCCGAGGCCCCGGCCCCCCAGTCCGAGGAGGGCGACACCAACTCCGGGGCGGCGAACCCCAACGAAGTGAACCGCGCCGCCGGGTCGTCCTCGCCGAGGGCCCCGCCGTCCAGCGGGACGAGGTGCCCGACGCCGAGCAGGCGCGGGACCTCGTCGCGCGGCATGAGCAGGACGTGCGAGGGGCGGAGGTCGACGTGCGCGACGCCGGCGTTGAGCAGCGCCTGCGCGAGGAGCGTCACCCTGCGCATCATCCGCGCGACGCGGCTCACGTGGATGCGGTGTGGGAGCGCGTCCTCGCCGTCGCGGACGCTCACGAAGTACGCGCGCCCGAGGAGGTCCTCGAGGTCGGTGCCCGCGATCTCCTGGAAGACCAGGACGGGCTCGGTGACCTGGAGCGACCCGTCCGAGAAGGGCTCGGTGATGTTGCGGTCGCTGAACCGATCGAGCACCTCGGGGAACACGAGGCCGTCGACCCGGTTGAGTAGCGCCACCGTGCGCAGGAAGCGGGCGCGCCCGGCCGCGTAGCCCGCGTCGCCGCGCGCGAACTCCAGGTTGGTGTACCGCGTCGTGCGGAGCGTCACCGGCCGCTGGTCGTATCGGGTGTCGACGGCCCGGTGGAGGTTGCTCCCGGCGCCCGCCCTGGCGAGCAGCCCGTGGGGCACCGACGTCACGTGAAAGCGCCCCGACTCCCCGACCTTCGCATCCCTCTGATAGCGCATCAGTCTCCCCCTCGGGCGTCCTTCGGCCCCACGCGAAACGCGATCTCTAAGGCGGTCCCGGCGAGTCGGAACACCGACTCCCCGACCCCCAGCAGGGCGGTGGCGCCCGGGAGCAGCGGCTCTCCGTCGGCGAGCTCCACGCGGCCCTCGGTCCCGGCGAAGCGCCACAGGCACCACGACCCACCGAGGCGTCGGACGACGGCGAGGCGCCGGCTGTACGCCCGCCCCTCCGCGCCGAGGATCTCGCGGGCGCCGAGGTCCACGTCCGGGGAGCCGAAGGTGTTGCTGTTGCGGCCCAGCCACAACCCGTCCCGCAGCGGGACGCTGGCGAGCACGACGGCGCCGCGCCGGACCTCCACCGCGGGGTCGCGTGCGGGGGCGGTCGCCGCCCTCGCGTCCTGGAGGCACACCCTCTCGACGCGCGCCCCGCGGCGAGGCGGCACCGGGTCCCACTGCGCGAAGGCCACCCGGACCCCGGAGCCCTCGAGGTCGAACGCCACGTCCTCGGGGTCCCGGTCGGCGGAGGCGATGAGCAGCCCGCGGCAGCCGTCCTGAGCCATCCGCTTGGCGCTGCGCTGGAGCTCGTAGTCGTCGAGCCGCGAGAGGCGCTTCAGGTCCATCGACGCCGTGCGATCGGGGCTGCACCAGGTCAGGTCGTAGCCCGCCGCGCGCAGCGGGTCCTCGACGCCCGGGCCGGTGATGCCGCGGAGCGCGAACGCGGCGCGCCGTGGCGAAGGGTCGCCGAAGAGGGTCGCCGCGCAGAGGTCGATCGCGGCGAGCTGCCCGCGCAGCAGGTCGTCGCTCGCGGGGCGGGCGGCGCCGCGCAGCAGGTTCGGGACGTCGAGCAGGATCGCGGTCTCCACGGTCACTCTCCCCGCTTGAGGCGCTGCAGCGCGTCGATGGTGGCCTTCTTCAGCTCGCTCGCGCTCTCGAAGCGCCGTTCGCGGTCGCGCTCGAGGGCCCGCGACAGGAGGGCGCGGACGTAGTCCGGGAGCTCGCCTGCCAGGGTCGGGTCGCTCGCCGACAACACTGGCGCCGCGCGCGACGCGCCCGCCAGCCGCGCGGGCGATTGCCCCGTCAGCATGTGGAACAGGAGCGCGCCGACGGAGTAGAGGTCCACCCGCGGGTCGAGCTCGCCGGCGTAGCCGGGGTCGACCATCTCGGGCGCCACGTATCCGAGCGTGAACACCGGGTCCGTCTCCGAGGCCCACCCCTCGTCGTGCCCCGCATCGAGCGGCCTCCAGCACCGGCGCACCCCCCCGAGGTCGATGAGCGTGAGGAACTCCCCGCCGGTGACGAGGCAGTTGTCGGGCTTGAGGTCGCCGTAGAAGTGGGCGACCTGGCACCGCCGACCCCCCGCGTCGCCCTCCTCGGCCTCGTGGATCACCGCGAGGATCGACGCGAGCTCGCGGACGAACACGAGCGCCGCCCGCCACCAGCGGCGGCTGCGGAGGCCACCGTGGAGCGAGCCCGCGGTCACCTCCGCGATGACGTCCTTGAGGGTCAGCCCCGGGATGTACTGCATGACTACGTACGGCTCGCGCGCGAGCAGATCCCGCGGGGCCCGTCGGGTGTGCTGGAGCAGCGCCGGGAGCAGGTCGTGCGTGAGGTGCAGCACGTTCGGCACCCTCCCTTCGCCCCGCCGCTGCATGGTGACCGCGAACCGGCACTCGCGCACCAGGGACTCGCGCTGGCGCTCCACCTCCTGGGTCGACCCCGCGGCGGCCCGCTGGAGCGCGGCGGTCGTGTACTTGTTGGCCTTCACGAGGCAGCGCCGGTTCATCAGGGTCGTGTCCCGGGCGACGTAAATCGTCCCCTGGCCGCCCGCGTCGGAGAGCACGCCGTCGACGTGGTAGCGGTCGCCGATGACCGCCGGCACGAAGCGCTCGACCGTCTGCCCGGCCTCGACGCGGTGGAAGCGCAGCACGGGCACCGGGCTCCCCGTCGGGAAGCGCACCGACTGTTCGTCGCGCTGGAACGGGGCGTTGGTCGGCGCAAATCGTGGGTCGTGGGGGGCGCTCATGGGCTCTCGCCTTGCAGGGTGATCTCGAGGGTGCCGTTGACGACGATCGTCACCGGGAGGACGCAGTCGGCGCCCTCCCGGGGGCGCAGCACGGTGGGCCCGAGCGCGACGCTCCCGTGCTCGGTGACGCGGGTGACGCGCACGGTCTGACCGCCGTCCCACACCAGCGTGAGGACGTGCCGGCTGACGTTCGCGGGCTGCGCGACCAGCGACCCGAGGTCGAGGTCGGGCCCCGCGCCGACGGTGGTGCGGGAGGCGCGGCCGACCACGATGGTGCCCGGGTCGTTGTAGCGCCAGCAACCCGGGCGCGTGCCGCCGAAGACCTCCGCGCGGAGGCGACGGAGCTCGCGCGCCGAGGCGCCGCACTCGCAGCGCGGGCGGGGCGTCGGGTACTGGAGGCGGCAGGAGGGGCGGCTGCAGATGATCATCGGCGGCTCAGTGCCCGAAGCCCGTCGCGCCGGAGTTCCTCGCCGGGCCGCCGACGAGCGTCTGCGACGGCTGGAGGGCCCGCTGCACGCCCGATGCGGTCCGGCTCGTGACGCCGTCGTTCAGCAGGCGCTCGAGCTCCTCCAGCGAGATCGCCCCTTGGCGATCGAGCGACTGGAGGGTGCGCTCGAGGACCGCGTCGGCGGCGAGGGCCTCCGGAGTGCCGATCTGCTGGTAGGCGCGGCGGAGCTGCACCGCCAGGTCGCGGGCGAGGTCGTAGCGGCGCTCCCGGCAGCGCGCCTCGAACTGCTTGGAGACCTCCATCAACTGCACCATCTGGAACGCGTCGTCGACGTCGCAGTGGTTGTGGGGCATCGCACTCGCCGAGACCGGGAGCTCGACGTGGGCCGAGACGGACTGTGTCGCCCGCTGCTGCGACGGGACGACGCCGGTCACCGTGAGCTTCAGCAGCACCTGAGCCCGGCCCACCGGCGGGAGTTGGTCCCCGCGCACTTGGAAGCGGACGAAGAGCGTCTGCCACGCCTCGGCGCCGAGGTTGCCGATCGCGAACCGATACGACCGGATCGTCGGCTCGAAGCGTCGCAGGAGCTGGCTCTGCGGCTTCGCGCGGTAGACCTCCAGCGGGATCACGCACGGCGCGAACTCCAGGTGCGCCCGGAGACCCGACACGGCGACCTGCTGGGACTGATCGAGCGTCTCGCCGAGCTGCCGCTCGAGGGTCGCCACGTCGCGGGCGGCGAAGACCTGCCCCCTCCCGAGGGCGGCCAGCTCCTCGACGTAGGAGAGCCGCAGGTCGTCGCCGAACCCCACGACCGAGAGCGCGATGCCCGCCTCGGCGAAGCGCGCCGCGAGGTGGCGGGGCCCGTCCGGCTCGTCGGGCATCCCGTCGGTGAAGAGCAGCGCGGTGCGCGGCGGGGCGTCGTCGTCGGCCATCGCAGCGAGGAGCGTCTCCAGCCCCGCGGTCATGTTAGTGGTCGAGTGCGGAAACGTGTGCGCCGCGCGGACCGCGTCGAGCATCCGGGCCCGGTCCCCCGCGTCGGAGGTGACCGGCGTCCCCGCGGTCGCCGAGAAGTGCAGCGTCGTCATCCGGTCGCCCGCGCGCCCCCGCTCGACGACCCGGATCGCGGCGTCGACGAGCGCGTCGAGCTTCGTCGGACCAGCCGCGAGCGACCCGAGCATGGAGCCGCTGACGTCGAGGGCGAGGCCGAGGTGCGCCTGGTTCGCGCGCTGCCGCGAGACGCGCCGGAGCGCGGGGGGCAGCTGGACGTCCACCCGAACGAGGACGGTGGCGTCCTCGCCCTGGACGAGG
This sequence comes from Myxococcales bacterium, assembly GCA_030652255.1. Taxonomy (GTDB): domain Bacteria; phylum Myxococcota_A; class Polyangia; order Polyangiales; genus SCUS01. The sequence goes on along the minus strand of JAUSAZ010000052.1, from coordinate 55,516 downwards.
CCCTGGTGGCCCGCGAGGCACACGACGTCGAAGGTGGGTTGGTTGCTCATGGTGGGTGCTCCTAGGACCGCTCCGAGCGGCTGCGGTCTGACACCCGCTCCGCGGACGACAAACGCTCCGGCGGGCGCGTCGGAAGGGCGCCGCGCCACACCGCGACGACGGTGAGATTGTCGCGGCCGTCGCCCTCGTCCGATGCGGTGCACAGGGTCTCGCAGGCGACCTGGAGGTGGTCGGCGCGGGCCCCATGCGCGGCGAACTGCGCAGCGAGCTTGCGCTCCGCGCGCGCGAGCCGTCCCGGGCGCGAGTCGCCGCCGAAGCCCTCCAAGAAGCCGTCCGACGCCAGGATCAGCCCGCCGTCGCGGGGAAGCGTCCACGTGGCAAGGGAGGGGACGCAGCCGTCCATCCCGAGGAACCGGGCCAGCCGCCGGGCGTCCTCGCGCCCTCGCGCCGCGCGCGCCTCGACCCCTTCCACGACCGCGACCAGCTCTCCGTGGTGGGGCGCGGTCAGCGGGACGAAGGTCGCGCGCCGCGCGTCCCAGCCGAGCGCGGGCGAGTCGCCGACCCAGGCGAGGTGGGCGCGGCCGCCCGGTTCCACGAGGCAGAGCGTCAGCGTGGTGGCGGGCGCGGCGTCCTCGGCCTGGGCGTCGCCGCGCACCTCACGGACGTACTCGCGCACGCCCTCGTTGGCGCGCTCGACGAGGTCGCGCAGGTAGCCCGCCGGGTCGCAGTCGCCGGGCGGTGGGGCGCTCCGCACGACCGCGATGGCGCGCTCTGCAGCCCCGGCGCCCGAGCCGAAATCGGCGGTCGAGACCCCGTCCGCGAGGGCCAGGAGAACTCCTCGATCAGCCCCCAGAGGAACACCTCGGCAGCACCAACGATCCTGCTGATACTCCTCGGGGAGGAGGCCGTCAGAGCCCTTGCGGCGGCCCGCGCGCTGGGCGGCGCCGTAGCGAAACGGCAGGGTCGCCGCGGGCGCCTCCACCTCCTTCGTGCGGCCGGTGAGCTCCCGCCACGCGCGGGCGAGCTGGTCGAGCGGTCGGTCCTCGCAGAGCGCGTCCCGGAGGAGCCCCACCGCGTCGGGCGGCACCGGGGGGTCGAGGGCGAGCAGGAGCGGGAGCCAGTGGAGCACGTCCTCGGCGCCGGAGGCGTCGCAGCGGGCGCCCGCGGCGTGGGCCCAGGCCGAGAAGACGAACTGCGCCGCGGTCGAGGGCCACGACGCCTCGCTCGGCGGGCCGACCAGCAGCACGAGGTCGTCGGGCTCCTCGGGGTGGATCCAGAGGGCGTCGGGGAAGAGGGTGAGCGGCGCGACGCCGCGGTCCTGGAGCCGCGCGAGGAACGAGAGCGCGCGACCGACTGCCGACACGCGCTCGTCGGCCGACGCCAGCACCCTGAGGTGGGCGTCGAAGGGACGGAGGGGAGCGTCCGGTTCCCAGAAGGTTGCCCGAACGTGGTCGCGGTCGGGGGCGAAGCGGAGCGCCGTCAGCAGGGCGTGGTCACGGAGGGCCGGCGGCAGGGCGTCGTCGCGGACGGGCGCGGCCGAGAGGCGCACGCTGAGCAGGGGCTGGTGGACGCGCAACGCGGAGCGGAGCGGCGGCGCGTCCACGGCGGGCGCGGGGTCGACCGCGGGGACGGGCGGGGCGTCCTCCACGGCGACCCAGCAATGGGGGCACGGCCCCGGCGATCGGATGGGTTCGCCGTGGTGGGTGCAGCGCGGGTTGCGGCAGGCGAGGGCGTCAGGGGCGAGCGGTGAGGGAGCGTCCATGCGCCGGGGACGTGGCGCGCGCGGCGTATCTGACAGCGCCGCCTATCCGGGCGGCAGCGTGGCGGCGATGATCTCCGCGACCCGCTCGGGCGTGAGCCGGGAGCCGTAGTTCCACGGCGAGCCGAACACCGTCGCCCGGCCGCCCCAGTTCTCCGACCCGGGCCCCGGGCGCGCGAGCCTCGCAGGCGGACCGTGTGCGAATTCCTCCCCGGCGAGCGCGGCCAGGCAGGAGCCCAGGTCCGAGGGGCGTTCGGGCGCAAAGGGGTTCACCCCTACCGTGTAGCGAGGCCCGCCCTGCGGGTGGTCGTCAACGGCCACCGCAACCGGCTGCGGAAACCGCGCGTAGTACGCCTCGGGCGCGATCCGCGGGACCCCACGGAGATCCACGAGGGCCACCCCCGCGCCGCGCCGGATGCGGCCGCCGTCGTCCAACTGCGCCGCGGCGTCCGCCATGGAGTCGTGGGTGGAGGTGTCGAAGGGCAGCGCACGGCCCGAAGCGACGTCGTCGGCCACCGCGCCGCACAGCCGTGCGAAGGTGTCGCTCGCTCGCGGATCCGTCGCCGCGGCCAGCGCGTCGCCCACCCACCCGTGGAGCCCGAGCCCGAGGCGATCGACCTCGGCGTCGACGCCCGGCAGCGACACCAGGTGGTCGCAGCGGTGCGAGGCCGCGCGCAGGATCGCGAGCGCGGTCGTCGGGAGCCGCGCCACGCCGCCCGCCATTACGGCCACCACGCTGGCCAGGGCGTCGGTGTCCGCGAGCGTCGTCCCGATCCCCCGGAAGCCCGCCGCGTCGATCGCACCCGGCATGGCGTCGAGGTTGATGGGCTCGCCGGTGACGTGGTGGTCCCACGTGACGGCGGCGCTCTGGACGCTGCCGTCGATGCTGACGAAAGGGGCGCCGTCGGTCGGGACGTGCTCGGGCAGCGTCGCGACGAAGACCCGGAGTGATCGATGGGGTAGCGCTGGCATGGTCGGAGCCGTCAGTACCGGTACGCCCGGAGGAAGCGCTCGGCCTCCGCCCGGGTGAGCACCTCTCCGGGGCCGAGCGCCCTCATCTCCTGACGTCGCATGACCCGCCGGGCCTCCGCGTCCTCGACCTCGCCGACGAGCTCCGCGAACGCCGACGTCCACGCCCCCGCGTCGTCGGCCTCCAACGCCGCGTCCATGGTCGCGAGCAGGTGGTTCGTCCGCTCGCCGGCGTCCCGCCGCGCCAGATCGCCCAGCTCCCGTCGCAACTCTATGGCGCGCCCGGCGTCGCGTTCCACATGCGCTCGCGCGAGCCAGCGGAGGCGGGCCCCGCGGAGGGGCGCCAGGTGGTCCCAGTCGAGGTCGCTCGCCAGCTCCGCGAGCGCGTTGTCCCACCGTCGGAGCCGGGTCCAGGCGACGCCCAGCGCCAGCCTCTGGAAGCCGATCGACAGCGTCGACGTCTGCGGGTGGTGCTCGATCCGCGCGCCGTGCTCCCGGGCCACGTGGTCGAGCTCGGACGCCTTCTCGTTCAAGCCGAGCACCCGCACCCACTCGCAGAGCGCGTAGCTTGCCTCGTGGTCGAGCTCGATCGCGAACCAGTCCGACACCGCCTCGGCCAGCGTTGCCGACGCCTCCTCGTAGCGCTCCAGGGTCGCCAGGACGCGCCCGACCGCTCCCCGCACCCGGAGGTCTTCCCCGAACCGGTCACCCCTCCTGGCGACGTAGCGCCCGGCCAGATCGAGGTAGCAGTCCTCGGACCCGTCCCCGTGGTCCGCGGCCGACTGCACCGCGTGCGCGATGTACCGGAGACGAATCGGCTTCGGTAGGTCGAGGAGCCACTCGTCTTCGGGGATGCCCAACAAGGTCCCGCGGCCCTGGTGGCGGGAGGCGATGGCGGCGATGGCGTCCGCCCGTCGGGCGCGGCCGGGGTCGACCGCCCCGAGCGTGGTCTTGAAGAGCCGCGCGGCCCGCTCGACTCCGCTCCAGCAGAGCATCTCGTGGTCGCCCGCGAGCGTGACGCGCCAGAGCTCGTCGAGGGTGCCGGCCGCCGCCGCTCCGCCCGCGGCCGACGTCCACCGCGCCGCGACGATTCCCGACAGGTCCTCGAACAGCAGGCCGAAGGCCTCCCGGAGCGTCCGCGGCCCGTAGACCGTGATCGTCCGACCGAAGAGCTCGGCGCCGTACCCGGCCAGAATGTCCTCGGCCTCCTTCTTCTGCTCGAAGGCGACGAACAGGCGGGTGATGCCCAGTCCGCCGCGAACCACCACGCGCAGCTTCTGCTCGAGGCCGCCGACGGATTCGAGCCACCCGTCTGGCAGCACCTCCGCGGTCGCGAGCAAGTCCGCCGGGACCGCCTGGTCGAGTGCCAGCGCCCCCTGCGCGATGCACATGGCCAACCCGAACGAGGTGCCCTTCAGCACCGTCGGGACCGCCAGGTCCGGTTCGGCGCACTTCAACACCGCCCGCCATGACCGCGCGGGCGGAGCGTTAAGCGTGCACACCACGGGCAGGTCGCGGAGCGCGTGGCGACGCGCGGACGCCAGCGACCGCGCCGCGTCGTGGACGAACTCCGCCGTCCAGTCGTCGGCCGCGGACGCCGTGGTGAGCCACCACAGCGCCGCGGGCACGGAGGGCACCCGCTCGTCGACCGAGACGATCCAGGCGACGCCGCGGGGGAGCTGCGCCCCGGGCGGGGAGAACCCCTGCGCGAGGGCCCGGGCCGCGAGCTCCGGGGAGGCCGGCCAGAGGCCCGGCGTGGCCAGGGCGATGGATCGACGGGCGCGGTTCGACGCGTCCGGGTTCAGCAGATCGGTCAGCATTCGCTCACTCCCTGCCGACTGCGCCCCACCACGCGAGAGGGTCGGACCACGCCACCTGCGCCAACCGCGGGTCCTCGAGCAGCGCTTCGTCGACGACCAGGTCGACGAGCTGCTCCTGCGCCTGCTCGTCGAACGCCCGAAGCAGGCTGCGCAAGGTCGAGCCGCGTCCCGCGGATTCCAGCACGAAGGCGACGCTTTCCAGATCGTCCCGTGCGAGACAGAGCGAGCGCAATGCCCCTGGCTCGCCCGGGTCGCGCGCGACGCCGAGCTCGACCTGCCCCGCGAGCTGGTGGTGGAGCCCCCGGGCCGCGTCGCACGCCGTCGCCTCCAGCAGGTCCGCCTGCGCCTTCGGGATCGCCCGCGCCCAGGCGCGCGCCGCGCCGTTGGCGCCCGGGAGCACCGACCCGGCCTCGTCGAAGGTCGGGAGGTCGAACCGTGCCGCCGTCCCTGCCGCCCCGACCCGATCGAGCACCCAGGGCGAGCGGGCGTGACCTTCGAGGGTGACGCGCAGCCACGGCGCGGCCTCCCGCCCCGCGAACCACCCGACCGAGTCAGGCGTCAGCCCTTCGAACGACGGTAGCTCGACGCGCGGCACGTCGACGACGCGAGCAGGGGCTCGCTCGATCCGACCGACCCGCAGGACCCCTTCGGCGTCCAGCAGGATCACGTACTCGCTCCCCTCCACGACGACCTGGAGCGCGACCGGGCCGGGCCGCGCGTCCATCACCACGCGACCGCCCGGGTGGGGGGAGTGCACGTCCGGGTCGAGGAAGACGACGGTCCCGGCGAGCGGACGAACCGCGCCATCCGACGACTCGAGCACGACGATGCGCCGCTCGGCGCCGCTCCGCTGGAAGACACCGACGGCCGCGGGGAGCCGCTCGTCAGCGCGGCGCTCGACCGTCGGCGTCGGCGTTGGCGTCGGCGTTGGCGTCGCGCCCGCCTCGACCGTCCACGCGACGGCGGCCATCACCACGGCGCCGATGAAGGCGGCGAGGCTCCGCTTGTCCCTTGCGCCGTCGCTGACCGCCTCGGACGCCACGGCCGGCGCGGTGGAGAAGGCGACCTCGGCGATCCGGTCGTCAGGTTTCAGGTCGAGCTGCTCCAGGCAGCCGAGCCTGCCCAGTACGTCGATAATGTTCATGGCTTCCTCATCTCCCGGGAGACGTCGTCGATGTCCCGTTGTCTGACAGTGCCCCGGAAGGCGAGCAGGAGCAGGGCCGCGGCGAGGTCCTCGTCGGGGTCGAGCCGGAGGGCGACCCGTGCGGCTGCCAGCCGACGGCGCGCCCGGCTCCGTCGTTGGTAGAGCCGGTCGCGCAGGACCTTGAGCGACGCTGAGGTCGCGTCGACCTCCGCCCTGAGCAGGTCGTCGACGCGGGCGCGGCTCTCGCCGGTCGCGAAGCGCCAGAGTTCGTCGGCCGTCTGGAGGAAGTCCTGCCGGGCCTCCGGCTGCGAGAAGTCCTGTACGGCCCGGTCGCGGAGCCGACGGAACACCGCCTCGGACAGGAGCGGCGGCGGCGGCGTGGGGGGCGGCGGGTGCTCCACGTCCGGAGAGCGTTTGCGGAACATCGAGAGGCAGCGGTTGGCGAGGCAGGCCGAGAGGTAGGCGGACACGAGCCGGTCGGCCGCTTCTCGCTTCGGCTGGTGCGACGCGTCCAGCGCCTCTCCCGCGATCTCCAGGACGCCGAGCTCTTCGTGTGACCACACTGCGCGGAGCGGGAGTTCGGGCTGCATGCACACCTTGAGGCAGACCATGCTCGCGCAATCGTCCTGCACATCGTCCGGGATCATCACCGTCCTGCGGCCGTTGCTGACCGGGCTCCGCGCCATGCGTTGGAGCGAGTGGAGGACGGGGCGCACGAGGACGTCGGGGACGCGCGCCTCGGGCGAGAGCGTGCGAAAGGCGTGGATCTTCAACAGTGCGAGGTAGAGGCTCACTGCGCACCTCCCAGGGTTTCGATCCAGCGGGTCGCCTGCTCCCGCTCCCAGGCGGCGGTGGTCGGATCGAGCGGCCCGACCAGGAGTCCTCTCGCGGCGTCCAGGATCGCGTCTTCGGAGGGTCCCATCACGCCGATGGTCGACAGCGATCGCCCTCCGCCGATGGGCAGCTCGGGCTGCAGGCCCGTGGCGGCCTGCACCTCCGAAGCGACGGTTGTCCAGCCGTTGCGGCCGGAGGCGAGCGGCGCGAGGAGATGGAAGGCGGCGAAGTCGGCGAGCACGACCCCCGGGTGGACCGCGTTGAGGTACGGGCGCGGGTTGTTCGGAATGAGCGAGACGCGGTCGAGGGCCGTGGACGGGCCCAGACGGTCGCGGGCGCGCTTGATCGCGTCGCGGAGCTTGTTGACTGTCATGTCGCCCGGGCCGACCGCTCCCGGCGCTCGGATGTCGCGGGGGGCGACGTGAGCGAGCACCACATGGTGCGACTCTTCGTACAGCGAGAGCAGCAGCCACACGCGAGAGAACAGGCCTTCCAGGCACCCGAGGTAGGGATCGCCCGCGCCCCGGCGAGCGCCGGCGGGACGTACCATCGCGACGACGCAGGCCTGGTTCCCGCCGAACAGCGTGACGGCGTGGGCGCCGTAGTGCCTCATGGCGATCAGGTCGCGGCTGCGCTCCTGTTGAAGCTCCGCGCGGGCGAAGACATTCTCCGCGGCGCGAGCAGGGTCCAGCAGCCAGCCCTCGGAGTCGCGCACCGCTCGCTCGTTCTCCGAGTCCGCGGGATGCCACTGCGGCGCCGCCGTCGACGCGCGCTCGTTGAGCCTCTGCGGCCGCGGATCGGTGGCGCTTCGGAACCGCGCGAGCGCGCGCCCGATGCGACCGCGCACGGCCGGGAGGCCCGCCCGTTGGGCGAGTGAGAACTCACCCTCGGGTAGCATCCCGAAGGCCGCGCGGGAGCTGAGATGGTTGTGCAAACGCTCGTGGGGTGGGTACGGCGATCCGGGGAAGGCGTCGATTTCGAGGCGCTCGCGGGCTTGAGCGGCGTGGTTGTCATAACCGCGGATCAGTACGCCAGCCACCCGACTTGGGTTGGGCCCATCGAAGGCCCCCGACTCATCGACGAACAACTGCCAGGTGGTCATTGGGGCGCCCTCGGGCGCGAGGCTATACCGCCCAGGATGACGCGAGCAATCGCGCAGCCGAGTCAGGGTCCGTTCGGCGCCAAGCATGTCCTCACGCTTCCGCCGCCCGTCCGACGGGTGTCAGGAGACCACCCGTGTCCGCGTTTCCCGGGCATGCACCACCCCCATCGCTTCGTGTTCGCCTCGCTTCCGCTCACCCTCGCCTGCGGCTGCGCCGCCGTGTCCGAGGACACCGTCGCGTCCGACGACGTCCCTCCCGTCGTCCTCCCATCCTCCGATGCAGGCGGCCCGACCCCTTTCGAACTCATCGACGCCGCGGTCGAGCCCGCCGACGCGCCCATCATCGTTGGCGACCCACAGGAGTACGTCGCCGGCGAGTGCCGCGTACGCTTCGACACGAGCCGCTTCGCCAGCTCGGGCGACACCCTCACCGTGCGCGGGAGCGTGCTCTGCACCGCCGAGCGGACCGACGATCCGCTCGCCCTCGGCGTCCTCGATCCGCTCTCCATCTCGAGCATCCAGTGCTCCGCGCCCCGCACCGCCTACCTGGGTTCGGGACGCGGCGAGAGCTTCACCGTCACCCTCCGCAGCGTCGGCACGGGCACGCACGCCGCCGAGTTCATCGTCTCCAACGCGGTCCGCACGGGAACGTCGCTCGTCCCGGGCGACGCCCTGCGCCGCTTCACGGTCATGTACGCGACCGGTCTCCCCGACGGCGTCTCGGCGCCGGTGGGCCTCGGGGTCAGGCAGGGCGTCACCTTCGACGACGTCGTCGCGGTCGGCCGCAGCGTCCTGCGCGGCGTCTCCAACGACCTCGCGCCCTTCGTCTCCGTGTGCGTCGGCCTCGCGCCCGCGCCGAAGCTCTCCGCGGCTTGCGCCTTGGTAACCCTGGAGGCGGCCGCGACGCTGACCCTCCAGCGCACCCTCGGCACGCTCATCGACCGCTCCAGCCTGTCGCCCACCCGGCGGCTCCTGGCGCGCCTCGCGGTGGACGGCGCCATCCTCGGCCGCGGCGGCATCGGCGTCGTGCAATCCACCCGGACGCTCGCCACCCTCTCGCTCGACGCCTCGCAACGCGCGGCGGTGCTCTCGTCCGATCACGGTCGGTCGGCCCTCTCGACGGCGCTCTCCGCGGCCTCGGACCTCGCCGACCTCCTCGTCGCGGGCAGCGCGTCGAGCGACGACGTGGTGCGCACGGAGCCCTTCACCACGACCGACGGGCGGAGCGCCACGCTGCTGCACCTCTCCGTCGGCGCGCCCATGTGCTCGGCCAGCCGCGAGTCGCACCGCGAGGCGAGCTTCGTCCTCGTCTCGCACTGCGGCGACCGCCGCTGCGAAGGCGAGACCGCCGTCAACTGCCCGGCCGACTGCGCTCCGACGCGCGCGCCATCGCTGCGGGTGACCGCTCCGGCCGGCGAGGCCTGGGCGCAGGGCCGCACCTACGCCGCACGCTGGGAGGGCCGCGACCTCGACACGCCCGTACGCCTGGTGATCCGTCGCGACGGCGTGGAGATCGCGACGGCCACGACCCTCGGAGCGATGAGTGGAGCGCAGGACATCCTCGTACCCGCGACGTGGGTCGCTGCGAGCGGCTACGAGGTCTGCGCGACGGCCCACAACGGCGCCATCTGGTCGTGCAGCCCGCGCTTCGAGGTACGCGGTGCGCCGTCGATCCGCGTGACCGCTCCCGCAGGCGAGCCATGGACGATCGGTCAGCGCTACGTCGCCCGCTGGGAAGGGCGCAATCTCACGTCGCCCGTGCGGGTCGTGATCCGCCGTGACGGCGTCGAGCAGGTCACGGTCACGACGACTGGGGCGATGAGCGGCGAGCAGGGCATCGACACCCTCGCCGCCTGGGCGCCCGGCGCGGGATGGGAGGTGTGCGCGACCGCCGAGTCGATGGGCAGCGTGTGGAGCTGCTCACCGCGCTTCTCGCTCCTGCCCCGTCCGACCGTCGTCGTGGATGCTGGAGCGCCCATCGACGCGGGCGTCGTCGCGCCCGACGTGCAGGTCGTCGCGCCCGACGTGCAGGTCGTCGCGGACAGGCCTGCGCCCGCGCCCGACGTCCAGGTCGTCGATGCCGGCTCGCCCTCGGTCGACCTGGGACCGAGCGCCTCGCCGGCGCGGTTGGAGATCGAGCTCACCAACGCGGCAAATGCGGAGTGTGCCGAAGGGGGTTGGACGATCGTGCTCTTCGACGCGTCGGGCAGGCCAGTGCGGGCGCTGGCCCCCGGGGCCGCCCTCCAGTGGGATGTCCCCGCGACGGTGACCAGCGGAATGCTCGCCTTCGGGGTGCAATGTGGCGCTGGGCGGTGGAGGGACTGGTCCTCCTGGCTGGGCCGCAGCGCGTCGGTGGCGGGCGTGGCGCGGGTGCGGCGCGGCGGCGTCGATCTCACCGACCGGGTGATGGTGTGCGATCCCCCGTGGCTCGATCGCTCGTGGTTACCCGCGTGGCGGATCCAGCCCCTCATCGGAATGAGCGCCGGTGAGCTTGGGACCTGCCCGTAACGGCATCGAGCGTTGAGGGGCGCGTGCACAAGGTGCACGCAGGCCGGTCACCCGAATTCACCCCCGCTTCCGCCCGCGGGGAACATCCGGGGAAATCCCCTCCTTCCTCTGCGACCGCCCGTCCCCCTTCCACGGCGAAAACAGCACCCGCGGCTCCGCCCGACCATGGGCATCATAATCCCAAGGTCGTTGGTTCAATTCCGACCGCCGGTACTTCAGAAGGCCCTGATTCTCCGCGAAAGCGCGAGGGTCGGGGCCTTCCTCTTCCTGTGATCCTGGACGCCTTCCCCGGGGTCAGGGAGCTGATCGACCAGCAGGGGTTAACTCGGGCTGGTGCGCGAGCGCGCCGACGGCGGGGTCGAGGTGGCCAACGCCTGTGGGTCTCCGACGCCGCGGCCGCTCCGGCGGTCGGCCCGGTGCTCCCGCGGGTCAGAACGGATCTTCCTGCTCCGCCTCCGAGAACGTCGCAGCCGGAATCTCCGACTTCCCCACCATCTCCAGCGCGCCCGACGCGATCGCCGCGTCGAGCAGCCCCGTCGCCGGCGCGCTGCCCACCAGGTCGAGCCGCTCCCGCGCGCGCGTGCAGATCGTGTAGAGCGCGCCACGCCCGTTGTCGGTGCTCGGGTAGTGCGCGGCGCTGGGCTCGACGACGATCACCGCGTCGAACTCCAGCCCCTTCACCTGATGGTAGTTGGTGACCGTCACTCCGCGGCCGAAGACGAACTGCTGATTGTGCCCGAGCCGCACCTCCGTCACGCCATCCAGCACCTTCGTCAGCAGCGTAGCGAGGCCCTCCGCGTCCTTCCGACGGGCGCACACCACGCAGAGGTGGGCCGCCTCGTCCCGCGCCACATGGTCGTCGATCAGCTTGAGCACCCGGTCGAACACGGCGCTCGCCGACGCCTCCTGGAAGTACCGCGGGCGTCGCCCGGCGCGCGCCCCCACCGTCGGATCGCCGCCCACCACCGAGTCGGCCACGTCCATGATCGCCTGCGTCGCCCGGTGCGCGACCTCCAGCCGCGCCACCTCGCCGCCATCGACGCCGAGCTCCTTCGCCAGCGCCGACCAGCCCATGAAATCCGCCGCGGGCATGATCTTCTGGTTCACGTCGCCGACGATGGTGATCGCCCGCCGGTCGCGCACCGCGCCGAACAACACCTGGAGATCGAGCGCGCCGAAGTCCTGCGCCTCGTCCACCACGAGGTGCTCGTAGAGCGAGACCCGCTCCTCGTCATCCTTCTCGGGAAAGCCCCCGTTCTTCACTTCGATCAGACGCAGCAGCAGCCCGAGGTCCTCCCATGCGACGAAGGGACCCGGTCGCTTCGCCTTGCCGTCCCGGCTCTGCAGCTTCTGCTGGTACTCCGCCAGCGTCGCGAGGTCGTCCGGCGAGACATCCGGCAGGTACTCCGCCAGCAGCGCCTCGCTCCGAAGGAACTTGTACAGATCCTCCTTGTATTTCCTCATCCGGTTGGAGGCCTGATCCAACACGGCGCCCACCTCCGCACGCCGCTCGGCCTCGCGCCCGCGGGCGGTGTTCATCGCCTCGCGCGCCTCCCTCCGCAGCGTCTGGAGTCGCCGGATCACCGGGCCCGTGAGCGCGTCCCACCGATCGACGAGGTCGAGCGCCCGATACGGCTCGAGCCGCCCCCGCAGCCACGTGACGAAGGACTTCTCCTGCTGCGCGACGAACGCGTCCAGCGCCCGCAGCGTCCCGAGGCGCTTCTTGATCGACACCGCGACCTCGTGGCCCTCGATGGCTCCGCCGCCCGTCGGCTCGACCTTGCCCACGTAGGCGTCGCGAATCCGTTGCAGCGCCCACCCGTGAAAGGTGTCGATCACCACTCCGTCCATCCCGAGTTCCTTCAATGAAGAGCTCACGAAGGTGCTCAGCGCCTTGTTGAACATCACCACGAGGATTCGCTCCCTGGCGATCGGCGGCGGCGCGGACGGGTCTTCGGAGGCGTAGGTCAGCCACGCGATGCGGTGCAGCGCGACGGAGGTCTTCCCCGATCCGGCGCGCCCCTGGATGATCACCGGTCGGTCGCGGCTGCGGGTGATGAGCGCGTACTGCCCGGGGGTGAGCAGGGCCGCGAGGCTGGGCAGGCCCTCGAGGCTCGACGGCGGCTTCGGGCCGGTCTCCAGGGAGAAGGTCCCGTCGGTCGCGAGGAGCGCGTGCTTCCCCGCGCGATCGACCACCTGGACGCGGGTGAGCACCGAGCGTTCGGCGAACACGGCGGCCTTGGCGTCGAGCACGCCCTCCACCCTCGCGGTGCCGTTCTTCGGGTCGGTCTCGAATTCCTCGCCGGGCGCGGTCTGGTAGTAGGGCTGCGCGATCGGAGCGCGCCAGTCCACGATCCGGTACTCCATGTTGCGGCACTCGCCGACGCGATAACGCAGCTTCTTGCCGCGCACCTCCGCGTCGAACACCCCGAACCACGGAGCCTCGACCCGGAGGTCGGCGCGCTGCCGTGCGTAGTCGTCCTGAAGCTGCCCCGCCATCTCGATCAGGTCCGTCATGGGCCGGGAGGGTCATCCAGGCATGAGTCCTATGGCAAGTACCTCCCCGGCGTCACATCGCTCCAGATGGCTTGGATTCCAGGAGTTCTGTTCGCTGTCGGCGATCTCGTGCCGGCCGCTCCCGAGCAGCGATCGCCCGTACTGGAGCCAAACCCCCTCGACATGATCTCTCCTGACCCCGTCGCCCGCGTCGGCATCAGGGCGGTTGACCCCGATGACCCCTTCAGCCCGCCGGGTCGTCGATGGGCGTCAGCGCCTGGCCGACCACCCGGTAGCGCCGCAGGGCGCCTGAGCCCTCGACCACCGCCGGGGCGCCGAAGATGTGCGCGCGGTCTTCCCCCTCGAAGCGGTCGTCGCGCCGCTGGTGCAGGTGGCCGTGCAGCACGTAGGTGTGCTCCACGGCGCGCAGCACCGGGCGCATCGCCGCGTGGTCGAGCAGCCCGTCGAACCAGTGCCACGCCGCGCGGTGCACCTTCGTCGGCGGGTGGTGCTGCGCGAGCACCGCCGCCACGCCCCGGCGCGCGGCGGCCTGCACGGCGAGCCCGATGGCGCGGCGCTCGGGCGTGGAGACCTCCCCCGCCGAGCGCCACCAGCGCTGCGCCCGGGTGGTGGAGACCGGCGCCAGCACCATGTCGGCGAGCTCGACCACCGCGCCGGGGGCGCTGGTGCGCGCGTAGGGGCGCAGCGGCCCCGCCATGGCTTCGAGCCACGCGCTCGCCGACGAGTACACGTCGTGGTTGCCCGGGAGCAGGGTCACCCGCGCCGGGTCGATGCCCACCTCCGCGAGCACCTCCGCGATCACCTCGAACTGCGCGAGGGTGCCCTCCTCGGTGAGGTCGCCGGTCACCACGAGGTGGTCGAAGCCGAGCGCGACCGCGTGGCGCAGCGCCTCCGCGAAGGACCGCCGCCGCGCCCCCTCGTCGACCACCCGCCCGAGGGAGAGGTAGCCCCGGCGCGCGACGGCCCCGAGCCCGAGGCCCCGGTGCGTCGCGGGCTCGAGCAGGTGCACGTCGCTGAGGTGTGCGATGACGCTCACGGGACCTCCTCGCCACGGTGTGGCGCCGCCGGGCGCGGGCGTCCAGGGGAGAGTGAAGGGAGCGATGGGTTCGGCGGGGGACTACGGGCTGGCGCGCGGGATGACGCACCCGCGCAGCGGCGGGGGCGTGTGCTCGGAGATGCGATAGAAGCCGGGCGCCGAGGTCAGCGGGCCGATGGTGTCCTGGAAGTACGTGCAGACCACGTAGCCAGCGGTCATCACCACCAGCGGCAGCCAGCCCAGGGAACGTTCGCTCTTCGCCGCCATGCGCCCTCGCAGGCTAGCGCACGAGCGCGCGGGATGTCGATGGAGCGGCGGGGATCAGGGAAGGAGCGGGGAGAGGGAAGGGGAGGGGACCGCGCTCAGCGCGGGGCGCGGCGGCGGCGGCTGCCGCTGTCGCGGATCTCACCCGGGTCGGCGGTGGCCGCGGACTGGGTCACGGTGTTCTGCGGCTGCGCGGGGTCGAGGATGATGAACTCCACGCGGCGGTTGCGGGCGCGGCCCACGACGGTCTGGTTCGACGCGATGGCGCGGTCGGGGCCGAAGCCCTGCGCCTCCATGCGGGTCGAGTCGATGCCGTGCTCGGTGAGCCAGCGCATCACGGCGATGGCGCGGCGGTTGGAGAGGTCGACGTTGTGGTCGTGGTCGCCGCGGTCGTCGGTGTGGCCCTCGATGCGGATGCGGCGGATGAAGCCCGAGGCCCGCAGCGCGTCGGCGACGCGCGACAGGATCCCGAAGCTCTGCGCCTTGATCACGTCGCGGTCGGTGTCGAAGAACACCGGGCTCATGATGTTGATGCGCGTGCCGTCCATCACGACGCCGCCCACCGGGCAGCCGTTGCGGGCGGGGATCTCCGACGGCGCGCCGGGCACGTCGGGGCACGCGTCGGTGGCGTCGGGCACGGTGTCGTGGTCGCGGTCGGCCAGCGGGCAGCCGACGCGCGCCGGGTCGGGGAAGGGCCCGCGGTGCACGTCGGGGCACACGTCGTCGTGGTCGAGGATGGTGTCGTGGTCGCGGTCGCCGTCGGGGCAGCCGCGGCGGTCGGGGTCGGGGTGGTCGCCCATCGGCGTGGTGACGCACTGGTCGTCGGGGTCGAAGACGCCGTCGCCGTCGCTGTCGGGCAGGGGGCAGCCGCGGCGCGTGGGGTCGGGGTGCTCGCCCTGCGGAACGGTCACGCAGATGTCATCGGGGTCGAAGACGCCGTCGCCGTCGGTGTCGAGCAGGGGGCAGCCGCGGCGCGCGGGGTCGGGGTGCGGGCCCTGCGGGGTGTCGGGGCAGAGGTCGTCGGGGTCGAGCACGCCGTCGTGGTCGCGGTCGCCGGGGCCGGCGGGCTGCTCGCGGGTGACCGGGGCGTACGCGACGGAGAGGAGGCCGCGCCCGGCGGGGATGCCGTAGCCGCGCTCGAGGCCGACGCCGCCGCCGAGGCCCACGAGGATGGTGTCGGAGATGAGGTAGTGCGCGCCGAGCATGACCTCGCCGCCCCACTGGCCGGTCTGGAAGGCCGCGCTCCCCTGGCCGCGGCCGGCGGGCAGGTCGCGCACGGCCGAGAAGACGTAGGCCTCCGGGCCGATGGTGAGGTTGTCGTCGAGGGCGACGAAGCCGAGGGCGGCGTTGAAGCGCAGCTCGTTGCCGATGGCGAGGTTGTCGGCGTCGATGTCGCCGCGCACCTGGAAGGCCGCGCCCGCCGACCAGCGGATGATGCTGGCGCGGCCGGCGAGGGTGAGGCGCGGCTCGAAGCGCACCTGCCCGTCGCCGGTGTTGCTGTCACGCGACCCGCTCGGCACCCAGAGGTTGGCGCCGAGGTGGAGCGAGATGGGGTCGCGGTCGGAGTGGCCCGCGAGGCGGAAGCGCGCGCCGATGCGGATGTCGCCCACGCCCACGCCCGCGGCCGGGCCGAGGGCCGAGGTGCCCGGCGGGGAGGCCGTGCCGCCCTGGTAGAACGACAGCGGGAGGGAGACGCCGATGCCCACGCGGTCGAGGAAGGACACCGCGGCGCCGAGGTGGCCGACGAACTGCCCGGAGACGATGTTGGTGGTGTTGGTGGTGGTGGACCCGTCGGCGGCCGCGAACTCCTGCCGGAGCACCAGGGGGTTGGCCGCGTAGTCGGCGACGATGCCCACCGAGAAGGTTCGCGTCGACGAGTACCAGGGGTGCTCGGACATGAAGAACACGTCGCCCGTGGTCGTGGGCTCGTAGCGATCGAGCGCCCACCCCGTGGCGGTCTGCGCCCCTGCGACCGAGGGCAGCAGCGAACCGAGCAACGCGGCGAGCACCGCAGAACTTCGACGAGGCTTAGGGGTATTCACGAGCGTACGTTCTCCTCTGGGCGAGGATGCACGCTTCATCCCTTCGCCCGCCAGAAACGGGCGGAGCTTAGTGACAGCCTCGCCGCGATCGCAAGAGAAAGGCTGTGCGCCGCGTCGAAGCCTTGACGGCCCGCGCGGCGGTCCCGCACCGTAGCGCCCGAGCGGCGATGCCCTGTCGGCAGAGCGCCGGAAGCCCCGAAGCCCCCCCTCCCATGCGCGTCATCCATGTGCTCCACAGCATGACCTTCGGCGGCGCCGAGGTGCTCGTGCACGACTTCCTCAAGGCCACGCGCGACCGCCTCTCGCAGACGGTGGTGTGCCTCGACGGCATCGGCCCGCTGGGCGAATCGCTGCGCGCCGACGGGGTGCGCGTCGAGGTGCTCGGCCGCACCAGCGGGCTCCAGCCGCAGGTGGCCGTCGACCTCCACCGCCTCGTCGCGGAGGTGCGCCCCGACGTGGTGTGCGCCCACCAGTACACCCCCTACTCCTACGCCGCGATGGCCCTCGCCCCCATGCGCCACCGGCCCGGGCTCGTGTTCGTCGAGCACGGGCGGCACTACCCCGACGCCCGGCGGCCCAAGCGGGTCGTCGCCAACAACCTGGTCTTCCTGCAATACACCCGGCGGGTCGTGGCGGTGTGCGGGTACATCAAGCGCCTGCTCGTCGAGAACGAGGGCATCCCCGCCTCGCGCATCGACGTCGTCTACAACGGCGTCGACCCCGCCCGCTTCGACCCCGCCCTGCGCGCCGCGCTCGACCCCGCCGGGGTGCGCGCCGCCCTCGGGCTCGACCCCGCCGCGCTCGTCGTCACCTGCGTCGCGCGCTTCCACCCGGTGAAGGACCACCCCACCCTCGTGCGCGCCTTCGCCCACGCCGCGCGGGAACTCCCCGAGGCCCGGTTGCTCCTGGTCGGCGGCGGCGACGACGCCCACCTGCGCGCCCTCGCGGCCGAGCTCGGCGTGGCCGACCGCGTGGTGTTCGCGGGCGTGCGCCGGGACATCCCGGCCCTCTACGCGGCGAGCGACCTCTTCGCGATGGCGTCGCTCTCCGAGGGCACCTCGGTGACCCTCCTCGAGGCGATGCTCTCCGAGCGGGCGGCGCTGGTGACGGACGTCGGCGGCAACCCCGAGATCGTCGCGCGCGGGGTCACCGGCGAGCTCGTCCCCCGGGGCGACCACGCGGCCATGGGGGCGGCGATGGTCGGCCTCCTGCGCGACCCCGAGCGCCGCGCGCGCATGGGGGACGCGGGGCGCCGCCGGGTGCTCCAACGATTCACCCAACAACGCATGCACGAGGGCTGGATCGGCGCCCTGCACGACGCCGCCGCCCGCTGACCCCCTAAGGAGCCCCTCGACCCATGTGTGGCATCGCCGGGATCGTGAACCTCTCCCCCGCGCTCCCGCCGCCGTCGCGGGAGCTTGTGCGCGCCATGGTGCGGACCATCCGGCACCGCGGGCCCGACGAGTTCGGGGTGTACCGCGACGGGCGGGCGGCGCTCGGGCACGCGCGGCTCTCCATCGTCGACCTCGCCAGCGGGCAGCAGCCCCTCTCCAACGAGGACGACACGCGCTGGCTGGTCTTCAACGGCGAGGTGTTCAACTTCGTCGAGCTGCGGGCCGAGCTCGAGGACGCGGGGCACACCTTCCGCACGCACTCCGACACCGAGGTGATCGTCCACGCCTGGGAGCAGTGGGGCATCGAGGCCTTCGCGCGCTTCAACGGGCAGTGGGCCATCGCGCTCTGGGACAGCGTCTCCGAAGAGCTGGTGCTCTGCCGCGACCGGGTGGGCGTGCGCCCGCTCTTCATCCACGAGGGCGGCGGCCGGGTGCGCTTCGCCAGCGAGGTGAAGGCCCTCTACGCCGACCCCGATGTTCCGCGGGGCCTGGACGTGCGCGGCATCGAGGAGACCTTCACCTTCTGGGCGTCGCGGGCGCCCACCACGGTGTTCACCGACATCGCCGAGCTGCCGCCCGGGGTCGTTCGTCGCTACACGAGGTCCGGCGCGCGCCACGACCACGTCTACTGGCAGCCCGAGTATCCACGGGTGCAGGGCGACGCGCCCCGCGATCACGACAGCTGCACCCTCGACGAGGCCGTCGCGGGCCTGCGCGACCGGCTGCTCAAGGCCTCCGAGCTGCGGATGCTGCGGGCCGACGTGCCCGTCGGGGCGTACCTCTCCGGCGGCATCGACAGCAGCTACGTGGCCTGGCTGGCGCGCGACGCCGTGCGCGGCCGCTTCCACACCTTCTCGCTGCGCTTCGAAGACCCCGAGTACGACGAGACCCCGTACCAGCGCCTGATGGTCGAGCGGCTGCACAGCGACCACGCCGAGGTGGTGGCGTCGCGCTCGGACATCGCGCGGGTGTTCCCGGAGGTGGTGGCGCACGCCGAGCGGCCGTTGTTGCGCACGGGGCCCGCGCCGCTCTTCCTGCTGTCGAAGCTGGTGCGAAGCCAGGGGCTCAAGGTGGTGCTCACCGGCGAAGGCTCCGACGAGATGCTCGGCGGCTACGACATCTTCCGCGAGGCGAAGGTGCGGCGCTTCTGGTCGCGGCAGCCCGGGTCGAAGCTCCGTCCGAAGCTCTTCGACCGGCTGTACCCGTGGCTCGCGCGATCGCCCGCGGCGGCGCGGGGGCTGGCGCTGCAGTTCTGGGCGCGGGGCATCGACAAGCCCGACGACCCGACCTTCTCGCACGGCCCGCGGTGGTCGAGCGCGTCGGCGCTACAGCGCTTCTTCTCCGCGGAGATGCGCGGGCGCATGGCGGCGGACGCGCGGCCCGCGGCGGTGGCCTCGCTGGTCGCCTCGCTGCCCGCGGACTTCCCCCGGTGGGACCCGCTCGCCCAGGCCCAGTACCTGGAGGTGGTGACCCTGCTCAACCCGTACATCCTGGCGTCGCAGGGCGACCGGATGCTCATGGCCAACTCCGTCGAGGGGCGGTTTCCCTTCCTCGACAAGGAGGTGATGGCCTTCGCCAACGCGATGCCGGCGCGCTTCAAGCTGCGCGGGCTCGACGAGAAGCACGTGCTCAAGCGGGCGGCGGCGGCGGTGCTGCCGAGGGAGATCCTGGAGCGCCCGAAGCAGCCCTACCGCGCGCCCGACGCGGCGTGCTTCGTCGGCGCCGACGCGCCGGAGTGGGTGCGCGAACTCACCACCGAGCGGGCCCTGAAGGCCGTCGGGGTCTTCGACGCTGTTGCCGTGGCGGCGCTCATGGAGAAGGCCCGGCGGGTGGCCGTGAAGGGCGGCGACGCGGGCTTCAGCAACGCCGACAACATGGCCGTGGTGGGGGTGCTCTCGACCCAGCTCCTGCACCAGCGGCTCATCGAGCAGCGGGACGAGGGCGACGACGGCGTTCCGTTTCGCACCGAGGTGCACCGGGTGGATTGAGGTCGACGCTGAGGCGCAGAGCCAGCGTTCAGAGCACCGCCCGGCACGCGTCGACGACCAGCGCGACCAGCACCAGCGAGGACAGGAAGAAGGCCGCGAAGCGCACCTCGATCTTGTTCCAGGTGGCCTGCACGAGGCTGTGGGCGACGCGCAGGACCACGTAGGTCCAGGCCAGCGCGAGGTTGGCGCCGGCGCCGCGGCCGAGCAGCGCGAGCGAGAGCGCGACGGCGTAGAAGAGCGTCGGCTGCTCCATCAGGTGGTTGTAGTTGTCGGCCTTCCAGCGCACCCCGGGCGGGAGCGTGCTCATCTGCTCGCCGCGCGGGGCGTTGGGGTCGAGGCGCATCCGGGCGCGACGGATCGCGGGCAGGCGCGTCACGTACATCCAGGTCCACATGACCATGGACCACGCGACGAGGGCGACGACGGGCGCGAGAATCGGGCTGTGCATGGGCTCTCCTGCGCGGGAGGACACCACAGCAACGCGTCCCCGCGCGAAGGGTCGGAGGGCCCGATGCAGGGCAGTGACGGCCCGATGCAGGGTGGTTTCGCCCGATGCAGGGTGTTTTCGCTCGATGCAGGGCGGTGACGGCCCGATGCAGGGTGTTTTCGCTCGATGCAGGGCAGCGAGGGCCCGATGCAGGGTGTTTTCGCCCGATGCAGGGCGGTGGGGGCCGGATGCAAGGTGTTTCCGCGGCGATGCAGAGTGGATTACCGTCGGCGCATGGCGACACCCAAGAGTGTGAAGAAGGGCACGACGAAGGCGGTCACGGTCCCGGCGCGGCAGGCCGTGGTCAATGCGGCGCGGGCGCTCCCGACGAAGGACGTCCAGCGGCCGCCGCCCTACGTCGTCGCCTGGCTGGCGTGGGCCGAGGCCCTGGCCCGGCTCGCGGCGAAGGACGCGTCGGCGCTGCTGCTGGTCCCGCTCAGCGAAGGGGCCCTGACGGCCGCGGAGCTCGAGCGCTTCGCCGCAGGGGTCGGGCTCGCGCGGGAGTACGTCCAGGTCGCTGGGGTGCTGCGCATCAGCACCGTCGCGACGGTCACCGACGCCGAGCGGGCGCTGCTCTGGTCGGTGCGCACCGACCAGCGGCGGCTCGACCGCGCCCTGCTGCTGCGCTTCGCCGACGACTCCGCGGGGAGAGCCTTCCTGCGGGGGCTGCGGCAGGGTGATCCCACGGACCCGGTGGACGCCCTCGACGACACCGAGAAGTTGCTCGCGCTCGCCGACAGCGACGCGCACCGGGCGTGGCTCGACGCCCTCCCCAAGGGCGAGGGCGCGGCGGTGAAGCGCCTGCACGACGCCCTGCCGGGGCTGCGGGAGGCCGCCGCGCGGCTCGCCCCGACGACCGAGGCCGCGGAGAAGCGGGAGCTCTTCCGGCGGGTTCTCACGCTGCTGGTGGCCACCGCGGGGCGCATCGGCCGCGCGGGGCGCTACCTCACCGGGGACATCCCGGGGCGCGAGCGGGCCTACGCGGTGTTCAAGCGCCCGAAGGCGAAGAAGCCGCGCAAGAAGGCTGCCGCGCCCGCCTGAGGGCGGAGAGGTCCCTTTCACTGGGGATCAGCACATCAAAGGGCCGCCGCCCCCGCGGCTCGCCTCCTGCTACGGGCCGTTGCCAGAGAGTTCACCCGCCGTGCGCCGCTGGCGCATCCTGCTGGGCGATTCTTCCCTGGACTCACGTCCGTCTCCCCACAGGTCAACCCATGAAGCACCCACTCCTCTCGTTCGCCGGTGCCCTCGTCGCCGCCTACGCCCTCGCGGCGTGCGGCCGCTCGGAGCTCGATGTCCCCGAGGACGTCCCTGACGCCGATGTCATGGTCGATGTGCCACTCGATCGGCCTGACACACCCGATGTCCCCGATCGCCCCGACGTCCCCGGGCCGCAGTGCTTCTCCGACCGCGACTGCGACGACAACCTCCTCTGCAACGGCTCCGAGAGCTGTCAGTCCGGCCGCTGCGTCCGCGGGCCCGCACCCGTCTGCGACGACAACGTGGTGTGCACCGTCGACCAGTGCGTCGAGGGCCGCGGCTGCGCCTTCACGCCCAACAACAGCCGCTGCGTCGCCCCGGCCTTCTGCGACCCGATGCGCGACTGCACCCCGATCGAGTGCGAACGTGACACCGACTGCGACAACGGCGACCCCTGCGACGGCGCCGAGCGCTGCGGCGGCGGGCGCTGCGTGCGGGGCGTTGCCCTGTCCTGCGACGACGGCGTCGCGTGCACCGCCGACCGCTGCTTCCCCGGTCGCGGCTGCGTGAGCCTGCCCGACGACACGGCCTGCAACGACCCGAGCTTCTGCAACGGCGTCGAGCGCTGCGTCGCCGGCCGCGGCTGCGTCGCCGAGATGCCCGTGCGCTGCGACGACAACGACCCGTGCACCGCGGACTCCTGCGACGAGGCCCGGCGCACCTGCATCACCCGCCCCCGCGACGACGACGGCGACGGCTTCGGCCCCGCGGCCTGCGCGGGCGGCCGCGACTGCAACGACAACGACCGCTCGGTGAACCCCGGCGCCACCGAGGTGTGCCTCGACGGGCGCGACAACAACTGCGACGGCCGCGCCGACTGCACCGACGTCACCTGCGCCGGCACCCCCGCCTGCGGGATGTGCATCCCGACCGGTCCGGAGGTCTGCAACGACGGGCGCGACAACGACTGCGACCGCCTGGCCGACTGCGCCGACACGGAGTGCGCGCGCACCCCGGGCTGCGCGATGTGCATCCCGACGGGCCCCGAGGCCGACCCGATGACCTGCGCCGACGGCCGCGACAACGACTGCGACGGGCAGACGGACTGCGCCGACAGCGCCTGCGTGCGCCTGCCGGGCTGCGTGATGTGCGTGCCCACCGGGCGCACCGAGGTGTGCAACGACGGCCGTGACAACGACTGCAACGGCGCCACCGACTGCGCCGACGCCGTGTGCCGCGACACCGCGGCCTGCCGGGTGGCCAACGACACCTGCGAGTCGCCGACGATCATCTCGGTGCCGGGGCGGGCGAGCGGCGACACCACCACGGCGCGCGACGACTTCACCCCGGCCTGCGCGGGCAACGGAGCGCCCGACGTGGTGTACGTGATACGCAACCCGACGCGGCAGACGATCACCATCGACACCGAGGGCAGCGCGTACGACACGGCGCTCATCGTGTTTCGCGGGGACTGCGCCTCGGCGCCCATCGCCTGCGACGACGACGGCGGCACCGGGACCAACTCCCGGCTGGTGCTCGCCAACGCCGAGCCCGGCACCTACTTCGTGGTGGTCGACGGGTGGAACACGTCGCGCGGGGCGTTCCAGCTGCGGGTGAGCGTCGGGTCGACGGAGATCTGCGACAACCGGGCGGACGACGACGGCGACGGGCTCGTCGACTGCGCCGACCGGGTGGACTGCGGCGCGAGCCCGCTCTGCATGATGTGCATGCCGACGGGCCCGGAGGCCGACCCGATGGCCTGCGCCGACGGCCGCGACAACGACTGCGACGGGCAGACCGACTGCGCCGACATCGACTGCCGCCTCGGCGGCTTCTGCGGCTGCGTGCCGTCGCCCGAGGTGTGCAACGACGGGCGCGACAACGACTGCAACATGCTCGTCGACTGCGCCGACCCGACCTGCCGCGGCACCCCGGCGTGCCCGGTGTGCGTCCCGACGGGCACCGAGGCCGACCCGATGTCCTGCGCCGACGGGCGCGACAACGACTGCGACGGGCAGACCGACTGCGCGGACATGTTCTGCGTGCCGCAGCCGGTGTGCTCGGCGCCGCCGCCCAACGACACCTGCGCGCGACCCACCGTGGTGTCGGTGCCGTCGAGCACCATGGGCAACCTCGACGGGGCCCGCAATGACTTCACCCCGGTGACCATGGGGTTCCCGGGCTGCCAGGGCGGAGCCGGGGCCGATGTGGTGTACGTGTTCCGGGTGACCCGCGCGGCGACGATCACCGTCGACACGCTGGGCAGCACCTTCGACACGGTGCTCTACGTGCGCCGCGATCCCTGCCAGACGGGGACGCAGGTGGCGTGCAACGACGACGCGAGCGGGGTCTCCTCGCGGGTGAGCTTCGCGGCGACGCCGGGCGTGTACTACGCCTTCGTCGACGGGTTCAGCGCGCAGTCGCGGGGCAACTTCGTGCTCAACATCACCGAAGGGGCGACGCGGGAGATCTGCAACAACCTCGTCGACGACGACGGCGACAGGGTCGTCGACTGCGCCGACCCCGACTGCGCCATGGACCCGGCCTGCCGCTGCATCCCGTCGCCCGAGACCACCGACATGGCCTGCAGCGACGGGCGCGACAACGACTGCGACGCCCAGGTCGACTGCGCCGACCTGAGCTGCCGCAACACCCGGGCGTGCTGCCGCCCGACGGGCGCCGAGTCCGACCTCCGGAGCTGCGGCGACGGGGTCGACAACGACTGCGACGGGCAGGTCGACTGCGCCGACCCGGGCTGCGCCGCGCAGCCGATGTGCTGCCGCCCGACGGCGGCGCGGGAGATGGGCGTGGCCGCGTGCACCGACGGCCGCGACAACGACTGCGACGGCGTGGCCGACTGCGCCGACTCGGACTGCCGCCCGAGCACCGTCGGCGGCGGCGAGTGCTGCAACGGCCGCGACGACAACGCCAACGGGCTCATCGACGAGTTCTCCTGCGCCTGCGAGAGCAGCCCGCAGTGCGCGGGCGTCGGCTCGGGCGGGCCGTTCCCCTCCAACGCCTGCTGGAACACCACCTTCCGGGTGTGCGCGCCGCGCTGCGACCTGCTGGGCGGCAACCTGTTCTGCAACAACTTCTTCCCGGGCACGCGCTGCAACCCCATGACGGGGGAGTGCTCGCGCTAGAGTCGTCGCCTCCGCCGTGATCGTCGCCCGCTCCCTCCTCGTGCTCGCCCTCCTCGGCTGCGCCTCCGCCTCCGCCCCCGCCCCCGAGCCCACGACCGCGGCGACCGCGCGCCGCCGCCGTCGCCGTCGCCGACCCGCCGTCCCCTCGACGGCGCAGTGCGACGCCCTGCGCGCGGAGTCCCGCGCCACCGTGGCCCGCGCCCTCGGAGCCCGCCCCGCGACGGCGTGGCCCGCGCTCGCGGCCCTCGACTGGTGCGCCCCGACGCCCGGCGGCGGCGCGTGGGCCCTGCACGTCGACGCGCTCGCCGTCGAGCGCGACCCCGACACCCGGCGCGAGGTGCTCGCCGGGACCTTCTCGCTGGTTCATGCGAGCGCGGAGGGGGCGCGGGCCTCGGTGCGCCCGTGGAGCGAGGGCATCACCGGCCCGGAGGGCAACCTCGTGTGCGCGCCCGGGGACGAGTGCGTCACGGTCGAAGCGCCCTCCCTCTTCGACCACGACGGCGACGGCGAGCCCGAGGTCTTCGTGCGCGTGGCGACCGTGCGAGAGCGCGGCGCCGGGAGCTTCCACGGCCGCGTGTGGACCTTCCGCGACGGCGCCGTGGACGTGTACCCCCCGTCGCGGCCGTGGATGGTCGCCGCCGTGCGCGACGTCGACAACGACGGCCGCCCCGACCTGCTCACGCATGGGCACTACCTCGCCGAGGCGCCCGGTCCCTGCGGCCGCGCGCCGGTGCTCGCGACCGGACCGCTCCTGGCGGTGCACTCGCTGCCCGACGGGCGCTTCAGCCTGGACGACGCGGCCGCGCGGCGGGCCGACCGGGTGGCGTGCCCCGCGGCGACGGCGAGCGCCGAGGCGGTGGTGGTGACGACGCCGGACGGCAGGGTCGACCCGGCCGCGACCTTCGTGCGCGCGGTGTGCGCGCGGCTGTGGGGCGCGAGCGCTGCGGCGGTGACCCGGCGGCTTCAGGCGAGCGCCGAGGCGGTGCGGGCGGGGGGCGCGCGCTGCGCGACGAGGCCGCGGTCGAGCAACCTCGACGTGCTAGTGGAGTGGGTGCAACAGATGCCCCCGGTAGACCTTCGATGAGCGTATTTCCCCTGAACCCCGCGCAGCTCGCGGCGGTGGCGCACGGCGCGGGCCCGGCCCTGGTGCTCGCGGGCGCAGGCTCGGGCAAGACCCGGGTGATCACCCAGCGCATCGCGCGGCTCATCGAGGTGGGCAACCTGCCGCGCACCATCGCGGCGCTCACGTTCACCAACAAGGCCGCCGAGGAGATGCAGGAGCGGCTGCACGGCGTGGTGGGCCCGGCCGCCAAGGAGGTGTGGATCTCCACCTTCCACGCGCTGGGGGGCGAGATCGTGCGGCGCGAGATGCCCCGGGGCAGCGCCTTCGTGGTGTACGACGCGGCGGACACGGGCGGGCTCATCAAGGAGATCCTGCGAGAGCGGCCGACGGAGGTGGACGGCAAGCGGCTCGACTCGGGGGCCATCCTGGCGCGCATCTCCCACGCGAAGAACGCGATGTGCGCCCCGGAGGAGCTCGTCGCGGAGGGTGAGGCCAACGAGTACGACGAGCTCGCGGCGTGGGTGTACCCGCGCTACCAGGCGGCGCTGCAACGGCTGCGGGCGCTGGACTTCGACGACCTCATCCTGTGGCCCCTGCAGAAGCTCACCGAGGACGAGGCCACGCGGGACAAGTGGCGCGCGAAGATGCGCTACCTGCTGGTGGACGAGTTCCAGGACACCAACCGCGCGCAGCTGTTGCTGGTGAAGCAGCTGGTGGGGCCGTCGGGCAACGTGTTCTGCGTGGGCGACGACGACCAGTCGATCTACGGGTGGCGCGGGGCCGACATCGCCAACGTGATCGATTTCGGGTCGCACTTCCCCGGCGCGAAGAAGCTCGCGCTGGAGCAGAACTACCGCTCGCGGCGCCCGGTGCTGGAGGTGGCCAACGCCATCATGGAGGGCCAGGTGCGGGCCTTCCCCAAGCGGTTGTTCACCGACCGCGAGGGCGGATCGCCCGTGAAGGTGGTGCACTGCGACAGCGGCGAGGGGGAGGTGAAGTTCGTCCTGTCGACGATCGAGAAGCTCCTGGCCAAGGGGTACAAGAAGAAGGAGATCGGGGTGCTCTACCGCTCCAACCTCCTGTCGCGGGGCGTGGAGGAGGCGCTGCGGCTGGCCAACATCCCGTACCGGCTCATCGGCGGCACCTCGGTGTACGAGCGCCGCGAGGTGAAGGACCTCATCGCGTACCTGCGCCTCGCGGTGTATCCGCACGACGAGATCTCGTTTCGCAGGGTGGTCAACTACCCCGCGCGGGGCATCGGCGACGTGACCCTCGCGCGGCTGGAGAAGTACTCCCTCGCGCGGGGCGTCCCCCTGCTGGAGACCGCGGAGCACTCGGCGACGATCCCCGACCTGTCGGCCGCGACGCGGGAGTCGCTGCTGGGCTTCGCGCGCATCGTGCGCATCACCCGGGCACAGCTCGACAAGGGCGTCGGGCTGAGCACCGTGGCCGCGCAGGTGGCGCGCACCATCAAGCTGAAGGAGGACATCTTTGCGGCGGGTCCGACCGCGGTGGTGGCGGGGCGGCGCTGGGGCAACGTCGAGCAGCTGCTGAAGACCATGGACAAGGCCGCGGCGACGACCATCGGCGAGGTGGGCGCGGTGCTGCAGCGCCTCACGCTGCGCTTCGCCGAGGAGGAGGAGCAGGGACTCGACCAGGTGACCCTGAGCACCCTCCACGGCTCCAAGGGGCTGGAGTTCGGGACGGTGTTCTTCCTCGGGTGCGAGGAGGGGATCATCCCGCATTCGCGCACCGACAACCCCCGCGCGACGGACATCGCGTCGACCATCGACGCGGGCGAGGAGCGGCGGCTCTTCTACGTGGGCGTGACGCGCGCCAAGGAGCAGCTCTACCTGATGCGCGCGGTGAAGCGCGCGATGGGCCGCGGCGGGGCGAAGCCGACGATCCAGACGAGGTTCCTGACGCTGCCGACGCTGCCGGAGGGGATGATCACCTCGGAGACCTTCAACAGCGAGGCGCCGCTCCAGGTGGTGGACATCGCCGCGCAGCTCTCGCGCTTCCGCGTCGGTCTGATGGCGAAGAAGACCTGACGTAGACGCCCGCGCGGGCGTCGTGCTCTCTTGCGCCGCGGAGACCGACCGAGATGCGCATCGTGATGGCTGGATTGACCGTGTTGCTCGCCCGCGCGAGCTGTTCTGACCGGGCGCACCCGGTGACCACCTCGGCGGTGGAGGGCACCTCGGGGGAGGTGGAGATCGCGACCGCCCGCGACGGGGGCGCGCGCCGCCCGCGCGAGGTCGCCGCCCGCCACCTGCTGGTGATGTACGCCGGCAGCGAGCACGCGCCCGCGTCGATCACCCGCACCTCCGCGGCGGCCCGCGCGCGCGCCGAGGAGGCCCTCGGTCGCGCCCGCGCCGGGGAGGACTTCGCCGGCCTGGTGCGGGAGTACTCCGACGAGCCCGGCGCCGGGGAGCGCGGCGGCTCGCTGGGTCGCTTCGGCCGCGGCCGCATGGTGCGCGCCTTCGAGGAGGCCGCCTTCGACCTGGAGGTCGACCAGATCTCCGGGCTGGTGGAGACGCCCTTCGGGTTCCACGTCATCCAGCGGACGGAGTGACCCGCTACCGGAGCTGACCGCAGACGTCCGGGTCGAAGCCGCTGCTGCCGCCGATGCGCGCGGGCTGCGCCACGGGCTCGGTGCGCTCGTCGATGCTCGCCAGGAAGGCCAGCAGCTGACGCAGGCGGACGACGCCGCCGGCGCCCTCGAACATGCCCGTCGGCGCGAAGAGGTCGCGGTGCGCGGCGAAGCGCTCGCCGAAGGCCTCCTCCAGGGTGCGCGCGTTGCCCGCGTGGAAGTACGGCGCCCCGTGCGCGACGCCCAGCAGCGACGGCGGGTTGAAGCCCGTCGCGCCCTGGGAGGCGGCGGTCATGTTGGCGCGCACCTCGAGCAGGTCGACCCCGGCGGGCGCGACGCCGCGGCCGGCGGCCCAGGTGCCGACGTTGCGCACCGCGCACGCGAGCTGGTCGTTGGCGGGGTCGAAGGGTGACAGCCGGAAGGTGCCGCCCTCGGCGAGGAGGGACGTCGGCGCGCCAGGGGGCCGGGACCATCGGCGGGTGATGAGCGAGCCCGTCACCCGGTCGTTGTTGGCCTCGCTGGGGGGATAGAAGCGCCGCGACAGGCTCCAGCGGGGACCAGCGTGGCAGCCGTCGCAGCCCGACTGGGTGAAGATCACCCGGCCCTCGCGGATGTCATCGGGCGTCCCGGCCGCGGGGGGCCGCGGCGTGCGGATGGACCCGATGTAGCGGGTGATCAGCGCCCAGTCGTCGAGCACCCCGCGCGGGGTGCCGGTGCCCGCCGGGGTCGCGATGGCGTCGATGGAGCCCGAGAGCCCATCGTGCGGCGCGGCCGTGCGCACCTGCATCCCGGTGGGCGTGGTGCCGTCGAACACGATGCGGTCGTCGTTGGAGACGCGCGGCGGCGTGGCGCCGTCGTTGGCGCGGTGCACCACGGCCCCGACCCCGCCGGAGTTGCCGCGGACGTTGAGCTCGAAGTCGGCGACCTCGTCGAAGACGGCCGTCCAGTTCATGATGCGGGGCGCGCCCGTGGCGTCGACGGTGCCGTCGAGGGAGATGGACTGCCGCGGGCCGCGGCCGAAGTACCAGGTGACGTTGTCGGTGAGCCCGTCGGGGTGGCACGACTCGCAGGAGTTC
The DNA here is from genome assembly GCA_030652255.1 of Myxococcales bacterium. Lineage (GTDB taxonomy): Bacteria > Myxococcota_A > Polyangia > Polyangiales > SCUS01. The sequence goes on along the minus strand of JAUSAZ010000052.1, from coordinate 26,580 downwards.
CACCCTTGGCCCTTGAGCGACCAGCGCCCGAGGCCGGTGACGAAGAGCCTGCGGCCGTCGGCGGCCTGCGCGTCGGCGCCCGTGGGCGGCGCGCTCGACGCGACCACGGACGACACCGCCTGGTTGGAGAAGGTGACCACCGCGACGTTGCGCGAGTGCTCCTGCACGCTGAGGGCGGTGGACCCCGACGAGGTCATGGCGAGGCCGTAGGGCAGGCGCGCGGGGGTGGCGGCCGCGCCCAGGTCGATGAAGGACGGGAGCGTGGCGACGGTGGGGTTGCCCACCTCGACGAGGGCCCCGGAGGGGCTGAAGCGCACGCGGAAGAGGGCGTCGCTGCCGTAGCCGACCACCCACGCCACGGTCGAACCGGCCGTGCTCCCGGCCACCAGCGGCTGGAACACCATGTCGACCGGCAGCAGCGGGTAACGGCGCGAGGCGTCGTCGGGCACGCGGCGGTTTTCGTAGAGGGCGAAGAAGCGCGCGTTGAGGAGCACGCGCTGCGAGGGGAGCTCGAAGCCGGTGGACTGGTCGAGGACGAAGATCGCCCCGGTGTGCTGCGTGCGGAAGTTGAGCAGCGATGGGTCGAGCGGCGCCACCGCGGGAGGACCGCCATCGGGCACATCGGTGACAGGCGGGACATCGTCGGGGAGGGCCGCGTCGGGGAGGGCCGCGTCGGGGGAGGCGCCCGCATCCGAGGGAGGCGGCGGGGCGGCGGGTCCGACGGGTCCGCGGGGGGACTCGCAGAGGGCGGTGACGTAGACGCGGCCCGACGCGATGGCGAGGGAGGAGAGCTGGTTGGGGAAGCACCCCGCGGCGGCGGTGTCGGTGCTGCGGAAGCCGATGTCCGCGGCGGGGCTGAGGGTGTTCGCCGTGAGGGCGCGCGGGCCGAGGGTGTAGCGGTAGACCACCCCGACGTGGCTCTGGTCGAAGCGCTCGAGCCCGGCGGGCCCGGAGGTGCTGCGCCGCTGGGCGAAGAACTCCGTGACGTACAGGGCCTCGTCGGCCTCGTCGGCGTCGCCGTCGTTGGTGACCGCGAGCGCGCGGGGGTGGGCGAGGCCGCGGCGGGCGACGGCGTCGGCGCCGAGGTATCCGCCGCGCACGAGGGCGGCGTTGAGGTCGAGGGTGTCGGTGACCGCGAGGGTGGCGGCGTCGACGACGGACACCGTGCCTTCGCCCCAGCTGGCGACGAAGACCGTGCGGCCCGACGGGCTCAGCGCGACCCCGGTGGGCTCGGCGCCGACCGCGGCGCGCGTGGCGAAGACCGTAGGCGTGCCCCGCAGGTCGTCGATGCGAAGGAGCTGCCCCTCGCGGCGCAGCGTGACGTACGCGGTGTTGTCGTCGGGCCCGAGCGCGACGCTCCACGGCTCGCTGCCGGCGCCGGTGCTGACCTCGGCGGAGCGCGCGGCCGTGAGCGGAGCGCCCGGGGTGAGGGCGAAGATCGACACGGAGTGGGCGCTGCGGTTGACCGCGACGGCGACGCGGTCGTCGGCGGAGACGGCCACCGCGGACGAGCGGCTCGGGCCGGGCAGCACCGCGCGGCCGAAGGGCGGGGCGTCGGGGGCGTCGGGCGCGGCGTCGTCGGGGGCGTCGGCGGGGCCCTGGTCGGCCGCGGGGACGTCCTCGCCGGTGTCGGCGGGGCCGAGGTCGGCGCGGGCGGTGTCTCCGGGCGCGGCGGCGTCCGGGGTGGGGCCGCCGACGATGGAGCTTCCGAGGGAGCAGCCGAGCGCGCTGACGAGGAGGCCGAGGCACAGGGAGCGGGTCACGGCCGCGGAGGGTATCCCGTCGCGCGACGCACCTGCTAGAACACAGCCCGATGGCCATCAGGAAGATTGCGCAGATCGGTCACCCGGTGCTCCGCCAGAGGGCGCGCGAGGTGAGCCTCGACGAGCTCGCGAGCGCGGATTTCCAGCGCTTCATTGACGACCTGGTGGAGACCATGCGCGACGCCAACGGCGCGGGCCTCGCCGCCACGCAGGTGTACGAGCCCGTGCGGGTGTGCGCGATCGAGGTCAACAACAACCCGCGGTACCCGTACAAGCCGAAGGTTCCGTTGACGGTGCTGGTCAACCCGGTGATCGAGCTGCGCACCGACGAGCGCTTCGACAACTACGAGGGCTGCCTCTCGGTGCCGGGCTTCCGGGGCGTCGCGCCGCGGGCGACGGAGATACGGGTCACGGCCCTCGACCGCCACGGCGCCCCCATCGACCGGGTGGTGCGCGGCCTCACCGCGGGCACCTTCCAGCACGAGGTCGACCACCTCGACGGGCTGCTCTTCGTCGACCGCATGGTCGACCCGAAGACCTTCACCACCTGGGGCGAGTTCGAGCGCTACCATCAGGCGGCCTTCGTCGAGCGCGCCAAGGCCCTCGTCGCCCGCTTCGGGGAGTAGCGTGACGTCATGAGCGCCGCGGAGAAACTCGTCCTCACCTACGACGACTACCTCGCGCTGGAACGATCCAGCGAGGTGCGACTCCAATTCGTCGATGGGGTCGCCTACGCGATGGCCGGGGGGACGATCGATCACGCTGAGCTCGCGGCGCTCATGATCGCCGCGCTGTCCACGCTACTGCGCCCCGGTCGAGGGCGCTGCCGGGTCTACACCAGCGACGCAAAGATCCACGTGCCCGCCTCGGGCAACAGCTACTACCCCGATGTATCGGTCGTGTGCGGCCCGCGGGAGACCGCGGCCGTCGATGCGAACGCCCTCACCAACCCGACGCTGCTCGTCGAGGTGCTCTCCGACTCCACGGAGCTGTTCGATCGCGGCAAGAAGTTCAAGGACTACCAGCGCCTCCCGTCGCTCCAGCACTACCTGCTGGTCAACCAGGACGAGGCCCGCATCGAGCACTACCGCCGCAACGCCGACGACACCTGGACGCTCTCCAACGCAGAGCGCGGCGGGGCGGTGCGCCTGCCTGACCTGGGGGGCGACCTCGTGGTCGACGAGATCTACCAGGCGATCGAGCTCGCCCGATCGTAGCGCCCTCCCGCGTCGCTGCGTTGCCCGCGCCGCAACCGGGCGTTCCGCCCAAGGGCGCTTGTGGCGGGGCCCCGGCGCTCGCACCTTCACCCCACCATGAACGACCGCAACGACGATGGCCTCACCCGCCGCCAGGCGCTCGCCGCCGCTGCCGCTGCCGCGCTCACGGCCCTCCCTGGCTGCACCCAGGACAACCATCGACCACGCCCGGAGGCGCGCACCATGACCCCCACCACCGCCCGCCAGCCCGTTGCCTACCTGCCCCACGGCGGAGGCCCGTGGCCCTTCGTGGATGTTGGCCTCGGCGACCGCGCCGAGCTCGACGCCCTCGCCGCCTACCTCCGCTCGCTCAAGACCCTGAGCCCCACCGCCCCCCGTGCCGTGCTCATGGTCTCCGCCCACTGGGAGGAACCGCAGCCCACGGTGATGACCGCCGCGCGCCCCCCCATGCTCTACGACTACTACGGCTTCCCCGAGGAGGCCTACCGCATCACCTGGCCCGCCCCCGGCCACCCCGCCGTCGCCGCCCGGGTGCGCGAGCTCCTCGGCGCCGCGGGCATCGCCAGCGCCGAGTCCGCCGACCGCGGCTTCGACCACGGCACCTTCGTCCCCCTGAAGCTCACCTGGCCCGAGGCCGACATGCCAACGGTGCAGCTCTCGCTCAAGCAGGGCCTCGACCCGGCGGAGCACCTGCGCCTCGGCCGCGCGCTCGCCCCGCTGCGCGACGAGGGGGTGCTCATCCTCGGCAGCGGCATGAGCTTCCACAACATGCGGGCCTTCCGTCAGCCCCGCGCCCAGGTGGATGCGATGTCGGGCACCTTCGACACCTGGCTCAACGAGACCGTCGCCCTCGAACCCGCCGAACGCGACCGCCGGCTCACGGCCTGGGCCACGGCGCCCGGCGCGCGCCTCGCCCACCCCCGCGAGGAGCACCTGCTGCCCCTGATGGTCATCGCCGGCGCGGCGGGCTCCGACCGCGGGCGCACCGCCTACCAGGGTTCGGTGATGAACGCCCGGATCTCGGCACACCATTTCGGGTAATGCCCGGCCCGACAATTCTCAGGCGCGCGGCACCCGGGTTTGTGCTTAGAACTCGGCCCATGACCCTCTCGACCGCGGGCCTGAAGTCCCTCATCACCACGACGCGCAAGGCCATGAAGCCGGGGGCGGCGTACATCTCCGACCCGAAGGTGCGCTCCGCGCTGCTCGCCGAACACGACCGCGACGGGGTGCGGGTGCTGCTGGCCTGCGAGCACCCGAAGTGGGCGGCGGAGGTCTTCGCGCTCGGCGACCCGGGCTGCCCGTGGCCCGCCGCCGCGACGGCGCAGGACGTCGCCACGGCGGCCTTCGGCCCGCTCGCCGTGCACTTTCCGCGGCTCATCAAGCGCCTCTCGGGGGCCACGCTCACCTGCGCCGTGCGCCACACCCCGCAGCCCGACGCGCCCGACCTGGGCGGGTGGTTCTTGATGTACGCGCTGCCCGAGCGCGGGGGCCCGACGCTCTGGATCGGCGGGCCGCCCGACCCGGCGCCGGAGTTCCACGTGGAGGGCTGGGAGCTCCCGCCCGAGCTCGCGGCCTTCTACCGGCAGCACAACGGCTTCGGCGTGCTGCTCGACGAGTTCGGCTGGACCGGCGTCGGCCCCGGGGTGCAGCCCTCGGTGCAGCTCGCCGTGCCCCAGGTCGACGCCGAGGTGAAGACCGCCGACCTCCTGCGCCTCTCGCGCGGCGAAGGCGACGCGGGCGAAGGCGGCTGGTGCTTCTCCCACGCCAAGCCCGGCGCCCGGAAGAAGCGCCCCGCCGGCGCGGCCGACCCGAGCCTCGCCATCGTCGACTTCGACGACCGCCTGGGCATCCGCGGAGAGCCCGTGCCCTTCGACTTCTACGGCTTCTTCGACCGCTGGATGGTCGGCGACCCGAAGGACGAACTCCCCATCGCCGAGTCGCCCTGAGCGCTACGCTCGGTTTCGATGTCCAGCACCCCCACCGGACGCCTCCACACCCTCCGCCGCTCGCTCGGCGGCACCCTCGTCGACGGCTTCTTCCGCGGGGTCTCCCGCGCCGGCGCGCTGCACCCGAAGGCCGACCCGCGGGCCCACGGCGTCGAGCGCATCCGCGACGTCGCCTACCTCGACGACGGCCTCCCCGAGCACCGCCTCGACGTCTACAAGCCCGCCGGTCCGGGGCCGCACCCGGTGCTGCTGTACCTCCACGGCGGCGGCTTCCGCATCCTCTCCAAGGACACCCACTGGGTCATGGCCCTGGCCTTCGCGCGCCGGGGCTACGTGGTGTTCAACGCCTCGTACCGCCTCGCGCCCGCCAACCCCTTCCCCGCGGGCCTCGACGACGCCTGCGCCGCCTGGGAGTGGGTGCTCGCCAACGCCGCCCGCTACGGCGGCGACGCCTCCCGGGTGGTCGTGGCGGGCGAGTCCGCCGGGGCCAACCTCGCCACCGCCCTCACCACCGCGGCCTGCTACGAGCGGCCCGAGGCCTTCGCGCAGCGGGTCTTCGCGGCGGGCGTGGTGCCCCGCGCCGTGGTCGCGTCGTGCGGCCTCTTCCAGGTGTCCGACACCCAGCGCTACCGCCGCGAGCACGCGATGCCCTGGTGGATCGCCGACCGCCTGGAGGAGGTCACCGACGCCTACCTCGCGGGCACCACGGCCCCGTCGCTCGACCTGGCCGACCCGCTGTGCGTCTTCGAGCGGGGCGAGCGCCCGGCCCGCCCGCTACCGCCCTTCTTCCTCCCGGTAGGCACCGCCGACCCGCTGCTGCGCGACACCCGCCGGATGGCCAGCGCGCTCGGCGCCCTCGGCGCGACCGCGGAGGCCCGCTACTACCCCGGCGGCATCCACGCCTTCCACGCCTTCGTCTGGCGCGCGGAGGCCCAGCGCTGCTGGCGCGACACGTACGACTTCCTCGATCGCCACGGGTGACGCCCGCACCACCCCGGGGCGCGTCGCCGCGATGTCCCGCAGCAGCGCTGCGGTGAGCGCGTCGTAGCGCACCCGGGCCTCGCCCAGCAGCCGACCTTCGCGCAGCTGCCGCGCGAGGGCCTTGTGCTCCTGCACCCGGGCCAGCCACGCGCGCTGCTGCTCATCGACGGGCATCTGGACGTGTGTTCAGTGCCACGGTCGGGGGGCGATTGTCTACGGGGTCGCTACGCCCGCCGTGACCAGGGGACGTCCTCGACGCCCGCCCGCTGGTTGACCTGCCGCGCCAGCGAGAACAGCAGGTCGCTCAGGCGGTTGAGGTACACCTTGAGCTCGCCGCGGGCGCCGTGGCCCTCGGGGAGGCCCACCACCGCGCGCTCGGCCCGTCGGCACACGGTGCGCGCGAGGTGCAGCGCCGCCGCGGCGGGGGTGCCCGCCGGGAGAACGAAGTTCTTCAGCGGGGGAAGGGTCGCCTCGCTCAGGTCGATGGCCACCTCGAGGCGCGCCACGTCGCGGTCGTCGAGCAGGGGGATGCCCAGCGAGGCCTCCTTGCCGGGCACCGTCGCGAGCTCGGCCCCGAGCGTGAACAGGTCGCTCTGGATGGAGCCCAGCAGCTCGTCGAGCTCGGCCCAGGCGCCCGCCGCGCGCGCCACGCCGAGCACCGCGTTGAGCTCGTCGACGGTGCCGTAGGCCTCGACCCGGGCGCTCGCCTTCGAGACCCGCGCGCCGCCGAACAGCCCCGTGTCTCCGTCGTCTCCGGTCTTCGTATAGATCTTCATGCCTGCCCCAGCATCGTTCCCGGCCGCAGCGGGTGACCCGCGAGGAACTCCCTCGCCGACAGCCGCTTCTTGTTCTCCAGCTGCATCTCGGTGAGGCCCAGCAGGCCCTCTCCGGTCGCCACCCACACCCGGTCTCTCGCCACCACGACCACCTCGCCCGGCGCGCCCGCGAGCACCGTCGGCGGGTCGTCGAGCCGCGTCGCGTGAACCATCAGCCGCCGCGCCCCGAGGGTGGTCGACGTGCCCGGCCACGGGGTGAGCCCGCGCACCTGGTCGTGCAGCGCGCGCGCGGGGCGCCGCCAGTCGATGACGGCCATCTCCCGGGTGAGCAGCGGCGCGAGGGTGTGGCGCGCGTGGTCCTGCGGCACGGGCGTGAGGAGCCCCGCGAGGTAGTGGCCGAGCTCCTCCTCCAGCAGCGAGACGCCCAGCGCGCAGAGCCGCTCGGAGAGCGACGGCGCGGCCTCGTCGGGGTCGATGGGCGTGCGCCGGATGGAGAGCATCGGGCCCGTGTCGAGCCCCTCGTCCATCTTCATCAGCGTGACGCCCGTCTCCGCGTCGCCCGCGAGGATGGACCACTGGATGGGCGCCGCCCCGCGGTGCCGCGGCAGCACCGAGGCGTGCACGTTGAGGCACCCGAGGCGCGGCGCCGCGAGCACGTCGGGCGGCAGGATGCGCCCGTAGGCGACCACCACGGCCACGTCGAGGTGCAGCTCGCGCAGCCACTGGGCGACGACCCCGTCGCGGAGCTTCACGGGCTGCCGGCACTCGATGCCGTGCTCGAGGGCGAACTGCTTCACCGGCGGCGCGGTGACCACGTTGCCGCGGCCGACGGGCTTGTCGGGCTGGCAGACCACGGCCACGACGTCGGCGAGCTTCGTCAACGCGGCGAGGGGCGGGACGGCGAAGGCCGGGGTCCCGAAGAAGGCGACGCGGGGGGGCATATGGGGTGGAGGGAGTCTACCGAGAGACGCGGCCCTCAGGGGCGGGCGTCTTGAAGGGCGCGCTTCTTCATGTCGCGGTCGATCATGCGGCGCTTGAGCAGCGAGACCCGGTCGACCATGAGGGTGCCGTCGAGGTGGTCGTACTCGTGCTGCACGGCGATGGCGAGCAGCCCCTCGGCCTTGAGCTCGAAGACCTGGCCGTCGAGCCCGGTGGCGCGGACGGTGACCTTCTCGGCGCGCTCGATCTCCTCGTGGATGCCCGGGAAGGAGAGGCAGCCCTCCTCCCAGACGGTCTCGCCCTCGCGGTGGGTGATCTCGGGGTTGATGAAGTAGTGCAGCTCGCTCGGGTCGTCGGTGCCGGAGGCCACGTCGATGACGAAGAGCTTGAGGGACACGCCGATCTGCGGCGCCGCGAGGCCGACGCCGGGGGCGGCGTACATCGTCTCGGCCATGTCTTCACACAGCGCGCGGACCTCATCCGTGACCACGGTCACGGGCTCGGCCTTCACGCGCAATCGCTTGTCGGGGTAGCGGAGAATCGTTCGGATCGCCATGACCTCACCTGTCCATCGAAGGACCATCGGACAACTATCGCGGGCCACCGTTGTTCGCAACCTGCGGCCCCGTCGGGCTGGTGTATCGTGCCACCGTGTCGAACGCAGTCACGCGAGGAATCCGGGTGCAGGTGAAGAGCCAGTATCTGCCCGAGCGGTCGCAGCCGCGCCGCCAGCAGTACGTGTTCGCGTACACGGTGACGATCCACAACGAGGGCGGGGAGACGGCGCAGCTGAAGACGCGCCACTGGGTGATCACCGACGCCGACGGCAACGTCCAGGAGGTGCGCGGCGACGGCGTGGTGGGCGAGCAGCCGACGCTGCGGCCGGGGCAGTCCTTCGAGTACACCTCCGGGTGCTCGCTGCGCACCCCGCGCGGCATGATGGAGGGCACCTACCAGATGGTCAGCGACGCGGGCGAACGCTTCGACGCCCGCATCGCACCCTTCTCGCTGGCGCTGCCGCACAGCCTCAACTGAGCTGGCCCCCCGGTAAGGCCCGGCGCGATGGTCACGGGACGCACGGCGGCGGTGGTGGTTCGGCGGGCGCTGGGCTCACCGCGCGACGCGACCCGCGCCCACGACGCGCTGCGCGAGGCGGGCGTGCCGGTGGGCGCCTCGCTGGCCGCGGCCCTGGGCGACGACCGATGGGGCGTGGTGCTGCTGGCCGAGCGGCGCGCGGCGGTGGTGGGCGCCCTGGTGCTGCGCTGGGCCCCGGCGGTGGGCGACGGCCCCGAGGCGCCGCCCGCGACGGCCTGGGCCGAGCGCTGCTGGAGCGCCGACGACGAGCCCGCGGTGGTCGAGGCCCTGCACGACGCGGCGCGCTCGGAGGCCGCGGCGCGGGGCGTCGACGCCGTGGCGGGTCTTACCGAGCCCGGTATGCCCGAGGCGCCCGCGGGGGTGGAGCGACCCGCGGAGGCCGCGCCCGTCGAGGGCCCGGCGAGGACGCTGGTGGCGGGCGCCGAGGCGCGCGTGGCGGCGGCCGCGGGGGCGGCGGAGATGGCGACGCTCTGGAGCGGGGCGCAGGCCTTCCGGGCGCGGTGGTCGAGCGACCGGGCGCAGTTTCAGTGGAGCGTCGACGGGTGCGTCGGGTCGCGGGAGACCGACGACGGCGACGCGCTGCGCTTCGACGCGGCGACCCGGCGGCTGCGGGAGGTGTGGCTGACGCGCCCGTCGCGGGTGGCCTTCGACGAGGGCGTGTGGCGCGCGGCGATGGCCCTCGCGGCGGCGCCGGGCTCGCTCGCGCTCACCGAGGGCGACGGCTTCGCGCTGCCGGCGATGGAGGTCGCGATGTTCGACCTCGAGCTCACGGGCTACGTGGCGCTGCGGGCGGAGGCCTTCGCCGCGGGCGCCGACGCGCTCGCCCGATGGAGCGCGCTGGCGGTGACGCCCGACCTGGCGCTGCTCTTCGACGAGGGCGGTCGCTGGAGCGGATGGCGGGTGACCGGGCCGGTGGCGAGGGCGCGCCCGATGGGCTGGCCCGAGATCCGCGAGATGCCCCTGCGGCCGGGGGCGCCGCGCGACGCGCTGACGGCGCTGCTCTACGACTGGATGTGCATCGACGCGGGCGCGCGGGTGCGCCCCGACCTCGCGACGGACCCGGACGACATCGCCCACATGGTGTCGCTGCGCGACCGGGCGCGCGCGCTGGCCGAGTCGGCGAAGGCCGCCGGGGACGACGCGGTGGCGGGCGTGGCGGCCGACGTGGCCGCGCACGTTCACTGGAGCTGGGGGTTCTTCCGCGTGGGGGAGTGAAGAGGGGTCTAGCGGGCGATGGCGACGGCGCCCTCGGCGAGCAGGCGCCGGAGGAGGGTGACCTTGCCCTTGTCGTCGAGGTCGTCGCCGAGGTCGGCCATGCGAAAGGGGCCCTCGCGGGTGAGGGCGGCGCCGAGCATCGGGGCGATGGCCGCGGGCCAGCGGGTGCTGCGCTCGTTGACGTGCACGTTGACCGCGTCGCCCTCGGGGACGACCGCGGCGCGCGCCCCGGGGCGGCGCACGAAGACGGTCTCCGGGGTGATGGGGGTGATGGCGTCGATGACGAGTCCGGCGAGGTGCTCCTTGTGTTCGCGCTCGAACTGCCCCTGCATCCGGTCGCTCACGTCGTCCCAGCGCATGGCGCCGAGCGCGCGGTCGACCTTGTCGCGCATGGCTGCGCGGAGAGCGTCGGGCGAGGCGCCGCCGACGAGGGCGCCGAGGGGGAGCCCGGTGCGCAGCTCGGGGTCGGCGAGGGCCTGCGCGGCGAGGGCCTCGAGCAGCACCTCCGACCAGCGGAAGGCGTGCAGGCCGATGGTGACGTGCATGGACGGCCCGTCGTCGACGGCCACGGCGTCGTGCATGAGGCCGCGCGGGATGTAGAGCACGTCGCCGCGTTGCAGGAGGAGCTCGGCGGTGCGCTCGCCGGGCTTCGTGGCGGCGGGGTCGAAGCGCTCGCCGCGCATGGGCAGCCCCTTGGGGCTGTCATAGAGGCGCCACTGCTTCTGGCCGACGACCTGCACCAGGATGACGTCGTGGCTGTCGAAGTGGGCGGCGAAGCCCTGGGCGCCGCCCGGGGTGAGGTAGAGGTTGGCCTGGGCGTGGATGCCGAGCTCGGACTCGAGGCGCGAGAGCAGGGAGCGCACGCCGGGGTCGAGCTGGTCGAGGTTGTTGATGATGATGGTGGCGCCCGCGCCGAAGAGGCGCGCGACCCGGATGGGGTCGATGAGGGCGTCGTCGTCGCTGTACTCGTCGGCCTCGACGGGCTCGCGGGCGTTGACGAGGGTGACGTCGGGGTGGCGGCTCGCCCGGGCGGTGAGCATCGCGTCGACGGCGTCGAGCGTGATGAGCGCCGCGCGGGCCTCCGTCGAGCGACCGCGCACGTGGAGGAACTCACGCTCCCAGTGGTGGTCGAGGAAGTGCTGCAGGGGGTGCGGGGCGAGCAGGCTCGCCAGGGCGGGGAAGCGCTCGCTCATGGGGTGTGAGGAGGGGGTTGAGCTTCAGCGACAGCGACGGCCGCGGCCCACGCCGTCGGCGTAGCGGCCGCCGTCGGAGTCGGTGCAGCCGCGGCCGCGGCGGATGGGGCGACCGCGCCCGCCGCCGCCGCGCCCGCAGTTGGACTCGTCGCCGGAGTCGGAGTCGGTGAGGCCTGTGTGGCCGCGGCCCACGCCGTCGGCGTAACGTCCGCCGTCAGAGTCAGTGCGCCCTGTGCGGCGCCGGCAGGCCTCGGCGTCTTCGGGCTTGAGCACCACGATGCCGATGGCCGCGCCGATGAGCGCGCCGATGGAGGCGAGCGCCGAGCGCCGATGCACCGACGGGACCTCCGTGATGTCATCGGGGTCGAGGGTGATGGGCTTCTTCTCGGACGGGTCGTTGTTGGCCACGATGCTGCCTCCTCCAGAAGGATCGGTTTGGGGTCCCTCAGCGGACGAGTTTCACACCCCCGCGACGCAGGTTGTCAACGAGCTTCCTCGGGTCGCCGTGCGAAAGCTGACCGCGCTCGGAGCGGGGAAATGTGGGTGTGAATAAACGGCGCTACGGGGCGCCCGCGGCGATCCAGTCGCGGACGAGGGCGATGAGCGCGGGGGGCAGCGGGGCGGCCGCCTGGGGCATGCGCGTGCCGCAGGGCGGAGCGTCCTCGGAGATCTTCCGGTAGAGCAGGCTGGCGGCGGGGTCGCCGGGGACGACGCGCACGAGGCCCTGGTCGCGGCACGACACGCCCATGGCGGCGACGCCGCGCAGGGAGGTGCGGGCGAAGTCCTCGTCGAGGCGCATGCGGCCGGTGGGCTCGTCGCTCGCGTGGCAGCTCGGGATGGCGCAGTGGGGGCGCAGCACGAGGGCCTCGATGGTGGCGAGCGTGGGCCCGGCGTCGGCGGTGTCACCCGGGGCCGCGGCATCGGGTGTGACGTCGATGGGGGCGTCGATGGGGGCGTCGATGGAGATGTCGCTGCCGACGTCGATGGGGACATCGGCGCCGGCGTCGGTGGCGGCGGGCTCGGACGAGCAGCCGAGGGCGTGGGCGTGGGCGGCGTGGTGGCTGAGGGCGCGCTACATCGGGTTGGCCGGGGGGGCGAGGGTGGAGGGGCGGGGCCGGCGTCGGCGCCGAGGGAGGCGAGCGCGCGGCGGGCTTCGGTGACGCCGCGGCGGTCGAAGTGGGCGTTGAGCTGGAGGGCGTCGGAGAGCAGCGAGCGGGCCTCGGCGCGGTCGCCGCGCGCGAGGGCGATCATCCCGCCGTGAAACAGGAACCTCGCCTCGGGCGTGTTGAGCCGCCGCGCGCGGGCGGACATGGCGTGGGCCTCGTCGAGCTGCCCCGCGCGGAGCAGCGCCCAGGCGAGGGCGTCCTGGGTGTAGACGTCGTCTTCGCGGTGGGTGAGCTCGCGGCGGGCGAGGGCGACGGCGGCGTCGTGCTCGACGTCGCGGTTGGCGTAGAAGAGGCTGAGGGTGCGCGGGTCGGAGCGGCGGCCGGCGCGCTCGAGCTGGGCGGTGACCTCGCGGGCCTCGGGGGCGCGGCCTGCGGCGTCGAGGGCCTCGGCGAGCGCGGCGAGGTGCTCGGTGATGGAGCTGCCGCGCACGGCGGCCTGGTAGTGGGTGATGGCCTCGGCGAGGTTGCCGCGCGCCTCGGCCACGCGCCCGAGCCCGAGGTGCGCGGGCGGGTGATCGGGGAAGAGGTGCATCGCGCTGGCGTACTGCTGCGCGGCCTGGTCGAGGTCGTCGACGGCGAGGTAGAGGTTGCCGAGCTGGGCCGCGGTCCAGGCGACCTCCTCGGGGCTGCGGGGCGAGCCGGCGCCGATGGCGCGCTGGCCCACCTCGATGGCTCCTTCGATGTCGCCGAGCAGCCAGCGCATCCACGACGCGCGGGCGTACGAGGCGAGGTTGGGCCGCATGTCGTTCATGCGCTGGTAGGCGCGCTCGGCGGCGGCGTAGTGGCCGACCTCCATCTCGGCGTCGCCGAGCACGCCGTAGGTGGCGGAGCTGTTGGGGTGCCGGTCGATGATGCGCTGGGCGGCGTCGCGGGCCTCGCGGAAGCGATGGTCCTGCATGAGCAGGTGGGCCTGGAGCTGGAGGGCGGTGGCGTCGTCGCGGTCGACGCGCAGGGCGCGGCCGATGGCGTCGCCGGCCTGCTCGTACCAGCTGGGATCGGAGCGCTCGCGGGCCTTGCGGATGAAGGCCTGGGCGAGCTCGACGAGGGGGCGGGTGCGCCGGGGGTTGGCCCGCACGGCGCGCTGCGCGGCGCGGATGGCGGTGTCGACGGCCTGGTCACCCGCGACCGGGGCGAGCGCGCCGGTGGTGTCCTCGACCGGCGGACCAGCGTCAGGGCGGGCAGGGGTCGCGCCGCTGCGGGGCGCCGGGGGGGCGGGGTCGCGGCACGCGGGCAGGAGCGCCGCGAGGGAGACGGCGAGGAGTGCGGCGCGGTGGGTCATCGGGGAGGTCGATAGGGGGTCAAGGGAACCCGGCGCCCGTCAAGCGGGGGGCGCCGGGTCCCGAGGGTGTCACGGGCGGGCGGGCTCGACGCGCTGGGTGCGCGGGCTCTCGCTGCCGGGGCGGGGGATCGGCACGTACGGGAAGGTGTTGGTGAAGCCGACGTCGTTGCCGTCGACGCCGTCGCCGAAGGGGATGGCGTTGATGGTCGCCAGGCTGTTGAGCACGTAGCGGAGCTCGATGTCGACGACGTCGTCGAAGAGGCGGCGCCCGTTGGGGAAGCCGTTGGTGTCGCCGCCGGCCGCGCCGAGCGCGCTGGTGCCCGCCGCGAAGGTGGGACGGCCGGCGGTCGTCGGGAGCTGCGTCGGGGTCGTGCGCACGTTGAGGCGCAGGAGGTCGGCCGGCGCGAGGCCCGCCGTGGGCACGCCCCGGATGAGGGGAGGGGCGCCGGCGATGAGCGCGAACATGTCGTTGGCCACGGAGGCGGTGACCGTGCGGGTCGGGGCCACGTAGCCCGCCTGCGCGCGCACGCCGGCCGTGCCGTACAGGGCCTGGGCGTAGGTCGGGAGCGTCGGGACGAGGAGGTACTGGGCGAAGTTGGCCACGTCCTCGGTGGCCGGCGCGCGGTTCCAGAAGTCCTTCTCGGCGAGCGGGATGAGCACCTCGTTGACCAGGGGGATGCCCAGCCGCGACACCTGGACCCACTGGCCCTGGTTGTCGTCGAGGCAGCGCTGCACGAAGCGCTGCGGCAGCGGGCGCGCGCGGCCGCGGAGGGTGCTGTTGCAGTCGCGGCGGATGGTCACCCGCGGGCGGCTGGCGGTCGCGTACACGCCGATCACGTTGCCCGCGTTGGCGGGGTCGGTGATGGTCGCGTCGCGCACGACCTGCGCCAGCGGGAGCTGGAGCGCGATCATGTGGAAGTTGTACCCGCTCAGGGTGTCGGTGCCGCCGCCCTGCGAGCCGAAGCCGGGCTGCTGGAAGGTGGCGTCGTCGAAGATCTTCCCGAGGTCGGCGAAGAAGGGGTCGTCGCGCGGACCCGCGAAGGCCCGGCCCGCGCCCGTCGCCGAGACGCCGCCGTTGAGGTTGGTGACCGCCTGGTTGGCGATGGTGGTGTACAGGGTGTCGTTGGCCGCGGGCTGCCCGCCGGTGCCGAAGGCGAAGCGGCCCACGTAGGTCGGCGCCACGGGGATGTTGGAGCCCACGACGGTCGGCATCCCGTTGACCACGCGGGTCACGTTGTAGGTCTGCACGCGCAGCGAGGGCCCGGGGTTCTCCGGCGTCGGCAGGGCGGTGTACTGCCCGACGTTGGCGAAGAAGGTGCCCGAGGCGCCCGGCACGCGGCCCGCCCCGAAGGGCACCGTGTCGAGGAGCGTGGTCGAGAAGCGGATCTGGTAGACCACGTCGTTGGCGACGCCGTCGCCGTTGTTGTCGATCTTGATCTCGTAGAGCACGTCGTCGGAGAAGTGCATCCAGTTGGGGCCGCCCGCCGGGTCCTCGAAGCCGATGTAGCCCGCGACGATCGACACCGTGCCGTTGTTCTCCGGCGAGGTGAAGGCCCAGAGGTCGGTGTTGTCCGCGACCGCGTCTTCCGAGATGAGCGGCGCCTCGCGGTGGCTGGAGGCGTCCGCCGTCTGCGGCATGAACCCCGTCGCGGCCATGGTCAGCAGCAGCGCGGCGCCGAGCTTCGTCTTCGTAGTCATCTTCGTTGCTCCTCTTCGAGTCTCTTCTTCGTTGTCTCTTGAAAAACCGTGACGGGGGCGCTCAGCGCGCCGTGAACACCGCGCCCCAGGAGGTCGCCGCCATGTCCGTGGCCGTGTCGTCCGCGATGCCGTAGATGTCCGCGTTGCGCGCGCGGCTCAGGCCCACCGGCGAGGTCAGCGGCGCCCCGAGGGCCATCGGCGACATCGCGCCCATCCCGTCGACGCCCACCCAGGTCAGCCGGCCGGGGCCCGTCTCCACGTCCCAGCCCGCCACCAGCAGCCGCCGCTCGTCGCGCGAGAGCGCGATGCCCGCCGGCAGGCCCATGCGCAGCCGGCCCACGATGCGCGCCGGCGCCCCGCCCATCGGGATGCGAAACACCGCCCCGAGGCCGCTGTCGGCCCGGCCGTCGGTGACGTACGTCGTGCCGTCGGCCGCCACCGCGAGCGCCGACGGGTCGCGCAGCGCGCCGCCCATGGTGAGCACCGTGACGGCGCCGCCGGTCGCGGCCATGCGCGCCACCACCGGGGTGCCGTCGTCCTGGATCGCGATGAAGGTGAGCTGCTCGGGCGTGCCGTGCGCCGCCACGGCGCGCGGGCGCCGCAGCATGCCGATGTTGAGCGCCGTCGCCGCGCCGCCCTCGGTGGGCAGGGAGATCAGCGCGCCCTCCTCGGCGCCGCTGCCGGTCATCCCGCGGTTGGCGGCCTGGTCGGCGATGTACAGCCGGTTGTCGTCGCCCGCGATGGCGAGCCCCGTCGGGAACACCAGCGTCACGCCCGTGACCGGCACCGCCGTCGGTGCCGCGCCGCCGCCCGCGCTGCGGAAGAGCGTCGCGACCCCGCCGGGCGTGCGCGCCGTGAAGTACGACGTCGCCCCGGAGGCCGTGAGCACCACCGTCAGCGGCGTCGAGAACGACGCGTTGCGCGTGAGCACCACCGGCGCGCCCGGGATGGTCGAGGCCGGCGGAGGCGCGTCCGTCGGCGTGTCCGTCGGCACGGGCATGTCCGTCGGCACGGGCGTGTCCGTCGGCACCGGCATGTCCGTCGGCACCGGCATGTCCGTGGGGTTGCCCGCGTCCGGACGGTCGGTGCCCACCGGGGCGTCGACGCCCGTGTCGGCCCCGAGGTCCGCCGTCACGTCGTCCTGGCCCGCGTCCGTCGGCGCCGGGTCGTCGGAGCATCCCGCGACTGCGCCCGCCAGGATCAGCGCGGTCACCGCGCCGAACCTCTGGGTTCGTGTACTCATCACTTCCTCCGCTCCTCTTCCACTCTGTCCGTCGATTGGGGCGAGACTCTCGCGCTCAGCGCGTCACGTTGATGCGAAGGTCGGTGGCCGCGCCGACGATCTCGCTGTGGTCGTCGTTGCGCAGCGACACCGTGAGGCGGTGCGCGCCCGCCGTCGTCGCGGCCGGGATGGTCACCACGGGGTTGGGCACGTGCGTCGCGATCAGGTAGTCGCTGCCGCTCGCGCCATCGAGGTACACGTGGAAGTGCCCGTTGCCGGGGGTGGTCCCCGTCGTCCCGTTGAAGTCGCGCGACGTGAAGTTCATGAACGTCAGCATCAGCGTGACGTTGGCGCTGGCCGCCACGGTGGTGTTGTCGGCCGGCGCGGCGATGGTCACCGACGGCGCGGTGTTCATCACGGCCATGAAGGGGACGGTCACCTCGACCGGCGGCGTGAGCGGGCTGTGGTCGTTGTTGCGCAGCGACACCCGCAGCGAGTGCGCGCCGACGCTGGTGCCGTTGGGGATCACCACCCGCGGCCGGGGGATGTAGTCCGCCAGGAGGTAGTCGTTGTTGTCGTTGGCGTCGAGGTACACGTGCACGTGCCCGATGCCCGGCCGGTTGCCGGTGGCGCCGACGAAGTTGGCGAGCGTGAAGTTGGCGACCGTGAGGTCCATCTGCGTGGGCGCCCCGATGGGGATGTTCGCCCCCGACGCCGGACTGGTCACCGCCACCGTCGGCGGCGCCGCGGGGACGTCCACACCGGGCGTCCCGCTGTCGACGGGCGTCCCGCTGTCGACGGGCGACCCGCTGTCGACGGGCGTGCCGCTGTCGACGGGCGAACCGCTGTCGGTCACCCCGGAGTCGGCGGTCGCCGGGGTGGCGTCATCGAAGCATCCCGCCACGGCGCTGAGGGCAAGCACGGCCCCCAGGCCTCTCCACGAAGTCACTCGACGCATCGAACCCACCTTCTTGCTTGCGCGATGGCGGACCTCGTCGGCCCGATCGCAACCCAACCTGTCACGGGAATACATTTCGCCCGAGGCCCGTGGAACGACAGCCAGGCCGTGGACGGATTTCACCCCGCGCGACAATCGCCATGGCGGTGGAGTTACGAAATATCCATGTGTGTCACGGTCTGCCCGGCCGCGTGACCCTCAGCCCAGAACCCCTTGGAATACAGTGATTCCAGAGAGGCGCTCGACGGTCCAGAGCAGGGCGAGGAGGCAGAGAGCGAGGGAGAGCCCGCGGCGGATGACGCGGTCGTAGTCCCAGTGACGCGCCGCGACGACGGCGAGGGCGACGACGAGGGCGAGGGCGACGACGGTCGCGCGCGGCGGTCCGAGGCGGGGCAGCAGGGCGACCGCGAGGGCGCCGAGGCCGAGGGCCCAGGCGAGCTGCGCGGCGAGCGGGCGGCGCGCGGCCATGGCCTGGAGCAGGGGCAGCAGCGCGAGGACGACGGCGAGCTGCCCGAGCTCGACGCCGACGTTGAAGGCGAGCAGCGAGGGGATGGTGGCGCGGGCGGGCAGGCCGAGCTCCCGGAGCACGTCGGCGAAGCCGAGGCCGTGCACGAGTCCGAAGGCGAAGGTGGTGAGCGGGCGCGATCGCGGAGGCGGGCCGCGGCGCCAGAGGTTGGACGCCGCGACGTGGAGGATGGACAGCGCGATGACGGGCTCGACGACGCGGCCCGGCGCGACCACCCAGCCGAGCGCGGCGGCCACGAGGGTGAGCGAGTGGGCGACGGTGAAGGAGGTCACCACCGCCAGCACGTGGCGCAGGCCGTCGCGCGCGCGCAGCGAGCCCGCGAGCACCAGCAGCGCGACCACGAAGGCGACGTGGTCGTAGCCCGTGAAGATGTGCTCGACGCCGAGGCGCAGGTAGTGGCCCAGCTGGGCGCGCAGGGGCACCGCGGCGTCGATGGTCCAGCGGCGACGGTCGGACTGGAAGACGAACTGCCGCGCGGGGCCGAGGCCGTCGAGCGTGGCGAGCCCGCGGTGCTGCGGGTCGACGTCGAAGAAGAGCCCGTACGCGACGGTGAGCGTCTCCACGCGGTGCGCGCACTCGTAGGGCACCGTCAGCGCGAGCGACCACCCGTCGAGGCGCTCGACGACGGCGCCCGAGGCCTCGCCGGGGACGCAGGGAATACCCGCGTGGGTAAGGCGCAGCCGCGCGCCGAGGTAGCGCCCGCCTGCGGCGACGCGCGCGAGGGCCTCGCGGCGGGAGAGCAGCGCCCCGGAGCCCGCCCCGAGGGCCTCGTTGAGGTCGAGCGCGTCGATGCGCGCGGTGACCGTGACGGCGCGGCCGTCGGCGCGGAGCGCGACCGGGGTGAGGGAGTTCTGGTGCGCGGCGGCGGTCGCGGGGGCGAGCAGCGCGGCGGCGGCGGCGAGGGCGAGGGCGGCGGATTGCGCGGGGTGTGGCATTCGGGGTATCGCGCGGCGGATGGGATCGCAGCGTGCAGCGGCGGGGAGGAGCGCGTCACGGTTTCTCGCCGCGGCGGCGCTGGCCGCGGCATGTCAGCGCAGTACGCCGGCCGTGGCGCCAACGGATGCGGCGGCGGTCGACGCGGGGCGCTTCGTCGCGCCGGCGGACGGGGGGCGGGTGGCCGAGGCGCGGCGCATCGTGTCGCTCAACGTCGACGTCACCGAGACCCTCCTCGCGCTCGGGGGCCGAGACCGGCTGGCCGGCGTACCCTCGGCGGAGGCGGCGCGGCCGGAGGTCGCGGGCGTCGCGCGCGTGGGCTCGCAGGTGTCGCCGGACATGGCGGCGATCACGGCGGCGCGGCCCGACCTGGTGCTGGTGGGCGACGGGCCGGTGGGCGCCGCGCTGGTCGAGCGCCGCGCGGCGGGGCTCGCGGTGGAGGCCGTGTCCTTCGAGGGGCGCGCGCGCTACGCGGAGACGGTGACGGCGCTGGCGCGGCGGCTGGGGCGCCCGTCGGCCGGGCCGGCGCTGCTCGCGCGCATCGACGCCGAGCTCGCGGCGGTGCGGCGGCTGGTGACGGGGGCGGCGCGGCCGGGCGTGGTGCTGCTGATCAACCGCGACCCGATGATGGTGGCGGGGCCCAACGGCTTCGCCGACGAGGTGCTCGCCGCGGCGGGCGCGCGCAACGCGGCGGTCAACGTCGGCCGCTTCGCGATGGTGGGCCCGGAGACGGTGCTGCGCTGGGCGCCCGACGCGCTCATCGACCTCACGCCCGGCGGGGGTCAGGGCGTCGAGGCGCTCATCCCGGGCCTGGTGACCCGGCGGGTGATCGCGCTCCCGCCCGAGGGCATGCTGCGACCGGGGCCGCGCGCGGGCGAGGCGGCGGGGCGGCTCTTCGACGCGCTGCACCCGCGGTGATCAAGTACCTCGGCTCCAAGCGGCGGCTCATCCCGTCGATCGTGGGCGCGGTGCAGGCGCTGCCCGGGGCGCGCACGGTGCTCGACCTCTTCGCGGGCACCTCGCGGGTGGGCCTCGCGCTGAAGACCGCGGGCTACCGGGTGGTGGCCAACGACCACAACGCCTACGCCGCCGCGCTGGCCCGCTGCTACGTGCAGGCCGACCGCGAGCGGGTGCAGGCCGACGCGGAGTCCCTGGTGGCGGAGCTCAACGCGCTGCCCGGGTCGCCCGGATACTTCACGGAGACCTACTGCGAGCGCAGCCGGTTCTTCCAGCCGAAGAACGGCGAGCGGGTGGACGCCATCCGCGAGGCCATCGCGAGGAAGGGCCTCGGCCCCGAGCTGGAGGCCGTGCTGCTCACCTCGCTGATGGAGGCCGCCGACCGGGTGGACTCCACCACCGGGCTCCAGATGGCGTACCTCAAGGACTGGGCGCCGCGCGCGCACAACGACCTCGCGCTGCGGGTGCCGGAGCTGGTTCCGCGGGCGGCGCACGGGCCGGGTGAGGCGTGGCAGCTCGACGCCCTCGATGCGGCAGGCTGCGAGGCCGACGTGGCCTACCTCGACCCGCCGTACAACCAGCACAAGTACCTCGGCAACTACCACGTGTGGGAGTCGCTGGTGCTCTGGGACAAGCCCGCGGTGTACGGCACGGCGTGCAAGCGCGTCGACTGCCGCACCCGGTCGAGCGACTTCAACTCCCGGCCGCGCTTCGTCGAGGCGATGCGCGCGGTGGTGGAGCGCGTGCGGGCGCGGTGGCTGGTGGTGTCCTTCAGCGACGAGGGGTACATCACCCGCGAGGCGATGGAGGCGCTGCTCGCGACGCGCGGCGAGGTGCGGGTGATCGCCCACGACTACAAGCGCTACGTCGGCGCGCAGATCGGGATCTACAACCCCGCGGGGGAGAAGGTCGGGCGGGTGGGGCACCTGCGCAACCGGGAGTTTCTCTTCGTGGTGGGCGGGTGATTACGTAGCGCTGTAATCAGCCGCCGGCGCGCGGGTGCCATAGCGGGCGAAGGCCCAGGTGCCGGCGGAGAGCGCGCACCAGCCGAAGGTGGCCCACGCCACCAGCGAGCCCGCGGCGTCGCGCGCCGCCCACGGCAGCCGCGACCCCAGCACCGCGAGGACCATGTACGCCCCGAGCGCCAGCGCGGCGGCCGGGAGCGCGACGGTCCACGCCACGCGGGTGAGCGGCTCGGCGCGGGGCCGGCGGGACCACCGCCGCACCCGGCGCGCGGCGGCGTGCAGGGCCCAGGCCTTGGCGAGCACCACGCCCACGCCGAGCATCTGGAGCCCGACGGAGGAGGCCTGCACCCCGGCACCCACCGCGGGCAGGCGCCAGGCCCCGGCGAGGAGGAGCACCACCAGCACGCCGCGCGACCAGGTGAGCAGGCGCTCGGCGAGGTGGAGGGAGAGCGAGGGGCGCTCGCCGGACTCGAAGCCTGCGAACATCCACGCGACGGCGTAGGCGCCGACGACGAGGTGGAGCGGGTCGCGGAAGAGGTTCCACTGCCAGGGGAGGGACCCTTGGGCGGCGGCGACCCCCTGGAACCCCAGGGTGCCCGCGGCGGCGACGGCGGCCCCGGCGCCCACCACGAGGGGCAGTCCGCGGGCCATCTCGCGCGCGGCGACGCCGGCCTTGGCGCGCAGCCCGACGCGGCGGGTGGTGGCGAGCGCGGCGCCGAGCACCACGAGGGCGAGGCTGGTGGCGAGCACGTCGGGGTCGAAGGCGAAGAGCCCGCTCCCGAAGGGGACGGCGAGGGCCGTGGTGGCGAGCGCGAGCCACCCGAGGCGGTGCCGCGCGGCGGACCAGGGTGCGTCCACGGGCGGCTCCGGGCGGCCGTCGCGGAGCATCCCGATGGCGCGCGCCCCGCGGCGCAGCACCGGCGGCACGCTGGCCCCGGCGGACCACAGGAGCGCGGCGGCGAGGAGCACCATCACGGCGGCGAGCACGACGTCCCAGGAGACGCGCGGGTCGAGGTGGCCCACGCGGAGGGGGCGGTCCTCGACGGCGTCGCCGCGGCGGAGGGTGAGCACGGCCTGCTCGTGCCCCGGGGCGGGGCGGAAGTCATCGACGGCGGTGAGGCTCACCCCGTCGAGGCGCAGCAGCACGTCGCCGTCGGCCACGCCGGCCTCGTCGGCGGCGCTGCCGGGCTCGACGCGCTCGACCTGCAATCCCCCTTCGGGCGGGAGCGCGGGCGCGAGGCGCACGCCGACGCCCGCGAGGGCGCGCTCGGCGCGGGAGAGCGCGGTGCGGGTGACGTCGAGGCCGCGGCCCTGGCTGAGGTGCAGGTCGACGATGGGCCCGCGGAGCGAGCGGGCGGAGGAGAGCACGGACCCCTGGAGGGTCTCGACCTGCACCGAGACGCCGCCGCGGTCGCCGAGGAAGGAGAGCGTGGCGTGCGAGGCGAGCGGGTCGGCCGCGGACTCACCGGCGCAGCGCGAGAGCGAGCGCACGAGCGACTCGGAGAGGGAGAACTCCAGCCGCGACGCGCCATCGATGCGGAGGGTGTGCGCGGCGACCTCGCCGTAGGCTGCCTCGCGGGCCTGGCCGGTGAGGGCGTCGGTGACCGTGGCGCCCTCCGGGGGGTCGGTGATGACCGCGGAGACCACCGACTCGCAGCGGGCGAGGCCGGGGCGGGCGAGCTGCGCGGCGAGGCGCACGCGGATGCGCCGGATGTCCGCCGCGGGGGGCAGGCCGTTGGTGTGGAGCGTGAGGCGGTCGCCGGGCTCGACCTGGCGCGGCGTGAGCTCGGTGAGCGTGAGCACCTCGTGGGTGGGCTGGGTCTCGCAGCCCGCGAGGGCGCAGACGAAGGGGAACAGCAGCGACCACGACGCGCGTCTCACAGGGGCTCGCAATGCCCGCTCGGGGCCGCGGGGGACAACTTTCCGGCAGCAACGATGAGAGCAGCGGGGGGAGGCAGGGCGGCGTCCTGCGAGGGGGGGTGACGCTGTGGCTGCCGCCCTCTTGACGCGCCGTCCGGCGGCGGAGCACAGCGTTCCTGTGAGGTACTCCTGCCGATTCGGATCCCTGGTGACGCTGGCCTCGCTCCAGGGCTGCGCCGCGCCCGCGACGGCCGTTCTCCCTGCCGACGTGGCCGCCGTCGATGCGGTCGCTGATGCCGCCCTGGACGTCCCTGCCGACGCGGCCGCCGTCGATGCGGTCGCCGACGCGCCCGCCGTCGATGCCCTCGCCGACGCGCCCGCCGTCGACGCGCCCGCCGTCGATGCCCTCGCCGACGCGCCCGCCGTCGACGCGCCCGCCGTCGATGCCCTCGCCGTCGATGCCCTCGCCGTCGATGCCCTCGCCGTCGATGCCCTCGGCGTCGATGCCCTCGCCGACGCGCCCGCCGGTCCGAGCTGCACCGCGCGGGTCGACTGCGCCGACGACGGCAACCCATGCACCGTCGCGGAGTGTGTCGCCGGCCGGTGCGTGCACCGCGCCGCCCCGGCGGGATCGATGCTGGCGTGCGATGACGGAGACCCCTGCACGCTCGGCGATCGCTGCGAGAGCGAGCGATGCGCTGGCGCGACGGAGCTGGTGCTCCTCAGCGGCGCGCGGCTCCCGATGGCCGACGGGTGGGTTGGATACGGCGATGCGACGGCGACGAGCCAGGCGGGCGCGCGCGTTCGCGTCGACACGACACCGCTCGCGAGCGGTGCGTACGCCACGCACGGTCACGCGCTGCCGCCGGGCGCCTTCACCACCCACGACCTCCAGTGGGAGCTCGCCGTCGCCAGCGCGGATCACAACCCCGGCGACGCGACGGCCGTCATCCTCCCCGACTTCTACGGCTACTTCGGCGCGAGCGGACCCATCGGTCCCGTCGAGCGCCAGCAGATGATCTACTTCGACGACACGGAGATCGGGTGGGGCGACCTTTCGCAGACCGCGGCGCTCGACACGCACGCCGCGCACGTCTACCGGCTCCACGTGACGCCGACGGGAGGCGCCGAGCTGCGGGTCGATGGCTCCCTCGCGCTGACGCGCCCGGCGATCTCGGTGGCCGGCGCCAACGTCGGCTTCGGCGACCAGACCAACGACCCGGGGGTGAACGGTCGCTTCGAGATCTGGGGCGTACGCCTCGTGCCACAGCCGCGCTGCCAGTGAGCAGACCGCGGTGCCGGTCGCCTCGCCGAGCACCAGACTCACAGATACGGCGGAGGGTTGATGCGGCAGTTGACACTGTCACTGTCGTCATCGTATAGCGGTCGGGACGGTGGGGTGCGCCGTGGCGCGCACGGCGGAGAGGCGACGATGACGGACGACGGGGTGACCCTCACGGAGCTCGCGGAGCAGACCGGTGAGTCGACGCGCACGCTGCGGTTCTATGTGATGCAGGGGCTGCTCCGCGGCCCGGACGCGTCGGGTCCGCGGGCGCGCTACCCCTTCGAGTACGTGGCCCGGGTGCGCTGGATTCGCGCGCGGCAGTCCGAGGGCCTGAGCCTCGGGCGCATCGGGCGAGACCTGCAGCACCTCGACGCGGCCGGGCTGCCGCTGCCGACGTCGTCCGCCGACCCCTCGACCGATGCCCTGCCCGGCGCGCCCGCGCCCTCGTCCGCGGTGGAGTACCTGCGCCACGCGGGCCTGCTCCCGCAGCGCGCCGCGGCCGCGCCCGATCCGCCGCTCGCGGCCGCCGCGCCGGAGGCCTCCGTCGACCCTGCGCGCAGCACCTGGGAGCGCGTGCTCCTCGCCGACGGCGTCGAGCTCCACGTGCGCCGACCGCTCGATCCGTTCACGCAGCGGCGCTTGAAACAGCTGTTGCAGCAGGCCCGGGACATCTTCCGGAAGGCCTGAATTCCAAGACGTCTGGATGGAGGTCCCCATGAATCACCACGACCCCGGCTCGCTCCCTTCGCCCGTCGCCGCGTGCGCCGTCGAGATCGACCGCGAGTACATCCGGTGCGGCGGCGGCAGCCGACGGCACATCCGCCTCGCGCTGCGGGCCGCGAGCGCCCCGCCGGCACGGACCCGACCGGCGCTGCGCCTGGCCTTCGTGGTCGACCGGTCGGGATCGATGTCCGGGGCGCCGCTCGCGCTCGCGGGGCGCGCGGTCTGCGAGGCCGTCGAGCTGCTCGACCCGCGGGACGCGTTCGCGCTCGTCACCTTCGAGAGCGACTGCGAGGTCGCGATGACCTTCGGCCCGGCCTCCGAGGCGCGCAAGCGCGAGGCCCTCGAGCGCTGCCGGTCGCTCGCTACGGGCGGATCGACGAACCTCAGCGGTGGTTGGGCGGAGGGATGCGCGCAGGTGGCGGGCGGCGCCGACGACGCCCTCGCCCGGGTGCTCGTGCTCACCGACGGGCAGGCCAACGTGGGGGAGACCCGCACCGCGGTGCTCAGCGAGCACGCGCGCGTGCTGCGCCGCAAGGGCGTCGCGACGTCGTGCCTCGGGCTCGGCGCGGGCTTCAACGAGGCGCTCCTCGGCGCGATGGCCGACGCGGGCGGCGGGCGCTTCTACTTCGCCGAGCGCCCGGAGGAGCTCACCGAGCACATGCGCGCGGAGGTGCTCGAGGGCCTCGACGTGGTGGGCCGCGGCATCGCGCTCGAGGTGCGCCCGCACGACCGTGGCCGCGTCGAGGTGCTCGGCGGCCTCGAGTCCGCGTGGACGGGCACCGCGCTGCGCGTCGAGCTCGGCGACCTCGTCTCGCAGCAGACCCTCGACGTGGTGCTCTCCGTGGTGCTCCCGTCGGGATCGACCGGCGACGCGCGCGCCTTCGACGTGCGCGTCGTCGACGGCGACGGGCGCCCGTGCGCGCCGGCGCAGACCGTCCGCTTCGTGTATGCGCCGGGGGAGGTCGTCGAGCGCCAGCCCCGCGCCGTGCCGGTCGACCGCCGGGCGGCGCGCTTCTACGCCAACGACGCGCGCCTCGCGGCGGTGTTGCTCAACCGCGAAGGCCGCTACGTCGAGGCCCGGGCGAAGCTCGTCGCCGTCGCCGAGCGCGTCGCCGCCTACGCGGGCAACGACCCCGAGCTCAACGTCATCGTGGGCGAGCTGCGCGCGGCGGCGGAGGAGTTCGGCCGCCCGGTGGAGGAGCTCACGCGGAAGCACGCGCACTCCGCGGCGTACTACGACAGCCGATCGAAGACCGCGCGCGGCCGCTCGTCGCGCGACGACGACGTCTAAGGGCCGCCCGTCGGTTGACACCGCTCGCCTACGTGGAGTGTCGTCGCCGCGCTCGGAGGCCCGCGCCGAGGCGCTGCTCAAGCCGATCACGGCGTGGGTCAGCGCTCCGGTCGCGAAGACCGCCGCGGCGCCGGCGAACGACCCACCGACTCCGCCGACGGCGTCGTCCCTCGCCGCAGGGGATGTGACGGGGTCCGCCGTGCGCCCGCCCACGCCTGCGATCACCAGCCTCGCCCTCCGAGGGGAGCACCCGCCCGGTGTCTCCGTGCTCGTTGGGGGGACCACTATGGCTGCATCGGGGGAGAAGAACCGCAAGGGTCGCAAGGGTCGCAAGGGAGAAGCGAGGGGCTGATGGTGTCAGGCGCTCGAAGCACCCACCTCGTGTCGGAGACCGGCATCGCTCCCAATGCCCCTCTCACCCACGAGATGCGCAACTGGTGTCGTTCGTGAGTGGCGCAACCCGCTGCGGGCCGGGGTTCGGGCGTTGGCCCTCACCCCGGGCAATAACAAGCCCACGTGATGTGCATCAACGGCGCAGGGAGCGGCAACGCCTCGGCAGAGATGGGAGCCTCGGAGTTCCTACGCCACG
>JAUSAZ010000047.1 GCA_030652255.1 Myxococcales bacterium | reverse complement strand
GCGTACACGACGATCCACGGCCAGGCGCCCGCAGAGCGCGACATGGAGCGGTTCTTCCGCACCTCGCCGCCCACCATTCACACCATGGTCAAGACGCTGGAGCGAGAGGGTTTCATTCGCAGGCAACCGGGCGTCGCGCGCTCGATCAAGCTGCTCGTCCAGGCCGACGCGCTGCCCGTACTCCTACGGCCGGAATGAGGTCGCCTGAACCCTTCAAGTCCCCTGTGGAAAGGTACTAGCTCAGATCTTCACCTGGATGGCGCCCTCGATGACGCGGCACCCCTGGCCCCGCCCGTCGCTGCCGCGCAGGGTGACGCGGAAGTGGCGACCCGCGCCGTCGGACTCGGGCTCCTCCACGACCCCGACGACCTCGCAGCGGGTGTCGCGGCTGATGCGGCGCACGACGGCGCCCACCGCCGACTCCCCGCGCGGGATCCTCACGCGCCCGCCACCCAGGCCCCGGGTGAGCACGTGGTGCTGCGTGATGGTGAAGCTCACCGCGACGGGAGGCGTCGGCTGCGCGGGCTGCGGTCGAGCCGCCGTGACGCGCGGGACCCCCAGCTCCGCGAGCAGCCGCTCCGGGAGCTCGTGGGGTGGACCCGACGGGCACACGGCCGGCCGCAGCGGCGGCTCGGGGTCGGCCTCCTCCATCGTACGGACGTACAGCCCGCAAGCCCGATGGGCCTGCACGAACCCCCGCGCGGCCGCGTCGATGGCGGCGTCGTGCTGGCGCTCGGGGAGACCGTGGAGGCTCGCGCGGAGGCGCCGGCTCACAACCTCCCGGGCGTCGGCCAGGGTCAGGACGAGCGTCGGCTCGGCGGAATCTGGAACCGCGTATAGGGCCCGGCCGCGTTCGCGCCAGGCGCGCTCCTTGATCGACATACGTTGTCCGGTCGCTTTCCCACGGCGTGACAGACGCCGCGCCTCGCGGAGAACGGTTGAAGATCTGATCGCAAGGACCTTCTTGCTTGCATCCGACGAGAACCGGATTTCCATGGAACATTCGTGCCGGTGACCGCCTCCGCGGCGGCTCGCAGGGACTCCGCGCCGTAGGTCTTCACCGGACGCGCCGGCAGTCCATGCCCCGGGGTTGCACGCGCTGCAGCGTGCGCAGGGCGTGCGGAGCGACATGGGTTCGGAGCGCGCTCCCCGCGTGCTCGAGGCTGCTGCTCCAGAAGCCCGTCACGCCGGAGGCCCTCCTGCGGAAGGTGCGCGAGGTGCTCGACGGGGCGCAGCCATGACGGCCCCCTCCGCGCCCACCAGCTGAGGCGCGCTTTTCGCGATGGGGGGCGCGGCGATGCTGCTACCACCGGGCGCCATGTCGCACTCTCCGCTCCGCGTCGTGGTCACGGTGCTCGGGCTGCTCGGCTGTGAAGGGGCGCCGACCGCGACACCCGTGGACGCTGCGGTCGACGGCGCGGTGGCCAGCGACGGCGCGGGCGTGGCCTCGTGCGGCGAGGCGGCGGGCCCCTTCGCGCCGCTGTCGACGCGCTGCGGGCACCTCGTCGACCCCCAGGGGCGGGTGGTGGTCGTGCACGGCATCAACGCGCGCGTCGACGGCGTCTTCGACGTGGCGCTCGACATGGGGCGCACTCCCCTGCAGCCGATTCCGCCCTTCGCGGCCGAGGACGCGGCGGCCATGCGGGCGCTCGGCTTCAACGTCCTGCGGCTGCCGATGCAGTGGTCGGGGGTGGAGCCCATCGACGGCGCGGCCTTCGACGAGGCCTACCTCGCCCGCGTGGCCGCGGTGGTCGACCTCGCCCGCGCGGCGGGCCTGCTGGTGCTGCTCGACCTGCACCAGGACGCCTACTCCAAGGAGATCGGCGAGGACGGCGCGCCCCTCTGGGCGATCGTCCCGGCGCCCGACCAGCTCCTCGAGGGGCCCCTCACCGACCTCAGCGCCCGCCGCACGTCGGCGCAGGTGCTGCGGGCCTTCTCGACCTTCTTCGGAGACGGGGCCGAGGGCGAGCGCCTGCGCGGACGCTACGCCCGCATGGCGGCCGCGGTCGCGACGCGCTTCCGTGGCGACGCCGCGGTGCTCGGGTACGAGATCTTCAACGAGCCGGTCGCGCTGGAGTCGCAGGTGCTCCGGCTCAACGTGCAGGTCGCGCGGGCGCTGCGCGAGGCCGACCCCGGGCACCTGATCGTGTTCGAGCCCGACAGCACCGGGCGCCTCGCCTCCAACCGCTCGGCGCGGCCGAGGGAGCGCTTCCCGGTGGCCGGGGGCGTGTACGCGCCGCACACCTACCCGCTGGCCTTCACGGGCACCGAGGCGCAGCGGGCGGCGTTCACCCTCGACGACCTGCGCGGGGCGACCGAGAGCGCGCGAACCGAGGCCGACCTGTGGGGCGCGCCCCTGTTGATCACCGAGTGGGGCTACGACCCCAACGGCACCCGCTCCGCCGACTACCACCGCTTCCAGCAGGACCTCCAGGCAGAGTACCAGGCCGGGGCCATGTACTGGGTCTGGAAGGAGCGCTCGCAGGGCGCCTGGGGGCTGCACGACTACGACGCCACCACCGGGTCGTGGCGGCTGCGACCGGCGCTGCGCCGCCTGCTCGCGCGGGTGCGGCCCGAGGCCATCGCGGGTGAGCCCCTCGGGTGGACCTTCGACGCCGGCGCCCGCCGCTTCGCGATGCGCTTCGTGGCGCGTCCCGATCGCCGCGGCCCGCACCGGCTGTACGTTCCGCCGGCGGAGGACTTCGCTGCGGGCCTGGTGGTGCGCTGCGACGGCGCGACGCGGGAGGCGACGCGAGACGCGCGCACGGGTGTCATCGAGGTCGACTGCGGCGGCTCGGCGGGCGCGCACGAGCTGACCGTCGAGGGACGGTAGCGAGCGACGACCTACGCGGCGCTCACGCGGGGGCCCACTCGCCGGGGCTCACGCCGAAGGTGATCCAGAGCACGTCGTGGCCGACCACGACCCAGAGCCCGCCGTCGCCGCGCACGACGGCGTGCGAGTCGCCCGGGAGCATCGGGGCGACGGAGAGCAGCGCCTCGGCCTGGCCGTCGATGTCCGCGCAGAGTGCGCGCTCGGCCGCTGCGCTGAGCCGCACGCTGCGGGTGGAGAGCAGCGTGCTACGCGGCAGGGGGCTTTGGACGGATTGGAACATCAATCGGGGGACTCCTCGCGCGCATCGGGGCGCTGCCTCGACCGTTGCACGATCGCGACCACGCATCGGCGTACCGGTTTCCCGCGGTTGTGGTGTGTGTGATGCGTGCACGGACCGGCCAGCGCTGTACACGAATCGCACGGTTGCCCATGAGCGTCTCCGCCTGATGGGTCGATCGCAGGGCGGTCGTAGACCGGTGGAAACAGCGCATTCCCGGGCGCCGGCGCGCTGGTGCGATGGCGCACGAGCGGGTACAGCCAGCGTCATGATCACCCAGGTGCGGGCGGGCCCATACACGCTGCGCGGCGTCTCGGTCGGCGGCGTCTACACGACGTTGCATGTGCCCGAGCTCGACGCGGTGCTCGACGTCGGACTGGCCCTCCGCTCCTTCGCCTCGGTCGGCCGCTTCTTCCTCAGTCACGGCCACCTCGATCACGTCGCCGGGCTCGCGGGGCTGCTCAACATCCGCGGCCTAGTGGGCTCCGGCAAGGCGACCATCCACCTGCCGGCGGAGATCGAAGAGCCGATTCGCGAGCTCTTGCGGGCGCACACCGCGCTCTCGCGCGCCGAGCTGGCGGTAGAGCTGGTGCCCATGCTCCCGGGCGACGAGCGGTCGCTGGGCCACGGGATGTTCGTCCGCGCCCTGCGCACGCACCACCCGGTGCCCTCGCTCGGGTATCAGTTCGTGCGCCGGGTCGCCAGGCTGCGCCCCGAGCATCAGGGCAAGGCGCCGGAGGAGATCGCCCGGCTGCGCAAGGAGGGCGCCGATGGGCTCTTCGAAGAGCACGAGCGCCTCGAGCTGGCCTACGCGACGGACACCCTCTCGCGGGTGCTGGAGAGCTCGCCGTCGTTGTTCGAGAGCCGCGTGCTGGTGCTCGAGTGCACCTTCGTCGACGGCACCCGCACCGTCGAGCACGCGCGCCGCAAGTTCCACCTCCACCTCGACGAGCTCGTCGAGCTCGCGCCGAGGTTTCACAACGAGGCCCTGGTGTTGATGCACTTCGGCCAGGGCTCGTCGCCCGACGCGGTGCGCGCGGCCGTCGAGAGGCGCCTGCCGCCGGGGCTGCGCGAGCGGGTGGTGGTCTTCGCCCCCGAGGGCGACCGATGGTTCGGCTGAGCGCGACGCCGGACGATGGCTCCGGCGACCCTGCCGCGGAGCTCACGCGCGGCCCGCCACGTCGAGGGCTTCGCGCACCGCGCGCCCGAGCGAGTCGGGCGTGATGGGCTTCTGGAGGAAGCAGATCGTCGAGTCGAGCGCGCCGTCCCGCACGACGATGTCGTCGGTGTACCCGGACATGTAGAGCACCCTCAACCCCGGACGGATCGTGAGGAGCCGCTCGGCCAGCTGGCGGCCGCTCATGCGCGGCATCACCACGTCGGTCACGAGGAGGTCGATGACGCCGGGGTGCTGCTCGCACAGCAGCAGCGCGTCGCCGCCGCCCTGGGCGTCGAGGACGCTGTACCCCAACCTGCACAGGATCGTGCGGACCAGGTTGCGGACCCGCTCCTCGTCCTCGACGAGGAGGATCGTCTCGGTGCCGCCGAGCGTGGGGTGGGCCGGGGCGAGGGACGAGGGGCGCGCGGCCGACTCCTGGTCCTGCGCGGGGATGAAGACCTTGAAGGTGGTGCCGGCGCCGGGCTCGCTGCGCACCGTGATCGTCCCGCCGCTCTGGCGCACGATGCCGAAGACCGTCGCGAGCCCGAGCCCCGTGCCCTTCCCCACCTCCTTGGTGGTGAAGAACGGCTCGAACATCCGCGCCAGCGTCGGCCCGTCCATCCCGGTGCCCGAGTCGGCGACCGTCAGCACGATGTGGGGTCCCGGCTTCACGCCGGCGTGCTCGCGGCAGAAGGCCTCGTCGAGGTGCTGCTCCGCCGTCTCGAGGGTGAGCCTGCCGCCGCGCGGCATCGCGTCGCGGGCATTGACCGCGAGGTTCATGATGACCTGCTCCATCTGCCCGGGGTCGACCAGCACCTTGCGGAGCGCCGGGAGGCGGGTGGCGCTCAGCTGCACGTTCTCGCCGATGAGGCGCCGGAGCATCTTCTCCATCCCGAGGAGGACCTCGTTCAGGTCCACGCTCCTGGGCTGGAGCACCTGCTTCCGGCTGAACGCGAGGAGCTGCCGCGTGAGGTCGGCGGCCCGCAACCCGGCCCCACGGATCACGCCGAGGTCGGCCCGCATCGGGTCTCCCTCCGTCATGTCCGCGGCGAGCATCTCGCTGTAGCTGATGACGACCGACAGGAGGTTGTTGAAGTCGTGGGCGACCCCGGAGGCCAGCTGGCCGATCGCGTCCATCCGGCTCGCCTGCCGCACCTGCGCCTCGAGCTCCCTCCGCTCGGTGATGTCCTCGATGACCGCGATGAAGTGCAGGGGGCGGCCCTGCCCGTCGCGGTGCACCGAGGCGTTGACCCTCGCCCACACGAGGCCGCCGTCCGGCCGTCGGAATTGCTTCTCCTCCGCCACGCAGCGGTCCGTCGTCCCCGCGGCCATCTGGCGCCACGACTCGACCTCCCCCGGCGACTGGAGAAGCTCCTGGGCGGCGACGCCCGACAGCGCTCCCTGCGCGTATCCCAGCAGGTCGCAGAGGCGCTGGTTGACCCTCAACCAGCGACCGTCCAGGCCGACGTGCGCGATGCCGACCGGGGCCGCGTCGAAGGTCGAGCGGTAGAGGCGCTCGCTCGCGACCAGCTCCGCGGCGCGCGAGCCGACCTCGCCCTCCAGCAGCTGGCTGTAGCGGTCGTGGTAGTCGCAGAAGGCCTTGAGGCGAAGCAGGTTTCTCACCCGCGCGCAGAGCTCGGCGTGGTCCACCGGCAGGCTGATGAACTCCTCGGCCCCGGCGTTGAGGCCCCGCAGCCTGGCGTCGCGCCCATCGCGCGCCGTGAGGATGATGATCGGGATGCTCTTCGTGGCGACGTCGCCCTTGAGCCGGCGCGTCACCTCGAAGCCGTCCATGCCGGGCATCATGACGTCGAGGATGATGAGGTCCGGCGGGCGCAGCGCCACCGTGGCGAGCGCCTCCTCGCCGCTGGCGGCGGTCACGACCAGGCAGTCCTCCCGCGCGAGCATCACCTCCAGCAGCTGCCGGTTGTGGAACTCGTCGTCCACGACGAGGACGCACTGCCGGTGATCGGCGGGGCTCTGGCTCATCGCCGCCCGAGCTGCGCGGCGACGGTCGTCAGGAACTCCTGGTAGCGGATGGGCTTGGCCACGTAGGCGTCGCAGCCCGCGGCGCGGATGCGCTCCTCGTCGCCCCGCATCGCGAGGGCCGTGAGGGCGATCACCGGGATGGCCCGCGTGGCGTCGTCGCCCTTGAGCAGCGCGGTGGCCTCCAGGCCGTCCATCCCGGGGAGCTGGATGTCCATCAGGATCAGGTCGGGGCGCTCCGCGCGCGCCAGGGTCAACCCGGCCTCCGCGTCGACGGCGCTGAGCACGGTGTGCCCCGCCGACTGCAGGAGGAACACCCCGAGCAGCATGTTGGCGGGGTTGTCCTCGACGATGAGGATGGTCGCCACGTCAGGGTCCCACGGGCCGGCCGGACATCGCGCGACGGACCTCGCCGACGAAGCGATCCGGGTCGAACTCGCCCTTCTCCATGATCGTCGAGACGTAGCCGCTCAGCCGGGCGCGGTCGGCGGCGGTGACCTCCTTCGCGGTGACGACGATGACCGGGATGCGCGCCGTGTCGGGCTGCCTGTGTAGCGCCTCGACCACGTCGAAGCCGCTGACCCCCGGCATCAGCAGGTCGAGCACGATGAGGTCGGGCAGCTCGCACTGCGCAACGTCGATCGCGGTGAGGCCGTCGTGGGCGCGGAGCACGGTGGTGGCCAGGCCCAGGAGTCGGACGGCGACGAGCTCCACCGCTGCGGGGTCGTCGTCCACCACGAGGACCTTGAGGTCGTGGGTGGGCGCGCGGGGGAACAGGCCGATCTCGACGAGCGAGTCGCACAGCTCCTGCCGGGAGACGGGCTTCTGCAGCACCGCCGCGGCGCCGAGGGCGAAGCCCTTGTTCTGCTCCGCCGCCAGCGAGATGATCACGACCGGCACCCGCGCGAGCGCCGGCACCCGCTTCAGGCGGCTGAGGAACTCCCAGCCGTCCATCGCGGGCAGCACGATGTCCAGGGTGATGAGCGACGGCGGGTGCCGCGCCGCGAGGATCATCGCAGCCTCGGCGGACGCGGCGTGCACGACCTCGAAGCCGTCCGCCTCGAGCTGCGCGCGGATCAGCTCGGCGGCGGGGAGGTCGTCCTCCACCACCAGCGCGGTGAGCGCCCCGGCGGGCGGGGCACTCGGCGCCCGGGACGCCAGGAGCGCCGGGTCCTCCGGAGGGCGCACCGGCAGCCAGACCGTGAAGCGCGATCCCTCGCCGACCGCGCTCGCCACCGCCACGGTGCCGCCGTGCAGCTCCGCGAGGGCCTTGACCATCGTGAGGCCGAGCCCAGTGCCCTCGAACTTCCGCGCGAGGCCGCTGTCGACCTGGCTGAAGGGCTTGAAGAGCTGCTCGAGGCCCTCCGGCGAGAGGCCGATGCCGTCGTCGCCGACGCTGATCTCGAGGAACTCCGCGAACTCGTTGTCGGCCAGCGGGAAGCTCCGGCTCGGCCAGGGGCCCGACCGACAGCCGACCGCGCTCCGCGGGACCCGGGCGGCGCGCAGCGTGACCCGGCCGCTCTCCGCGGTGAACTTCACCGCGTTGGACAGCAGGTTGTAGACGATCTGCTTCACCTTCCGCGCGTCGGCCTGGATCGAGCCCAGCGCGTCGGGCGCGTCCATGCCCAGGCGGATGTGCCGGGCGGCGGCCTTCTCCCGGATGATGGAGAGGCCGTTGACGAAGAGCGACGACACCTGCACCGGCTCGAGGTCGAGCGTCATCTTGCCGGCCTCCACCTTGGAGAGGTCGAGGATGTCGTTGATGAGCGAGAGCAGGTGCCGCCCGCTGCTGAAGATGTTGGTGACGAAGGTCCGCTGCTGGTCGGGCAGCTCGCCGAGGAGGCCGTCCTTGAGCACCTCGGAGAAGCCGATGATGGCGTTGAGCGGCGTCCTCAGCTCGTGGGACATGTTGGCGAGAAACTCGGACTTCATCCGGCTCGCGCCCTCGAGCTCGACGTTCTGCTGGAGCGTCTGCTCGAAGCGCTTGAGCTCGGTCACGTCCCGCGCCGCGACGAACACGCCCTGGAGCCTGCGGTCCCGGTCGTGGAAGGTGGTGGCGTTGAAGGACACCACCGTGAGCCTCCCGTCCCGGGACCGCGCGGTGAGCTCATAGTGGGTGAAGCGCCCCTCGTTGAGCGCGCGGTGGATGCCCGCCTCGGCCCGGGCGGGGTCGGTGAAGTGGCTCTTGAAGGGCGCGCCGATGAGCTCGTCCCGGGTGCAGCCCGTGAGCGCCTCGGTCTGCTTGTTGACG
Source organism: Myxococcales bacterium (assembly GCA_030652255.1). Lineage (GTDB taxonomy): Bacteria > Myxococcota_A > Polyangia > Polyangiales > SCUS01. The sequence continues at coordinate 143,510 of JAUSAZ010000047.1, read as the reverse complement.
TCGGTGATGATCCCGCGCGGGTCGGTGGTCATCAGGGCGTCGATGTTCGATTCGATGAGCGAGCGCGTGTAGAAGTGCTGGTCGCGCAGCCGCTGGTCGAGCTTCGTCCGCTCCTCCTCGACCAGCTTTCGCGCGGTGTTGTCGGTGCCGATGAGCAGGTAGCCGATGATGGCCTCCCGGGCGTCGCGCAGCGCCGTGACCGACACCACCGCCGGGAAGCGGCTCCCGTCCTTGCGGATGTAGGTCAGCTCGTAGATGTCCTCGATGCCGCGCGAGGCCTTGTAGACCAGCGCCTCGAAGCCGGGCGCGATCTCGGTCCCGAGCTCGACGCTGAGCGACCGGGCGCGCGCGATCACCTCCTCCGGGTCGGAGATGTCCGCCGGCGTGATGCGGTTGAGCACCGCCGCGGCCGTGTAGCCCAGCATGTGCTCGGCGCCGACGTTGAAGAGCTGGATCACGCCCTTCGCGTCGGTGGCGATCATCGAGAAGTTGGCGCTGTTGAAGATCGCGCTCTGCAGCGAGCCCGTGTTCAGCAGGGCCTCCGCGTGCCGGACGTCGACGCTGGCCTCCGCCGCTTCGGCGGCGCTCCTGGGGGTGTTGGGCATCATTCCCTGACGGGTCGGTTGGACGACTCGCCGGCCAGCGAGGTCCGCTTCATGCGTGACCGTCTCCCAGCGAGAGAATCCTCCAACAGCTTCGCGTGAGCTCGCGGTCCCCCGCGCGCCGCGTTCTTCCTTCTCGGGATTCCGTCGGACTCTAGCTGGGCAATGACCTCGGTCAACGCGATTCGTCGAACCATCTGCTCCCGGGGGGGGGGTTTGGCCTCCCGACGGTGCGCCGCGGAGCGGCCTCGCGCTCAAGTCCGAGCGCGCGCCCTCTTCACGACCGCGGTCATCGTCACTGCACTCGCCTCGGGGACCAGCAAAAGCCCCTTCGCGTAGGCGAGCAGCGCGTCTCCGTGATCGTCGTTCATGTGCGTGAGGATGCCCGTAGCAGCGCCCGCGAGCGGGTCGGGCTCGGCGCGCGCGCCTAGTCCTCCGCGCCCACCCACGGCATGCGGCCGAAGCCGCCCACGTAGCGGAGCGCGGTCGGCTCGAGGCGATAGAAGGCGAAGTCCTCGAAGTCGACGTAGTACCCGGCGCGCGGCTGCGCGGCGAGGAAGGTCGCGCGCACGTCGGCGACCTCGGACGCTGGCACCTTCCTGCAGGGCCCGAGGAGCGTGACGCGCCCGAGCGCCAGCACCTCCTCGTGGCGACCCGCCAGCTCGGTCACGAGCATCGACGCCTCCGCGTGATCGTCGAGGTTCTGCGTGTGCTCGGCGAGGCGCGACAGCAGCATGAGGGCCGCGGCCCCCACGATCCCACGCGACCGTCACGAGCGACCCGTACGGATACCCCGGCGGGCTCACGCGCGATCGTGCAGAGGGTCGCCGAGCGCGCGTCGGCGAGCAGCTCCGGGCGCTCGTCGTCCGCGCCTTCGCCGCGCCCATGACGGCCCCTGCTCTCGTGGGGTCGTTCACCATGCCGAAGAGCTAGCACGGCGCGACGGCCATGGAGCCGTTCGCCCTCGCACGACGAGCGCGCGGCATCGCAGGGCACCGATGAGCCCCCTCGCGCTGACCGAAATGCGGCCGCGCCCGGCGGCGCTCGCTACCGTCGCGGCCATGAACCTGCGCGCCGCCGCCGTGCTCGCCCTGTCGCTGCTCTGCCTCGCGCCCGCCGCCTCGGCGCAGCACGCCCCGCGGGCCGTGCGCGCGGTGCAGCCCGTCGCGCCGCCGTCGCCGGTCGCGACGGAGATCGAGCGCATCCGACGCAACGTCCGCAGCACCCGCTACGAGCATGCCACCCGCGTCGACGAGCGCGCCGGCCGCTACGACTTCGACTGCTCGGCGATGGCGAGCCTCGTGCTCTCCCACGCCGCCCCGCGCGCCCACGCCGCCGTGCTGCGCCGCAACGGCCGCGGGCGCCCCGTGGCCCGCGACTTCCACGACGTCATCGCCGCGTCGCCCGTCGACCGCCCGCGCGACGGGTGGCTCCGCCTGGCCCGCGTGCAGGACCTCCGGCCCGGCGACGTCATCGCGTGGCGCCGCCCCCCGACGGTGGCCTCCCGCAACACCGGCCACGTGGCCTTCGTGCAGGAGGCGCCGCGGCGGCTCGACCGCGACGGGCGGCGCTGGCTGGTGCGCATCGCCGACGCGACGTCCATCCCGCACGGCGACGACACCCGGCCGCGCCAGCACCAGAGCGGCTTCGGCTACGGGACCCTGACGTTGTTCGTGGAGACGCCGGGCGGCGACCCGACCGCGTACGGCTGGTATGGACTCAACACCCGCATCGACTTCCGCACGCACATCGCGCTGGGTCGGGCGGTGCGCTGAGCCAGAGACGGGGACCGAAGGGTGTCATGTGAAGCCGGGCGCGGTACAACGGTCCCCTGCGCTCCGATGACTGATGACGCCCAGACGATCGAGCGCCTCGCCCGCGAGAATGCGGATCTCCGCCGACAGCTCGAGGAGCTGCGCGGGGCCCCGCCCGGTCGTACGGAGAACCCGAACCAGCCCGAGGTCGAGCTCCGCCGTCAGGAGCAGCGGCTCCGGCTGATCCTCGACGGCGTGCGCGATCACGCGATCTCGATGCTCGACCCCGAAGGGCGCGTGCAGACCTTCAACGCCACCGCGGAGCGCATCAAGGGCTACCCCCTGGCCGAGGTGCAGGGGCGGTACTTCGGGATGTTCTTCACGCCCGAGGACCGGGCCACGGGACTGCCCGAGGCGGAGCTCGAGACCGCCCGCTCGAAGGGGCGCTACGAGGGCGAGGGCTGGCGGCTGCGCAAGGACGGCTCGCGCTTCTACGCCGCCGTCTCCCTCTCGGCGCTTCACGACCCCTCGGGCGAACTCGTCGGGTACGTGAAGGTCACCCAGGATCGCACGCGGTATCGGGAGCTGAGCGAGGCGCTGGAGCGCCGCGGGGCCGAGCTGCGGCTGATCATCGACGCGATCCCCGGGCTCGTCGCGTACGTGGCACCGGACCGGAGCTACCGGCTGGTGAACCGGGCCTACGAGCAGTGGTTCGCCCGCCCGGCCCGCGAGATCCAGGGGCGCCTGGTCGTCGACGTGCTCGGGGAGGCCGCCTACGCGACGGTCGGGCCCCACATGGAGGCCGCGCTGGCCGGGCACCCGACGTCCTTCGAGTCGGAGGTGGCGTATCAGGGCGCGGGCACCCGATGGGTTCACGCGACCTACATGCCCGACCGCGACGCGATCGGCGAGGTGCGGGGATTCATCAGCCTGGTCCTCGACGTGACCGACGCGCGCCGCGCCGCGCAGCAGCTTACGGAGGAGTCCCGGGTCAACGAGACGATCTATCGGATCGGGACCGTGCTCGGCACGGACTTCGACCTCGACACGATCTTCGCCCGGCTGACCGACGAGGCGACCGCGCTCTGCCGCGCGCAGTTCGGGGCGTTCTTCTACAACGTCACGAAGCCCGAGGGCGGCAGCTACATGCTCTACGCGCTCTCCGGCGTGCCGCGGGAGAAGTTCGAGGGCTTCCCGATGCCCCGCAACACCGCCATCTTCGGCCCGACCTTCGCGGGGGACGGCCCGGTCCGCTCGGACGACATCACGAAGGATCCGCGGTACGGCAGGAACCCGCCGTACCGCGGCATGCCCGAGGGGCACCTCCCGGTGCGGAGCTACCTCGCGGTGCCGGTGATCTCTCGCACCGGCCAGGTTCACGGCGGCTTGTTCTTCGGGCACGCCGAGCCGGGGGTGTTCACCGAGAAGGTCGAGCGGATGCTCGTGGCGATCGCGGCGCAGGCCGCGGTGGCGATCGACAACGCGCGCCTGCACGCCGCCACGCAGGCCGCCGAGGAGCAGTACCGCGTGCTCGCGGAGACGTCCCCGCAGCTCGTGTGGACCACGACGCCGAGCGGCGAGGTGGAGTACTGCAACCAGCGGTTTCTGGGCTTCGTCGGGCTCCCGCTCGACGCGATGCGCCGCGCGCCGGTGTGGGCCGAGATCGTCCACCCGGAGGACGTCCCGCGGGCCTCCGCCGTCTGGGCGCACGCGGTCGCGACGGGCGAACCCTACGAGGTCGAGTACCGCTTCAAGCACGCCGTCGACGGGAGCTACCGCTGGTTCCTGGCCCGGGGGACGCCGGCGCGGGACGGCGACGGGCGCATCACGCGGTGGGTCGGCTCGTGCACCGACATCGACGACCGCAGGCGGACCGAGGAGACGCACCGCTTCCTGGCCGAGGCCGGCGCGCTCCTGGCCTCGTCGCTCGACTACCGCGCCACGCTCACGGCGATGGCCCGCCTCGCCGTGCCCGAGATGGCGGACTGGTGTGTGATCGACCTGCTCGACGACGCCGGCGCGCTGGAGCGGCTCACGGTGGCGCACGCCGACCCCGGGCGGATCGAGCTGGGGCACGAGATCCACCGCCGGTATCCCCTGGTTCACGATGGGGGAGCCGGGCGCGTCCTTCGGACGGGCGCGTCCGAGCGCGTCCGGGAGGTCACCGAGGAGACGCTCGCGGCGGGCGCGCGCGATCCCCACCACCTGGAGCTGATCCGGGAGCTCGGGCTCCGCTCCTGGATGGCCGTGCCGATCATCGTCCACCGCCGCGTCCTGGGGGTGATCGAGTTCGCGTCGTCGGAGTCGGGGCGGCGCTTCGAGGCGCGCGACCTGGCGGTGGCCGAGGAGATCGGCCGGCGGGTGGGCGTGGTCATCGACAACGCCCGGCTCTTCGAGATGACCCAGCGGGAGCGCCTGCGGGCCGAGGAGGCGAGCCGGGCCAAGGACGAGCTGCTGAGCATGACGTCCCACGAGCTGCGCACGCCCCTGAACGCCATCCTCGGGTGGAGCCGGATGCTGCGGTCCGGCACGCTGAGCGAGGAGAAGCAGGCCCACGCCCTCGACACGATCGAGCGCAACGCGAGGGTCCAGATCAAGCTCGTCGACGACCTGCTGGATTTCAGCCGCGTCGTGACCGGCCGGCTGCGCCTCACGTTGGCGCCGCTCGACCCCGCCCAGGTCGTCGAGGCCGCGGTCGAGGTCGTCCGGCCGGCGGCCGAGGCCAAGGGCGTGCGGCTACAGGTCCTCCTCGACCCCGACGCCGGGACGCTCAACGGCGACGCCGGCCGCCTCCAGCAGGTCGCCTGGAATCTCCTCTCCAACGCCGTGAAGTTCACGCCCAAGGGCGGTCGGATCTACGTCCGGATGCAGCGCGAGGACTCGCACGTCGAGCTCGTCGTGGGCGACACCGGGGCCGGCATCGAGCCGTCGTTCCTGCCGCACGCCTTCCAACCGTTCCGGCAGCAGGACGCGACCATCACGCGCATGCACGGCGGCCTGGGCCTCGGGCTCGCGATCGTGAAGCAGCTCGTCGAGCTCCACGGCGGCACGATCGAAGCGAAGAGCGACGGCCTCGGCGAGGGCGCGACCTTCATCGTCCGGCTGCCCATCTCCCCGCTGCGGTCGGCGTGCCCGCCGGCGCGGTCCGCGCTGACGGCGGAGGTCGCCCAGCCGGGAGCCACGCTGCGCTGCCCGCCCGAGCTCGCGGGGCTCCGGGTGCTGGTCTGCGAGGACGAACCCGACGCGCGCGACCTGCTCGAGTCGATCCTCGTCGGTTGCAAGGCGACCGTCGTCCTCGCGGCCTCGGCCCGCGAAGCCCTGGACCGCTTCGCCGAAGCGGTGCCCGACGTGCTCATCAGCGACATCGGCATGCCCGACGCGTCGGGCTATGAGCTCATCCGGCAGATCCGGGCGCTGCCGCCGGAGAAGGGTGGCCGGGTGCCCGCGGTGGCGCTGACCGCGTACGCGTCGATGTCCGACCGGACCCGCGCCCTGATGGAGGGCTTCCAGAACCACGTCGCGAAGCCCACGGAGCCCCAGGAACTGCTCGCCGCGGTGGCAGCGCTCGCCCGTCGTCATCCTGGGCCCCGATGATCGATCCCCCGACGTTCATGGAGCCCGCGGCCGCGGCCGCGGTGCTCGTCCGCACGCTCACCCCCACGCCGAGAGGGACGACCGTGGCGGACGCGTCGGTGGCGAGCGGACTCCCGCTCCGGGACGCCGAGTCGGGCCTCACCTGGCTGACGAGCGAATACCGGGGTCAGTATCGCGTCACCGAGGCGGGCGACCTCGTGCACGTCTTCCCGCACGGGTTCACGAAGCCCTGGGAGACGCGCGAACTCCTGGGACGGCTCGTCGCCCGGGCGGGCGCGGTCGTCGCGGGCTTCGGGCGCTTCGTGGTGCGCGCGTGGCTGCTCATCGCCATCGTCGCGTACGCGGCCATCTTCGTCGCGATCGCGCTCGGCCTGGGGTCCGGACGCGACGACTCGAACGGGCGCAGCGGCGACTCGCTCCTCGGGGGACTGCTCCGGATGGTGGCTGAGGCGTTCTACTGGACCTTTCATCCCTTCTCGCCGCTCGCGTACCACTACGGGGGATGGAGCGACCGCGCGATGGACCCGCGGGAGCGTGAGCCGGGCACGGAGGTCCCGTTCTACGAGAAGGTGAACCGCTTCGTGCTCGGTCCGCCCGCGCCCGCGCGGGACCCGCACGCCGACCGCGCCCGCATCCTCGCGGAGGTGCGCGCGCTCGACGGCCGCGTCGCCCTCGCGGATGTGATGCGGGTGACCGGGCTCTCCCGCGAGGAGGCCGATCCGTTGATGGCGCGGCTGATGCTCGACCACGACGGCTCCGTCGAGGTGTCCGAGGGGGCGGGGATCTTCTATCGCTTCACGGCGCTGCGGCGCACGGCCGGGGACACGAGCGCGAAGCCCGCGCGTCCGAGCGCCGCGTGGGAGACCCCCGAGGCGCTCCGACCGCTCACCGGGAACGACGGCGCCACGAACGTCGGCATCGCGGCGCTCAACGGCTTCAACCTCGTCGCCGCGCTCGTCGCCATCGCGAACGACCTCACGCTCTCCAACCTCCCGCGGCTGTTCGACAAGCACCACCCGTACGTCCCCGTCCCCGACGGGGTGCCGGTCGTGCTCGGGTTGATCCCGCTGGTGTTCTCGCTCGCGCTCTTCGCCATCCCCGTGGCGCGCGCCGTGGCCCGCACGCAGGAGAAGCGGCGCGTCGCTGCGGAGAACGCGCGGCTCGGCGTGCTGCGGGAGGTGATCACGCGCTCCACCCGCGGCGAGGCGGTCCCCGAGGCGGCGATTCGCACGGCGGTGCGCGTGGCGACCGGCAGCGATCCATCCGACCGCGACCTCGCGCGGCGCGTCGCGGAGTTCGGCGGCGAGCCGACGGCGGACGAGGCGGGGGAGATACAGTACCGCTTCCCCGAACTCGAAGCGGACGCCGACGCGGCGCGCGACGACCGGGCGGGCGCGAACCCGACCGAGGCCCAACTGGGACCCATCGCCTTCGACACGGCCAGGGAGCTCGCCTCCGGTCGCCGCTGAGCTCCCCGGCGACGCTCGCCGGCTCGGCCCTGGGACGATGTGCGCCGCCGCCGCGGAGGCGCAGCGTCTCCGGGCGGCCACCGACGCGCTTGACCTTCTTCGCCATCCCGCAGGCCTCGTCGGCGTAGCCCCTCACCGGCGGCGCCGCGCGGCGGTGGGGTCTGTCCTTCGCGGTCAGCGCGTCGGGCCTCGCAGCGACGAGTTCACAGGCGCACGCGGCGCAGCCGGAGCGCGTTGGCGATGACCGAGACGGAGCTGAAGCTCATGGCCGCGGCGGCGAGCATCGGGCTGAGCAGAAGCCCCGTGAGGGGATAGAGCACCCCGGCGGCCACGGGCACCCCGAGGGCGTTGTACCCGAAGGCGAAGGCGAGGTTCTGCCGGATGTTGGCCATCGTGGCGCGGCTGAGCCGGCGCGCCCGCACGAGGCCCCGCAGGTCGCCCCCCACCAGCGTCACCCCGGCGCTCTCCATCGCCACGTCGGCGCCGGTGCCCATCGCCACGCCGACGTCCGCCTGCGCCAGCGCCGGCGCGTCGTTGATGCCGTCGCCCGCCATCGCCACGCGGCGCCCTTCGGCCTGGAGGCGCTTCACCGTCTCGGCCTTCTGGTCGGGCAGCACGCCCGCGATCACCTCGTCGATGCCGAGCTTGCGCCCCACTGCCTCCGCCGTCGTCCGGCTATCGCCGGTGAGCATCACCACGCGCAGGCCCTCCGCGCGCAGGTCGCGCAGCGCCTCCGCCGCGGTGTCCTTGATCGGGTCGGCCACGCCCACGAGCCCCGCGAGCGCGCCGTCCACCGCCACGAACATCACCGTCTGCCCCTCCGCTCGCAGCGCCTCTGCGCGCGCGGTGAGGCCCTCCGCGCGGGCGCCCACCTCCGCCATCAGCGCGCCGTTGCCGAGCGCCACCGCGCGGCCCTCGACGCGCCCGGTGACGCCCTTGCCGGTCACCGACGCGAAGCCCTCCGCGGACGGGAGCGCGATCCCGCGCGCCTTCGCGCCCGCCACGATGGCGGCCGCCAGGGGGTGCTCGCTGCCCTGCTCCAGCGCGGCTGCGAGGCGCAGGAGCGTCGCCTCGTCGAGCCCCGCCGATGGCTCCACGGTGACCAGCTTCGGCTTCGCCTCGGTGAGCGTCCCGGTCTTGTCGACGACGAGCGTATCGACCCCGCGCAGCAGCTCGATGGCCTCGGCGTTGCGGAAGAGCACGCCCGCCGTCGCGCCGCGGCCGGTGGCCACCATGATCGACATCGGCGTGGCGAGCCCGAGCGCGCAGGGGCACGCGATGATGAGCACCGCCACGGCGTTGACCAGCGCATAGGTGAGCCGCGGCTCCGGCCCCCAGAGGCCCCAGGCCCCGAAGGTGAGCAGCGCGACCAGGATCACCGCGGGCACGAAGTACCCCGCGACGGCGTCGGCGAGGCGCTGGACGGGCGCGCGGCTGCGCTGGGCCTCCGCCACCATGGCGACGATGCGCGCGAGCAGGGTGTCGCGACCGACCTTCTCGGCGCGCATCACGAGGCCGCCGGTGCCGTTGATCGTCGCCCCCACCACGCGGTCGCCGGGGTGCTTCTCCACCGGCATCGGCTCGCCGGTGATCATCGACTCGTCGACGCTGCTCGCGCCCTCCAGCACCGCGCCGTCCACCGGGACCTTCTCCCCGGGCCGCACCCGCAGCCGGTCGCCCACCTCCACGGCGTCGAGGGGGACGTCCTCCTCGGTGCCGTCGTCGCGCAGCCGCCGGGCGGTCTTCGGGGCGAGGCCCAGCAGCGCGCGGATGGCGGCGCCGGTCTGGCTGCGCGCGCGGAGCTCGAGCACCTGCCCGACGAGCACCAGCGTGACGATGACCGCGGCGGCCTCGAAGTACACCGCCACCCTGCCCCCGTGGCCCCGGAAGGCGGGCGGGAAGAGGCCCGGCGCGAGGGTCGCGACGAGGCTGTACCCGTACGCCACCGCGACGCCGAGGCCGATCAGCGTGAACATGTTGAGGTGGCGGTTCACGAGCGAACGCCACGCGCGCACGAAGAAGGGCCACGCGCCCCAGAGCACCACCGGCGTGGCCAGGGCGAGCTCGACCCCGTTGTGCAGGTGCGCGGGGACGACGTGGCCGATCGGGTCGCCCGGGATCATTCCCCCCATGGCGAGCGCGAAGAGCGGCACGGTGAGGGCCGCGCTCCCCCAGAGCCGCCGCTGCATGGCGACGAGCTCGGGGTCGGCGCCCTCGACGGCCGCGAGGGGCGTGCGGGGCTCCAGCGCCATGCCGCAGATCGGGCAGCTCCCGGGCCCCGGGCGCACGATCTCCGGGTGCATCGGGCAGGTGTATTCGAGCGCCGCGGACGACGGCTTCGCGGTCGGCTCGGAGGGCGCCACCGCGGGCTCGGCGTAGCGCGCGGGGTCGGCGCGGAACTTCCCGGCGCACCGCTCGCTGCAGAAGTGCCAGGTGCGACCACCCCAGTCGTGGTGCGCCTTCGCGGTCGGGGGCGACACGTCCATGCCGCAGACCGGATCCTTGACGGTCTCGTCGGCCATGGGAGGCCCGCCGTGGGGGTGGGCCTGGTGGGGATGGGATGCGTGAGGCTGATGGTCCATGGGGTACCTCGCGGACTCAGTCGCCCGACGGTCGGCACAGCAGTGCTGCGTGCCCCGTCATCGCGCCCTGTCACCGGTCCGTCTCTGGAGCCGAAGACGCGCGGGTGCCATCGGCATTACGGTGCTCTGGCAACAGGTGGAGACCGATTCCGTCGGGGAGCCCGACGTCGACGACCAGTGCGGCGAGCTCTCCCTCGCCGAGCGCGATTCGGGCGGCAGTGAGGGTGCCTACCACCACCACGTCGAACCCGTCGCACAGGATGCGCCGGCTCGCGATCGCCAGCGACTCGTCGTCTTCAACGATGAGGACGCGCTCTCGGCGCACCCTGTCGCTCGGGTCGGGCCAACGGGGGCCGAGAAGGCCTGGTGGGTGCGCTCGGCACGGCCATCTCCCGCCGACCGGGAGCGCATCTGTCGATGCCGTCGGCCCGCAGCCTCGCCTCATCCGCCGCCGCGGGTACGGTCCCGGCGGGCGCCTGGTACCAGCCCGCGGGGTCTGCGGTGCTCACGTCGTCGCGCACCTTGAGGACGGTGAACATCCCGCCCATATCGATGTACGAGTGCTGCCCCATGCCGCCGCGCATCGGGGCGCTGTTGGGGGGAATCTCCATCCGCATCTCGCCCATCCCTCCCATGCCCGTGTGCCCCATGGTCATGAACTCGGGCATCACCCGGCTCATGCGCCGCTCCAGGGTGCGCGGGTTCATCCCGACCATGTTGGGCAGCCCGTGCGCCATCTGCATCATGACGTGGTGGGTCATGTGGCAGTGCACCGCCCAGTCGCCCGACTCCGGCGGCACGAACTCGATCACCCGCGTCGCGCCCACCGGCACCAGCACCGTCGTCTCGGGGCGCTGCGCGCTCACGGGCACGTAGCCCCCGTCCGTCGCCGTCACGTGAAACCACAGCCCGTGGAGGTGGATCGGGTGGTGGTCCATGGGACCGAGGTTGCCCAGGCGGATGCGCACCCGCTCGCCCTTGCCCACCATCAGCGGCGCCGTGCTCGGGAACGCCTTGCCGTTGAAGGTCAGGACGTTGAAGTCGTTCATCGCGTTGGGGTCGGGGCGGCGGGCGCCCGCCTCGATCTTCCACTCGTGGGCCATCAGCACGAAGTCGCGATCGACCCGCGGCCCCCTCGCCTGCCGCGGGTGCACGACGATCATGCCCACCGCGCCGAGCGCGATCTGGGTCATCTCGTCGAAGTGCGAGTGGTACATGAAGGTGCCCGGGTGCCGGAGCGTGAACTCGTACATCCACGTCTCCCCCGGGGGGATGGGGCGCTGGGTGAGCCCGCTCACGCCGTCCATCCCGTTGGGGAGCACGATGCCGTGCCAGTGCACCGTCGTCGGCTCGGGCAGACGGTTGGTGACGTACATCCGCAGCCGGTCGCCCTCGACCAGCTCGATGACCGGCCCCGGGGTCGTGCCGTTGTAGCCCCACACCTCCGCGGTGAGCTCTGGCGAGAACTCGTTGGGGAAGGACTCCACCACGAGGTGCCCGACCTTCACGCCGTCGACCACCCGCAGGGGCAGCGTCGCCCCGTTGGGCACCGTTACCCCGGGCTGCCCCGCGGGGAAGCGCCGCGCGATGGCCGCGGCGCGCGGTGACGTCGACGTCGCTGTCGGTGTTGGCGTAGGGGTCGCGGCCGCGGGCGCGCCGTGGCCCTCGTGGGTCTGCGCGTCGACCCGCTCTGCGCGGGTCATCAAGCCCGCCGCCGTCGCGGCGCTGCCCACCTGGAGAAATGATCGTCGATCCATAGGCGTTCAGTGACCTCCCGCAGTGGGGTTGCTCGCGCTCATGGGCGAGTCGACGGACAGGGGCGCCGTGGTGCCCACCGGGCGCCCCGCGAGGAGGGCGTCGGTGCCCGTGGTCGCCGTCCAGAACTCCCGGCGGACCTCCGCGCGACGCAGCGTGGCGTCGAGCAGCTCGCGCCGGGCCTGGAGCAGCTGGAAGACCGAGACCTGCATCGCGTTGTACTGGAGCAGCGTCTCGCGCAGCACGCGCTCCCGCGCCGGGACGATCACGGCGTCGTACTGCCGGGCGCGGGCGTGGGCCGAGCGCACCCGGTTGCGCGCGTCGCGGAAGGCCGAGCGCAGGTCGACGGCGCTGGCGTAGTAGCGCTCCAGCGCGGCGTCGAACTGCGCGCCGTACGCGGCCGTCGCGCCCCGCCGCTGGTCGAGCAGCGGGAGCACCACGCGGGCCCCGCCGCCCACCTCGATGGAGTTGCCGTCCTGCTCGGCGTGGGCGTCGACGGTGATGTCGGGCAGCCAGCCCTCGCGCTGGCTGAGGCCCACGCGCCGGGCCAGGACCTCGAGGTTGGCGCGCTGGGCCGCGAGGTCGAGGCTCGCCTGGAGGGCCCGCGTCTCGGTCATCGCGTCGAGCGCGAGGGCCTCCGGGGTCACCGGGAGCCCGCCCTCGACGGACCACCCCGTGGCCTCGCCGTGGAGCCCGAGCAGGCGCTGGACCCGCTCGCGGCGATCGAGCCGCTCGAGCTCGATCTCCGCGACGGTCACCCGCGCGGTCTCGTACGCGGCCTCCTGCATGGAGAGGTCGAGCGCGCGGATGTTGCCGGCCTCGTGGAGCGAGCGGGCGAGGTCGCGGGCGGCGGCGAAGGCGTCCAGGGCCTGCTGCGCCGCCACGAGGCGCTCCTCGGACGACTGCACCGCGTAGAAGGCCGCGCGCACCTCGAAGCCGAGGTCGAGCACGGCGCCGGCCACCCGCGCCTGGGCGCTCTGGAGCTCGGCCCGCGCGACGCCCACGCGCTGCCCCGTGAGGATCGCCCGCGTGAGCCCGAACTCCAGCCGGATGTCGCCCTGGAGCGGCTGCGCCCGGTCGGTCTGGTAGCGCACGTCGAACTCGAGCGCGGGGTTGGGGAGCGCGCCGGCCTGCGCGAGCCAGCCGCGGGCCACGCCGAGGTCGCGCAGCGAGGCCCGGAGGCGGCGGTTGTTGCGCAGCGCGAGGCCGACCGCCGCCTCTGCCGTGAGCGGCCTGGCGAGCACCGCTTCGACCACCGCGGGGTCGTGGTCCTCCGGGGGGTTGTCCGCGACGCGCATGGGGATGGCGAGGCGTGAGAGCTCCTGCACGCGGCGGAGGTCGGAGGAGTACGACGTCGTCGCGCACCCGCCGAGGGCCGCGAGCATCGCGAGGGCGATCGCGTAGCCGCGCTCAGTGCGCATGGCTGTGCCCGCTGGTGGAGGGGGTGCCGGCGTCCACGGCGAGGCCCGTCCAGGCGCCGAGGGCTTCGCCCGGCAGGGGCGGGTCGGCGCCGAGGGCCACGGCGGGGTTGGCGACGGGGGCCTCGCGGGCGCCCGCGGAGAGCGCCGACTGCTCGGCGAAGCGCACCGGGACGTCGCGTCCCGCGCAGCCGAGGGTGGTCGCACCAGACAGGAGCAGGACTCGCAAACGCATCGAGGGCCTCTATCGTCGCGGGGCGATCGTGTGACCCGTCGGAGGTCGATTCGTGAATCCCCGGCGGTGGTCTCGAGCCCCAGGCAGGGCCGAGCTCGTCCGCAGCAGGTGGGGCACGGCGGTGCCAATGTCGAGGCCATCTGGGGGGGGCCCGAAACATCGCGCGCGTAGGGCACTGCGGGCTCAGGAGGTCGCGCCTCGCCGGGAGACCCCGATCCCCCGGGTGGGCTACCCTCTGGGCATGTCAGGCGACGCGGCCCGCACCATCGACCCGGAGTTTCCCAACCTCGCGCCCGAGGTCGTCGCCGGGTACCGCAACGCCCCGGCGCACATGGTCGCGGAGATCCTCGACGGGGATCTGTTGCTCATGCCGCGCCCGCGGCTGGAACACGCGCAGTCGGCGATCGCCCTCGGGAGCGACCTTCACAACCCCTTCAGCCGAGGGCGCGGCGGCCCCGGGGGGTGGATCATCCTCCCCGAACCGGAGCTGCATCTTGGCCCGCGCCCCGACGTGGTGGTGCCTGACCTCGCCGGGTGGCGTCGCGAGCGGGTGCCCGCGGAGTTCATGGCCAGCGCGGCGGCGACCCTCGCGCCGGACTGGTGTTGCGAGGTGCTCTCCCCCTCGACGGAGCGGGTCGACCGCGGGCGCAAGCTGGCGATCTACCACCGGGAGGGCGTCGGCCACGTCTGGCTGCTGTCGCCGACGCTGCGCTCCCTGGAGGTGTACCGCCGCGCGGACATCGGGTGGCTGTTGCTCGCGACCTTCGAGGGAGACGCGGTCGTGCGCGCGGAGCCCTTCGACGCGGTGCCGCTCGACCTCTCCGGGTTGTGGTCGGTGTAGCCCGCGCCGGGTCACCATTGCGCCGGTAGACTTCGACGGGCTGCGCCGCGAGGTGCACGTGCAGCGCTCCCACGACGGCCCCCCGAAGAACGGGAAGACCCGCCGCGTGCCGCTCTTCCCGCAGGCCCTCGCGGCGCTGCGCGCGCAGCTTGCCCACCTCGGGGAGACGGCGCCCGATGCCCTGGTGTTCCCTCGGCGCGCGGTCACCAGCGGCAGCCCAGCGACGTCTTCGGGTGGAGCTCACGCAAGCGCCGACCGTGGGTGCGGTCGGGCGTGGGACAGAACCGCTCCGTGGGATGGAGGTTGTTGTCCCACGATCCACCGAGAACACCGTGCGCCCGGCGCGACTCGAACGCGCAACCGGCGGCTTAGAAGGCCGCTGCCGCGCAGTGCGCTTTGATCGATGTTCACAGTGGTCGCCGCCATCGCTCTGTACGTTATCTGTACGCTAATCCCCTTGGCGACCGGGGCGTCAGTCCCCTACCGCCCCTGCCCGGCAATGTCACCGCCCGTGACCGGCCCGGTTGCCATCGTACCTGAACAGGTGTTCCCGTCGGAGGCATGCACTCCCCCTCCCCCGACGCCCTGCACCCCACCACCGGCCTCGCGCTCGTCCAGCCCCGGGACGTGCTCATCAGCGACCACGACCTGGAGCGCCTCGCCGCCGCGGAGAAGATGTTCCTGGGGTACACCGAGCGCGATCGACTGCTGGCCGTCGGCATCGAGCACATGGACGCGACGGGGTGACCTCGGCGGCGTGCCCGAAATGAGAACAGCCCCTCCGACCCGAGGGTGGAGGGGCTGCGGGCCGCGGGTCCGGCAGACGCCGGTGCGGTTGGGGAGGAGGGAGAGGTTGTCGGGCTTGGCGTCGCGGTCGCCGCTACGGCCACCACGCGGGCTGACGGCGCCACCAGCGCAGCGCAGCGACGCCTGCGAGGGCGGCCACGACGCCGACGGCGACGCCGAGGGCGATCCACCGGGCGGGCGTCACGGCGTCGCCTGGAGCGCCGCGAGCAGCTCCGCGCCGAAGCGCCCGTCGCCGTCGAGCCCGCGCGCACGCAGCCAGGTGGCCGCGGCCGCCGTCGATCGCGGCCCCCAGGCGCCGTCGCCCGCGGCGCCCACGCGACCCTGCGCCCATGCCCGGATGACCGGCCAGTCGGTCTCGCCCGGGTCGGTCCCGAGCTCGCGCCGCTCGGCTGCGCAGAGCACCCGCAGCGCCCGGCGCCCGTCGGCGTCGATGCGCGTCGGCGCCGCCCAGAGCGCCAGCGGCTGCGAGGCGCCCACGCACGCGGTGTCCCGCGCGTCGACGTGGTGCGCCTGGACGTAGCCAAGGACGGGCACCGCGGGGTCGATCCACCCGAGCGCGGCCGCGCGGGCGAAGCTGGCCCTGCTGCCCGCGATGCGCCGCTGCAGCGACCCCACGCCCGCCATCGGCTGCGGCCGGTCCTTCGGCTTCGGCGGCGCCGCGTACTGCTGCGGCAGCTCGATGTCGACCGGGCCCGTGCGCGGGAGACGCACCCCCGCCGCGCGCGCTGCTGCGCCCCCGAGGTACGCCGACCAGGGGTAGCCCTCCTCGTCGTCGTCGATGCGCCCGCCGCGGTCGCGCTCCTCGGGATGGTGGTGCGGCTGATCGTAGGCCGTGTGGCCGAGCGCGAGCCCCGGGCACTCGGCGCGGATCGCGTCGATCGCGGCGCACGCGAGGATGCGCGCCTCGCCCGGGTGCAACTTGCCCGCGGCCTCGGAGTTGATGACGAAGAGCTCGGCGCCGAGCCCGAGGGCCACCCGCGCTGCCGGGAGGTAGACGCGCTCGAGCAGGCGCTCGACCGTCCCCTCGGTGGCCTCGTCGACCCACCCGTCCCAGGCGACGCCCACCCAGAGCGCGACCCCCGGCAGCGCGGACCGCACCGCCCTGGCTGCGGCGCGCGCGTGGTCGGCGAGGGCCAGCGGCCCCGCGTGGAGCTGGACCACCGCGGGCCGCGCCTCGCGCAGGAGCGGCAGGGCGTGCTCGACCGCGGACACGAGGCCGTCGCCCGACCAGAGCGTGAAGGCGTGGCGGGGGGTGAGCGCGCGGCGTGGCGGGGCGCTCTTGCGCAGCTCGTGTTGCACCGCCTGCTCGGCGACGTCGAGGGCGCCCATCACGCCCGCGCCCTCGCCCGGGTGCCCATGTCGAAGTGCATCCCGTCGCCGTTCTCGCCCCGCTCGCCGGGGTCGCTCGCCGCGCCGTCGCCGAAGTCGATCATCCCCCAGCGCAGCAGCTGGCCGCCGAGGTCGCAGAGCGCGACGACGGTGTGCCGCGGCAGGTCCATGAAGCCCCGGGCGGGGTTGCGCGTCACCGGGGGCCGCGGCGCTGGGTTGTTCACCACCATGGGGATCCGCACCGCCTCGAAGTCGCGCAGGACCTCGAGGGGCACGACGTCCAGCGGCACCGCGAGCTCGTCGTGGTCGACCATCACCGCGAAGGCCTCGCGGGGCGCCGTGGCGAACTTCTCCACCGGGCGCCGCTCGATGAGCTTCGCGTCGGCGTGGAAGTAGGAACCGAAGCGCGCCATGAGGGCCGTCGAGACCGCGTCGAAGCGGTCCCAGGCGTCGCCGGTGCTCTCGTCGCGCTTGCGCCCGGTGACGTCCGCCGGGCGGCCCCAGCGGGCCATGCACGCCCGGTCGTAGACCTCGACGGCCGGGCGGCGCAGGCCCATCCCGCGGGCGAGCGCCTCGCCCCCGAAGCTCCGTCCGTTGCGCGTCGCGATGTAGGGGTTCTCCGTGTAGTTGAGGTCGAGGGCCTGCCCCTTCCCGTGCCAGCCACGGCCCTTCCGGTGGCCGCCGACGCGCCGCACCCCGTGCCAGGCCTCGAAGGTGGGGCGCTCGACGCCCACCGGGAGCGCCCGCATCACGTCGGCGTACTGCTCGCGCAGCACGGCCTCGGCGCGCGCGAGGATGGGCGCGAAGTCGGCGTCGACCGTGGTGGATCGGCCGAAGGCGCGTACGGAGACGAGGCCCATCAGCGCACCGCCCCGAACGCGATGAGCTCGTTGGCGAGCTGCACGACGTACTTCGCCGGGATCGTCCCCATCCCGCCCGTGCGGGGCGCCCACCCGTCCCAGGACTGCAGCACCCAGAGCAGGCCGCCCTCGTCGTCGCCCGCGTGCGGGTCGTGGCCCCAGATCGTGACGGCGTGCCAGCCGTCGAGGTCGTCGGCCGTCGAGGGCATCTCGATGGCGCCGTACTCGTACGCCCGGCCGCTCGCGATGCCCCGCTCGCCCGTGTAGCAGGGGATCCCGACCGCCACGGGGCAGCCGTCGGCGAGGGCCGCGCGCAGGTCGTCGAGGTCGTGCCGCAGCGGCGTGCGGTTGATGAGCATGTGCTCGGTCCACACGTCGACGCGTGGGCGTCGCTGGTAGGCGTGCACGTCGTAGGGCGCGCGGTCCTCGCGCGGGATGCCGCGCGTCGAGAGCACCTCGGCCATGCGCGCGAGCGTGGTGCCCTGGTCACGGCCGAGGGCGCCGTCGAGGTAGAGCGACTCGGCGTAGATCGCGCCCGGGGCCGGGTCGAAGTCCTCGCCGCGCCAGAGGCCGTCGCGCTTCGCGGCCTCCATCAGCCCGCGCACGGCGTTGCGGCCGGCGAAGCCGGTGCACGCGCCCTGCGTCGACTGGTCGCGCATCGGCGGCGCGAGCGGGCGCAGGTCGAGGACGGTGCCGGGGGAGACCGGCGGGGTGGAGCCGCTCGCGCGGTACGCGACGCCCATGTGCGGGTCGCTCGCGGGGCGCGGGGTGTAGCCGTAGTGCGGTCGGTTCATCGGGTGTTCACTCCAGGGGCGTTCTGTTCATGCAGGGGCGGCGCGTGTTCGCGCGGAAGGCGGTGCTGTTCATCCGAGCGGCGTGAAGACCCCGACGCGCAGGTATCCGTGCCAGCCGCAGCCGCCGAGGGCGGTGGTGTGGTGGATCGACGGGGTGAGCGAGAGGCCGGCGCCGGTGCGCGGGTCGCCCGCGGTGACGTTCCACGCGGGCGCCTGGTCGAGCCGCGGCGCGAGCCCAAGGCACGCCTGCGCGCCGCAGCCCGGGCAGCGGAAGATGAAGCCCGCGGGCACGCCGCCGTCGCGCTCGGTGGGCACCGCGTCGCCGGGCAGGGAGTCCGGGCCGTCGATGGCGTCGGCGTCGACGACGCGCAGCGGCACCGCGCGGCGGAGGTCGATGGCGGTCACCAGCGCCCCCCGGCGACGTGGCAGAGCAGGTGCCGCGGGCGGTCGAGAATCGTGGCCGCGTCGCGGTCGGACTGCACCTTGAAGTCGATGGCGCGGCGGAGCTCGGACGTGAGCTCGGCGCCCTGCCGCGCGACGTCCCGCGCCCAGCGCCGCCAGATGGCGGGCGGGGTCGGGTGGTGGGGCCCGCAGCGGAAGGTCTCGAAGGTCTCGCCCTCGTCGCCGTACGACGCGAGGAAGAGCGCTTCGGGGATCACCACCACGAGGTCGACGTCGCGCGGATCGTCCGAGGTGACGGCGCTCCCCACGAGGAAGACGGCGCCGCCGTAGTAGCGGGCGGAGAGCCACCGCGCGCGGATGCGCAGCAGCTCGTGGAAGTGGGGCTCGCGGCGGAGGAGGGCGGGCCCGAGGTCCTCCGCCGCGAGGGTCTCGGCCGCCTCGCTCACCGCTGGCGCTCGATCGCGGGCAGCGGCCGCAGCGACACGCCCCGGGTCCGGGCGCGCTGCTCGATGAGCTCGAAGTCCATGCGGATCGCGTCGCCCACGCGGGACGAGGCGGTGAGCGCGCCCCCGTCGACGGCGCACGCGCCCGCCTGGCGGTCGCCGAGGCGGCCGAGGCTGGTGAGCAGCGCCTCGAGGTCGGGGCCCCAGCCGATGCCCGCGCGGCCGAGGTCCCGCGCGAGCTGGCGACCCGCCTCGGTCAGCGCCCCGGAAAGGGCGAAGGAGGCGCACGCGTCGCCCCCGCGTGCGGCCCAGGTCGAGTGCCCGGCCTGCCACGCGTTGCCGGCGGTCTCGAAGGCGGTGAGCGAGACCATCACCGCGAACTTCGGGGCGCCGTCCGGCACCTCCCGCTGGAGCAGCGGGCGCAGGAACGGGAGCACCACGTCGAGCACCGTGGCGACGGTGTCGATCACGGCGAGCACGCCCGACGGCGTGACGTGGCCGCCGTCGTCGGGCACCGGGCTCGGGTGGCAGCCGGGTGCGGGGAGGGCGAGCGCGACGACGAGGAGGGCGAAGGCGGGGAAGCGGGAGCGGGAGATGTTCACGGATGGACCTCGATGGAGCGGACGGGTGGTGATCGAGCAGCGCGCCGACGTGACGCGCCGCGGGGACAGCTGGGATGGCGCGCCGAGTCAGTGCGGCAGCAGGAGCGGCAGGCCGAAGAGCGCGGCGAGCCCGAGCGCGGCGAAGAGGACCAGCAGGGTCACGAGGCGGGCGTTGCCGCCCTCGCCGCGGCGCCGCGCGGCCTCCCGCACCTCCTCGGTCACGTCGACGGTGAGGGTCTGCGTGGGGTCGTAGGCCGCGGGCTCGATGGGCTGCGGGGGCGCCACGGTCGGGCGGCCGAGCTCCACCTCGTCGCCCAGCGTCACGGCGAGCGGGCGCGACGGGAGGCGCGCGGGAAGCTGCGCAGGGGCCTTGGCCTTGAGGTCGACCACGGCGCGCTCGACGACGGTGCCGAGCAGCTCGTCGATGCGGTCCGGGGCGGCGAGGGCTTCCCGCGCGAGGGCGACGGCCTGGGGGTAGAGCTGCTTCACGCGCTCGACGGCGCGCACGCGCACGGTGGCCGCGGCGACCTCCGACCACGTGCCGGGCTTCGCGGGGTCCTTCAGGTTGGCGACGACGTGCTGCGCGAGGTCGGCGACGATGGCGGCGGCGCCGTTGGCGAGCACCTCCAGCGCGAGCGCGACGCGGCGGTCCTTCACCCACCGGGTGATGGCGCGGGTGCCCCACGCGGCCAGCGCCGCGAGGGCAGTGAGGAAGAGCGGGAGCAGGACGACGAGGACGGAGGCGATGGTCTCTCGGGACATGACGAGGCCTTTCCGCGGCCGGTGCCGCGTAGGTGAGCGAGGCGTGTGGCAGATCGAGGCAGACCCCCGCAGGGGTCAGCGGTGGGGCGGGGGGAGGCGGGCGGCGGCGTCGCGCGCGTGCAGCTCGCTGGTGAGCTCTTCGACGCGGTGCACGAGCCCGTCGACGCCGACCTGGAGGCGGACGATCGCGTCATGCGTCGAGCGCATGTCGGCCGACGAGGTGCGGGCGTCGCTCGCGATCTCCGCGGTGGTGCGCTCGACCACCGTGATGCGCGCCGCGCTGTCGCGGGCGATGTCGCGCGTGGTGCTCGCCGAGTAGAGGCCGGTGCCCGCGAGCCCGGCGACGACGCCCGCAAACGCCGCGACGAGCGCCCACCGGGTCTCCATGCGCTCGCGGTGGCGGTCGAGGATGGTGATGTCCGCGGTGGCCTTCGCCGTCGCGGCCTCCAGCGACGTGAGCCGCTGCGCGTGGAGCTGCTCGGCGCTGATGCGCTGGGAGATATCGGGGTCGGTCACGGCGCCACCCACGGCAGCGTCGTCGGCGTGTCCACGGTCGCGCGGATCGCCGTCGAGCCCGACCCCGCGGCCGAGCCCCAGATCGTGTGCGTGCGGGCGTCGCGCGGGTCGCGCACAGCGTCCCAGCCCCACACGACGGCCACGCCGCCGTCATCGCCGGGGCGGTAGCCCGACGGCGAGGCGCTCACGATCGCCAGCGTGGCGTCGGAGAGCGCGGAGCCCCAGGCGCGGAAGAACGCGACGCGCTCCGCCGCGCCGTCGTAGATCGAGTTGACCGGGTGCGTGAGCAGCCCAGCGGCGTCCGCACCGCTCGCGGCGGGCGACCCGGTGAGGGTCACCGTCGTCGCCGCGCCGCCGTCCACCGAGACGTGGAGGTCCGTGGCGGTCACCCATGCGATGGCTGCGGTGTGCGGCCCCGCGGTGAGGCTCGCGGCGAGGACGGCGGTTCGACCGACGCCGCCGTCCCAATAATAGAGCGTGAGGTCGGCCGTGTTCATGGCGATGAGCCAGCCGCGCGTGGAGGAGTCGTTGATCTGGTGGACGATCGTGCGGATGCTCACGCTCGCCACGGAGATCGACTCCCAGCCGAACGCAATCGTGCGCCCCGACTGTCCCCACACCGCCACGCCGGGCGACCATGTGAGCCCGCGCACGGTGCCGTTGCCCGACGCGGGCCCGACACGCGCGGTGAACTCGCCTGAGGCCACGTCGCACCAGCCGTAGGACGCGGCGCCGGTCTGACGGCAGAGGTAGGTGCGGCGGCTGTCCTCGGCGTAGGCGCAGCTCCCGGCGAGGGCCGCCGAGGCCGCGGGAAGCGCGCCGTCGGTGGCGAGGCGCGAGGGGGCGGGGACGCCGCCGGCGCCACCGCCGCCCGCCGCGGGCAGCACCGGGTTCGCGCCGTCGAAGATGAGCCCCATGTCAGGCCCCCAGCCGCGAGCGCACCGCGTACACCGTGGCCTCGCCGGGCGTGCCCGGGGCGCCGAGCTCGCGCACCCGCACCCGGAAGCTGGTGGCGCCGAGCACCTTCACCTCGAGCGAGCGCGAGCCCGCCGCGGGGAGCGTGTACGACGTCGCCAGCATCTCCATGGCGACCGCGCCCGACGCGGGGGTGCCCGCCGAGAGCGTCGAGACCGCGGGCTGCCACTCGTCGTCGGACTCCCCGGCGGACCCGGCGATCAGCACCTCGGGCAGCACCTCGAGGCCCGTGCCGTCGTCGGGGCTGTAGAACATCGTGAGCGTGACGTGGCTGTGCGTCGAGACGTCGAGGACGGCCGACCCGACGTAGGACGTCGTGAGAGGGCCGTCGCAGAGCTCGGTGGGGGCGCTCTTGTCGAAGAGACTGGACATGGGGGACTCCAGGGCGGCGCGGGGCCGCGGTGGCGGGGACGGGAGGGCGGAGGGGGCGGGCGGCTACTCCTGCCAGCCGAGCACGTCGATCGTGTAGGCCGCGGTCGCGCCGGAGAGGACGACGCCGTAGCCGATGGCGAGGTCGGCGTCGGCGGTGACCTCGATCTCCGCCAGCGTCGACACGGTAGACTCGTTGCCGGTCGCGTCGACGTTGGCCCTGAGGCGCTGCGAGGCCGCCGCGGTCTCGTCGGAGGTGTAGAGGTTGAGGATGGCGTACCCGTCCGACCCCGTCGCCACCGCCGCGATCTCCGCGTTGATGATGGCGGCGCGCGCGTGCGGCGGAAGCACAGGGGTGAGGTCCACCAGCGCGGCCGCCGAGGCGCCGGTGTCGTTGAGCGCCCGCAGGCCGTCGCTGGCGAGGTCGGCGGCGACGCCCAGCATCGCGCTGCGCCGGTAGAGGTAGCGCCCGCGCGTCGCGCGGAAGGGCATCACCGCGCCCGCAGCGTCGGTGCGGAAGCACCCGAGGTAGCGGTGCGTCCCGACGCCCGTCGACTTCCAGGTGAGCGAGGCGTCGGGCGCGTCGAGCGAGTGCTGCAGCGCGAGCACCCCGGCGTTGTTGTAGGCGTAGACGTAGCGCCACGCGGCGACGGCCGAGAGCGCACCAGGCACCTCGTAGGTGGCGTTGCCGACGAGGTACGCCTCGCCGATGACCACCGAGACGATCTCGTCGGCGAAGACGCCCGTGCCGGAGACGGGCGTACCCGAGCGGAGGCGGCCGCTCCAGATGAGGTGCCCCGCGATCGCGTTGAGCAGCACCCGCGTGCGCCGCGCGAGGCGCTCGAACGGCGTCGCGACGCTCGCCGCGGTGCGGGCGTCCCCTCCGACGGGGACCGCGATCGTGGAGGGGAAGGAGAGCGTTTCGGTGACGTCGGTGGGCATTCAGATTCTCCACTCCAGGAAGGCGGGGTCATCGTTCCAGAGGTCGGTGTCTTCGAGCGATTCGTCGATCTCGCCGCCGTCCCACACGCCCCCGTCGTCCCAGTAGTCGGTGGTGTTGAAGGCGAAGCGGAGGTGCCCGACGTCGCGCGCGTTGGTGAACTGCCGGAGCGCGCGTCGGCTGCGCTCGACCTCCTCGGGCGTCGCGTCGGAGTCCCAGGTGCCGCCGTCGTCCCAGGTGCCCGCGTCGGCCCAGGTCCCGTCGGGCGAGTAGGGCGTCGCGAGCACCGGGACGAGGATCCACCAGCGCGCCCAGAGGTCGGGGCGGCCCTGGGGCCAGGTGCGCCCCGTGACGAACACCACCGGGGGCGCCACGCCGAGCTGCTCCGCCACCACCGCGAGGCCCGTCTCCGTCCCGGCCCACGGCCACACGTCCCAGGCCTGCGAGATGCGGACGCGGTATTCGTCGGCGTCCTCGGTGGGGAACTGCTCGAGGGAGACGTCGGCGCCGAGGAGGGGGAGCGCGTCGTTGGTGCAGCGGAGCACCAGGCCGGCGTCGACCGCATCGGCCGCGAGGGTGATGACCCGGTCCTTCATCGCGCCCTGCACCCGGCCCCAGGTCTGCCCGTAGGGGTCCTGGAGCGCCGTCGGGTAGAGCGCGGGCTGGTAGTCGCGGTAGAGGGTCATGGGTGTCCGGCCTTCGGACAGGGCGCGGAGCCCTGTCGCGGGAGGGGATGTGCGAGGTCAGGGAGCGGAGGTAGCGTCGGCGGGATGAGCTACCAGGGGCCGCCGTCGTGGCGGGTGCCGCCCGAGGGCGGATATCGTCAGGCGCCGCCGCAGCAGCACCCGCAGCAATGGCAGGGGACTCCGTACCAGCAACCCTGGACACCCCCTGCGCCGCGGCCGCCCTCGAACCCCGTGCTGTTCCTGCTGGGAGTCGCTGGGCTCGTGCTGTGTCTGCTGGTGAGGTCGGCGATTTCTTCGATATCAGCGGTTCCGCAGCAGCACCAGGAGCCGCATCCCGCGCCGCTGTTCGCGGCCCCGCCCATTCAGAACAACGGGGAGCAGATCGGGATGATGACCCCGCCCCCAACTCCGCCCGTGCCCTACTACGAACCGCGATGGGTGCCGCCGGCGGACCCGTCCTACGGGGGCGCGCCCGAGCCGACTCGCTGGAGGTCGACGGCGCGACACTGCGTTCGCGGATGTCCGTGCGGACGCACGTGCATCTCGTGCCGCCGCCGCTGCCGCATGTGACCCGGTGACGCTACGGGCCCGGCCCGCGTACCATCCGACCATGCGCCTGCCTTTCCTCGCCGCCATCGCCCTCGCCGCCTGCTCCGCCGACCCCGTGCTGCTGCCCGATGCGGGGCCCTGCTCGAGCGCCTGCGGGCCCGGGACGGTGTGCATGGCGGGCGCGTGCGTGGCGGTCGACGGCGGGGCCCTGGACGTCGTTGCAGTCGGCGACGCGGGGCCGGATGTGCAGGCCCCGGAGGATCGCGGCAGCGCGCTGGACGTCCCCATCGCAGTTGCCGACGCGGGGCCGGCTGACACCGGGGCCGATGCGGGGGTTGATGTCCCGCCCGACACCTACGGGGCCTGCCTCGTCAACGGGATCATGGAGTGCGACGGGCGCAACGTGATGACGCAGCTCGGGGAGGTCGACGGCGGACGCACCTACCACTGCGGCGGGTGCGGAAACACCTGCCCGATCGGAGACATCTGCCTCCGCTGCCGCTGCACCCGTTAGGCGTAGGTCAGCCCGGCGAAGCTGGTGACCACGGCCACCTCGCCCTCTCCGATGGTCGTGTCCGTCGGCGCTGACAGGTCGACGTCGACGAAGCCGCCGGGCACGGCCGCGAGGATGGCGGCGAAGACCTGGGCCTGATCGACGAAGCCCGAGCTCAGGTCGTCGCCCATCGGGAGCGCGTTGATGTACGCGCTGATCGCGGTCTCCACCAGGAGCTGGTTCCCTGCCGTGTTGAGCCCCGCCTTGAACGTGACCGTGCCCACCGGGTTCACGGACACCGGCGTCGCGTGGTTGATCCCCGGCGCGTCGGTGATGCCCCGCCGGGTGTTGATGTACGCCCGCACCGCGTCGCGCTGGCCATCGGTGAGCAGGCCCGTCGCGCCCGCGATCACGATGGGCACGGTGCCGTCGCCCGGCGGCGCGAGGAAGCCGACGCGGGTGACGCCGCAGCTCGTGCCCGTCGCCGTGCCGTCCATCGTCGCCGAGAGGATGTTGAACGTGTACGCCTCGCGGGTGCCGCAGCCCGCGACGGCCAGCGTCGCCCAACGGGCCCGGCAGCGGGTCACGAGCGCCGCGTTGCTCTCCTCGTCGCGCGCGCTGGCGGTGATCCACGCGGTGCCGCTCGCCGCCGCGAAGCTCATCCCGGCGTTGGCCGGCGTCACCAGCACCGAGAGCTCGCCGCCGGTGCGGTTGTAGGCCGTCCCCGAGCCCTCGGCGCGCAGCGTGATCGCCACCGAGCCCCCGAGCGGCACGATGACGTTGGCGGTGTTGGTGCTGCGGTACCGCAGCCCCGCGGCCGTGGCGATGACGAGGGCGCCCGGGGCGATCGTGTGAGGGCCTGCGCCGGCGGCGTTGGTCAGCGTCCCGGTGCCGGTCGTGAAGGTCGCGAGGATGCGGTCGAGATTGAAGGTCGACTTCGCCCGGAGGGTGAGCCAGCGGCCGTCGGCGAGCGCCGCGGCCGTCGAGAGGAAGGCGGCGGCGCCGAGCTGCCCGACGGTCTGGTGGACGTCGGCGAGCGCCCCCGCGTCGGTCTCCACCAGCGTGAGAGCGACGTCGCCGGGCTGCCATGCCGTCACCGGGAGCGGCGGGTCGGCGGCCGCCATGTCGGCGAGCTGCTCGTCGATAAGCTCGTCCTCCGTCTTGGCGACGAGGATCTCGTAGACGCTGGTGACGGTCACAGGGACTCCAGGCGCAAGAGGGCGACGGTCACCTGACCGACGGCGAGGATGAAGCGGAACGTCTGCCCGGTGAGGGCGCGGACGGTGATGACGAGCGAGAGGGCCTCGTCGGCGAAGGACGCGACCACGGCCACGTCGTCGACGCGCTCATCGGCGCGCAGCTCCTCGGCCGAGGCCCGCTCGATCTCCGCCAGGTCGGCGTCATCGAGGTCCGCGTTGAGCCACTGCCGCACGTCGTAGCCGTAGAGCGGGTGCCGGTAGAGCGAGCCGCGCGGCGTCACGAGCCGACGGGCGAGCGCCTGCGCGAGGCACTCCAGCTCGCTCACGACGCGCAGGTACGGGTCGAGCCCGATCTGCCCGTCGGCGCCGATGGGGGTGCTGATGTCGGTGCCGAGGGAGGTCATGGCAGGAGGAAGGTCGCGGTGCCCGCGGTGATGGTCCCGCTGAGGGTGATGGGGCCCGGGCTCGGGATCGTCGGCGGCACAGCAGGGATCGCAGGGTTGGTGACGTGCACCGCGCCCGCGGGGATGGTCACCTGCACCGCGTGGCCCTGGCGCGCCGCCGGGTGGGTGCCGCCGTAGAGCGTCCACTTCCCCGCGGCCGTCGAGGGCTCCCAGAGCGTGACGAGCGGCCGACGCGGGTCGCCGTCCTCGTAGGTGTACGAGACGCGCGCGCCCGCCGGGATCTCCACCGCGAGCCCGGGCAGCGTGCGGTAGGGCACGCGCTGGCAGCTCGGTCGGCGGGCGTCGTCGGGTTGCAGGTCGAGGGTGCCGTCGGCGTTCTGCGCCACCACGCGCGCCGCGTAGCTCCCGGTGCGGTCGAAGCGCCGGGTGATGCGCAGCACCACCGCGACGAAGGCCGCCCAGAGGCGCCCCGCGGTGGTCTCCTGCTGCTCCTCGAGCACGCTCGTCCGGAGGGCCACGCCCTCCAGCCGGTGCACGACGGCGCCGACCCGCACGAAGGTGTCCGAGGCCCCCTCGCGCAGCTGCACGATCGTGCCCGGGCGGATGTCGAGGGCGTCGGCGCCGGCGAGCTCGTAGCGCCCGAGCACGGGGTCGCGGTCGAGCACCTCCACGTCGGCGCCGACGTCGGCCGCGTCCCAGGTCTCGGGCCCCACCCACACCGTCGCGTCGGCGAGCACCCGCCAGGACATCCCAGCGCGCAGCGCGACCTCGGCGAGCTCCTGCGCGCCGGTCGTCGCCGAGCGGTGCCAGCGCGCCACCGTCGCGGAGAGGTCCCCGACGCCGGGAGCGAGCGTGGTGGCGGTCTCGCGCAGCACCTCGTCGAGCACCCCGCGGAGAGTGGTCGAGGCCTGGGCCAGCGGCGCGAGCTCGGCGAGCAGCGCGCCCGCCCCGACCAGGCGCCCGGACCACCGACCGAAGGCGACGGAGCCGCGCGCCACGGTGGCGCGCCAGACCCGGCCTTCGAGAGCGAGGTCGACGACGCCCGTGAGGGCCTCGTCGGTGTCCACCTCCACATCGGCGGTCCACGCGCCTGTGCGCGGGATCACCAGCGAGAGCGAGAGCAGGGGGTGGCCGGCGAGGGTGGTCATCGGGGGGCGGCGGCGCCGGAGCGCGAGGGCGGGTCGGGGAGGCGCGGGCCGCGGTCGATCGGCACCATCGTCTCGCCGCGGTTGTTCGCCCCGATGGCGGCGGGGGTCTGCGACTCGGCCGGCGTCGTCGTCGCGCGGACGGTGCGCGGCACCGGCTCCTTGAACGCCTTGAACTTGATGGTCATCAGGAGCATCCCGCCCGCCTCGAACTTGGGCAGCGTGATGCTCTCGACGGTGGCCATCGAGATGCGCGCGAAGGCGAGCGAGGGGTACGCCACCGGGAAGGCGGCGCCGCCCTGGCGCGTCGGGGACTCGTCGGAGAGGCGCGCGTAGATCGCGTCCATCTCCTGCACGTGCAGGTCTTCGATGGCCTCGTCGTCCTCGGGGAAGGCGGCGAGCACCACGGTGAAGTCCACGGTGTCGTGGCCCGCCGCGACGTGGCGGCGACCGTTGCTGCCGCGGCTGCGGCGGTGGTCCGCCTTGGGCTTGAGCGCATCGCCGTCGACGTCGACCTTCCCCGTGAAGGTGATCCCGGCGATGGTGATCTCGTCCCACTTCGTCGGGTCGCGCCACGGCGCCACCAGCGCGACGCGGGCGGGCGTCGGCGGCGGCGCCGCGGGGCGTCGGGCCCTGGCGCTGGTGACCGCGGCCGCGGGGGTCGCGGGCAGGCCCTGGAAGAACCCGGGCGCCCGGGTGTCGAGGGCCGAGGGTGCGCTGGTGGGGGTGGTCATCAGCCGACTCCGGCGAGCTGCGCGCGCTCGAACATCCCGGCGAAGATGGACTCCACCCGCGCCTGGAGTTCATCGACCACGCCCGACGCGTCCTGTGCGCCGTCGATCTGAATGGTGAAGGGACCGATGGAGATCGGCGCCCCGCCGAAGCCGCCGAGCGCCCCGCCGCCGAAGCCGGGCAGGCCCGGCGGCGCGACGAGGCTGCTCATCGCTGCCTGGACGCCGTCGGCGCTGTTGCGCAGGCCCATGGTGACGCCGTCGCCGAGAGGTTCGCCGACGAGGTCGGCCATCACGCGGCTGGGCGACTTGATCTGCATGTCGGCGCGGGCGGTCGCGGGGAGCGACGCCATGACGCTGCTGATCTCCGCCTGCATCGCGCCCTGTCGCGAGCGGAAGCCGGCGGCGACGCCGTCGCCCATGCGCTCGCCGATGCCGAAGAAGTCCAGGATGGACTCCCACGCCGCGGCGCGCGCAGCGCCGAACGGGTCGGCGATCCGGTTGCCCACCGCGCGGGCCTCGCGCAGTTGCTCGACGATGCCCTGGAGAGACGCGAGCATGTCGTAGAGCGGGCCCACGCCCGCCACGGCCTGCGCGCTCAGCGTGATCACGGCGCCGGTCACGCGGAGCATGAACACGCTGATCAGTCCGAGGCCGCGGCCGAACTCCCTCGCCCACTGGATGAGGTCGTGTCCGCCGCTGGCCATGAACTCGCCCGCGCCGCTGCGCAGCTCCGTGATGAAGGGACCGAAGCCCTCCATGAAGCCCTCCCGGGACGCCCCGAGCATGCCCGTGACGATCGGCCAGAGTTCCTTCGCGGTCTCCATCGCGCTGGTGAGCGCACCGTCGAAGCCGCGCTTCCCGAAGATGGTGCCCACGAAGCCCGCCACCCGGTTGAGCCCCCCGGCGAATGCCGCCTGGAGGGTCTTCCCGTTGCGCGTCGCGCCGCCGAGGGTGTCGGCGATGTCCGTGAGCAGCGCCTTCAACGCCAAGACGCCCGGGAGGCGCTCGATGTTGGCGATGCTGGTGACGAAGGCCTCGGCGCCCTCGCCCAAGTTGCTGAGCACCGCCGCCATCGAGCCCGACTGCGAGCGCGCGAAGTCGCCCGAGCGGCGGTTGCCGAGCTGAGCGTTCTGCTCGGCGAGGATGGCGTCGTGCATCTGGCGCCCGGTGATCTGCCCGCGGCCCTGGGCGTCTTCGATCCGGCGCTGGTAGGCCGGGTCGCGCTCGCCCTGGCGCTGCACCACGCCCGCGGCGATCGCGGCGCGGCGCATGGCGGCGGTCTCCGACACGCCAGCGGCCATCGCCGCGGGGCGGTAGTCCGCCGAGCGGGCGCGGGAGGAGTTTCGGAGCTGCCCCATCTGGAGCAGGAACCGGCTCCCCGTGCTCGCGTCGTTGGGGTGCAGCGCGCCCGCGTCGGCCGCCGCGGCGGTCATCGTGCGCGCCTCGGCGCCCTGGTAGCCCGCCGTCGAGGCCTGCGTGCGCAGCTCGACCACCTGCTGCGTCGAGAGCGGCGTCTCGCGCCCGAACTGCTGCGCCCACCCGAGCTCGCCGGTGGCCGCGATCTCGCGCGCGTTGCGGCGCTGGGCCGGGGTCATGGACTCCTCGCCCGGTACCCGCATGAGGGTGGAGAGCGTCATGATGGTGCTCTCGCGGAACGCGACCATCTGGAGGATGGCGCCGCCGATCATCACCGAGAGACCGGCGAAGCCCACCGCGAGCCCGGCGATGGCCGCGACCGCGGAGAGCGTGGCGCTCACGATGCTGGTGACACCGCCGTAGAGGGCCGACGCGCCGCGCCCGCCCATACCGAGCATCTGCGAGAGCCCCTCGCGCCCGCCGCGGTCGGCGGAGCGGCGCCAGCGCTCCTCGGTGCGACGGCCCTGCGTCACGGCGCGCGCGTGCTGCGCGGCGTCCCGGCGGCGCAGCTGGTCGTTTTCCCGGAAGCTCGCCTGGCGCAGCCGGGAGAGCCGCTGGAAGTAGTTCTGGTTGTTGCGCTGCTGGCGCTCGTTGACCCGCGCCGAAGCCTGCGAAGCCCGGCGCTCATCCGCGGCCACGCGCGCCCGGTGGCGGGCCTGGAGGTCGCGCGCGCGCTGCTGGAACGCGAGCCCGCGGGCCACGTCCTGCGGGGAGGCGCCCTCGGCGCGCGTGCGTCCGCTCAGGTCGGCGAGGTCCATGCGGGTGCGCCCGCCGGCCCCGGCCGCCACGTCCATGCGCGTGCGACCCCCCATCCGGGAGGGCGCCGCGACGTCCAGGCGGGTACGGCCACCCATCGCGCGCGCCTCGGCGCGGCGGGCTTCCGCCTCGTGCCGACGGGCGACGGCCGCGCGCTGCGCCGTCGAGCGCGCAACGGCCTGGTGCGCGGCGAGCTGCTGCCGCGTCTCCCGCTCGCGCTGGCGCCCGGCCGCCCGGTCGTCGCGCACCCGCTGGGCCTGCATCGCGCGCTGCTCCCGGAGGGCCCGGGTCTGCTCGCGAATGAGCCCCGTCTGCGCCCGCAGGCGGCGGGAGGTGTCCCCGCCGCCCATCGTGCGCATCGCCTTGTCGGACAGGCCCGCCAGCTCCCCCAGCTCGCGCATGGCCGCGTTGAGCTCGCGCACCTCGCGCTTGATGCGCTTGGCGGCGGCCGCGGCCCGGTCTTCGAGCTTGAGTGACCAGCGGGTTTCCATGGGAGCTTAGAAGCGGGAGCGGATGCGCGAACGAGGGGGGCCAGACGCCTTGCTCTTGCCCCCCATGTCGGCGACCCCACGCACGAGCGCGTTGAGCAGGCAGTGGTGCTCGGCGAGCAGGATGGCGCCCGCGCGGGCCTCGTCCGAAGCGACGTCCAGGTCGTGATGGAAGAGCGCGAGGTACGCATCCGCCATCACGTTGAGGTCCTTCGGGGCGAGGTCCCGGGCGAGCGCTAGCGCTTTCCCTCGCGGACCTCCAGACCTCCGCGCGCCTTCTCGAGCAGGGTCTGCCCGAGCTCCTCGGCGAGCGCGGGGAAGGCCTCGCGCAGCTCGTCGAAGGCCTCGGGCGAGGGCCACACGCAGAGGCCGCGCGCGTAGAGCGTCGCCTCCTGCCCCGCGCCCGAGCCGCCCGCCATCGACTGGCGGATGAGCTGCTTGTAGCGGAGGTAGTCCGCCTTCGTGCCGGCCTTGAACACGTAGTCGTCGCCGGGGGTGCCGTCGGCCGAGTCCTCGGGGACGACGCTGAGGATGCGGGCGCCGGGGTTCTTGGTGCGGACCTGGGTGAGCTCGTCGTCGGTGATGGTGCGGGGCATCGTCTATCTCCTGCGGTCGATGATGTAGAGGCCGTTGCGCTTCAGGCGCATGAACGTGAACGGCACCTCGCGCTTGAACGCGTCGGTGCCCTCCTCCCCGCCGCCCTCGCCGTCCCCGGAGAGCATGCAGCGCTCCAGGATGTCGGTGTAGACGGGGGTGCCGATGTCGCCGTACTGCGCGACGATCTCGAAGGGCTTGCGCCCGTAGCCGTTGCCCAGCGCGGCGAGGAACTCGCGGAGGGCGAGCTCGAGGAAGGTGATGGACGACTCCTCGTTCTCGACCTTCCCGGAGGTGCGGCCGACGGGGTACGGGCTGGCGCCGTAGACCATCTCGCGGGTCACCTTCTGGGCGTACTTGCAGCCCGTGATGCCGGTGATCTCCTGCCCCGCGGCCTTGAGCGTGAAGCTCTGCCAGGAGAGCTCGAATCCTTCTTCCGTTCCGCTCATGTCCGATTACTCCCGCGTGTATCCGAGGTTGAGGGTGATGTTCTTCGCGTAGTTGCGCGGTCGGAAGCGCAGGACGAAGGGGAGCGTCTCGCTCGCGAGCACGTCCTCGCTGCGGCTCACCCGGGCGCTCGCCGTCGAGGTGATCTTCTGGTCGATGAGCTCGCGCTGGAGCACCGAGTCGACCGAGGCGTCGAAGGCGTCGGCGTCGCGGGTCGCGAGCGTGCCGTTCTCGCCGGTGTCGTTGTCCTCGTTGAGGAACACGCCCGCCGCGGCGATCGCCACCCGCGCTGCGTAGCAGATGACCCGCACGCGCATGATGCTCGTGTAGTCCGAGCCCGTCGCGGCGCAGGTGCGGTCGGTGGCGAAGAAGCCGACGCGCCCCCGGATCGTCTGCGCGCCGAGGAAGCGCTGCGCGTCGAGCGTCTGCAGGGCGGCGTCGTTGAAGTCGTGGTGGAGCGTCACGATCCCGGCGATGGCGCCGGTGCGGACGCGCCCCGGGTGCTGCTGCACCGGGATCGTGGCGAAGCGCGGCGAGAGCAGCCACGCGAGGGGGCGCCGCCAGGTCGCGGGCATCACGCGGGAGGCCTGCGTGGCGTACGCGGGGCAGACCGTGACGAGGGTGTCGGTGAGGCCCGCGAAGCCCGGGTCGGTGCCCTCCAGCACGCCCACCCAGGTGGCGACGCTCTCGCCCGAGTTCTGGTCGCGCGCCTCGGTGAGGAACCACCGGAGGTTGGACGCCGCGCGCAGCCGCGTCGCCGAGGCCACCACGGTCGCGAAGGTCGTGGCGTTGATCGGCCCGACGACGTGCACGTACTCGTGGTCGAGCGTGTCGGCCGCGGCCTCGCAGGCGGTGAGCGCCGCGGCCAGGCCCGTCGCGTCGAAGGCCGGGGCCGTCGAGCCGAACGAGTAGACGTTGTCGGCGTAGAGCTGGAGCGAGTCCGAGTCGTCGTCGAAGGTGATGGTGATGCCGGTGTTGGCGATCACCAGCGCGCCCGAGCTCGGCACCGGCGTCTCCGGGCCGTAGGTGGTCCCGCCGTCGAGGGAGATCCGCACCGAGGCGGTGAGCGCCTGGAGCGTGGCCCCCGCGCGGATCACCTTCACCTTGACGTCGTACTTGTCGAGCGGCGTGCCCGTGACGGCGCAGGTCATGGGCGTCGCGCCCGAGGGCGTCGGCGCCGCTGTCTCGCCGCTCGTGAGCCCGGTGAGGGCGCCCGCGGTCTGCGAGACCGTCTTGCACACCACGATGGGCCCGCCCGCGAGGTCCAGCAGCGTGGCCGCGGCCTCGACCATCGGGCCGTAGCCGAACGCCGCGATCAGGGCGGTGGGGTTGGCCACGCGGGTGGGCGTCGCAGCGGTGCCCGCGGAGGAGCATCCGACCACGCACGGGGGGAGGTCGAGCGTCTGGACGTTGCCCAGGCCGCCGTCGGCGATCGTTGCGGAGAGGCGAGAGAGGGTCATGGCGAAGGGGTCTCCGGAGGGTCAGGTCTCGCCCGCGTCGACGTCGCCGTCGCCGGGGGTGCCGTGGGGGCGTACGAGCACCGCGCGGGTGGGGCGCACGGTCGGGACGGTGAGGTTGGGGACGTCGATCGCGACGGCGATCGTGAGGGTGTAGGCGTCACCGAGTGCGGTCTGCCCGGGGGCCTCGACCCACGCGCCGCCCTGCATGTCGAGGAAGGGCATCGGGCCGCCGGTGAGCACCAGCGCGCGGCAGAGGCGCGCGACGAGGGCCTCGGTCCCGCCGATGTCGGTCACCGCCGGATCGACGCCGGCGGCGCTCGCGGCGCCCCAGACGTCGATGGTCGCGCCCGCCATCCGGGTGATGAGGCTGCGGCCGTTGTGGCTCCGCGCGACCTTCTGGGCGCCCGTGAAGCGGTCGCGCGAGGGGCGCCAGACGATGCGCGGTGGGGAGCCGTTCCAGTCGCGCGCGCGGGTCGACACGTCCAGCTCGACCCGCTCGCCCCCGTCCGCGTTGAGGCGCTCCATCACCACGCGGGCGAAGTGCTCGAGGCCGTCGAAGGGGGTGCGGCTCATCGGGGGAGGTGCTCTCGCGCCGCCTCGTCGGCGGCCTCGCTCAGGACGATCGACCAGCCGGTGGAGAGCCCTGCGGCGTCGGGATAGAACGGGCGCCGCGGGAGGTTCGAGGTCCGCGGCAGCTCGCTCTGGTGGTACTTCCCGTAGTCCGCGGCCCAGGGGACGCCCGCGAACACGAACCCGTCGCGGTCGACGATGTAGACCGTCGCCCACGATGCGAGCCGGTCGGTCTTCCGGAGCGGCCGACGCGACACCCAGGGCCGGCCGTCGCGCTGGGGCTTGAGCGGCGCCCACTTCGAGCCGTCGGGCGCCCTGCCCTCGTCGAAGCCCCGCCGGATGAGCCCCTGTGCTTCGACGGCCAGCCCGACGGCCACGTCGTGGGCGACGGTGCCGTCGGACCAGTCATCGAGCGCCGCGAGCAGCACGTCGAGCGACGGGCCCGAGCGGGTGAGGCCCACTACCGCCGCGTCCCGGTGCTCACGCGCGGCCCGCGCACGGCCGGCGCGGCCTCCGTCGCGCGCGGCTGCGTCTCGCCGCGCTGCGCCTCGGCGAAGCGCTTGCGCGCGCCCGCCGCCCGCTTCTCGATGAGCTCGTCGGCGCCGTCGGCGGGGCGGTACCCGGTCACCGCCATGACGTCGGCAGCGATGATGCAGCAGCCGTCCCGCACCACGTCCGTCGGCACCTCGGTGAGCGGGAGCGTGAACGCCCGGGCGAGGTACCGCGCGATCTCCTCGTTGCCGGCGCGCCGGCAGGTGGCGACCGCCGAGACGCTCGTCCAGGCGTAGGTCGCGCCGGTGACGAGCGTGCCGACGAAGCGCACGGAGACGCCAGTCGGGACGCCCCAGGGCATCACGAGCGGCGCCGCCGCGGTGGCGGGGGTCGTGGCCGCCGTCGTCCACGTGGTGCCGCCGTCGGGGCTCCAGCGCCAGGTCGCAACACCCGGCACCCCGCCCACGACGACCTGCACCCGCACCGCGAGCTGGTCGAGCTCGAGGGCGGCCACGTCGAGGCACCCCGCAGGCACGACGAGGCCCGCGCCCGCCCCGGTGGGGGTGATGGGCGCGTGCGTCGTGCGGGCCGTGCGGAGCGCCTCGGGGGGCAGCCCCAGCCGGAGGAAGTCCCCCAGCGTCACGAACTCCTGGTAGGCGGGGGTCGTCACGGGGTCAGCTCAGGGACCGACGCCCTTGATGCTCAGCTGCGGGAACGAGTAGCCGAAGGCCGCGCGCCCCTCGGCGCCGAACACCAGCTCCTTGTTCTTCTTGCAGTGCTCGGAGTCGAGCCCGAAGAGGATGCCGAGGCGGATCGCCTCGCGCAGCTGGTGGATGAACGGCTTGATCGGCTGGTTGGTGACCGACAGGTACCAGCTCTTGTTGTCGCTCGCGCTGCCGGAGAGCTCGGGGAGCACCTTCACGCGCACGACGCCCTGGTTGATGTTGGTGACGCCGGCGTTGGCGCTCGCCGACTGCACGATGCCCGCCTCGGCGATGCGCAGCGCGGTGCCGCGCAGGGCCATCGGGACCGTGAGGTCCGTCGCCATGAGGCCGAGCGGCTGCCCGTCCTCGAGGGTGAACTGCGAGATGGCCGTGAGCGCCGTCTCGAAGTTCGCCTCGGTGAGCGCGGTGTTGGCGAGGTAGTTGGAGAACGTGCCCGCCGCGGGGCGGTTCACGTCGACGGGGTGGTCCGTCGCGTAGAAGGGCTTGCCGTCGAAGCAGATCGCGTCGGGTTGCGTCGAGTCGTGCCCGATCTTCATCAGGCGCGCGACCTGGCGGTCGCCGAACTTCGCGGCGTGCATGCCGAGCTGCTCGAAGATGGGCGCGAACATGCCGAGCTTGTCGTCGGCGAACTTGTTGCGCGGCACCTTCGCGTCGCGGTTGAAGTCCTTGTTCTTGAGCCGGTACGCGCTCGCGGCGATCGACGAGGTGTTGCGCTCGGTGACCCACTCCTCGAGGCCCGGGATGAGCTGCAGCCACGAGTGCACCTCCTCCTCCGTGTCGGAGGTGAGGACGGTGGCGAAGAGCTGCCACCAGGGCGCGGCCGCCTTGATGCCCTGGCGGAAGCGCGTGTCGAAGTTCTGGAACGCCGCTTCGACGTCCTCGTGCATGATGTCCTGGGCCATGATGGTCTCCGTTCAGTCGGGGGTCGTGAGAGGGGGGAGGCGCGGGCGCGCCGGGCGGGTGCTGTGAGCCGCACCCGGCGCAGGGAGGCGGAGGGCTTAGGAGGCGGTCTGCGGCACCGCGCCGCTCAAGCGCAGGAGCGCCTTGGCCGCGACGCCGTCGCCGGAGATCGCGCCGAGGAGGATCGCGGCGGCGTGCGAGCCCACCAGGGGGTCGTTGGTGGCGCCGGCGTCGGTGTCGGTGCGACCCGTCACGACGGCCTTCGCGCGGCCCGCGTTGGTCGTGGCCACCCGCGCGCCGACGGCGAGGTTGGTCGAGCCCACCAGCTGCGTGACGCCGTCGTAGCGGACGATGGCGGGCTCGGTCGCCTCCGGGGCGTTCTGGAGGACGCCCAGGGGCTCCTCGCCCGCGGCCGAGCAGAGGACGACGTCGCCGGAGCCGTCGAGCTTCACGAAGTGGTACTGCGCGGCCGAGAGGTCGGCGCCGGCGGTGAGCACCAGGTCTCCGCCGCCCGGGGTGCCCGGGGACGCCGCGTGCGAGCCCACCTCCACCATGATGCGCCCGGTGGCGGTGATGGAGTGGATGCGCCCGACGCAGGGGCGGGTGTTGCCGCCGTTGTGGCGGGAGAGGGTCTGGTTGTCGATGGCGTAGGCCATGCGGCCCACGTCGGCGATGGTGATGGCGTTGGTGCCCGTGCCGTTGGTGAAGTCGGCGATGGTGCGCTCGACGTCGACGGACAGGTCCCCCGCGGCGCCGGCGCTGTTGTCGACGCGCCTGCACGCGATGCCGTGCACGACGAGGTCGCCGTTGCCCGCGCCCTCGACGGCGTTGGCGGCGTAGCCCAGGGCGTTGCCCATGATGAGGGCGCCGGAGTAGAGGAGCGTCGCCGCGGCGACGGGGAGGCGGAAGCGGCGGGCGAGCGGGTCGTGCCCGAGCCCGTCGACCTTGCGGTCGGTGGTGATGTTGCTCATGCGGGGTCTCCGGTCAGGGGTCTGGTGAGGGGTTCAGCGGGAGGCGGAGGCGAGGGCGCGCCGGGTGGGGCGCCCGGGAGCTCAGCGGACGGGCGGGAGGCCGAGGTTGGCGCGCTTGGTGGCGAGCACCTCGTCGGGGTCGTTGCCCATCTGGCGGGCGATCTCGATCTCCCGCGCGGAGAGCGTCACCTCACCGGCCGGGGCGCCGGGGGTGGTCGGCACGGCGATCTTCCCCACCTTCGGCTGCGGGGCAGCGAGGTCCGCGAGCGGGCGGCGCTCGGCCACCATCGCGCGGAGCTGCTCGGTGGACTGCCCCCCGAGCCAGCCCTCGCCGGCGCGGATCTGCGCGGCCTCGGCGGGGGTGACCTTCATCGTGCGCTCGCCCTCGGCGACGACGGCCTCGCGGTCGACCTTCGCCTTCGCCGCGCGCTGGGCCTCGGTGGTGGCCTCGGCGGCGCTGCGCAGCGTCGCGAGCTCGGCCGAGACGGCCGGGAGGCGCTCGTGCGAGTCCTTCCAGGCGGAGAGGCGGCCGAGGGCCTCGTCGGGGTTGTCGGTGCCCAGGGCGCTCAGGGCCTTCTTCGCGAACTCGTCCATGGTCTTCCTCGTGGCGTTGGCCGCGCGTGCGGCGGTGGTCTTCATGCCCAGCGCGGCGGCGCGGGCGAGGCATTCGGTGAAGGTGCAGACGTCGTCGGCGAGGCGCGCCGCGACGGCGTCGGGGCCCCAGAGCACGTCGGCGCCGAGGGCCAGCACCTTGTCGGCGCCGAGCCCGCGGGCGGTCGAGACGTGCTCGGCGAAGGTGCGCGCCATGCGGTCGATGACGGCCTGCTCGCGGGTGACAGCGTCGTCGGTGATGGGGAGGTCCGGGTGGCCCTCGGCCTTGAACGGCCCCGAGCGGATCACGACGACCTTGAGGCCGATCTCCTCGTTCATCTTCGTGCGGTCGCGCAGCACCGACATGGCGCCGACGCTCCCCAGCTGGCCGAGGGGCGGGAGGAAGATGGAGGAGGCCGCGCAGGCGAGCGCGTACCCACCCGAGAGCGCCATCTCGTCGGCGTAGGCGACCAGCGGCTTGCCCGCGCGCGCCGCTGCCTCGCGCATCACGCGCACCGCCTCGAAGCACCCGGCGACCTCGCCGCCGGGGCTGTTGATCTTCATCACCACCGCGGTCGTGCGCACGTCCGAGAGCGCCGCGCAGACCTGGTCGGCGATGCCGTCGTAGCCCGGGTAGTAGTAGCCGCCGCGCTGCATGAGCGGGCCGTCGACGCTCACGACGGCGACGTCGCCGACCATGCCGAAGGGCAGCAGGTACCCGTCAGCGCCGCGGGCGAGCGGGACGCGCGCGGCCCAGCGGGCGAGCGACTCGAGGGAGTGGAGCAGCACCGGGCCGCCCGACTCGAAGGCGAGCAGCTCGGTGGCCGCGTTGGTGGGGATCGCGGGGTTGTTCATGCGGCCATCCGGTAGCGCTGGCGGTGGAGGAAGCGGCGCGCGCTCGCGTGGGCGGCGCGCACCTCGGGGGTCTCGTCGTCGGCCTCGTCGGCCTCGTCGTCGGCGGGCGGCGCGGCGACCACCCGGAGGCGGACGCCGTACTCCTCGGCCACGGCGTCGACGTCGACCTCGCGCGTCTGCTCACCGAAGGTCTTGAGGGCGGCCTGCCACGCGGTGACCATGCCGGCGGCGGCGGTCTGCGTCTCGGCGCGCTTCGCGAGGTCCTCGGGTGGCGTCGGGTCGTAGACGGCCCACGGGGCGAGGTCCGCGTCGCCGAAGTTCCACAGGGCCCAGAGGCGGAGCACCTGATCGTAGAAGGCCGTCGCGAGCAGGTACGCGTCCGCCTCGCGGAGGTCCTGCTTCACCCCGATGCCGGTCTGCGCCGAGGCCTTCGCGCCCACCGAGGCGTTCTCGGTGGAGAGGTTGGAGCCCTCGATCGCGATGGAGACGTCGCCGTCCTGGCGCTCGATCAGGGTCTTGAAGCCCTCGTGCGCCGGGTCCTTCGGCTCGATGAGGTTGACCTTGTAGCTGGCCTTCCCGTCGTCGCCCTGGGGGCTGACGATGGTGGTGTCCGTCGCGAGGTCGCGCATCTGGTCGAACCAGACCTGCGTGTCGTCGCTCTCCGCCTTCGAGTCGGGCACCTGCAGCTCGACGATCGGGAGGCCGTGCTTCTCCGACCAGCGGTTCCAGTCGCGCAGCGCCGCGGCGCGGGCCTCGCCGACGAGGCCGAGGCAGCGTAGTACGCCGCGCATCCAGGGCCGCGAGCGGGCGGCGCTGAAGAGCACCCAGCGGCCGTCGCCCGGCACCACCTCGACCTCGCCCTGCGCGGTGAGGGCGATGAAGCACTGGCGGTCCCAGTCGTAGCGGAGGTTGGTCGGGTGCCAGGTCGTGAGGCGCGGGATCCATCGCCCGCGGCCGCGGACGACGTTCACCGCGCAGAGGCAGAACCCCATGGTGACGAGACCGCGCAGGATCTCGCTGGCGGTCTCCTCCCCGGCGATGGTGGGCCAGTCGGCGTCGAGGGCCTTGGCGGCGGCGCCGACGCGCTGCTTGTGCCCGAGGCCGGGCAGGATGGTGAAGGGTGAGCCCACCACCCCGAGGCAGCGGTTGTTGAGCGCCCCGTGGATGCGGGGGTTGCGGTCCAGGGCGTCGGCGAGCAGCGCGCTCGCCGCGAACTCGCCGGCCTCGTGCGCCGAGATGATGCGCTTGACGGTCTCGAAGGTGCGGTCCCAGGCGGCGGTGCCCGGGCGCAGCTGGTCGGTCTTCTTCTTCGCCTCGCCCAGGCGATGCACCACCACGACCGGCGCGCCGGTGTCGGCCGGCAGGCGCGGCCGCACGAGGCGCGACGCGGCCTTCGCGAACCGGGCGGCGACGCCGCGGACGTAGGAGTAGGCGCGGGCGAAGGGGTTCATGCGCGGGGAGCGAGGAGGCCGCGGGCGCTCGCGACGAGCTTGCGCACGGCCTCCTGGGAGATGACGGGCGTGGTGCCCTGGAGCATCAGCTCGGTGAGCCCGAGCGAGAGCGCGTCGATGCAGCCCGGGGAGACCCGCGACGTCGCGTAGTCGTGGTGGGTCATCGTGTGCTCGAGCGCCGCGAAGCCGGGACCCACGTGGGACACGAGGCTCGCGCGTCCGGTGAGGGGCTCGCCGTAGAGATCGCGCACCGTCTCGGCGCGGCCCCGCTTGTCGCCGCGGGCGCCCACCTTCACCAGGCGCACGAGGATGCGCTCGGGCTCATGGTAGCGACCGGTGGCGCGGGTCTTGTCGAGGGCCTCCTGGAGCAGCCATCCGACGATGGCCTCCTCGATGAGGGCGCCGCCGCCGTCCGACTCCGCGCAGATGCTGTGAGCCTTGTGCTTGCGGTAGCTCGCCACCGCGCGCCCGACCCAGCCCTTGACCCCTGCGTGCGCGCTCGCGTCGTCGAGCACGTAGCCCCGGCCGTCGGCGCCCCGGGCGATGGTCACCACGCCCGCGTCGTCGGCCTTCGCCGCGCGGGCCTCGTCGCTCTGGTTGGGGTCGACGTAGACCTCGCACCGGGAGAGCGAGGGCGCCACCGGCACCCGCCAGGGGACGATGTGGTCCCAGGTCCAGAGGGCGCCGTCGACGCTGCGCCGGGGCTTGCCCTGGAGCATCGCCTCGGCCTCGGCCTCGGGGGTGTTGCAGAGGTGCGCGACCGCGCCCTCCAGGGTCCAGCCGAAGGCGCGGCCGTCGGGCAGCTCCCGCCGCGGGTTGAGGACGTGGGTCGCGGTGGTGTAGGGGCGCGGCGACGGGACGAGCTTCCCGCGCGCGTCGAGCTCCCCGAGCATCGGGAGGTTGATGATCTCCCACCCCTCGCCGAACGCGCCCGCCTCGATCTCCCCGATGAGGTCCGGGTCGCACCAGCGGGTGTGGATCACCAGGAGGCTCATGCCCTCCTGCCCGCGCTGGAGGATCACCGAGCTCATGTGCGAGCGGACCGAGCGCCGCGTCGCCTCGGAGAGCGCCGCCTCGCGGTTCTTGTAGGGGTCGTCGATAACCCCGAGCGCCGCGGGCTGGCCCGAGCCGGGGCCGTCGACGCTGGTGAACAGGCAGCCCCCGCCGGCGGCCGTCCGCCACATGCTGAGGTTCTGCCGGTCGGCGGCGAGGTCGACGCCGGCGGCGCGCGCGATGGCGCGGCACCGGTACGACTTCTCGTTGGTCTGCTCCTTCTGGTAGGTCGAGTAGATGACCGGCCAGGTGGGGTGCTGGCCGAGGATCTGCGCGATGCCGTGGAGCACCAGCTCGGTCTTGCCGTGCTGGGTCGGGACCGACACGCAGGCCCGCACGCGCTCGCCGCGGCGGATGCGGTCGAAGAGCTCGGCGACCCGCGCCAGGTGCTCCGGGGCGAGGTAGCCCGGTGAGACCCGCGGGACGTACTCCAGCAGCGTCTCGGAGGCCCGCTCCTCGGCCTCGAGGCGGCGGAGCTTCTCCGCCTTCAGCGCGCGGAGCTCAGTCGCCGCGATCGCGGCGGCGCTGCTCGGCCGCGGCGATGCGCGCATCGATCTCCTCCATGGTCAGGTCACCGATCGGCTTGCCGCCGCTGGTGACGTCGTGCTTGTCGACCAGGCTGCCGTCGGCGCGCTTCGTTGCGACCTCGGCCTCGGCCTTCGTCTTCGTGAGCTGCGCGCGCCGGAGCGGGGCGCCCGCGCGGAACTCCAACAGGAACGCGGCGGCCCTCCAGTCGCCGGGGATGGCGCGCTGCTCGGGCCGGCCGTCCGCGGCCTCGACCCTGGGCAGGCCCTGGGCGGCCGCGCGGATCATACCCACCAGCGCGACGTCGCTCTCGCGCAGGGCCCGGTCGACGTCGCGGGCGAGGTCGGAGAAGCGAGGGTCGCCGCCCGCGCGGAGCTTCACGCCGGGGGCGCGCGCGGCGTTCTCTAGGGCGATCCGCCCGGCCTTCAGCCAGCGGCAGAACGTCCGCCACTCGCCGCCCGCGACAGCGACCGCGTCGCGCATCGTGGCGCCCTTCCTGAGCGCCTCGGTGACGCGCTCATGGAGGCCCGCGTCGTAGGTGAGTGGGCGGGACATGGGAGATCAGTCGTCGTGCTGCGCGGCGAGCTCGTCGCCGAGGCGGCGCGCCGTCGCGAGGTAGCGCTCCTCGCCCGAGATGCGGTGCAGGTCGAGCAGCGCGGTGATGTCGAGGGCGAGCGGGGCGCCCGAGGCGCGGCGGCGCAGTTCGTCGTGGAGCCCTTCGACCTCGCGGGCGCTGGCGTCGCAGCGGTGCGCCAACTCCTCGATCTGGCGGTTCAGCTGGTCGATGCCGTGGTCGCGCTGCGCCAGGGCGGCGTCGCGCGCCTCGACGTCGGCGCTGAGCTCGCCCACGCGCTGCGCCAGGGTGGCGTTGCTCTCCTCGAGCTCGCGGATGGTCGCGGCGAGGGCTTCGGTGTTCAGGGTGTTGTCGGGCTTCGGCATGGTGTCCTCAGGCAGCGAGCTGGTGCACGTCTGCCACGTCGAGCGCGTAGAGCGCGGCGACGTCGGCGGCGAGCACCTGGAGAGCGGGGGGTCCGCGGCGTCCCTTCACCCGCCGCACGCGGGGGACATCCGGAACGAGGGCCGCGGGCGGGTTGGCGTCGTAGGCGCGCCACGCCGCTTCCCAGGCGGCGAGCACCATGCGGGCGCGGCGCACCTGGAGGCAGCGGAGCCGACGGAACGCGTCGACGGAGAGCCAGGTGGGCGGCATGCGGGGAGGGGGTGACGGGTCACTCGCTCGCTGGGTCGGTGCAGGTGCTCAAGAGCGCCGGACGCACGTCGACCGCTGGTAGCGGTAGCCCGATTGCCGCATTGGACACCGGGCAGGGGTGGGTGTCAAGCGCCCCGGCGGGCGCGGCGGATCATCCAGTCCAGCGCGGTGCGGGCGGTCATGCGCAGCCAGAGGGGCACGTCGGAGGTCAGCACGTCAACGCGTACGGCCACGGGCATCACCCGGCGCAGGCGCACCCTCGCGGCCCGAATCTCCGCAGCGGTGAGGGCCCCCGCGTCGGCGCGGGTGATGGTGACCCGCACGACGCCATCCCCAGCGACGGCAGAGACCTCGACGTCCACGTCGAACCCGAGCGCCGCGCGGGCGACCTCGGTGATATCGCGGAGCCCTCCGTAGGGGCGACGCAGGATCGATGCGGCCGAGGCCTCAGTAACCACCGTGGTCATCCGCGCGAGCGCGGTGCCGTCGGCGCCCGCCTGCATCGGCGAGACGTAACCGGCGCGGTACGTGGTCGTCGCCATGCCATCCAACAGCCGCGCGGCCTGCTCGCCGATGATCCCAAGGCCAGCCCGCTCGAGGTCCGCGCGGGTGGCGAGGGTGGGTACGCTCGGAGACGTGCCGATGATCGCACCTCGTCGTCGCCCGGTCACGACCGTGCCGCGCACGCGACCGAGTGAGTCCACCACCCCGGTCGGCGGGGCATCTTCGTATTCCTGCTCAAGGACGCCTTCGAGCTGGCGCCGCATCGACTCCAGCACAGTGCTCGTCGGTGTCAGCTCCCCGAGCTCCACCGTCGCGAACCCGTCGAAGGGCACGCCGTCGATGGTGAGTCGGACGCTGTTCGGGTCGTAGTTGCTCACGGCGCCATCCTACCGCGCACCTCGGCCAGCGCCTCACCCGTCGCCACCGACGCGCGCTCCGCTTCCCGCGCCACGAAGCTAGCCACGGCCGCGACCTGCGCCGACCGCAGCGCCTCTTCATCCACCGGCGGGCTCTCCCGCCACCACTCGGCCATCGCAGCGAGCACGAGCTTGCGGCCGTAGACCACCACGCCCGCCAGCCGCTCCCGGCCCGGCAGCGCCGCCCACCGCGCCCGCACGTCGACGGGCGCCCGGGCCTCGGCGCAGAGGGCGTAGAGCGCCCGCAGGCCCGCCGCAAGCGTGCCGTGGCGCTGGAGCCAGCCGAGCGTGGAGTCAGGGTCGAGCCGGGGCGCGCGGGACTCCGGGGCCTGCGATGCGAACGCCCCGGGGAGGATGCTCGGGACATCGGGCGACGTCTGTACCCTGAGCACCGGCGTCCAGTTGCTCCCGCCCGGCGCCGGGGGCTGCCCATCAGGCGCCCACCCGAGCGGTCCCCCGCGATCGGGGCGCAGGTCGCAGAGCAGCCGCCGCACGCGCACGAGCTCGGCGTCCTCGACGCTGGTCACCCGGCCGGGCCGAGACGGGCGCTCGATGGACTCGCCCGTCTCCGACGTCGGCACACGCAGTCGCCCCTCGTCGGCCACCTGCACCCGCGCGTCGGGCTGCGCCCCCGGCTGCGACCCTCGCCGTGGGGCGTAGGCCTCGACCGTCGGCGCCGCGGGCACGAGGGCCACCCGGTCGATGGGGCCGTACTGCTCGCCGCAGTCGGGGCAGCTCGCGGCGACGGCGTGCGCGCGGACGTAGGCCGCGGTGGCCTGGCAGCAGGGCAACAGATCGCTCACTTGCTCGTCCCTCTCGTCGCCCGGCGCGCCAGCTGCGCCCGGTTGTCCCTCGCCGCGCACCGTGCGCAGCGCCTGCCCTGTCGTCGCACCCCGCGGCCGCACCGCGAGCACCGGCCCGCGAGCTCG
This sequence comes from Myxococcales bacterium, assembly GCA_030652255.1. GTDB lineage: Bacteria > Myxococcota_A > Polyangia > Polyangiales > SCUS01. Next base: position 98,901 of record JAUSAZ010000047.1, on the reverse strand, counting down.
CGGCCCTCGGCGCGGCCCTTCTGCTCGACGCGGTTGGCCTCCGTGCAGCGCTCGCACCGGCGACGCCCCTCGGCGGGGACGCCGGTTGCGCAGCGGGTGCAACGGCCGGCCGCGGCCTGGGCGGCGGACCATGCGCGGTGCGTGGCGGCCTTGGGCCGCGCAGAACGCCCTGGAACTTCCCCGCACGCCATCACCGCTGCCCTCCGCCCGCACGCGGGAAGGTGTCGAATGCCGCTGGTGTGGCGACGGCTCGCAACGGCCCCCTGGAGGGCGCCAGGAGCCCCTGCAGAGCCCGGGAGCAGGTCGGGACGGGTCAGAGGGCCTTCCTGACCGGAGCGCGCGCCGGATCGGATCCCAACCCCAATCCCCTCTCCCTTCTGGAGAGAGTTAGACCCCTGTAGAGAGTAGAGGGTTAGTAGAGGGAATATACATAAAACGCGGATGTGCGCGCGCATGTACGCGGAAACCGTGGCGACCCTCTCAGACTCTCTACCCTCTACTCCTCGTCGCATGACCCCTCCTCCCGGGTGAGCTGGTCGCGGAGCTCGAGGTCGGAGAGGAGGCGCAGCCCCAGGTACCACGGATACCCGGCGCGGTTCTTCTTCTCCCAGCCGACGTCCGCCATGGTGCGGCCGAAGGCGGTCTGTGAGACCGGGTCCTTGCCCGCCTTCTCACACCATGCCTGGTAGGCCTTGTAGAGCGCGCCGGCGAGCACCATGGGGGCGACGCCGCCCGGGCGCTCGGGTTCCTTCGTGCAGGTGGCGCTGAGGTACTCGGTGAGCCAGTCGGACTCGGCGCGGTACTCCTGCGTCGCGACCTGGACGGCGTGGGGCGGGCGGAGCCCATCGCGGAACCAGAGGGCGGCGCCCTCGACGATGAAGTCGAGCACGCCCTCCTCCTCGGCGCGGAGCTTGTCCCCGAGCGCGTGGTCCTGCTCGGCCTCGGGGATCTCCACCGTCCAGGGGATCAGGGCGACGCGGCGCCAGATGCCGTTGGAGGTCTCCCGGATGCGGGGCCGGTTGTTGGTGGACAGCCAGAGCGTGTGCGTCGGGAAGAAGGTGAAGAAGTCGCCGTGCATCACGCGCGCGGAGATGGGGTCGCCGCCGGTGAGGAGCTTCACCTGGGCCTCGTCGAGGGCCTTGCCCTTCCCCGTCTCCGAGCAGCTCGCGAAGCGCAGGCCGCGCAGGGTGGCCTTGTCCGTGGGGTGCGCCTCGCGCTCCTTGGCCATGAGCAGGTCGTTGGGGACCTGGGAGGCGTAGGTGCCGAGCGCGTGCAGCAGCGCGTTGGTGAAGGCGCCCTTGCCGTTGCCGCCCGTGCCGTAGTGGATCGGCAGCACGTGGTCGCGGATGGTCCCGGTGGCGGCGTACCCGGCGAGGCGCTGGAGGTAGGCGCGCACCTCGGGGTCGGGCTGCACCTTCGCGAGGAACGCATTGAAGACGGGCCGGGCTGCACCTGGCCGGAAGGCGACAGGCGAGTACTTCGTGCAGAGGTCCGCGCGCAGGTGCGGGTGGAGGGTGCCGTCGCGCAGGTCGATCGATCCGTTGGCGCAGTTGAGGAGCCAGGGGTTCGTGTCGAAGGCCTCGGGGCCCACGCTGATGCCGGGCTGCGCCTTGAGCAGCTGGAGCATGGCGGTGATCTTCCCCGCCGACTCGCTCTTGATCGCGTGCGCGAGCAGCCGCTTCCGGTCGTCCTCGCGGGTGCAGCGGGAGGCCTCGGCGCCGATCATCCGCACGGCGTCGACGGCGCGGCGGGTGACCTCGCCGGAGTCGTCGCGCTTCCAGTGCTTGCCATCCCACGCGAGCCAGTGCCCCCACGTCTCGCACCACCGGATGTCGGCGCCGTGCCGCGCGGCCAGGCGCTCAGCGTTGCCGACATCGGTGCAGGCGATCGGCTCGTGCTCGTCGTCGTGCCGGGCGCGCGCCTCGTGGGCCTTGTGGGGCTCGCGCACGAGGTCGGCGAGCCACCCGGGCAGCTCGGGCAGGTCCGTGGTCGCCGGGTGGGCGGTGTCCTTCCACCGGCGCCAGACGTCGCTGTGCGAACCGGGGAGCAGCTCGTCCCCCGTGGTGAGCAGGGCCGCGCCCGGGGCGGCGCCGAAGAGGTTGGGGGCCGCGCGCAGCCGCGGCGCGAGGGCGCGGTGGCCGGTCGTCGCGTCGAGCACCGTGGGGTGCCCGAACAGGATCACCCGGCGGCCGCTCCCCTCGGTCCAGCACGGCGCCTTCGGGAGCTCGCCGTAGGTCCGCTGGAGCGCCTCGAGCGCGGCCATGGCCGCGGGCCCTCCCACCGCGAGCGCGACCACCGCGCCGAGCTGGAGGCGCACGTCGCCGTGGGCGTGCGAGATGCCGGGCCAGCCCTTCGCGGTGAGCGCGCCGGCCTGCGCCTCCATCGCGAGGCCCTCCCACGGATCCTTCTTCGTGCGGGGCATCGCGGGCGGGGTGCGGGGTGCGTTCATGCGCGCGCACCGGCCTGGAACTCCCTCACGACCTCGAGGGCGTCGTCGGGGGTGCGGATGACGCGGACGTGCCGGCCCTCGCGCTTCGCCGCGGCATGCCAGTCCCGCTGGTCGGGGTTGAGCTCCCCCTCGCCCGCCTTGGTCTCCAGCCACACGCACGCGACGACGCCGGAGCGCGTGCGGATCTCCGCCAGGAAGTCGGGCGCGCCCTTGCCCGCGATGCCGGTGAGGATGGGCTTCCCCTCCACTGTGAAGGCCTTCACCTTGGGGTTGCGCCAAAGCGTGACGCCGGGCAGGGCGCCGAGCGCGCGCTTCAGCTCGTGCTCAAGGTTCTGACCGACCTCGACGGGACGGGCCCCGCCCCGGGAACCCTTGGCGGTGAGCGGGAGCTGCTGCTGCGGGGACTTACCGGGCTGCACGGCGGACCTCCTGATGCGAGAAGTTCAAGGCCTCGCGGACCCACGCGGGGGCGGCGACGAGGGCGGCAAAGCGGGCCTGGGAGCTGGTGAGGCGGGGCTTCATCCGCAGCAGCACGCTCGTGCGCTGCTGGACGTGCGCCTCGGCGCGGACGGACGCCGGGACACCCGACTGCGCGATGAGCTCCGCCTGCTGGATGCGGAGGGGGCGGGGGTCGGTCATCCGACAGGACCCGCAGCGCGGGCACCGCCGGGCGGGCGGGAAGATCGCGTGGCAGTCGAGGCAGCGGCGCAGGTTGGGGAGCGTCTCCCGGCCCTGCCGGCCGGAGAGGGTCCACTGCCGGTCATCCAGCGGGAGGCCGTGGACGTAGACCGCGCCGCGCAGGTCGACCACGAGGGCCGAGGTCTTCCCGGTCGCGGGCGACGGCCGCACGCCCCGGCCCACGCGCTGGAGGTAGTCCGTCAGCGTGCACGGCGTCGTGAGCACGATCGTGTCGATGAGCGGCGCATCGAAGCCCTTCTGCAGCGCCCTCACGGTGACCAGGTGGCGGACGTCGCCCGCCGCGAGGCGGTCGCGGGCGGCCCGGCGCTCGGCCTTCTTCGTCTTCCCCAGCACCAGCATCGACGGCTGGCCCATGCGGTTGAGGTCGGCGGTGATGCGGGTCGCCTCGGCGTCCGTGGTCGCGAACACGATGGCGCGCCGGTCGCTGGCGAAGAGCCGCACGGCGTCGACGGGGTCCATCGCGCAGCCGTCCTGGGCGCCGGGCGGGGAGAACACCTCGCACGGGACCAGCGCGCCGGCTTCGACGAGCTCGCGGGGCTGCGGGCCGACCACGAGGCGCTGGAACTCGTCGAGCGCCTGCCCGTCACCGCGCGAGGGCGTGGCCGTGAGCCCGAGGAGTTTCGCGCCGCGCTCGCGCAGGGCGCCGAGCATCCACCGCACGGTGGAGGCCCCCGCGATGTGGCACTCGTCGAGGATCACCCGGTTGCAGGGAGGCAGCGCCGCCCCGCGCTTCTGCCACGCGGCGAGCGTCTGCTGGCTGGCGACCTGGACCGGCGCCTCGGGGTCCAGGGCCTTGCCGTCGAGGATGAGCCCCACGGGCAGGCCCATCGCGCGGAGGCGCTTGTCGGTGTCGAGGAGGATCTCCTCGAGGTCCGCGATGAAGAGCACCCGGTTGCCGCGCGCGACCGTGGGCCCGATCACGCCCCCGGCCGCGGTGTGCGTCTTCCCGCCGCCCGTGGGCAGCTGGAGGCACACCGACTCGGCGCCGTCGCGGAACGCCTGGTAGACGTCCGCGATGGCGGCGAGCTGGTACGGCCGGAGGGCGAGGGGGGCGCTCACGTCGGGTCAGCTCAGGAACATCTGGGTCTGGCGCTCCTCGCTCGTGAGCGAGCGCGTCTCGACCACGGCGTTGGTGTCGTCGCGCAGCAGCCGCGCGATGCCGGAGGCGTAGTCGGGCACCCAGGTGCAGGTGACCTCCTGCAGCTCGGTCCCCTCGCGGGCGGCCAGGGCGAGCTCGCGCAGCTTCGCGGCGTGCTTCTCGACCTCCTGCTTCAGCAGCTTCGTCTGGAGCTTGAGGTGCGCGTCGGCCTCGTCGTGGCGGCGCACCAGCTCGGTCGCCTGCATGGCGCGCTCGCGCTGCTCGGAGGGCGAGAGCTTCACGTACACGGTGCGGGTCTCGATCTTCCGTTCCTGGGTGGACATCGTTTCGGTCTCCTTCGTGGTCAGAGTGGTCAGAACAGGCCGCCGGGAATCGACGGCGCGGGACGGGTCAGCACAGCGGTGGGGCGCGGCCGGGGCGCCGACGCACGGGGCCTCGGCGCCGGGCCCGTGGCGGCGGGAGAGGCGATGGGGGCAGCCGCCGCCACGGACCCCGCGGCCCCCGCGGCGGGGCACCCCGCCTGCCACCACGCGAAGAACATGGCGTGCTCGAAGCCCGGCACGTCGTGCTTCCCCACGCGCTCGACGGCGAGCCACGCCTCGAAGCGGGCGAGGTCCAGGGCGGGGATCATTCGGCGTCCGCCCGGCCCGAGAGGCCCGCGTCGAGGTCGAAGAGCGTGGGGGCCGTGACGCTCTGCTCCTCAGCGCGGCAGTAGGCCACCGCGTCGGCGAAGTAGCGCGCGTTGAGCTCGTGCCCGCGACCGCGGCGCTTCCACTTCACGGCCCGCATCGGGACGGTACCGAGGCCCGCGAAGGGGTCGAAGACCAGCTCGCCGGGCTCGGAGTACTGCTCGATGCAGCGGTCGACGATGTCGAACTGCAGCGGGCACAAATGGAGCTCCCGCCCCGCCGCCGACTGCGCCCCGTTGAGGGTCAGCATCCGGGTGATGTCGGTCCACACGTCCGGGTGCCAGCTCTGCGGCTGGAGCAACATGAAGGTGGTCGGCAGCAGGTTTCGCGCATCGACCCCCTCGGCGATCGCGACGTACTGCGCGTGGTCGTAGACCGACGAGAGCGAGTACTCCCGGAAGCGCTTGAACATCTGGTCGTGCGCGATGCCGACGAGGTCCTCTGCGCGCAGCGGCCGGTTGCCGCTCGATCGCATGAACCCATGCGCGTCGAACTGCCAGCGCCCGCGGGTGTAGGTCTTCTTGTCCTTCACCACCGGCTGGTCGGCGTACCCGCTGGAGGCATCGGTCGGCGGCTTGCGGAAGACGAGCAGGTACTCCGGCATCCCCGCGCCCATGCGCGAGCCGTCCTTGCACTGCTCCGTCCACCCGAGGCGGTAGGTCTGGTTGTTCTCCCGGACGACGTCCGTGACGATGGTCTTGCGCGCGAGGAAGGCGAAGCCGTGCGCGGTGAAGTGCGCCACGGTGTCGTCCGAGAAGGGGTAGACCGTCTGGAACCCGAGGCCCGTGAGGCCGCCCGGGACGATCCGGTCTTTGACGTGGATCGCGGCGACCCGGCCCGGCTTGAGCACCCGCAGGAGCTCGCGCGTGAGGAAGGCGAGCTGCGCGAAGAAGTGGTCGTTGGTGTCGGTGTGCCCGAAGTCGTTATACGAGGGCGTGTACTCGTACTGCGTGGAGAAGGGGATGCTGGTGACGATCAGGTCGACGCTGTCGTCGGCCATCGCCATCGTCTCCAGCACCGTGTCGTTGTGCACGAGGGTGAAGCGCTCGCCCGCGACCTCGTGGCGGGGCGCAAGTGCGATGCGCCCGACCTCGGCCGCCGCGCCGCCGGTGAGCCCGTGCCGGCGCACGAGGTCCGTCATCGCCGCGACGAGCGCGTCGTGCTGCTTCCACTTGCGCTCGAGGTCGGCGCGGACCTTCCGCTCGGCCTCGGTGTAGACCAGGTGCACGGCGCAGGCCCACAGCTGGAGGAAGCGGTGGATCCGGTGGACGGCCTGGATGATGTCCTTGGCCTTGAACCCGATCCCGACGAACACCATCACGTGCGCCTGCTGGAGGTTCACGCCGGCGCCGTACATGACGGGCTTGCTGAGGAAGACGAAGGTCTCCTGGTTCTTCCACCGCGCGATCTCCTCCTCGCGCGCCTCGATGGACATGCTCCCGTCGAGCGAGGAGACCGAGAGCCCGACCTCGGCGAAGGCCTTCTCGAGGGCCCGCTGCTCGGGGTTGAGGTCGCACCACACCACGACCTGCGTCGGACCCGAGGCCTGCGCGGCGACGACGAGTTCCACCGCGCGCGCCACACGGGCCTGGAGGGAGGTACGCTTGACCCGCGCGGCGTCCGAGACACCCACCGCGGCGTCGGCGAACATCTTCGCCTGCCCGTCCTTCTCGCACCCGGCCGTCGAGTGGTCAGCGGGGATCTCCTCCCAGGTGACCGTGAGCGCGGGCAGGGTGTAGCGCGCGTCGGTGTAGGCCGGCGAGAGGTCCGAGGGGGCGGCGAGGAAGATCGCCCAGGTGCTCATCCAGGCCCAGAACTCCGCCTCCTTGTGCGGGTGCAGGGTGAGGCTGTCGGCCTTCTCGCTGTTGCGCTTGAACCAGCGCGTCTTGGCCTGGCCGATGTCGATCACGCCGAGGAAGGCCGCGTAGGCCAGGAGCTCGATGTACGCGTTGGGCGACGGGGTGGCCGTCGCCACGAAGCGGTAGCGGAGCCCCGCCGTCTGCACGCGCTGCGACCGGTCGCGCCGGTCGTCCCCGGCGAAGGTCGCCATGAACTCACGGAAGGTCTTGGTCCCGCCGAAGCCGCGCAGCACGTCGGCCTCGTCGAGGGATGCCCCGTCGAAGAGGTGCGGGTCGAGCTTGCCGTCCCGGACGCTCTCGTAGTTGGTGAGGTAGAGCCCGGGGGCTACCACCTCTTCCGAGCGCCGCACGAAGGTGAGGTCGACGCCGAGCATCGCCGCGTCGCGGACGAACTCCCCGCGCACCCCGAGGGGCGCCACGATGAGGAAGCGCCCGCCGGTGTGCAGGCAGACCTGCCGCCCGCACTCCAACTGCATCAGGCTCTTCCCCAGGCCGAACTTCGCGAAGAGCGCGGCGCGCCCGCGACGGATCGCCCAGCGGACAAGGTCCGCCTGGAAGGGGAAGAGCACGGGAGAGACCGGCCCCGGCTCGAAGCCGAAGGTCGCGGCCTCTGCCTTCTTCGCCGCGACGAAGGCGAGGTAGGCCTGGAGCTGATCCGACTGCCGGGCCTCGAGCGAGGCCCTCTGACTACCGTCCGCCATGTTCCGCCTCCATCTGCCGGGCGCGCATGGCGCCGTAGGGGGTCAGCCGGATCCGGCCGCCGTCGACCCGGGCGCAGAACCCGGTGCCGCAGACGCCGTCGGACCCGGCGAGCTTCGAGAGCACGCGGCCCGAGTCGGGGTAGGTCGACTCGTAGCCCCGGAGGCCGAAGCTCTCCGGGAAGCGCTTCCACGCGGCGACGACCAGGGCGTTCACGTCGTGCGGACCCGGGCCCATGGAGGCCAGGGCCAGCACGATGCGGGCGCGCACCGTGGGCCCCTCGGGACTCGTCACCCGCGCGGGAGCTGCTGCTGCGGTCGCGGGAGCTGCTACCGGCGCCCAGGGGGGAGCCGGCTGGGGGGCTGCCGCCACCGGCCGCAGCGTCGGCGGCATCGCGCGGTCGCCCCGCACGGGCACCGTGGGGCGCTGGGCGGGGGGAAGCTCGGCAGCCGGCGGCGACTGCGGCGCAAGCGTTTCCCGCGCCGTGGGGCCGCTGGGCGGCGCCACCGTGGGCGTCTGCCGCCCGCTCGCGCAGCCGGGGCACGGCAGCCCCCGGGTGTGCCCCGGGAAGAGCACGCCGCGGTCGCGTTGCGGCACGCCGTGCCGGTGGTCGAGCTGCGGCAGGAGCTTCCAGTGCCCGGGGGGACCGAGGTTCGTCACGGGGCACCTACCATCGGCCGGACGGCCACCTGCTGGCGCTTGCGGGCGAGCCCGGCGAGCTTGTCCGCGCGCTCGTTGCCCTCGATCTTCGCGTGGCCCTTCACGAACTCGAAGACCACGTCCCGCCCCTCCATCGCGAGGCGGATGAGGTGGATCAGCCGGCCGTTCTTCTGGTCGGACCGCGGCCCCCGCGGGGCGGTGAGGACCCCGAGGCAGTACTCCGAGTCGGTGCGGATCGTGAGCGGCCGGTGGCGCCAGTCGTCGGTGATGGCGAGGGCGACGCGGATGGCGGAGAGTTCCGCGTGGTTGTTCGTCCCGAGGCCCAGCGGGCGGGAGGCCTCGAGCACCGGGACGCCGTCGTCGTAGACCACGACGCCTGCGCCGCACGGAAGGTGGGCCATCGTGCCCGAGCCGTCGGTGTACGCGACGAGGTTCACCGGGCACCTGCCTTCCGCTTCGCCGTCCCCAGCGCCGCCCGCGCCTGCCGCCGGACGATGGCGGCCATCCGCCGGGCGCACGTCGCGAGGGTCCCGGTGTCCATGCCCGGGAGCGCCGCGAGGCGCTGGAGCGTCGCCACGGTGAGCCGCTCGGCCTTCTGGCGCTGGGCGGGGGTCACCGGCCGTCCTCCGCCCGCAGCTTCGCCCGCGCCGCGGCGCACGCGGCCATCACGGCGGCGAGCTCGGCCTGGGCGCCCAGCGTCAAGGCCTCGATGTCGTCGATCTCGCGCGCGTCGTAGTGGCCGTCGGCCGCGGCGAGGCGCACCCGCGCGGCGAGGGCGCCCACGCGCCCGGTCACGTCGAGCGCCAGATCGCGCAGGTCGAGACAGCACTGACCGAGCGCGGCCTCCATGCGGGCGATGCGGCGGCGCCAGTAGGGGACCGCGAAGCGCGCGCCCAAGGCCTCGACGTCGCCGTCGGCGATGGCGGGGTCGCCGTCCTTGCAGAGGTCATCGAAGCGCTGCGGGGAGACGCCGAGGGCGTCGGCGAGCTTGGCGTGCGTCGCCCACGGCTTGCCCTGCGAGACGAGGGCGCGGGAGGTCGCGTCGAGGTCCTCAGCGGCGTGCTGGCGGCCGATGACGCGGCCCTCGGAGAGGCGCGAGGTGCCGCCGGCAGGGGTCGGCGAAGGGGTTGGGCGAATCGTCACGGCGCCAACTCCCCCGGCTGGCGATCCAGCGCGACCGTGGGTGCATGAACCGCGTCGCCCTGCTCTGCCGCCTCGTCGTGACCCTGGCCGCGCTCCTCGCGGGCGAGGAGGGCCCGGGCCTCGCGGACCTCACGCTCGACACGCGCCAGCAGCTCGCCCGCGGAGAGCCGGTCGCCCGTGCCCGGGTCGACGTAGCTGACGAGCGGGAGCCGCGGGTGGTGGCGGGTGACGAGGCCGTCGAGGGCGGCGAGCTCGGACAGCAGCTCGCGGATCTGGCCGGCGCGCGACGCCTTCTCCTGGACGTGTGGGGCCATGCGTCAGCCCTCCCCGTCGTCGCTGATCACCAGCGAGAACCGCACTTCGACGAGGGGACCCGTGAGCCCGGCGTCTCGCGCCCGCTTCAGCAGCCCGCGCAGCGTGTCGGTGAGGTCGGCGTCCTCGCGAAGTGCCCCGTCGTCGCCGGGCGACATGGTGACCGTCAGGCGCCCGCCGTCGGGGCCGAAGCGGTGGCCTTCGATCACGGTGTCGGCGAGGGCGCGGAGTACCTTCGCGGACGCAGCCCCCTCGGGGCTACAGCCATCCGCGGCGCGGCGAAGGATGCGAGCGATCCGCGTGGGATGCGCGGTGGTGTCGAGGTCGCCCTCGATGCGTGCGGTGGCCATCGGCTACCGCCTCCCCGCGAAGCCCGAAGCCATGCCCACGCTGGCGCCGAGGGCGAGGCCGGTGTGCGCGGCGACGGCCAGGAGCGCGAGCACGGCGACGGTGATGAGGGCGGGGCGCATCGCTCAGGCCACCGGCGAGGGGCGGGGGTCGACGGCGGGCTCGGCAACCACGCCCATGACCGCGTTCACCTCAGCCGCCGGGTAGCCCCACAACGTCGCGTCGACCTCGCCGTGGGAGAGGCGCTGGATCTGGACGGCCGTCGACAGCGCGGGGCGCTGCGCAGTCGCATCTTCCCAGCGGGCAACGGCGCCCTGGGTGACGGGCGGAACGATCCGATCTGCGAGCCCGGCCTGGGTGAGGCCAGCGCCCTCGCGCCATCGAAGGAGGGCCTTCGCCCCGGGGTGCGTGTCGTGGTCCATGCCGTTCTATTACCGTCGTAATCGGCGGGGCGCAAGTTCTAATGACGCTCGTAATCGCAAGGGGTCGTTATGATTGGAGTAATGGCGGACTACGGCCCCAACAACGAGCGGCTGAAGAGGCTGTTGGAGACGATCCTCCGCACCGACTTCGGCGAGGATCAGCAGCGCGCGGCCGAGGTTCTCGGTGTCTCGCAGCCCATGATTTCGCTGGCGGTCAACGGCCACAAGCCCGTCGGCCCGAAGCTCAAGAAGGGCCTGGCGACGTACACCCGCCAGACCCTCGACGAGCTCGAGGGCATCGACCGCCCGGGCTCAACCCGCTGGCGCAACCTCCCCGGGTGGGCAGACGCGGAGCGCAAGGCGCGGGAGATGTTCCCGAAGGTGAGCCCGCTGGCCTTCGATCGCCTCGGGAACCTCATGGGCGAGCAGCCTCCGAGCGTGTCGGCGCTGACGATCGGGCTCCTCGCCTCGACGTGGGACAGCACCTCCACCGACGAGGCCCGTATCGAGGCGATCGCTACCAACGCCCGACGCGAGATGGCCGAAGAGGACACGGCCGCCGACCTTGCGATCAAGCGCCGCCACGAAGCGCGAGAGCGCGGCGAGCCCCTCCCTCCGCTGCCCGGCGAGCCCGTGAAACCGCGGCCCCGCAAGCCTCCGCCGAAGCCGTCGCGCGGATAGCCTCAGAGCTCCAGCGCTCCCGGATATCCAGCGCTTTCAGAAAGCAACCCTTGCGTTTCGCCGGGGGACATTGCCCGTCCGCCCGCCCGTGATCGTCGGCACTGCGACGGCCGGAGCGGATTACGTTCCCGGCGTGGGCAAGAGGACGTCACGCATCACCATCACGACCGCGAGCGACGAAGAGCGGTGCCACCCGCGCGGTGAGTTGATCCTCGCGGGGAGGTACGACGAGGCGGAGGTTGATCCGCCGCGCTACCGCCAGCGGGACATCGTGAACCTCGCGCGCTGGCTGATCGACGAGGCGAAGCGCCCGGTGCGCTGTCCCGACCCGGTGCACATCGCGGTGGCGCTGGGGCTCGACGTGATCGACCGGGTGCCCCTCGGCGCGGGCGGCGAGTGCTGCGACGGGTCGCGCATCTGGTACCGCTGGCACCCCTCCGCGCGCGTGCGCGGGACGCATGTGTTCCACGGCCTCGGGCACTGCGGGTTCACCGTGGCAGGGTGGATGCGCCACACCGAGGCCGACGCGTGGCACCTGGACGCCGAACTCGCGCTCCAGACGGACATCGCCGAGGAGCTGCGCACGCTCGCCGAGGCCCGGCGCATCCAGCCCCACGCCAGCGACTGGCTGCTCCGCGCGCAGATGCGCCGGGCGCGACTGATTCTCGTCGCGTAGCACCTCGCGCGAACGCCTATGAAACAGGGCTTTCGCGTCAATATTACAAAAATCATTGAAGATGCTTGACCCTCGATTACGCCAGTAATAGAACAGGCCTACCGCAGCGGTTCAACCCCCGCTCCGGCCCGAGGCCCTCGATGTCCACCTCCCCCGTCGCCCTGGCCACCTCCCTCGTCGCCGCGCTCTTCCTCTACGGCTCGCCCTCGACCCTGACGAACGACCCGGACTCCCAGCGGGACGTCGCCCGCCTCGTCGCGGTCACCGTCGACTCGGTGCGCCTGGCCATCGGCGCCGACCGCACCCTGCTGGAGTCGGTCACCCGCCACGTCCGCACCCTGGTCTCCGCCCGCTCGGCCGAGGACTTCGACGAGGCCCAGGGCGCCAAGATCTGCCGGGCCCTGCGCCGCGGCTGGATGGTGGCGACGATCCGCCGGCACCCCCGGGCCGACGCCTTCCGGTCGCTCACCTTCGCCCTGACCGTCGACCGCTACACCCGGGCCCAGCACGCCCTGGCGCTCCAGCTGATCGCCGAGGTGGGCTGATGGACCTCACCCAGCAGGACGCCCAGGAGCGCCTCGCCGACGCGGCCTTCGACGCCATCCTCGCGGCCGACGCGGCGGAGGCCCTCCCGGCCCCGCACTACCTGGAGCCCGACAACACCCGCGAGGACGCCAGCGGCTTCTACCTCACAGACAGCGACTACGCCGACGCCGACCTCGCCGCCCTCTACGAGAGCCGGGGTGCCCGGTGACCGCCGCGGAGCACCTGCGCCGCCGTGCGCTGCTCGAGCGCCGCGCCGCCGAGCAGGTGACCCTCCTCTCGCTGCGGGGCTCCCGCCGGGCGGTGGCGTGATGGCGGCGGAGCTGCACCCGGGCGTGGCCGAGCTCGCTCGCGACCTGGAGATCAACGAGCGGATGAACACCGCCGCCGAGGTCATCCGCGCGGGCCTCGTCGCCATGGCCTCGTCGATCGTCGCCGACCTGCTCGACCCGCACGGCGCGCTGCGCCACGACGTTCAGCTCGGCCGGATCTACGCCGACCAGGTGCGCGCCTGGGCCGCGGGCGACCTCTCGGGATTGGCCGCCAGCAACGTCGCCTGGGGGCGCAACGGCTGCCGCGACTGCGCCCGGCGGGCGCTGGGCAACGGCGACGGCGAGAGCCGCTGCAACCTCTGCAGCTTCAACCAGAGCGCCCGCGAGGCCCGGTCGTGATCCTCCGCCGCCACACCCTCCCGGACGGCCGGGTCGCGACGCTGGAGCGCACCACCTGGGGCTACACCACGCGGCTCTCCCGCGAGGGCGCGGTGATCGTCGGGAAGGACTGGTCCCCGAAGAGCCGCGACAAGGCGCTCGCGCGTTTCGTCGAGCTCTGCACGGCCTCCCCTGACGTCTCCGCCCTCTATGGCGAGGCGCTCGACGTGGTGCACCGCGCCGCGGCCGGGCTGCCCGTCGCGCGCCAGCGCAGCCTCGCCGACGGCGTCCTCAGCGACGTGCTGCAGAGCAACGAGCGCGGCGCCGCCCCGGCCCTGCGCGGCCTCCTCCGGCTCGCCGACGAGACCGGCGACCCGACCGTCCGCCGGCTGGCCGCGCGGGTCGAGGGGATGCACGGCGCCGCGCTGCTCGCGCTGCCCGAGGCCGTGCGCGCGCCGCTCGCCGACACCGCCCCGATCCGCGGAGGCGCTGCGTCGCCCGCGCCCGCCCCCGGCGCACACGCCGACGCCGTGCCTCGACGGATCGCCGCAACCCCAACCGCCCCCGGAGACCCCACGCCATGAACGCCCCGATCTTGCGCATCGAGACCCTGAACTTCCGCGGCGCCCCGGACGGCGTCATCGACCTCGCCCCTTCAGGCATCATCGCCGCCGGCCGCAACGGCGCCGGGAAGACCTCGCTCATCCGCGCCGTCCGGGCCGTGATGGCGTCGGGCGACGCCTCCGCCGACGCGGTGCGCTCGGGCGCCCCGGAGGCGATGGTGCGGGTGCACACGGGCGGCTGGGTCGCCACCCGGCGCATCGTCGCCGAGGGCCGCCAGCCCACCGTGAAGGTGGAGACCACCGGGCCCATCCAGGCCACGGTGAAGCGCCCCGCGGAGTTCCTGGCGGGGCAGTCCGGGTACAGCCTGGACCCGCTCGCCTTTTACCTGGCCGACGCGAGGCTCCGCCGCGAGATGCTGCTGGCCGCCCTCCCGGTGACGGTGACCGAGGCGCAGCTCCGCGCCTGGGATCCGTCGCTCCCGGCGGGGTACTCCGTGGCGGGCCACGGCCTGGAGGTGCTGGCCCGTCGGCACGCCGAGGTCTACGCGGCCCGGGCCGCCGCCAACAAGGCCGCCGAGGAGAGCGCCCGGAAGGCGAAGGAGGCCGCGGCCCACGCGGAGGCGAACCCCGTCCGCCCGGTCCCCTCCGTTGAAGAGGCGGAGTCCGAGGTCGCCCGCGCCCGCGCGGCGCTCGCCGCCCTCGTGGCCGACGCCACCGCCGCCGAGAAGGCCGCGACCCGCAGCGCCTCGGCGCGGGCGCGCATCGCGGACATGCGGGAGAAGGCCGACGGCCAGGACCGCCTCGCCGCCGAACAGCCCCAGGTCTTCGACGAGGACGTGCGCGCCCTCGACGCCGAGACGGCACGGGTTGACGCGCTGGTGATCGCCGCCGAGAAGGCCCTCGCCGAGCTGCGCGCGGAGCGCTCGCGGGTGCAGGCCCAGCGCGACGCGGCCGAGGCCGCCATGATCCGCCGGGTCGGGATGCTCACGCACGCCCGGCAGCTCCGCACCCAGGCCGACGAGCTCGAGGCCGCCCTCGACGGCGCGGCCCCCCGGGCGCCCACGGCCGACGACCTCGCCGCCGCCCGCGCCGACGACGAGGCCGCCCGGCTGCTGCTCAAGGACGCCCACGACGGCGCCCTGCGCCGCCAGATCGCCGCCGCCGCCGACACCCTGCGCGCCCAGGCCCTCGCTGACCAGGCCCAGGCCCAGGCCCTCACCGCCACCGTCAAGGCGCTCTCCAAGGACGCGCCGGCTGCCCTCGTCGCGGCCGCCCCGGGCCTCGAAGGCCTCGCCCTCGCCGGGGACGTCATCACCCTCGGCGGCGTCTCCCTCGACGGGCTCTGCGGCGCCGAGCAGCTCCGATTCGCCGTCGACCTCGCCAAGCGCCTCGGCGCGACCGCCCCCCTCCGGGTGCTCACCGTCGACGGCCTGGAGCGCGTCGACCCCGAGCATCTCGACGCCTTCGTCCAGCACTGCATCGAGGGCGGCTGGCAGCTCATCGCCAGCCTCGTGGAGCGCGGCGACCTCGTGATCCGCCAGCTGGACGACGCCACGACGCAGGCCGCGGCCGACGACGGCCTCTTCGACTGACCTCAACCGACTCTCATTCGACTCTTCAACCGACAAGGAAACCTCTCCCATGACCATGCAACTCCACGATTCGCAGGCTCCCGACACCGACCTCGTGCGCGCCCAGCCGAGCGCCGCCCTCGCGCGCGTCGCGGACCTCCTCCCGCACAACTTCGGCGAGCTGATGCAGATGGCGGTGATGGGCTTCAAGTCCGGCCTCGCGAAGTGCGAGACCCCGGAGCAGGCCGCCATGATGATCCTCACGGGCATGGAGCTGGGGCTCTCGCCCGGGCAGTCGATGCGCGGGCTCTACTCGGTGGAGGGCCGCGTCTTCATCCCCAGCGACACCATGGTCGCCCTCATCCTTCAGTCGGGGCTCTGCGAGGACTGGGAGGTGCTGGAGACCACCGATCAGGTCGCGACCATCACCACCAAGCGCCGCGGGAAGAAGGCCGTCGAGCGCAGCTTCACCGCGGCCGACGCCGAGCGCGCCCAGCTCGTGAAGAAGAACAGCGGGCACGAGAAGTACCCGCGCATCATGCTGCTCCATCGCTGCGTCGCCGTGATCGGGCGCGAGGTGTACCCCGACGTCCTGCTCGGGATGTACGTCCCTGAGGAGCAGGCCGAGATCATCCAGGCCGAGATCGTCCGCCCCCGCGTAGTGGAGGCGAAGGAGAGCCAGCCCCTCCCCCGGGCGCCCTCCCAGAACCTCCCGCCGGAGCCCTCCGTCCCCGCCGGCCCGGCCCGCGACTGGGACGCGGAGATCGCCGCCGCCGACTCGCTCGAGGCGCTCAAGGAGCTCGGGACCGCCATCAAGGCGACGAAGGCCTCGCGCTCGGCGGAGGAGGGCACCCGCCTGAGCGGGCTCTTCCAGGCCCGGAAGAAGGCGCTGACTCCCGTGGTCGAGGCCTCTGTCACCGCCGCCACCCCGGCCACCACCGAAGCCGCGGGGGCCTGACGTGACCCTCCCCTCCGCCTCCTCGCTCGCGCGCGCCCTCGCGTGCCGCGCGTCCAACGTGCTCCCTCAGGAGCCCGACGCCGGGTCGGAGGCCGCCGCGCGCGGCACCGCCCTGCACGCCTACGTCGAGGCGGAGGCCAACGGCCAGCCGGGCGCCCTCGCGCGCGTCCCGGCGGCCTGGCGCGAGATGGCCCGGGGCCTCGACGTCCCGGCGATCCTAGAAGCCCTCGGGCACGACCTCTTCGGCGACACCGAGATGCGCGCCGAGGAGTCCTTCGCCTGGGACCCGACCCGGCCCTACGAGGGCCGCTCGCTGGGCCTCAGCTTGAACCGCGACTACTCGGGCGCGACCTCGGGCGAGTTCGTCGGGACCGCCGACGTGGTGGTGGTCGACCGTGCCGCCGACCTCGTCGTCGTGGGCGACTACAAGTTCGGGCACGGCGAGGTCACCCCCGCCGCCACGAACCCCCAGCTGCGGGCCCTGGCCCTTTACGCGGCGCGCGCGCACCGGGTGTCCCAGGCCCGGGTGGTGGTGATCCGCGGCCGCGAGGACGGCTCGTGCTGGCTCGACGCCGCCGAGGTCTCGGAGATCGAGCTCGAGCGCATCGCCGAAACCCTCGCCGAGCTCGCGGGGCGGGTGGTCGCCGACGCCCTCGGCCACCAGACCCCGCCCGCGACGCCGGGCGCGCACTGCCGCTACTGCCGCGCCGCCGTCCACTGCCCCGAGGGCCCGATGGCCCTCGCCGTGGCGCAGGGCACGGGCCTCATCGACCTCGCGGCGACCGCCGCCGGGCGCGGCCGCCTGCTCCAGCTGCGGGACTTCGCCAAGCGGCTGCCGGACCTCATCAACGAGCAGCTGCGCGCCGCCGTCGCCCGCGGCGACACAGCCCTCCCCGGCGGCGCCGCGCTGGCGCTGGAGTCGACCACGAAGCGCGCCGTGGTGGACGCCGAGGCGGTCTACCAGAACACCCTGATCAACCTCGGGCCCGAGGCCGCCGAGGTCGCGGCGCCCCTCGTCCGCGCGGCCACGATGGACACCATCAAGTCGGCCGCCCAGGTCGGCGCCCTCAAGGGCGAGCGGGCGACCCGGAAGCAGCAGCTCGTGGACGTCCTGCTGCGCGCCGGCGCCCTCAAGGCGAGCACCTCCGAGAGCGTGGTGGCCCGGTGATTCTCCCGCAGGGCCACTACCGCGCGCGCATCGCCCAGCGCGGCTGGGACAAGACGCAGAACGGCGACCCGCAGTACGTGGTCGAGTTCGTCATCACGCACGGCCGCGAGGTGAACGCCCGCGTGCTCCTGCGCACGAACTTCTCCGAGAAGGCCGCGAAGTTCTCCATCGAGCGCCTGCGCCGCCTCGGCTGGCGCGGCTGGGACCTGGCGACCCTCGACGCGGCGACCCTCGCCGAGGAGCACACCATCGAGATCTCGCACCGGGAATACGAGGGCAAGACCTACCTCGACGTGGACGTCGTCGCGTGGATCCCGAAGCCCGGCGCGCTCTCCCCCGACTACCTCGCCGCGCTCGCCGACCGGATGCGCCGCGTGATCGCCGAGACCGACCGGCGCCTCGGGCTCCCCGAAGAGCCCGCGCCCCCCGAGCCCGCGCGAGAGCCGGGCGCCGACGACGACTTCGCCTGATTCGCCTGAAAGGACCACCGACCGTGCAGACGCCCATGGCCCCCGCTCCTGACCTCCGCATCGTCTACGACGACACCCACCGCCGGCGCACCCCGCACGCGCCGGCCGACTGGCAGCTCACCGACGAGGGCCTCCGCGACCACGTGGCCGCCCTCGCCACCCGCGCCGACCTCCTGGCGGACGTGCGCCGCCACGGCGAGCACCAGGGCGAGGCCTACCTCCAGCTGGCCGCCCGCCGCCTCGTCGCGATCGACTGGTCCGAGGTGAGCCGCGTCGTGCGCGAGCCCCGGCGGCTGAGCCTCGCCACGGCTCTCACCACGGTGGGCCGCTGGGCCCGCTTCGGCGCGGAGCTGCGGGCGATGCGGTCAGGAGTGGCGGCGTGAGGGCCTCTGTGAAGCGGATGCAGCCGCATCGGCAGTGGATGTACACCGCGCTCGCGCCCGCCGGCGCCCTCGGGTGCCTCGACGCGGCGCACGACGGGGTGCGGGCCGTGGCGATCGTGGTGGCGATCGTGGCCTTCCTCGCGCTGCTGGCGACCGAGCCGCGGACGGACGGGTGGGCGTGATGGGCTTCGACTACGTGGGCGGCGCCCTCGACGAGATCGACGTGGACAACTTCGCGGGCGGCGGCGGCGCGTCGACCGGCATCGAGCGCGCGACCGGGCGCCCGATCACCATCGCCGTCAACCACAGCCGCGCGGCCATCGCGATGCACGCCGCGAATCACCCGCACACGCACCACGAGTGCGAGGACATCTGGGCCGTGGACCCGCGGACGGTGTGCGCTGGGCGCCGCGTGCGCCGCGCCTGGTTCTCGCCCGACTGCACGCACTTCTCGAAGGCCAAGGGCGGCCAGCCCCGCTCGAAGGAGGTGCGCGGACTCGCCGGCGTCGTCGTGAAGTGGGCGCGCGAGGTCCAGCCCGAGGATATCTACCTGGAGAACGTCGAGGAGTTCGCCGACTGGGGGCCGCTCGACGAGAACGGCAGGCCCGACCGGGCGCTGCGCGGCGCCGACTTCCGCGCGTGGCTCGCGGCCCTCGTCGACTGCGGCTACGACGTCGAGCACCGGGTGCTGGTCGCGGCCAACTACGGCACGCCCACCACGAGGAAGCGCCTGTTCCTGAAGGCCGTGCGCAAGGGCCGTCCGATCGTCTGGCCCGAGGCGACGCACGGCAAGGGCCGCACGGAGCCGTGGAACACCGCGGCCAGCATCATCGACTGGTCACTGCCGTGCCCGTCGATCTTCGACAGGAAGCGCCCGCTCGCCGAGGCGACGCTGCGCCGGATCGCGGCCGGGCTGCGCCGCTACGTCATCGACGCGCCGACGCCTTTCATCGTGCCCCTGACGCACCAGGGCGGCGACCGCACGCACTCGCTCTCCGACCCGTTCCGCACCATCACCGCCGCCAACCGCGGCGAGCTCGCGCTGGTGACGCCCTACCTCGCGACGGTCACCCACACGCAGGGCGGCGACCGCGTGGCGTCGGCCTCGGAGCCGCTGCGCACGGTCACCACCGCGAAGGGTGGGGAGTTCGTGCTGGTCGCCCCGACGATGGTGCAGACCGGCTACGGCGAGCGCGAGGGGCAGCGCCCGCGCGCCCTCGACATCGGCGCCCCGCTCGGCACGGTCGTCAGCGGCGGGAAGCACGCGCTGGTGTCGGCCTTCCTCGCGAAGCACTACGGCGGGCCCAACGGACACCAGACGCCGGGGCAGTCGATGGACGCACCGACCGGCGCGGTGACCACGCAAGACCACCACGCGATCGTGCAGATGGAGCTCGCGTTCCTGTCGAAGTTCTACGGCACGAGCACCGGCGCCGAGCTGGCCGACCCGCTGCCGACGGTCACGACCGGGGGCGGCCGAGGCGGCGGTCACCTCGCCGAGGTGCGGGCCTTTCTGGTGAAGTACTACGGCGCCGACGGCGGCCCCGGGGCGTCGCAACAGAGCCTCTTCGACCCGCTGCACACCGTCACCACCAAGGCCCGCTTCGGCCTCGTGATGGTGCACGGCGAGCCGTACCAGATCACCGACATCGGGATGCGGATGCTGGCCCCGCGCGAGCTCTTCAACGCGCAGGGCTTCCCAGCGGACTACGACATCGACCCGCCGGTCGACGGGAAGCTGCTCACGAAGCGCCTCACCAAAACGCAGCAGATCGAGCTCGCGGGTAACTCCGTCTGCGGCCAGGTCGCCGAAGCGCTGGTGAGCGCGGGCCGCGCAGGTGGGAGGGCCGCAGCGTGACCTTCCGCCCCGAGCGATACCCCGCCAACTGGAAGGCCATCCGCGCCGCGATCAGGCTGCGCGCGGGCAACGCCTGCGAGTGCACCGGGCGGTGCGGCAGCACGCACGACACCCGCTGCGGCGCGCCGCACGGCGCGACCATCGTCCGCGAGGCGCGCGACGCCGCGGTGTACCGGCTGCACGAGTGCGGGGCGCTCTGCACCGTCGAGAGCTGCGGCGCCGTCAAGGTGATCCTCACCGTGGCCCACGTCGACCACGACGAGCGCAACAACGACCCGAGCAACCTGCTCGCGCTCTGCCAGCGGTGCCACCTGGTGATGGACGGCGCGAACAACGTCCACCGCAAGCGGGAGCGCCGGGCCGTCGAGGCGGGGCAACGGCCGCTCCCGCTGCTCGCGGTGATGCCCGAGAACCGGAAGGAGGCCTCCCGTGGCTAGTTCCCTGGAAGACCTGCTGGAAGAGGTGCGGGCGGAGGGTGACGCGGAGGGCGCGGCCGAGGTGATCCGCCGCGTGCGTCGGCGGCCGGTGACCGTGACGAGCCTCCCGTCGGCGGCGTTGGTGGAGTCGTCGCCGGAGTGGAGGGCGGCGCGGATGGCGCAGGCGTGGAGTGACCTGTTGAATGACCGGGGGATTGAGTGATGAGCGCAACGCTTTTCGAGAGCGCGCGACTCCAGATGACGGAGTCGATTGAGCTGACCATCGCCTCGCTAGCGGCCTACGGCGCGGCGCATGACCATTGGGTCCTTGCATGGAGCGGCGGGAAGGACTCGACCGCGCTGGTGACCCTCGTCGTGTGGCTCATCCTCGCCAGGAAGGTGCCCGCGCCGAAGAGCCTCACGGTGCTCTACGCCGACACGCGGCTGGAGCTACTGCCCCTCTGGCTCTCCGCGGCGACCATCCGCGAAGAGCTGGCCGACCATGCCCCGGCGCTCGCGGCGATCGGCTGCACGCTCGACGTGCGGACGGTGACGGCGCCGATGGACAAGCGCTTCCTCGTCTACATCCTCGGGCGCGGCGTCCCGCCTCCGAACAACACCACGCTCCGGTGGTGCACGCGCCAGATCAAGGTCGACCCGATGCGCGCGGAGCTGGACCGCATCGCGGACGTCGTCGGCGTCGAGGCGGATGCAGTGCGGGCGGCGCTCACGCCTGTAGTGGGTCGCGAGATTGTCTCCGTGCGGCGAGACGTGCTCACGCTGACCGGCGTGCGGCTCGGAGAGTCCGCGGCTCGCGATGGACGGATCGCGCTCTCCTGCTCCAAGGGCGATGGCGAGTGCGGACAGGGCTGGTACCAGCGCGACCTCGCCGACCGCGGACAGGCGACGCTGGCGCCCGTGCTGCACTGGCGTGTCTGCCATATCTGGGAGTGGCTCAAGCATTGGGCCACCCGCCCGGAGTTCGGGGACTGGTCGACGGGCCTGCTCGCAGAGGTCTACGGGGGCGACGAGGCCGAAGAGCTCGCGGCGCGCACCGGGTGCTGCGGGTGTCCGCTCGCGACGCAGGACAACGCCCTCGACGCGCTGCTCAAGCGCCCGCAGTGGGCGTACCTCGCGCCGCTCAAGCGCCTGCGGCCGCTCTGGCGCGAGATGCGGTCGCCGCTGGTGAGGCTCCGCAAGGCGGGCGGCGAGGCGCGCGCCGACGGAACGCTCGTCGGCAATCAGCACCGCATGGGGCCGATCACCCTGGAGGCCCGGCTCGCGGCGCTGGAGTCCGTGCTCGCGATCCAGCGAGAGATCAACGACGGGGCCGATGCCGCGCGCCGCCCTCGCGTCGACCTGCTCAACGCCGAGGAAGAGGCGCGCATCCGGGAGCTCATCGCGGCCGGGACGTGGCCGCAGCGCTGGGACGGCACGGAGCCTCGCGCGACGGAGCCGTTTGAGGAGAACGGCCAGGGATCGCTGTTCGGGTTGGAGGCCCCCCATGCCTGACCTCATCGTCCGCGACCGCTACGGCTGGACGTGGCGCCGCGCGATCGTCGGCGGTCGCCGGGTGTGGGTGGAGGTGTCGCGTGGGTAGCCGCCAGCAGCAGCGCGCCGCCGTCCGCCGCGCCGCGTCCCTCGACGTCGAAGCCCATGTCGCCCGCGTCGCCGCCCAACTGCGGCGCCTCGCGTTCACGGGCCTCTTCTTCGGCCGCGAGGACGCGGTCGCCGGTGCGTACATGGCACGGTGCCGGGTGGCCGACGTCGCCACCGGAGCGGTGCTGCTCTTCACGCGCGACAGCGGGATGCACACGTCGGGGTGGTTCAAGAACCCCGACTACGACCGCTGCCTGCACCTCTCGCTCTCGCCGCTCGCGAACGCGACGGCACTGGTTGATGCTCGCGGCGAGCCGCTGCGTACGCCCGACCTCGGCCGGGAGACCACCGAGCGCTGGGTTCGCGCCTTCTACGGCGACTGCATGGGCGCGGTGTGGGCGGAGAGCCCGAAGACCGACCACGGGCGACGCCAGGGCGTCTGGCACTGGCGGGTGTTCTGCGACGCGCGGTGGCAGCCGATCGTTCCGCGCGGGGAGGTCTACTCGATGGACTTCACCGACCTCGGCTGGCGGTCGGCGTCGCAGGTGTTCGAGGAGGACGGGAGGCTGGTCACCAGCGTCCTGAATCCCGGATGAACGCGCCCGCCCTCGACCCGGAGGTCCTCACGATCGTCGAGGCGGCGGCGCTCTGCCGCGTCTCGACCGACGTGATGTACCGTCTCGCGGCCGAGGGCGCGGTGCCCGCGCGGAAGGTCGGTGGTCAGTGGCGGCTGCGTCGAAGCGTGCTCCTCAAGTGGCTCGACGAAAGCGAGGGGTGCTCCATGTCTTCCCCCGCGGCGCGCAGTGGTGGGCCCAGGTCCCCGGCGTCGGACGCAAGTCCCTCGACGTCCCCCTCGAAGGCGTCACCAAAGACGAGGCATACCGCCTCGCCGCGCAGAAGTTCGGATCCGGCGACCTCGATCCAAAAGCAGCTGCTGCAGCTCGTGAGACGTCCCTAGCCGAGCTCGCCCGGCTCTACACCGCGGAGAACCGCCACCGGTGGAGTCAGCGGCAGTCGGAGAACGTGGCCTACCGCCTGGGCAGCTTCGTCGCGCACGTGGGCGTGGCGCGCATCGACCAGGTCACCGCCGCGACGCTCTCGACCTACGTCGAGGCCCGCCGGCGGGCGTGGGCCGAGGAGCACAAGGGTGCGCGGCTCACCGATGCTGCGGTCAACCGCACCATCCAGATCGTGCGCGCGATGGCCCGCTGGGCGGTGAAGCGCGAGCCCCCGCTCTGCGACCCGGGCGCCCTGCACGCCTGGAAGAACCTCTCCGAGATCGCCCGCAACCGTGACCCGCTCATCCCCTCGCCCGCCGAGTGGATGACCGTCGTGCGCGAGCTCGAGCGCGAGCCCTCCCCCCGCCCCAACGCCCGCGCCGTCGCCCGCACCCGCGCCAACGCCCGCGGCCTCGCGTGCTTCGTGGCGCTGGCCGTTCAAACCGGGCTGCGCTTCGACGAGCTGCGCCACCTGCGTGCGGTGGACGTCGGCGCCGACGTGGTGCGCGTGCAGGCCTACGACGGCTGGACGCCGAAGGATCGCGAAGAGCGCGACGTGCCCGTGCCGGCGAGCGTCGCCGAGCTCGCGCGCGAGATGATCCTCTGGCGCGACCAGGCCGTGGGGTTGAACTCCAAGCGCCTCGTCCTCGGCGACCACTGGGTGCTCGACCGCGTGGCCGAGGCGTGGGCCCGCGCAGAGCTCCCGGGCGACCCGCCGGGGATGCACGACTGCCGCCGCACGTTCGCCACCGAGATGAGCCGCACGCCCGGCGTGAGCATCCGCGACGTGCAGCGCCTGCTCGGTCACGCGGACCTGAAGACCACCGAGCGCTACCTCGGGAGGTACCGCACCGACGCCGCCCGGCCGGCGCTCGACCTGGGCTTCGCGGCGATGCTCAACCGCCCCTCGGCGACCGTCCTCCCGATGCGGAGCCCCGGGTGACCCCTGTACCGTACCTGTACGCTACGGGGCCGAAAGGGGGCGGATCGGGGCGTACACCTGCGGTCGGGATCGGACCGCGAACCGCTCGGTTTTCAGGGGTTTCACCGTGCGCCCGGCGCGACTCGAACGCGCAACCGGCGGCTTAGAAGGCCGCTGCTCTATCCGATTGAGCTACGGGCACGAAACAGGAGGGTCGGGGTGGAGGGATTCGAACCCACGACATCTAGCTCCCAAAGCTAGTGCACTACCAGGCTGTGCTACACCCCGTCCGGCGACCCGGAAGGTGCCCGCACCCTAACACGCCGTCACCCCATCAGGCACCCGGGCTTCATTTTTTTGCGAGTGAGTTGGTGACACGGCGAAGGTTGTGGGGTAGAAGGCTGCCCCTTGGTTTGGTGGCCGTAGCTCAGCTGGTAGAGCATCGGATTGTGGCTCCGATGGTCGCGGGTTCAATCCCCGTCGGTCACCCCACACTGGATACCCTCAGCGCCCGTAGCTCAATGGATAGAGCATCGGACTTCGGATCCGAGGGTTAGAGGTTCGACCCCTCTCGGGCGCGCTGTAAAACAAGGGGTTTCCGAAGCAACCCCCGACTCGCGTGACTCAAAGGGAGGGTCATTCGAGTCACGCGCCGGGGCGGTCCCCGAGGCGGCTGATTGCATATCAGCCGGACGCGTCGCGTCAGCGACCCGGGCGGCGAGTCGCTCGGGCGCGAGGTGGGCGTAGCGCTCGGTCATCGTGATGGAGCTGTGGCCGAGCCAGAGCGCCACCTCCTGCAGCGTGAGGGTCACCCCCCAGGTCCCCATCACGAGGTGCGAGGCGCAGGTGTGGCGCAGGTCGTGGAAGCGCACGCGCCGGGTGATCCCCGCGCGCCGTCGGTAGTTGCAGACCTCCACCCACTCGGGCCCGGCCGCGCCCTCGACCTTGCGGGTCTGCGGGGCCCACCGGGCGTCGTCGCTCCGCCCGCGCCGGCCGCCGGTCTCGCCGGGGAACACCAGCCGCTTGCCCGCGTGGGGCCCCGCGAGGTGCGCGCGCAGCAGGGCGATGGCCTCGGGGAGCAGCGGCACCCGGCGCACCTTGCCGTTCTTCGGCGGCCCGTCGTGCGAGCGGGAGACGGTGATCTCGGGCCCGGGCCCGTCGAGGTCGCCGATGTCCCCGCGCTCGAGCGCCCAGAGCTCGCCCTGGCGCAGGCCCGTGTAGATGGCCACGCCGTAGATGGTGCGCTCGGGCTCGGGCAGCGCGTCGTGACTCCCGCGCGTGACTCGCTCGATCTCGGCCGGCGTGAGGTACGTCCAGGCCTGTTCGCGGCGCACCTTGTCGCGGGGCGGCTTCACGCCCTGCGTGGGGTCCGAGCCGAGGTGCTCGGCGTCGCGCGCGGCGTGCAGGGCCCCGCGCAGCAGGTGCAGCGCGTGCAGCACCACCCGGCGGGACACCGGCCGGGCGGTCTCGCGGTGCCCTCCCCCGCGGGCCGAGACCACGGCCCGGGTCGCGCGGACGGCGTCCATCCAGGCGAGCACCTGGCGGCGGGTGATCTCCCGCAGCGGCAGGTCCGCGATCGGGTGGGCCAGCACGTGGCGGTCCCACACCGAGCGCTCCTGCACGATGCCGCGGATGCCGTCGTTCTCGCGCGTCGTGAGCCAGGTCTTGCCCCACGCGCGCAGGGTCTTCGGGCCGGTGGGCGCCGCGCCGCGCTCGGCGAGCTGCCGCACGCCGGCGGCGAGCAGCGCGTGGGCCTCTGCCTCGGTGTCGCAGGTGCCGAGGGACACCTGCGCCCCGGTGTCGAGGCGGACGCGCGCGCGCCAGCGCTTGGAGGGGAGCTGGTCGACGGAGCCCGAGCCCGCAGTGCGTCTCATGCGCGCCACCTTACCGGACCCCCCGGCGGGCGAGCGACACGGCCGCGCGCTTCGTGGCGACCTCGTCGACGGGCTCGTCGGGGTCGGGGCGGTACGCCGGGCGCACGGGGCCCCGCCGCACGGGCGCGTCGTTGGCGGCGTCGAAGGCGGCGTCCACGGCGAGGTGGGCGGCCTCCCGGAGGGCCTCCTGGGAGAGCCGGGCGACGAGGGCGCGCCACGCGGCGCGGGCGGGTGAGTCAGCCATGAGGCACCTCGGCAAGCGTACGCACCACGAACCATTCGACCTTGCCGCGCGCATCGGCCTCCCGGCCCTGCATCGGGTTGGCCTCGCACCACTCGGCGTCCGAGCAGCACTCCTGCCAGCCGCCCGTCCCGTCGCAGTCGTCGCAGGGGTCGATGCTGTCGAGGTCTTCACCGTCGTCGAAGAAACCCTCGCCGCCGCATGTCGGGCAGCTCACGCGCGCGACGCTCGACCCGCAGCGGGCGCACTGCGCGTCCCACTCGCGCCCGTCGTTGGGCGGGTCCCGCCCGATCACAGTGTCAGCCACGGGTCACCTCCTCCGCCCCCCGGAGCGCCAGCTGCGCCCGACGCAGGTCGCGCCGCGCATCGCTCACCCCATCGGCCGCGGCCCGCTGCCGGGCCTCCGCGCGGGCGACCTCTCGCGCGGCCGACGCCCGCCCGTCGTCGAGCCGTAGGAGCACCGTCCGCCATGCGCGGTCGATGGCCTCGGCCTCGTCGGGCGCGGGCATCCACATCGCGAGGGTGAAACACCCGCGGATGTGCACCCCGACGCGCCCATCGCCCACCTGTTCGAGGGTGACCGTCAGCCCGTCGTGCGCCTCGCCGCAGGCGGTGAGCACCCGGGCGACGGCGTCGCGCAGGGCGGGGAGCGTGCTCGGGTTAGCCACGGCGCACCCCCAACGTGACGAGGGCATCGCCCACGGCCTCCTCGTCGTCGTCCACGAGGAAGTTCCGCTGGCCGTTCTCCTCGAAGGGCTCCGTCGCCAGCTTCTCGCGGCCGGTCCACTTCTCGGGCCAGGTGTTGAGCGCGATGAGCTCCCGGATGCGCCCCTCCTCCTCGCCGTTGAGGATGTCCAGGCCCGGCCGACCGAGCTGCACCGCCGCGACGTTCACGCGCTGTTGAATGTCCAGCACCGCCGCCAACGCATCGAGCCGCGCGGGTAGGATGATGGGGCCGATGCGGTGTTGCTTCGCGGCGAGCTTCCCGTCCTTGCGCCGCTCGCCGCCGGGCTTGCGCAGGCGAACGTCGTGGCGTCGAAGCCGACGCCAGATGGCCTTCAACTCCAGCAACGGAGCGAAGTGCCCCCAGCCGGGAAGGCGCACGACGCGCACCGTCGCTCGGTCCTCCTCAATGCAGAAACACCCCGCGCAGCCGGTGCGCGCTGTGTCGTCGACAGCTTCGAGGAGGTCCTTCTCGTCGGGGCTGTCGACGCCGTAGACGGTGGCGACGAGGCGCGTGGAGAACCCGCCGAACTCCTCGCGCGGCGCCCAGCTCCCGTTCCATTCCCAGACGTGGCAGGCCCGCCAGTGCAGCAGCGGCGCGAGCGTCGCCACGTTGAGCCGTTCGCCGGTGCGCTGGTAGAGCCCGGCGCCGCACTCGCCGCCCTTCGAGTTGCACACCGTGGCGATGCGCCGGTCGCGTACGGCGCTCTCGCCCTCGCGCAAGCCGGTCAGGATGAGGACGTCGCCGCGCGCGCCGAGAATCTCCTCGAGCGCCGCCTGAGCGGGGTCGCCCTTCGCGAGCCGCGTGCACCACCGCATGGTCATGTTGGTGGCGGGCGGAACGCCCCGGCCCAGCATGTAGACCAGGATGCGCTCGTCGAGCGGCGCGACGACCACGCGGGTCTCGACGACCAGGCCGCCCTCGGCGCCCTTCTCGCGGGCCTCCTCCAACAGTTGGAGCGCCGCGAGCAGGAGAGGCGGAAGCTCCAGCCGCGTGTCGGCAAGGATCACGGTGACCGACTCGGGCCGCGGTACCTGCCCGGTGAGGATCGCCCACAGGACAAAGGACAGCATCGCCGTCGAGTCCTTCCCGCCGGAGAACATCACCACCAGGTTCCGGTGGCGCGGGAGGTAGGCCCGCAGCGACTCCAGCGAGAGCCGGATGCTCTCGTGCATGTTCATCCGCGGGGCACTGAAGAACCCGAGCTGCTCACCCACCACGGGACACCTCCGTCGCAGCCTTCCACCCCGCCCGCACGGCCGCGTGGACGTCCGTCGGCAGCCACCACAGCCCCTGCGCGCCTCTGCACGGCACCGGGTCGATCGCGCGCACATCATCCAGGCGCCAGCCCCACGGCCCGCACCAGTACGCCTCGTCCTCGGGCGCCTCGTCCTCGACGGCTGCCAGCCGGGCCACGCCCACGACGGCGCCGTAGGCCACCCGCGTCGCGACGAGCTCGCGCCCTGCCTGCCGTGGCACCGAGAACACCGCCGACTCCACCAGGGCGCGCAGCTCGGGCGCCTCGTCGTCGGGCATCGTCTCGTACGCGCCCTCCCAGCACCCGAGGTCGAACCGCATCCCCGCGTGGATCGCGAGGTAATCCCCGACGGCGAGCCCGCGCGCCGTCGGCTCCCAGGTGCGGTTCTCGACGCGCTTGCAGCCGCGCACGATCAGGTGCGCCCACGGCTGCAGGATGGTCAGGGCCCGCATGGTTCGCTCAGCCACGGGTCACCTCCGGGGCGGGCACGAGTCGGAGCGCGGGGGCCTCGGGACGGGCCTGCACCCGCCGCTCGATCCGCGCGGCCCGCCAGGTCGGCAGGAGCTTCTCGTTGTCGGCCTCGGCGCCCCACCCGAGGCGCTCGGCGTCGGCCGGCGCCACGCGCCACGCGCCGGGGTCGGAGAGCCCCCGCTCGCGGCGCGTCGGGCGCGCCGTGCGGGGGTCGATGTCGATGTGCGCGTAGCCGTCGTTGATCGCGACGCACGCCGTCGTGGCGGAGAGCCCCACCAGCTCGCCGACGAACCGCTGCGCGCCGCAGCCGGGCCGCGCCGGGTCGCGCTCGATGGTGACGGGTTCGAGCGCCACCGGGACCTGGGCGAGCGCGAACAGGGTTTGCCCGCTCCGTCGCAGGCGCACAAGGCACCGCACGTGGCGGCGGAGGGGGAGCTCGTCCAGGGCCGCGCGCAGGGACGAGTCCTCCGGGAGCGACTCGGCGAACCGGCGGCGCAGGCCGCGGCTCACAATCACGCCCGGGGCGCTGCGCATGGTGCGCGCGTCGAAGGCCGGGGCCTCAGGGCCCGCCTCGTAGAGCGAGAAGAGCAGCGCATCGAGGTCGCGGCGCTCGCGCACCATCGCGCGGGCGAGGTCCTGGAGGGGAACCTGCGCGCGCTCGACGAGGCGCGTGGCGGCCGCGACGTCGCGGGGGTCAGTCGACATCGGCCGGCTCCTCCCCGCACTCGTCGCACCGCGCGTGCGAGCCGAAGTCGACGCCGTTCTCGGTGAGGTCCGCCTCGATGGTGCACGCCATCGTGCACGGCATGTTTCGGTAGCAGGCCGGGCACGCGTGGTAGTGCAGGCCGCGCGGGTCGCGCGCCTCGTCGCCCGCCACGAGCTCGTTGAAGCGGGCGAGGAAGCGCGCCTCGGTCTCGCGCCAACCCCAGGGCACGATCGTCTCGGCCAGCGGAGTGACCTTTGCGCCCTGCCCGTGGCCCCACGGCGCTGGCGGGATGGTTAGAAGGTCGCGCGCCTCGGTCACCAGCATGACGGCGTCGACGCGCTTCACGGCGGCCCATTCGAAGGCGCCGTGGGGGAGCCGGAGCCACGACTCAATCACGGTCGCCATGCGCTCCTCGGCCGCGCGGTATCCCCACATGCTCGGGTCGCGCTTGATCGGCCGCGGGAGGTCGACCAGGTACGTCTCCGGGGAGTCGTGCATGAGCGCGGCGAGGCGCACCTTGCGGCGCTGGTCGTCGGTGCGGCACGTCGAGACGTCGACCGCGAGCGACGCGCGCACGGAGTGCTCGCCGACGCTGTAGGGCTCGCGCGCGTGACCCGCGAAGCGGTTCTGGCACGCGAGGGCATGCGCGATGTCCTCGATGCGGAAGTCCTCGATGCGTGGGTCCAGGGGCCAGACCTGCACCCCGGTGAAGCTCTGCATCCAGTTGCCCCGGCGCTCAGCCGACATGGGACACCCCCGGCATCGCCACGTGCTGCACCCCGTCGAGCAGCGGAAGCGAGACCTTCCGGCGCTTCTCATCGAGGCGCTGCTTGTAGAAGAACGGCACGCCCGCGGCCGCGCACTGGTCGCGCACGGAGCGCACCCAGTCCTCCTCCATCGGCCGCGCGCGTCGGCCCGACTCGCCGCCCGCGATCACCCAGTGGATGCCCGCGAGGTCGATGGCCCCGAGGTCCTCCAGCAGCGGCTCGATGGACAGAAACCTCACCGCGGCGGGCACCTTCCGCAGGTGGTCGATGCGCGGGAAGCCGTACTTCCTGTCCTCCACCGACACACCGAACTGGACGTTCGGCAACGGCCAGTCGCCGTCGAGGTTGCCCCACCACTCGTTGTCGAAGCGCCTCGGCGGGTCGGGTTCGATGGTGTCCATCGCCGCGCTGACGCACGCCGAGAAGGGGCTTTCGTGGGGACGCGTCGCAACCCACTCGAACCATCGCGGGAGCCGCTCCGCGCGCTTCGTCAGCACCTGGAACGTGTGCCGCGGGACCGCGGACATCACCCCGAACACGGCCGCGATGTAGTCGTCAGGCACGTCGACCATGAAGAGGTCGGACATGCTGTTGACGAACACCTTGCAGGGCTTCCGCCACGACAGCGGCGCGTCGAGCTTGTCGGGCACCAGCCGCGGGTCGAAGCCCTGCTCGTAGGGGTGCCCCGCGACGCCGCGGAAGCGCTCCGCGAAGGCCTCGGCGTAGCAGTGCTTGCAGCCGGGGGAGACCTTCACGCACCCGCGCACGGGGTTCCATGTCTTGTCGGTCCACTCGATCTCACTGGTGCTCATTGCGGTCCCTCATTCGACACGGTTGAAGCGTTCATCGGAGAAGCGGCATGGCGGCGGGCGTTGTGCCCGGCCTCGCCGCAGACGCGGCAGTGGCCCCCGCGCACGGCCCCGCCCGCGGCCGCCTTGCGCTGGCGGTAGCGCGCCCGTCGCTGGCAGAGCTCGTCGCAGAAGTGCGGCGTCG
This sequence comes from Myxococcales bacterium, assembly GCA_030652255.1. Classification (GTDB taxonomy): domain Bacteria; phylum Myxococcota_A; class Polyangia; order Polyangiales; genus SCUS01. The sequence goes on along the minus strand of JAUSAZ010000047.1, from coordinate 68,032 downwards.
GCCCGCCCCGCGCCCACGGCACGCGGCACCAGGTCGCGCCGCACTCCTCGCACGCGTACACGACCGGGTTGCGCGCGTAGGCCTCCCGGCGCCGGCGGCGCTGCGCGGCCTGCGCCCGGGCCCGCACGCGCGGCAGCCGGTACCACGCACGGAGGCGAGCTCGGTGGGCCTCGAGCCGCACGCCGCCCTCGGCGCGGAGGGCCACGGTCCACTTCCGCACCCGCAGGCGGTTCACCAGCGCGCCGAAGGCCCGGGCCTCCTTTCGCTGAGCCCACGCGGCGAGGTTCAGGTCGCGGCGAGAGACCTCCCGGTACCCGTACTCGGCGGCGCGGTTGTCGCGCAGCTCGTCGGCGAGCGCGCTCACGGTGCCGCCCTCCCCCAGAGCCGCGCCTCGTGTTCATCCATCCAGGCCCGCAGCAGCATCGACGCGCCCGACACGTCGACCTGCACCACGCCCGGGTCCTCGGCGGCGGCCTCGGCGCCCAGCGCGGCGTCGAGCGCCTCCGCCACGGCCTGGGCGTCGCGCGCGTAGGCCTCCCACGGGACGCCCCCGCGCTCGCGGCGGGCGCGCTGCTCGGCCGCGGCGTCGTCCCACGTGCTGACGGCGGCCCACAACACAGCGGCGGTGCTGAGGGGCATGACGGGCCCGAGGCCCTCTCCGAGCGCGTCGCGCCAGGCGGCGGCCCGCTCGACGTCGACCGCGTCGCCGTCGAAGCGGGCCCGCTCGACCGTGCGATCGAGCGTCCGCAGCAGGCGCCACAGCAGGGTGCGCATCGGCTCGACGCACGCCGGGAGCCCGTGGGCGAGGCGGGCCCAGCCGAAGACGACGACGAGCCAGAGCCGGGCGCGGCGGTCGCGGACGGTGGTCGGCGTGGCGACGATCGGGCGCGCCGCGCCGACGAGGGCGAAGCCGCGCATCAGGCCGCCCTCCGGGGAGCGTGGGGGACGCCGGGCCGCGCGCCCCGGGGGAGCACCGGCACGTCGGGCCGGGCCTCGGGGTGGTCGGCAAAGAACTGCCGCACCGCCTGGGGCGAGACGCCGAGGGCCCGCGCGGCGGTCGAGATGCATCCGTCGGCGTCGGCGAGCGCGGCGACGTACCGCGTCCGGCGGGTGGGGTCCGCGGGTCGACCCCGGCCCGCGGGCCGGACCTCGGCCGGGCTCGACGCCGTGCCCTCGCGGGCGAGGCGCAGGGCCTCCTCGACGTCCTCGGGCCGCAGGCGCGCCGCGCGGCCGCGGGCGGCGAGGCCTTCGACGGGCCGCGTCGCCGCGAGCAGGGCGAGCGCCGCGTCGAGCGTGTGGCTGCTCACCCGGTAGCGCGCGAGGGCCTCGGTCTTCGTCAGGCGCGACGCGCGGCGGTTGTCCCAGCGGCGCACCGCGGCCATCGCGGCGTCCAGGTCGACCGTGCGCCAGCAGTAGGTCCGGCGCGCCCGCCGCGACGTCCCGCGCACCCAGCGCGTCACGGCGACGCCTTCGGCGCGCAGGATGCGCAGCAGCGTCCGCTGGTTCACCCCCGCCCGGTCGGCCGCGACCTTGAGCGCCGTCCGCCCGCGGTTGGGGGGCGGGAGCTTGAGCGCGGTCGCCTTCGCCGCGATGGCGCTCCACGCCCGACCGGGGAGCTGCTCGCGCAGCTTGCGCTCGCTGAGCTCGCCCCACCCGCGGGTCAGCACCAGCACCTCCTCGGGCGACCAGTTGGCCGGGGCGGCGCCGCAGCGGAGCGCGTACTGCCGCACCGCGCAGGCCGTCCGCTTGAGGCGCTTCGCGCACCAGAGGTGGCCGCGCCGCTTGTAGTGCTTGCGGAGGAACGCGGTCTCCTCGTCGGTCCACCGGCGGGTTACGCGGCGCGCCGGCCGGGCGGCGACCGCCCGGGCGAGCCGGGCGCTGTTCGGGGGGCAGCTCACGAGACCGCTCCCTCGGCCGAGGCCTCGACGTTGGCGCGCGGCCGGATGAACCGGGACGCCGCGAGCACCTCGCCGTCGGTGTGCCCGTGGCAGAGCCCGGCCCACGGGCGCACCCGCCGCCCCTCGACGCGAGCGAACGGGAACCCGTGCACCTCGGCGTGGTGGTGATCCCGAGGCGCCTCGGAGAGCCCGAACGCCACAGCGTGGCCGTCGGGGTACGCGACCACCGCGACGTGCGCCCAGCAGAGCGCGTCGACCGCGCGCACCGCGGCGGCCGGGAGCCCCACCGCGATGACGGCCTCCAGCAGCACGGGCCACAGCTCGCGGGCGACAGGGCTCGACCGGTAGGCCGTCGGCGGCTGCCCCTCGTCGCCCAGCGGCGACCACACCAGCGCGATGGCGTCGGCGGGCCGGTGCGCGCGGGCGCGGTCCTCGCGGGAGAGCAGCTCCCACGGCGTCGCGTCGACCTCGAGGAGCACCCGCCGCGGGGTCGCGAGGGCGAGGGCCGCGCGCTGGCGGGGGTCGCGCTTCGATGCGGGGCGGCGGCTCACTGAAGCACCGCCTCTCGCGTCGGGCCGTCGACCCACACCGCGCCGCCGGCCGAGAGCGCGAACACGCCCGCGTCGGCGTAGAGCAGCGTCATCAGCATCTGCATCGCGATGGGCTTCGCGCCGTCGGGCGGCACCGCGTCGCCGATGCGGACGCGCCACGCCGAGTTGCTCTTACCGTCCAGGGTAAGCGGCTGGCCGTTCACCATCACCGGGAAGCTCTGGAGGGCGGCGCACTCCAGGGTGGTGAGCGGCCGGTGCCAGGTGCCGTCGAGGGAGATGATCACCGGGAAGGGGACGCTCGCCGGCCAGCGCGGGTCGGCGACGCTGAAGCGGCCGTTGTCGTGGCAGGCGTGGCCGACGATCGTCCCGGCCGCGTCGGTCCACGGGATCACCCCGTAGATCGCGCTGTTGTCGCGCGTCTTGCAGGTGACGCGGGGGTCAGCGACGGAGAAGCTCCCGGTGGTGGGGCTCGCGCGGCCGGTGACGGTGCCGAGGGTGTCGTCCCAGGGGACCACCCCGTAGGTGCCGGGGAAGCCGCTGGTGACCCGCGGCTCGGCCACGCTGAAGGGCCCACCACCGGGGACGGTGTTGCCGGTGATGGTGTGCGCGGGGCCGTTCCAGGGCAGCACGCCGTAGGTGTGCGGGTGGCTCATCGTCGCAGGCCGCGGGTCAGCCACCGAGGGCGCGCCCTCCTGCACATCCGTCGAGCCGGTGACCGTGTGGGCCGGCTCCTCCCAGCCCTCGACGCGCCAGTTGTTGCCGTAGCGCCCGTCCGCGGTCGGACGCGGGTCGGCGACGGCGAGGCTCCCGGAGCCCGGCTGCACCTGCCCCGCGATGGTGCGCGAGGGGTCGCCCCACCCGATGACGGCGTGGTTGTTGGTGTACTGGCTCTTCCCGCTCACGCGCGGGTCCGCCACCGTGACGCCGCCCGCCGTGGGTGTCGCGCCGCCGGTCACGCACGGCGCCGACTCGTCCCAGCGGACCACCCGGTAGACGTCGTTGAACGGCGTGCGCGCGGACACCTTCCCCTTGCCGACGACGGCCGCGAGCTCGGGTGGCAGCACCACCTCGGCGGGCAGGTCCTTCCAGTCGCCGCCCGCGGGGATCAGTGCCAGCCGAAGCGCGGTGATGGGGTCGATGGCGGGCAGCCGGTGGAGCGGGCCCGCGGCCGGGTCGCCCGGGAGCGGCAGCGCGCCGAGCACCTCGCCGACGCTGCGGACGCGCTTCGGGGTCGGCTGGTAGAGCAGGTTGGGGACGCGCTTCTGGTGACGGCCCACGAGCAGCAGGCGCTGGCGGTTCTGCGCCAGGCCACCGAGCTCGCCGAGGTTGTGCGCCTCGTCGTGCGTCGCGTAGCCGTGCGCCCGCAGGATCGACCGCACACGCTTCATGGTGCCCGCGGCGCGCGTCCTGATCCTCGGCACGTTCTCCATCAGCACGAGGCGCGGGCCCTCGGGCCACGCCTGGAACATCAGCTCGAGCCAGACGATGGCGAGCTCGTTCATCGCCGCGTACTTCTCGCTGGCGGCGAGCTCCTCGGAGAGCAGCCCGCTCGCGCCCTTGCACGGCGGCGAGAAGAACACCACGTCGGGCGCGTCGGGCCCGAACCACTCGCGCAGCAGCGCGGCGCTGATCTTCCGCACGTCCATTGGGAGGCAGGGCGCCCCGGTGAGGCGCTCGAAGTCGCGCGCGGTCCCGGGCTCGTACTCGATGCCGCCGAGCACGCGGAAGCGCGCGGAGAGGCCGAGCTTCTCCATGCGCGCGCTCGCGCCCTGGAACCCGAGGGCGCCGCCGCCGATGCCGCAGAACGGGAACAGCACGGTGTAGGCGCGCTCGGGGAGCGGCTCCTGGTTGACGCCGTCCATCACGACACCGCCCGCAGCTGCGACGCGCGCCCCGCGAAGAGCGCCAGCGCCACGAGGCCCGCCGCCACCAGCGCCGCGTCGCGCGCTGCCGTCGGGAGCGCGTGCATCGCAGAGAGCGCGAGGCTCGCCGCGAGGATGGTCCAGAGCCACAGCTCCACCGCGTTGCCGCGGCCTCGCACCTGCGTCGCGCGCTCCATCAGGACACCGTTCCTTCCGCGGCCGGGGCCGCGTCGGCGACCGGCTCGCACGGCCAACACGCCTCGGCGTGCAGCATCGACGCCCGCAGGAGGTCGAGCGCCTCCGGGAACTCGGGGTACTCCTCGCGCATCTTCGCGAGCTGCCGCGCGTGAGCCGCGTCGAACCCTGCCTGATCGGTGAGGCGCTCCGCCGCCGCGCAGCGGTTGAACGCGTGCGTGAGCTTCGGGAGCACCTTGTCGATCAGGCGTACCCAGCGCGCCTCGGGCTCGCGCTGTTGCTCGTAGGTCGCGAGCAACCCGGCGAGCCACGACCCGTCGCCAAGCTCTGCGGCGAGGCGGGCTCGCGCGATGTCCTCGCGGTCGCGCTTCTCGGCCATGCCCGCGGTCGTGATGACGAGCGTCTGCGTGTCGCCCGCGTAGACCTCCGCGAGGTCGTGGACGAGAGCGAACGCCGCGACCTTCGTCCGATCGAGATGCGCCGGGGCGAGCTCGCACGCGACGAGGCCGAGCATGACGGTGTGGTCGGTGTCCGTCTCGACGCGCGCCCCGTCCTCGTGGAGCGTGGCGCGCTCGACGCGCGCGAACGCGAGGGAGATGCGGGCGAGATTCAGGGCGCGGCTGAGCGCAGGGGTCGTGGGCGCCATCAGACGACCTCGACGTGCGAGAGGCAGACGAAGCCCGAGCACCCCGTGATGAACACCACCGCGTCGTCGCCGCGGGCCTCGGCGGGCGAGCGCGTCGCCCCCGTGCCCGACGGCTCGCCGCTCTTCCGCCCTCGCCAGTACTTCACCAGCGTGCCCTCGGGGTGCGCGGCGTTCCACGCGTCCGCGATCCCCTGCGCCTTCTGTGCTCTCGTCGCCATGGTCCCTCGTCGTCGTTGCAGTCGTTGTCGGTCGAGCGATCGCCGCTCCGTCCGCCCCTGCGCGCTCGGCAGAGGTCGACGCGGCGGCGAGCCCGTGGGGCCCGCCCGCGTGCGGTCAGAACTTCGTCGAGGCCTTCTTCGCGGCGCCCTTGCGGGGCTTGCCCGCGGGCTCCTTCGACGCGGCGGCCAGGTCGGCGAGCGTCGGCGCCGTCTCGCCGTAGTGCAGCGCCACCCCGGCCTGCACCGCGTGGTGGTCGAGCGCGGGGCGCAGCCCGGCGGGCACCTCGCCGACCATCCACTTCCCATCGGCGGTCCAGGTCACCGTGGGCGCCTTGCCGTGCGGGTCGGGCTTCGTCAGCCGCTCGCTCACGTCGTCGGAGAGGTCGTCCCAGGCGCCGACCGGGAGCCATGCGCGCTCCGCCTTCGCGGGCTCGGTCGGGGCGGCGCCGCCATCGGCGAGCGGGAGGCTCGTCTGGCGCTCGGCGTCGGTGAGGTTGCGCTCGTCGAGCACGGCGCCGTCGGGCGCCTTCAGGTAGCTCTTGCCCGCCTTCAGGTCCTTCTCCCAGACGCCGCAGTCGGCCACCTCCAGCGGGGTCGCGGCCTCCGTCGAGAGCACCTCCCCGGTGTCGTCGCGGATGGTGGTCTTCTCGCGCTTCCTCCAGTCGATGCGGATGGTGACGGGCACCTCGCGGTCGACCTTGCCCTCGCGGGTGATGCGCGCCTTGTCGTCGAGCCGCTCGCGCAGTTCCTTCAGCGCGTTGGTGGCGACCTGCACGTCCGCCTTCGCGCGCTCCTTGATGCTCTCGACCCGGCGCTCGGCCTGGCTCGCCTCGCCGACCATGGCGACGATCTCGCCGTGGATGGTGGCGATCTCCGGGTCCGTCAGCTTGCAGGTGAGGAACTTCTTGGTGTGCCGCACTCCCGCCTCCCCGATGCGCTTCGGGGCGACCGGCGCCACCTCGCCCTCGGTCGCGCCCACCGCGCGGGGCGTCTTCAGCCCGTCGCCCTGGGGCACCTCGGGCGCGGTCACCGTGACCTTCGCCGCGCCGTCGCCCGCCTCGGCGCGCAGCTGCTCGCCGATCTCCTCCAGCCTCTTGCCGTCCAGCTTCACCGTCACGCTGCCCTCGTTCATTGCCGTGCTTTCGTCGGGCGCCTGGGTTGCGGCACGCGCGGGGCACCCGCGGCGCGTGTCGTGGTGGAGCCCGCCTCATCGAAGAGGCGCCGCGCGGGGAGGAGGTGGGAGGTTCACCTCGGTAGCGCGCGTGACCATCGGCCCCGGTGGGCGCCGGGGATCACCCGGCGCGTCGGTCAGGCGGCCTGTCGCTCCGCGGCCCGGCGGGCACGGTCGCGCGAGGCCTCGAGGGCGGCGCTCTCGACGAGGGGCATCGCGCCGATGATGTTCAACCGCGCGCCCGTGGTCGGGTCGGGCTCCGCCACCTCGACCAGCCGCGCCGCCGCGAGGGTCAGGAACCGCGGGCCGAGGGCGGCGCCGTTGCTCGCGACGCAGTTCATGAGGTGGCGGCGCACCACGATCGCCGCGAGGTGGTCGCGCCACCCGGCCTCGGTCGCGCGCCAGGTGCCCGCGATCTGGAGGTGCGCGAGGTCGGTGTCGAGCACCCGGTGCAACATCGTCGCGGGCGCGGCGTCGTTGGCGCTCGCCTGCTCGCCGCTGCCCTGGGCGCTCGCGGGGGGCGAGGCCTCGCGGGTGCGGGTGCCCTTCGGTCCGCCGGGCGGGGGCTGGCGCAGCGCCTTCTCGCGGGCGGTGCGGGCCGCGTCGAGCTGCGCGCGCTGGGCCACCGTGGCGCGCTCGTAGTCGGCGGCGGTGATGGCCTCCCAGGTCGCGGCGAGCGTGGCCGCGTCGCGGGCGGTGCCGAGGTCAGCGAGGAGCGACTCCAGCGCCGTCGAGGCGAGGCCTTCGGGGGCGCCCGCGTCAGTACGCGCCCCCGAGGAAGGACCCGCGCCGTTGCCGTCCGCGTTCCGCGCGTCCTCCTCGGCGATCGCCTTCTTGAGCCACACCTTGGCGTTCTTCATCCGCCCGACCGTCTCGGTGCGCTTGCAGAGCGCCTGCCACGCGGCCTCGCGGTCGGCGACGGGCAGTGGGGCGAGGTCGTGGCGGTGCTTCATCCAGACCGCCACGGACTCGCCGGGCAGCTCGATCTCCTCGATGCGCGCGTAGAAGGGGCCGAGCGCCGGGTGCGGGGCCGCGGGTGCTTCGTCGGCCACAGGCGCCTCGAGCGCGGCGTCGACCAGCGGGGCCTCGGCGGGCGCCGGGTCGGGCTGCCGCTCAGCGGGGGTCGCGGGGGCCTGAGCCTCGACGGGCTCGACCGGCGCGGCGGGCTTCGGGGCCGCCGCCTTCGCGAGCGCGTCGAGCCGCGTCTTGAGGGCGTTCTTCGCGGCGTCGCGCGTCGCCACCCCGCCGCCCATCTGCATCACCCGCTTCACCAGCGCGCCCTTCGCGGCCGTCCGGTGATCGTCGGCCGAGGCGTCGAGCGCGGGGAGGTGCGCGTGCCAGAGCGCCGCGGCGGCGTCGACGGTCGCCGTGCCCGTCAACGCGTCGTAGAAGGGCGCGAGCGCGGGCGGGATGGCGAGGGGCGAGGTGTTGCTGGTGCTGGTGCTGGTGCTGGTGCTGGTGGGCTCGTCCACACCATCCGAGAGCCACGCCGCGAGCTTCGCCCCGAAGGCCGCGCCCGGCTTGGCGATGACCTCGCCCGCGATGTCGGAGAAGCGGGTCTTCGTGATGACCAGGTCGCTGTCGCTGCTGAGGTCGCCGACGACGTCGAACTCGTACTCCAGGCCGTCGCGCTGGACCGGCGCCATGCCGACCTTGCGCACGACGGTCTTGCCGGTGCGCTCGTCCCGCTCCTGCACGTACTCCATCTTGGTGCGCATCGTGACGATCAGGTGCGCGCGGCACCGGAGCATCGCCTCGACCAGCGCGTTGTGCTGCGGGGTCACGTCGCCCCAGGCGCTGAAGCCGTTGCCGCCCGAGCGCTTCTTCGCCCGGTCGACCTGCTCGAGCGCGCCGCCCTTGCCCATCCAGGCGTGAGAGAGCGAGTCGACGATGATCACGTCGAAGCCCTGCTCCTCGGCGGCCTCGATGGCTTCGACGTAGGTGCCCGGCTCGAAGGTCTCCAGCGCGAGCGTCTTGAAGGCGAACTTCTTCGCGTACTTCCGCGCCGAGCCGTGCTCGGTGTCGATCAGCGCGACGCGCGAGCCGAGGCCCGTCCCGATCGCGAGTGACGAGTACGTCTTGCCTGAGCCCGCGGGGCCGAGCAGTGCGAGCCGCAGTCGCGTGCCGGTCTGCGTCGCCGTTTCGAATGTGAACTTGTTCGCCATGATCCGTTCCTCCTCTTACTGATCCGTGTAAAACCGGCCGCCGTTGCGGGCGCCCGAGTGACCAGCGGCGGGTCGTGTGCGGTGGGGGGTGCCGCAGTCCCGCTGGTCGCTCCGACGCCCGCGCGTCAGCTCGCCGTGCGCAGCCCTGCGAGGCGCGCCCGCTCGCACTGGTAGTCCTCGACCGCGAGCGCGATCTCCGCGGAGGTGAGCTGTGCCCCGGCGCGACCGATCTCCTGCACCGCGGCGTCGCGCTTGAGCAGGGCCTCGACCAGGGCGGCGCGCTGGCAGGGCCCGCGGGCGGGCACCGTCGCTGCGGCGGAGCCCGTGGCGTCGCAGTCCATGGGCGCCGGAGGGCGCAGGGTCTCCGCGGCGCTCACGCGGCCCGTCCGATCTCGCGGCGCGCGTCGACCGGGGCGAGGCCGCGCAGGTGGCGCGCCCGCTCCCAGAGGCGCTTCGCCTCGGCCAGAGCCCGCTCGCGCTCGGCCGACGTCGGGGCGTGCGCGGCGCGGGTCTCGGCGGCGCGGGCGGAGTCCCGGAGCACGTCGGCCGCGGCGATCACCTGAGCGGCCGTCACGACCGGGCCTCGTGCGAGCGGGCCGCATCCAGGCGGCGCAGGAGCAGCGCGCAGGCGCGGGCCGGCGTAGCCCCGCGGGCGCTCGCCAGCGTCGCCGTGCCGGTGGCGATTCTCGCCGTCGAGAGGGTGGCCGTCCCGGTGGCGGGCACGGTGTAGCGCAGGAGCGCGAACGGGCGCCACGCGGCGGCGTGCGCGCCGAGGGCGCGGACGGTCGCGGGCGACGGGAGCGCGTCGGCGGCCCTCACTGCGACACCTGCCGGTGAGCGAGCACCGCGGCGAGGTCGGCCGACGACACCCGGGCGGCGCGGGCGAGCTTGCGCACCGTCGCGGCGGCCACCGGGCGGCCCGGCTGCTCCAGCATCGTGAGCAGGTTGGTCCAGTCGGCCGCCGCCTCCGACGCGCGGGCCTCAGCGCGCAGGGCACGGCGCTGCGCGGCGTTGGCGGTGGTCACCAGGTGGCGGGCGGCCACCTCGGCGCGGACGATGTCCCGGAGGGTCGCCGGGGCGTTCACGCGCTCACCGTCGCGACGACGCGGGTCCCGCGGGCGTGGTCGTAGTGCACCACCGCGTCGGAGAGGCCGAGGCGGGCCGCGAGGGCCAGCGCGTCGGCCTTCGTGGCGCTGCGGCCGGGGAGGCCGTGCATGTGCGCGAGGTCGTCGACGGAGGGGATCGAGGGGCTGGAGAGGCGGAAGCGGCGGGTGGTGGACATCGTGACCTCGACCGCGGCGGGGGCTGAGCCGCTGCGGTGAGGTCTACCCTAGTAGCGGATACTACCAGTGTCAACAGTGGTAGAGGCGGGCGATGTCGATTCTGGTAGAGATCAGCCCCGCAGAAACTCCGGCTCCGCGGGGTAGAGGATCACCGCCCCGCGCGTCTCGGTCGCCGGGTCCTCAAAGGGGCTCACCTCCCCGCCGCGCTTCAGGAATGGCTCCACGCCCCCGGCCATCGCGATGCGCAGGTGGTGACGCTCCCAGCGCGTCGGGTGCGACGGCACCGGCCAGCCCTCGGGCGCGAACGCGAAGCGCCGGCCGAAGCCGTCGCGGCCGATAGCAACGCCGCGCGCCTCCTCGGCCACGCGCCGGAACACCACCGCCGCGGGCGCCGTGCCGAAGTACCTCACGAGCGCCATCGCGTTCCACCCCACGGTGCCGACCGCCTGCATCACCGCGCCCCGTCGGATCCACAGGCGCCCCGCGAGCGCATCGATCATCGACTCGTCGTGCGGACGCGGCCACCCCAGCACGTCGGCGACGTAGTGCCCGAGCTCGTGCGCGAGGTCCCAGTGCCAGCGCGTGTCGGTCTCGTCGCGCCCTCCGCGCAACGTCGCGCGGCGGCGCCGGGTGTCGAGGCAGGCCACGAGGCCGGGCACGCGGCCGCAGCGGAGGTCGAGCCCGAAGGAGCTGCTCAGCGTGAAGGGGTGGTTGATCCTGGCGAGGTGGCGGCCGATCAGCCGGAGGATCACCACCGCGGCACCCTCGGCGTCGTCGGGGTCGACGTAGGGGCTGAACTGCGAGCCGTCGGGCATGGATTGATCGTGCGGCGCGTGTCGGAAATTTGCGACAGGGGCTGGAGTTCCTGGCCCTCCCGGAGCTCCCAGGCGATCGGGCGAAGGCGTGGACAGGTTATGTCACCCCGCGAGCGCGAGCGGCGGGAGGTCGACCGGCGGCCGACTCAGCGTGGCCACGGGGTCGCCGCGGCCCGCGAGCTCAGGCATCCCGAAGCGTCGATACACCTCGGGCCGGGGGTCGCGCCCTGCTCGCACGTCGTCGACGAAGACCAGCGCAGCCTTCAGGAACGTGCGCTCCCACGGCTGGCGGATCCGGAGCGACAGTCCGCACCGCGCCGCCGACTCGGCGCTCGCCAGGTCCTCGGCCCGGGTCCGCGCGTCGTTGCCGAGGTGGATGAAGCCGCCCGCGGTCGCGATGGCGAGGCCGGGCGTGCCCCGGTTCGCGCGCAGCTCGTCCAGGGCCGGGCGCAGGAGCGCGCGCAACTCGTCCGGTGCGAGCATCTCGATGCCCATGCTGATCCGGAGGAGCCGCGCATCCTCGATGTCGGGCTCCAGCCGGAGGAGGTGATTGACGGAGACCCACGCTGCGGGCGTGTCCTGCGCGACCACTCGCTCGACGACGGTCCGCTGGAGCCACGCCACCGAGTCACCCGGGAACCGATGCAGGTAGGCCTTCAGCTCCTTCAGCAGCGCGGGCACGTTCGCCTTCACCTGCCCGGCGAGCACGGCGCTGATGCGCGGGAGCCAGCGCGACTGCCGGGCCAGCATGTCGAGGTCCCGCTGGAGCGCGTCGACGGCGGGGCGGAGCCGCTGGAGCAGGGCGTCGGCCGCGTCGGCCGCGTCGGCCTCGACGGCGTCGGCGCACTCCAGCACCGACGGCCACGCCTCGCGCACCACGGCGGTCGCGTCCCCCGCGTCGACGAGCGTACCGCAGTGCTCGACCGAGGCGCGCAGGCGCGAGAACCTGTCGAGCGGGGCCAGCGCCGCCATCGCCCGCGCGTCGATGCGCGTCGCCTCGCGGAGCAGCACCGCGGCCTCGAAGGGGCCCTCTGGGCCGCTCGCACGGATGCGGGGCGCGCTCAGCTTCATCGCGCTGGTCTGTGCCACGAGGACGTTGAAGAGCTCGTTCACGGGTGGGCCCGCAGGAGCAGGGGCATGCGGGGGAGCTTACACCACAGCGAGAGCCACGCCTCTGCGACGTCCGGCCTCGCACCGGCCCGACGCTCAGCCGATCGGAGGCCGTGGCGCGCAGAGGCGCTTCCACTCCCGAGAGGTCTCAGGGTCGTCTCGGAAGCCCCACCACTCCAGGTCGTGCGCTTCTAGCCGCGCTTGAACGTACGCGCGCAGCTCGTCGAGGGCTGTCTTGCGGGCGCGGCTCGTGAGCGACGCGTGCAGTGCGAGGTAGAACTCCATTGCCAGTGTGAGGGAGTCGAACGCGAGCTCGTGGTGCCGTAGCCGGGTGAAGAGGAACCGCGTCTCTCCGACCGAGGCCGCGAGCCGGTGGTCTGCGAGGCCCGTCACGTCGTGGTGCGCTCCGGATCGCGGGGGCTTCTCGAGGAAGGACGCCGCGTGCTCGGCGTGGGCCTGGACGAGGTGCGATTGCCCGCCGTCTGTCTCGTACACCGACGGACTTAGGTCGATCGCGCCGTCCCTCCCTCGGAACTCCAGGCGAGCGAACTCTTCTGGAGACTCCCCCAGGCCCACGGCCTTGCGTCGACCGATCCGGACGAACGACTTCATCATCCCGCCGCTGCCTCCGCGAGCTGCTCGGCGGCGATCTCTCGCACCACGGCGAGCGGGTCGGTCGATGCGACGCGACCCAGCGCGCTGCGGGCGTCGGAGTCGGGGAGGTGCTGAGCGAGTCCGTAGACAGCACCTTCCCGGACGTAGGCCTTCACATGGTCGAGCAGCGGAACCAGGGCGCGGACCACGGCGGCGTCGGGGATGCGCCCGGCGATCTCGGCGGCGTACGTCAACAGGGTGGGGTCGAGGTCGGGGTCGGAGAGGTACGCAAGCAGCCGCGCTGGGTCGCGCCCTACCAGCTCCTCGAACAGGGATTCTGACGGTTGTTGGTGCGTCATGGTCGCGATCTTCGCGTCCAGAACATGCAGGTCCGGGAGCGCACCCGGCAAGTCGTGCTCGGCGAAATGACCCACATTGACGCGTTGCCGATAGATCGTGAGCAGCGGAAAGCATCGGGCCGGGGGAGCCTCGCGCATGACGGCGGCCATCGGCTCGCCGCCAAAGAAACCCGCCACCGACGCGGCGGTGTCGAGCGGCAGGAACTCGACCATGCCGCGACGCGGGTCACGCCCCGCCATCGCCGCGGCGACCCCCGCGTCGTGGGAGTGGTCCGACACGAACAGCACCACTCCCTCGAACGGGGCCCCTTGGCGTCGGCGCTCCAAGACAGCGCGGAGCATCGCCTCCCTCGCCGCGGCGACAAACCGCTGGTGCCTTAGCGCCAGCCCGGCCTCGCCATCGCTGAGTCCGTCGTCGTTTTCGGGCGACCGGAAGTGGACGACCCGATCGCGAGAAGCCGGCCAGCGCCGCTCCGCTCTTGCCCTCGCCTGCTCTCGTCGTCGGCTCACCGCTGATCGCCCTTCTTCGTGGCCGAATCGCTCGACTGCTTCCCGCTCTGCCGGAACGCCTCGATCGCGGCGGCCCCCTCGCCGAAGGTCACGCCCTCGCGCTCGCCGTGCTCCACCACCTGGCGCTGCATCGCCTCGCTCGCGTCGTCGGGCCCGGGCCGCAGCGGGCCCTTGCCGAAGGTGATGCGGTCCAGCAGCGTCTCCGCGTTGACCGGGGTGCCCTCGCGGCGGAGCTCGTGCGCGGCGTCGAGCCAGCGGCGCGCGGCCTCGATCATGTCGGCCTCGGGCCGGTCGTGGCGGTTGAGCCCCTGGAGCGCCTGGATCACGTCCTGACCGTCGGCCCAGTCGTGGCGCTTCGGGTCGAACGCGTGGCCAATCGCGCGGTCGAGCGGTCGGCTGAGATGGCTCGTGTCGAGGTGCGGCACCGGGTCGCGCTCGAGCCGGGTCACGGGGGTCGACTGCTTGGGCGACAAGGCCGCGTCTCCATCGCCCTCCGCCAGCCACTCGGGGGTCACGCTCGCGGCCTTCGCCAGCGCGCGGAGCGTGGTCCAGTCGGGGCGGAAGTCGGCGCGCGCCCGGGCACGGTTCAGGATTGCAGACAGGTGACGAGGGTTGAGCTTCGCCTGGCGCTCCCACTCGCTCCACGTCCACCCGAGCTGCTTCCGTAGATCCTCAAGGCGCTCGACGAAGGTCACGCCGTCGAATCTACTGGAGTTGATATCAATATTCACCGCTACCACAAGCAACCTCTTGACTGTCTACCTTGGTAGGTACTACCGTGGTAGACCATGGAACTCCAAGACCGGCTGCACCACCTGATTGAGCTGTCGGGGGCGACGGAGCGGGAGGTTGCGACGCTGACGGGGCTCTCGCCCCAGGCGATCAACTTCCTCGGCTCAGGGTCGCGCGACAACCCGACCCTCAAGACCCTCAACCGGATCGCCGGCGTGTTCAGCGTGTCCCTCGACTGGCTGGCCAACGGCATCGGCAAGGCACCGGCGGGAGCGGAGATCTCGCGGGCCATCGAGGAGGCGCGTCGGGCCCACGCGGCAAAGCCGCCCGCGCCGTCGGGGCGTGCCGACACTCCCGTGCCGCCGGACACCTCCCGCGACTCCATCACCGGGGCGGGGGGCTGACCCGTGCGCCACGTCGCACTCGTTGCCGCGGGGCTCTGCCTCGCGGCCCTCGCCCAGCGCGCCGCGCGCCGCCCCCTCGTCGTGGTGCTCGGGGTCGCCGCCCTGCTCGCCGTCGCGCTGCACACCGGCCTCGCCCTCGGCGCCAGCGCTGCCCTGGCCGCGGGCTACGCGGGGAGGCGGTAGATGCGCCCTCCTCGCGTCGCCCTCACCGCGGCCCAACGCCGCCGCGTCGAGCGCATCACCCGCGCCGCAGCGCGCGCCCTGATTCGCGACACCATGACCCGCTTCGCCGCCGCGCTCCCCGGGTGGATCGCGGATGCGCAGCGCCGCGCACGGAAGGGGGTCTGACCGATGGCCCACCTGGACATCGCTCCGCCCGCGCCCGCGTCGACCGCCGCGCCCGAGGCCTGCCCGCTCCCCGCCCTGTGCGCCCGCGCGCGTCGCCGCGCCCGCGACTTCGCGCACCTCGCCGACGCGCTCCCCGAGGACCTCTCCCCCGAACAGCGCCTCCTGGTCGACCGCGCCCTCGACGCGGTGGGGGTCGCCCTCGCCCAAGTGCTCGCCGCCGCCGGGCTCCAGCGCTCTCGCGCGAGCGCACCGCCGTCGGTCACCCCGGAGGCCGCGGCTCACTTCGTCGGCTTCAACGCCGTCGTTGGGGAGCGCTAGATGAGCACCACCCTCAACGATCGCGACGCCGCGGCGGAGGTCCTCTCCTTCGTCGCCCAGCGCGACGAGCTCGGCCAGACCATCGCGCTGAGCGTCGCGGGCTGGTACCGGGTGCGCCCCGTCGGCGGGATCGCGCGCTTCGCCCCGAACCCCGACGCCTCCGCTGGGATGCCGCTGGACGAGGCCGTCGCTGCCATTGCCGCCGAGGCTCGGGCCCTCCTCGCCCGCGATGAGAGCAGCCAGGAGGCAGAGCAGACGGGCGAGCAGCAGGGCGGGGCGGGCGGTGTTCATGGAGCGAACATCAGCCCGGCCGTGACGGCGAGGGAGGTGCCATGAGCGAAGAACTGGCACCCCTGCGCGTGCAGGCCCGGCGCGCGGTCGCCCGCACCCTGCGCAGCGCCCTCGATGCGCTCGTGTCGCAGGGCCACAAGGCCGCGACGCAGCGCGCGGTCGCGAAGCGCCTCGACGTCTCGCACACCCACCTTGCCCGGCTGCTGGTCGACGGCTCGCCCGCCGTCGCCGCCGGGGACATCGCCGCGATGGGGGCGACCGTCGAGCGGGCGTACCTACTCGCGCGCCTCGCTGAGATCGACGACTGCACCGACGGCTCGGTGCGCAGCACGCTCGATCGCGTGACGGTGGAGCTCGGCGCAGCCACCTCCGCGCTGATCGCCGACGTGGCCGCGGACGGCCGCGAGGACGAGCACCTGCGGCACGCCGCGGCGCTGGAGCGGATCGCAGGCATCGCCCTGCGGGGCGCGGGCGCGGCGAAGCGCCGTGCGGCGGAGGGGCGATGACGACCACAGAAGAGCGCTTCTGGCGGTCCGCATCGCCCGAGGGGGAGTGCCTGGTGTGGCAGGGCTCGCGGTTCTGGAACAACTACGGCCGCTTCAGGGTCGGCGGGCGCAGCCGCATCGCCTCCCGCGTGGCGTGGGAGTTCGCGCGCGGCCTCATTCCCGAGGGCGCGCACGTCCTGCATCGTTGCGACAACCCGCCCTGCGTGAATCCCGAGCACCTCTTCCTGGGCTCGCACGCCGACAACATGGCGGACATGGTCGCCAAGGGGCGCCAGGCCCAGGGTGAGCTCGCCTCGGGCGCCGTTCTCACCGCCGATGACATGGCGCAGGCCCGTGCGCTTCGCGCGGGAGGCTCGACCTACGGGGAGATCGCCGCTCAGCTCGGCGTGAGCCACGCCTGCATCTACGCGGCGCTGAACGGGGTCACGTGGCGGTGTCTCGGCGAAGCTCCGCCGCTCCCGCAGCGTGCGCCGAGCACCGCCTCCAAGACGATCACCAGCCTCTTCGCCGACGGCCGCGGACGCTCCACGGCGGAGGTCCGCCGCGAGCTCGGGATCAGCAAGGAGGTGGCGCTCTACCGGCTGAAGCACACCCCCGGGATCGTGCACGTGCGCCTGGGTCTGTGGGCTCCGGCCGCTAGCGAGGCTGCCTCGTGACCGCCCCGGCCCTGCTGCTCGTGCTCGCCGCGCTCGTCGCCGTGGACCTGATCGGCCGCTGGCTCGACACGCGCCGCATCGCCCGCGCGAACCGCGAGCTCGCTGGGGAGCTGGCGTTCCACCGGCACGAGATCCGCGCGATCGACCGCCGCGCCGAGCGACGCCGCGCCGAGGGCGAGGCGCACCTCACGGAGCTGACCGCGCTCCTCGGCCGCCCGCGGTCGTGCAGGTGCGGCGGCGGAAGCGAGCCCGAAGCGCTGGAGATGGAGGAGCCCGTGCAGGCGCCGGATCCCGTGGCGCCGCCCTCGCCCGCCAGCGCCCCCAGCGTGCGCCCGGTGCGGCCGTCCGACGGCGAACCCGATGCGGTGCACCGCGCGGTGTGGCGTGCCATCGCCGCCGACCCGCGGGCCATCGGGAGCATCGTCTACGTCACGGACCCCTGCGCGCCGTGGCGGCCCCTGGTCGTCACGCTCCCCGGCGATGCGCCGCGGCCTGCGGTGATGGTCACGATGTGGGGGCGCGCGTAATGGGGCGCCCCGCGGGAAATGGCACCCAGGCCGAGCGGGTGCTGCGCATCCACCTCGCGCTCTCCAACCCGGCGCACCCGGTGTGGTTCAAGGAACTGGGGCGGGACCTCGGCGTGGGCGAGCGGACCATCCGGCGCGACCTCGCGGTGATCGATCGGGTGGTCGCGCCCGAGCGCACCGTCGAGCACGCCGACGACGGCCAGGTGCGCCTCGTCCCGCGGAGGGCGGGGCGATGATCGTCGACGCCGGCCAGCGCTGGACCGCGCACCGCGCGGTGTTCGTCCGCCCCGATGGGTCGACGTTCCGCCCGCACGCCTGGGAGGTCGCCGCGATCCCCGACGACACCACCGCGCGCGCCTTCGTCGAGGCCCACCACTACTCAGGCGCGTACTGCGCCGCCCGCCGCCGCTTCGGCCTCTACCACCACGCGGACCTCGTCGGGGTCGCGGTGTTCAGCCAGCCGATGAGCGCCGACGCGCTGCGGCCGTTCGCGCGCGATGCGTCGATGGAGCTCGGCCGCTTCGTGCTGCTCGATCGGGTGCCCTTCAACGCGGAGAGCTGGACGATCCGCCGGTGCCTCGAGGTGCTCGGCGCCGAGGGTGTCGAGGGCGTGGTGATGTTCAGCGACCCCGAGCCGCGCGTCGACGCTGCGGGCGCCGTCACGCACCGAGGACATTTCGGGACGATCTACCAGGCCTCGGGGGCCGTGTACGCAGGCCGCGCGACGCCGCGCACGCTGCGCCTGCTGCCCGACGGGACGGTGGTCTCGGCGCGCACCCTGTCGAAGATCCGCGCCCGGGAGCGCGGCTGGCGCTACGGCGTCGAGCAGCTCGTCGCCGCTGGGGCGCCCGAGCCCACAGGCGACCTCGCCGCGTGGCTCCGCGCAGTGCTCCCGCGCGTCACGCGCGCCCAGCGCCACGCAGGAAACCATCGCTACCTGATGCCCGTCTCGGCGGCCGCGCGGCGCTGCCTCGCCGGGTGCTCGCTCCCCTACCCCAAGGCGCCGGCCGTGGCGCGCGCGGAGGCTGCGTGACGCGGGCCCAGCTCACCTTCGCCTTCGCGCGGCACGTGGTGCTCTTCAGCAAGGGGCACTCGTCGGCCCTCGTCGCCACCGAGGTCGTGCGCCGCTACGGCCCCGACGACGTGGTGCTGCTCAACCACGACATCCACGCGCGGGTGGAGGACGCCGACGTGAAGCGCTTCGGCCGCGAGATGAGCAAGGCGCTCGGCGTCCCGATCACCCAGGCCAACCACGCGAGCTGGGACACGATGGACCAGTTCGACGTGGTGATGGAGGCGGGTGCCTTCAAGGGCGCCAACGGCCACGTCCTCTGCACGCATCGCCTCAAGTCCGAGCCCTTCGACCGCTGGCTCGACGTCCACTGCCCGCCCGGCACGGCGACCCTCTACTACGGCTTCGACGCGAGCGAGACCGACCGCATCCAGCGTCGCGCGTCCATCCTCGGCGCCCGCGGCTACGCGACCGACTTCCCGCTCGCGACCTGGCGGCGGACCATCCACTCGACCGCAGAGATCGGCGTCGCGCCGCCGCTGACGTACAGCGCGTGGAAGCACGCCAACTGCGCGGGGTGCCTGAAGGCCGGCCGACAGCACTGGTACTGCGTGTACTGCACGCGCCCCGACCTCTGGGAGAGGGCGAAGTACGCCGAGGACTTCATCGGCTACACGATCATCGACGGGACCTCGCTCGCCGAGCTCGAGCCGCTCTTCGCGGAGATGCAGCGCGCGGGCATCGCGCCCACCGAGCACGTCCCTCACCAGCGCTTCTGGGCCGACGCGAAGCGCCTCGTGCGCAAGCGCGCCGCGATCGAAGCCGAGGCGGCGGCGCCCGCGCGCCCCTGCGATTGCAGCTACTTCCCGAAGCGCAAGCCGCTCGCCGCGGACCCGCCGCCGTGCACCTGCGGGGCGCTCGCCCGCGGCGTGCCGCACGGGCTCGCCTGCGAGCGCGGGGCCTTCGGCGCCGAGATGAGGGCCGCATGATCGACCTCCTCGGCGCCCCCGGGCACTGGCGCGTCGCGCCCGCGTTCGATCCGCACGGCCACGGACAGCTGCACCGCGGCCATACCCGCACGCTCCCCTGCGCCGGGTGCGCAGCGTCGCCGATTGCGCCCGCCACGCTCGCGCCCCCGCCGACCCCCGCCGCTCGCATCGTCCCCGCGGCCGAGCGCCCCACCGCGCGCGTCGCCGGAGACGCCACGCTCGTGCCGACGCTGCGCGCCCCCGACCGGCCTTCGCCCTGGGCCGAGCCCCTGCCGCGCCCGGCGACCCCGGCCTGCGCGGTCGGTCCCTGCACCGATCCCCGCGCGGAGTCCCTGCCGAGCACGCACCCGGCCCGGGAGACCCTGGCCCTGCTCTGCAGCCGGCACCGCGTCTTCGCGCGCTCCACCCTCGCAGGCGGCCGCGCGACGCCCGAGACGCTGCTGGCCTACCTCGAGGCGGCCGAGGCCCGCGCCGCCGCGCCAACCGCCGCGCGCGACGGGACCACGGTGCGCGAGGGCATCCTGCTCGCACTCGCCTCGCTGGGCGACGGCCCCGTGGCGATCTCCGCCCTCGTCGTGCGCGCCTGGGAGCGCGAGCCCGCGCGCTTTGGCCTCGCGGGCTACGTCGACCGCTACCCGAACAGCAACGCGGTGCAGGCGAAGCTCTGCGGCCGCGACGGCCTCGTGGAGCGCGGGTGGTGCACCCGCACCGGCACGGGCGAGCTGACCCTCACCCCGAAGGGCCGCCGCCACGCGGCGTCGCTCGCGCCCGCGATGGGCGGTGCCCGGTGAAGCCCGACGCGCAGCCGCCCGCGCTCACCCCCGACGACGAGCGCGACCTCGCCGCGGTGGGGATCGTCGCGAGCCCGCGGCGCCCCGGGCGCTGGGACGACACGCGCGGCAACGCCGCGAGCGACCGCGACCTCACCACCACGGCCGCGCTCCGCCGGGCGCGCCGCGACCTCTCCACCCCCGCAACGGACGGGCCCCAGCGGCGGCAACCGCTGAGGCCCTGATCTCCCCGCGAAAGGACACGCAGTTCGATGGACGAAGCATACACGGCCTCCGCAGCGGCACAATCGGACCGGCACCACGAGGCGCCCGAGGGGGTCGACCCCTACGAGGCCTTCATCGCCGCCAAGCGCGTCGAAGCGCCCTCGGGCGGGTTCGTCGCGGAGGCGATCTCGGCGATCCTCTTCCCCTTCCAGCGCGACGCCGTCGGCTGGGCGCTCGCCCGCGGGTGCGCCGCCCTCTTCGAATCGTTCGGGCTGGGCAAGACCTTCCAGCACCTCGAGCTCGTGCGGCAGGTGCTCGCGCGGGAGGGGGGCCGCGGGCTGATCGTGGCGCCCATCGGGGTGCGCGCGGAGTTCATGCGCGACGCCGCCACGCTGGGGGTCCCGCTCACCTCCGTGCGCACCGACGCGGAGGTGCCGGAGTCGGGCGCCTGCATCACCCACTACGAGGCGGTGCGCGACGGAAAGGTCGACCCGCGGCGCTTCGTCGTCGTCTCGCTCGACGAGGTGCAGTGCCTGCGCGGCGGCGGCGCGACGAAGATGTTCCGCGAGTTCATGTCCCTCTTCGAGGGTGCCGAGGCGATCCGCTACCGCTTCATCGCCTCGGCGACGCCGGCGCCGAACGAGTACATCGAGCTCCTGGTCTACGCCGCCTTCCTCGGGGTGATGGACATCGGCGCCGCGAAGACGCGGTGGTTCAAGCGCGACTCGACGAAGGCCGACAACCTCAAGCTGCACCCGCACAAGGAGGCCGAGTTCTGGGCGTGGGTCGCGTCCTGGGCGCTCTTCATCACGAAGCCCTCGGACCTCGGGTACTCCGACGAGGGCTACGTGCTTCCGCCGCTGGAGGTGCACTGGCACGAGCTGCCCTCCGACCACGCCCGCGCCGGGATCGAGCGCAGCGGGCAGGCGCGGCTGCTCGCCGACCCGGCCGCGGGCATCGTCGAGGCCTCTCGGGAGCGGCGCGGCAGCCTCGACGCGCGGGTGGCGAAGGTGCTCGACCTCGTGCGCGCGCTGCGCACCAACCCCGTTGGCGAGGGCGACACGCCCCACGCACGCACCGGACTCTCGGACCAGGTCGTGGTGTGGTGCGACCTCAACGACGAGCAGGATGCGATCGAGGCGGCCCTCGCCGCGGAGGGCATCGCCTGCTCGTCGATGTTCGGTGGACTGGACATCGACGAACGCGAGACGCGGGTCGAGCGGTGGAAGGCGCGGGAGACGAGCGTCTTCCTCTCGAAGCCCGTGATGTACGGCGCGGGGGTCAACCTCCAGCAGTGCGCGACGATGGTGTTCGCGGGCGTGGACTACAAGTTCGCGCCCTTCATCCAGGCCATCCACCGCATCTACCGATTCCTTCAGCTCCACCTCTGCCGCGTCCACATCGTCCTCACCGCGGCGCAGGCCGCGATCCGGCGCGACCTGGAAAGGAAGTGGCGCGCGCACGACGAGCTCGTCGCGACGATGACGAACCTCGTCCGCACCTACGGGCTCGCCCGGTCGGCGATGCACGCGCTGCTCGGCCGCGCGACGACCGTCGCCCGGCGCGAGGTGGTGACCAGCCGATGTGTGGTCGTGAACAACGACACGGTGATGGAGACGCGGTGCATGGCGGCCGACAGCGTCGGCCTCATCTGCACCAGCATCCCCTTTGGCAACCAGTACGAGTACTGCTCCAGCTTCTACGACTTCGGACACACCGACGACCCGGCGCACTTCTTCCGGCAGATGGACCACCTCACGCCGGAGCTGCTCCGGGTGCTCCAGCCGGGCCGCATCCTCGCGGTGCACGTCAAGGATCGCATCGTCCCGGGGGGCATCAACGGCCTCGGCTTCCAGACGCTCTACCCGTTCCACGCCGACTGCATCGCGCACTACACCCGCCACGGCTTCGCGCTCCTGGGGATGGTCACGATCGTCACCGACGTCGTCCGGGAGAACAACCAGACCTACCGGCTCGCCTACACCGAGCAGTGCAAGGACGGCTCGCGCCAGGGCGTGGGCGTGCCGGAGTACTTGCTGCTCTTCCGCAAGCCCCAGAGCGACCGCTCGAAGGGCTACGCCGACGTGCCGGTGGTGAAGCTGAAGGAGGAGTACTCGCTCTCCCGCTGGCAGATCGACGCGTCGGGCTTCCACCGCTCGTCGGGCGACCGGCTGCTCTCGGCCGACGACCTGCGCGGCCTCACGCACGCGCAGATCTTCAAGCTCTTCCGGCGCTGGAACCTCTCCGAGGTCTACGACTACGAGCACCACGTCGCACTCAACCGGGCCCTCGAGGAGCGCGGTGCCCTGCCCGTCGACTTCTCCCTGCTCCAGCCGCAGTCGTGGTCGGAGCACGTCTGGACCGACGTGACGCGAATGCGGACGCTCAACGGGGCGCAGGCCGCGAAGGGGCGGGAGCTCCATTTGTGCCCGTTTCAGTTCGACATCGTCGATCGGGTCATCCGCCAGTACTCCAATCCTGGGGACGTGGTGTTCGACCCGTTCGCGGGCATCGGCACCGTGCCCTCGCGCGCGGTGACCCTCGGGCGGCGCGGCCGCGGGCACGAGCTGTCCGAGCGCTACTTCGACGACATGGTCTTCTACACCCAGGCTGCCGAGCGGCAGGCCGCGGTGCCGACGCTCTTCGACCTCGACGCGGCGCTGGTGACGGACGCCGCCGACGCGGGGGGCGCGCCGACGTGAGCACGCCCCACCTGTCGAGCGCCTCCCTCGCCGCGGCCTCCGACGACGTGCTCGGCGCGGTGCTGCGCGCGGTGTGCGTGCGCCTCGCGCCGTCGACGCCGGGCCTCGTGGCCGTCGCCCATCGGCGCGAGCAGCAGCTCGAGGACTGCGCCTGGCAGGAGGGCGGGCGCTCGGTGCGCGAGACCCGGGAGTACTGGTACCTGCACGTGGGCGTGGTGTTCGACGGCCCCGCCGCCACCGACCCGGCGCTCATCGAGGACACGCACCCCGGGCTCGCCGGGGCCCTGCGCGCCGAGGCGCAGCGCTGGGCCGACGCCTGGGCGATCCTGCACCGGCACCCCCGCGGCGACGCCGCGCTGGCCGCGTACCACCGGGTGCCGCTCGATGCGGTGATCCCCGCCGCGCCGCCCGCGCACCCGCGCCATCGGTTCATCGCGGCGCTCGCCGCCGACCGTACGCCGACCCGCCGCGCGGAGCCCGAGGCCCCGAAGCCTGTCGCCCCGGCGCCGGCCGAGCAACGGGGGCTCTTCGGATGAACCTCCCGGCGAACGGCTGGATGTTCGATCGTTACGACCCGGACGCGGCGTGCCCGATCCCCGGGTGCGACGGCACGAGCGCGCGCTGGAACGTCCGCCTCCCGGAGGCGCTACGACCGCTCTGCGCCCGCTGCCGCCAGGACGTGCACACCCACCGGGCGCGTCACCCGGAGCTGTTCGTCGACGAGGCCGTGGCCGCGATCGTCGCGCTGGCCGAGCGCCGGGCCCTCGCCGCGGCGTGCCGCTGCCCGGTGTGTGGTGCGGCCGCGGCGCGTGTGCGACCCGGCACTGCCTCCGAGCTGGTCTCGCTCTGCACCGCCCACCGCCAGGCCGCGCAGCTCCTGCTGGCGCGGGAACGGGCGACCCGCGCGACCGCCGTCGCCCGGCTGGTGACGCTTCGGGACCTGCGCGCGGCGGGCGCCCGCATCCCCCGGCCGCGGAGGGCAGCGGCGTCGAGCCGACCAGTACCCTTCGATTCGTCCGACGGGGCCGCGCGGTGCGGCCATCGGGCGGGAGGTCTTCATGCGATCGATTGATTCGCGGCTCTGGACGAACCCGAGGTTTCTGGCGCTCTCGAACAGCGCCAAGCTCAGTTTCCTCGAGCAGGCCACCGGGCCGGTCGGTGAGTACGTCACCCAGACCGGTGAGCGCTGCGGGCTATCGGAAGGCGAGCGACGCCGGGCTCAGCACGAGCTGGTCGCCGCGGGGTTCTTCCCGCGCGAGCTGTGGAAGACCGTCGCTGTACCGCTCCCCTACGTCGCCTCGCTCGTGCACGGGCCGGCGGTCTACTTCGTCTCCGTCGGCGGCGAGCGGATCAAGATCGGCTGGACCACCGATATCGAGACGCGAGTCGCGACGCTCCAGACCGCCAACGCCGACCGCCTGTACGTCCGGGCGTTGATCCGTGGGTCGATGGAGGACGAACGCCGGTTGCACGCGAAGTTCGCGCACCTTCGGGTGAGCGGCGAGTGGTTCCGGGAGGAGCCTGAGCTCAGCGACTACATCGAGGCGATCAACCGCGGCGAAGTCGAGGAGGTCGCGTAGCGGTTATGGGTGACCGCATCGCCAAGGCGCCTGCCCTCGTCGGCGCCCTGCAGGCTGACCTCCGCTTCCGCGCGGCCCCGCTGGAGTTGCGCGGCGTCTACCGGATGCTGCTCGACTTCATGGACGCGGCCGGGGACGTCGCGGCGCACGGGCTCGACGGGGCGGCCGCGGCCGCGGCGGCGCTCGGCTGCTCGCGGGACGAGGCCGCGCCCCTCCTCGCTCGGATGGAGAGCGCGGCCCTGCTGCGGGTCGAAGCCGCGCGGGTGTGCCTGCTCGTTGGGTCGCCTCGGGGCGCCCGCGGTGGGATGAGCGCGGCCGAGCGGGTGCGACGGACCCGGGCCCGGGCGGCGGATGCGACGGTCGGAAACGGCCCGGTAACGGGCGCTGTAACGGGTGAACCCACTGTAAACGCTGGCGTTTCTACGGTCGGTAGCGGTTCGGTAACGGGTTCGACGGCGTCGGATGTAACGGGTTCGGCCCCCCCTGCCGCCCCCCCTCCCTCCCTCTCCCCCGCTCCCCCTCTCCCTCTTACTCCCTCACCACCCCCCTCCCCTGCCGGGGGCGTCGGTCGCGGGCCGAGCCCGCTCCCCGACGGCGCGCCCCGTCAGCCGAACCTGCTCGACCTCGGCGCGCCGGACCCGAAGCCGGCGAAGGCCGCCCCGCCCCGGGCCCTGCCGTTCACCATCGGCGAGGCGCTCGACGCGCTGGCCGCCCCGTCGGCGGGTCGGTTCGTCCGCGGCGAGGCCCGGGACATCGACAAGAAGACCGCGGTGCCGCTGGTCGCGATGGTGAAGGCCTACCCGACCCTGGCGGAGTGGACCCTCGTCGGCGAGTGGCTCGCGGCCGGCGCGATGGCCCACTGCCCGACGCTGGGGCTGACCTGGGCGTGCTCGTCGGGGCTGCGCAGCGCGATGGCGCTGGCTCGGGATTGGAGCGCCAAGGGTCGCCCGCCGCCGGACGCTGCAGCGCCCCGACTCGCCCCCGCCCGCGCCGCCTCGGGCCCGCAGCCCGCCGCCCCGCGCAGCGCCTTCGAGCACGCCACCCTCGCCGGCCGCCTCGGGCTGCGCTGGAAGGCGCCGACCGACGGCAGCGACCGCGACGCGGCCTTCCACGCCCAGACCGGCCTCACCGTCGCCGAGGCGCGCGCCCGCGTCGCCGCGCTCCCGACCCCCACGTCCGCCCCCGCCACCGCAGGAGCCTCCCGATGATTCCGCCCGACGACGGCCACGCGCCCCCGCCGCACAGCACCCACGCGCCCGAGGAATCCCGGGCGGCCCCCGCGCCGAGCGCCCCGCAGCCCAACACCCTGCGGCTCGCGCCCTACGCCCCGGCGCCCTACCCCGCGCCCGGCGACCACGCGGCCGCCCTCGGCGCCGTGCTCGACCGGGTGGTGCCCCTCGCCCGGCACGCCCTCGCTGCGCCCGACATCGAGGCCCGACGCGGCGAGCTCGCTGCCCTCGAGGCCGCCCGCATCCGCCGGGAGCTGGGGCTGCGCGCCGACGACCGCGGTGTGCCCCGGCACCCGGAGCTGCGCGCCGTCGCCCTCGCCGAGCGGGTCGAGCGCCCGACCATGGCCCTCGTCGCGATCGAGCGCGCCCTCGCGTGGCGGGCGGCGACCCGGCAGCACGGCGCCCTCCCCCAGCCGCTCGTGGTGGTGCTCGCGGGCCCGCCCGGCGTGGGGAAGTCGACCGCCGCGGCGCGGCTCGTGACCCGGTGGAGCCGGCGCGCGCGCTTCGTGCGGGCCCGGGAGGTCGCCGCCCTCGCCTCGTGGGAGACGGGCCCCCGGGCCCTGCTCGGCGCAGTGCAGCTGCTCGCCGTCGACGAGGCGGGGCTGGAGGAGGGCGACCGGGCGGGAGCGCGCATCGCGGGGCTGCTCTGCGAGCGGACCGACTGCGCGACCTGCCCCGGCGCGGTCACCGTGGTGGTGACCAACCTCGACGCGGTGGCGTTCCGCGCGCGCTACGTCGACGACCGGCTGGCCTCGCGGCTCGCGGCGCAGGAGGCCCGCGGGTGCGAGTGGTGGGTGGAGCTCGGCGGGGACGACCTGCGGCAGGAGGGGACGTGAGCGGCGCGGTCGACCTCGTCGCCGTGCGGGAGGCGCTCGCCGGGCTCGACGATGACGCGGTGGTGCACGTCGTCACCGGCAGCGTCGCCGTGCACATCGGCGCGTGGGAACTGCGTGCGGCGATCAACGCCAACGCCCGCGCTGCTGCCGCCGTGATCGCCGCCGACGCCCTGCGCCGGGAGCTCGCCGATGCGCGGGCGGAGTGCGAGCGGCTGCGGGCGATCGTGCCCCATGCTGCCGCCGTTCAGCGGGCCGCGGAGACGCTCGCGGCGTACCTGCGCGCCGACGAGGCGTACGACGCAGTGCGCGCCACCTCCGAACCACGAGTGTGCGTCGAGCCCGCCGACCGCGAGGCCCGCCGCGAGCTCCTGCGCGCCGCGGGTCAGTCGGTGCTCGACGCGGAGGCCGCGGCAAAGGCAGCGGTCGGCGGGCTCGTCAGCGCGATTGCAGGAACAGCCGCGGGCGACTGGCTGCGCTACCGCCTCGACTACGACGGGACGGGGCCGTGATGAGCGCCGCCCCCCGCCGCCCCCGCAACCACGCCGCCATCGGCGCCGCCGCCCACCGCCGCGGGGACGCCTTCGAGGCGTGGCTCGACGCCGCCCACGAGGCCGCCGTCGCCGCGGGCCTCGTCGCTCGGATGCGCCACGTCGGCCCGCCGCACAAGCGCATCGGCGCGGGCGAGGTGGTGATCGTCGGCACGGGCCCGGCGGACTACCAGGGCCAGACCCTCGACGGCCGCGCCCTCGCCCTCGAGGCCAAGTGCCGCGCTGGTAACCTCCGCCGCGCCGAGTTACCAGACCACCAGGCGGCGGACCTCGACGCCTGCGCCCGCGCCGGCGGGGTCGCCGCACTGGTCTACCGCTGGACCTCGGTCGACCGCACGCGCCAGCGGACCTTCGTGATCCCCTGGGCGCTCGTGCCGTGGGCCACCGCCCGCCGGGGCGACAGTCCGAGCATCGGCCCCGAGGCCTGCGCGCCGTGGGAGGTGGACCCGCGGGCGCTGCTCGACCCGCGCGACGCCCTCTGGCGCTGCTACCTCGCCCCGCTGCTCGCCGCCCACCCGCCCGAGGTGCGCCTGCCGTGGACCCCGGGGCTCGACGGGGTGCTGATGCGGGCGCTGGAGGCGCTGCGCACGGGGGCGGGGCGGGAGCTCACGGTGGAGGCCTACGGGGCGCGGCTGGTGATCGGGGGCGCCCGGTGATCGCCCGGTGCGTGCTCGCCGCCCTGGTGGGGGCCCTCGTGGCGCGGGGGTGCGCGCCGACGCCCGTCCCGGCGACGCTCGTGTGCCCGCCCCAGTGCGAGGTGCAGGTGGAGCCCGCGGGCGGGGAGCAGCTGCGCGCCACCTGCTGGTGCGACCGATGAGCGCCTCCCTGCGGGTGATGCAGCGGCGGGCCACCCTCCACCTGGAGACCGCCCGCGCGTGGCGGCGGCTGGCGCAGGTCGCTCGCCAGACGCCCGGGATGCCCGCGCGCGTGGCCCTGGCGTGCGAGCAGAGGATGGACGCCGCGCTGCGGGCGCACCGGGTGGCCGCGGCCGGGCTCGCCGCGCAGGCCGAGAAGGGAGCGGGCGCGTCGTGAGGGCCGGGTCGCGCGCCGCGCCTCCCCCTCGGGGCAAACGACACCTCCCGCGCGCGCGCACGAGGGGCTCGGCCTCCTCCGCGGGTGACCTCGCGCACGTCGCCGTGGCGGACATCCCCGCGGTCTTCGAGGCGACGGCCGGGTACCGGGCGCGCGTCGGAGCCTTCGCTGCGTGGCTGGGTCTCTCGGTGCGCTGGGACCTCCTGCTCGTGCCCGGGGGCCACGCCTACCGCGGCGGGGTGGTCGCCGCGCTCTGCGACGCCCTGCGCCCGTGGATGGCGCTGCACGACGTGGCGCACTGGCTCGTGGCCCCGACCTGGCGGAAGCGGCGGACGAACTTCGGCTTGGGCGCGGCGCCCCAGGTGCATCGCCGCGAGGCCCCGTCCCGGGTGCTGGTGTCGACCCGCCACGCCCGGGCGGAGGAGACCGCCGCGGCCGTCCTGACGATCTTCCTGGCGTGGGACCTGCTCGACGGGGACGCGGCCGAGTCCGCGACGCTGGGGCACGACGGGATGCGCGGGTACGACGCCTCGGAGAACCGCTTCACCGAGGCCGGGTACGAGCGCTGGGAGGCCGTCCTGCGCAAGCGCGGGCTGATCGACGGGGAGAACCGCTCGCCGCTGGTGGCGCGGTTCCGCAGCGAGGCGCGGGAGAGCGGAGGGACGTGTCGATGATCACGGACGACGAGCGGCGGGCGATGCGGGCGCGGGTGGACGCGGCGGACCGGGGTCCGTGGCGCGCCGGGACGGTGGAGCACGAGGGGAAGGTGTGGGCGCCCGACCCCGACGCCCTCGGCGGCCCCTCCGTGGGGGAGCGGTGCGTGTTCAACGCGAACACCCACTACCCGCACACCGCCAACCGCGTGTTCGTGGCCGCGGCCCGTGAGGACGTCCCCCGGCTGCTCGACGAGGTGGAGCGCATCACCGACGAGGCCGCGGAACTGCGGGCGATCCTAGCTGGTCGCGAGAAGCCGCCATCCGTCGAGGAGATCGTCGCACACGCTGCAGCGCATCCCTGGGGCGGCGACCCGACCGCTGGGCGCTGGCTCGTGCGAGCGCCCAACCTCGCCAGCGGCGCCGAGTGCTCCTCGGTGGTGGTGCTGCGGCATCTGCCCGACGGCCGTGTGTTCTGTGCGATGCCGTCGGGGAAGTGGATTGAGCTGCCCGACAACCCGAGCGGCGTGCACGAGCCCGGCTCGCGCTGGTGGCCGCTCGATGGTCGCGGGGCGCCGTGCGCGATGCCGCGGGTGACGCCGTGACGGCCGTGACCATCGAGCGCGAGGACCTGGAGGCGCTCGCCGATGCGGCGGAGCGACGGGCCGACTCCCGCGACTGCGGGCGCGGCGAGTCCCGACGCCTCCGCGACGTGCTGCGGGTCGCCCGCGCTGCGCTCGCTGCGGTCCCCCGACCCGTCGAGGGGTGCGTGGTCGGCGGGTGTACGGCCGTCGGGGAGCGGCGCTGGCCGACGCTCGACGGCGGCACCGTGCCGGTGTGCGCGCGGCACCACGACCTCGCGGCGAGGTACGCCGAGAGCAAGGGCTACGACGACGAAGAGGCGCTCTGGTGCGCGCGGGAGGGACGGCCGTGATGGAGGAGCAGCGAGCGGGGCGCCACCAGGTGTGGCGCGCGGCGGTGCGCGCCGAGGACTCGGGCGTGCGGGCGACAATGACCCTCGACCTGATCGAGTACTTCGACCCGCGCGAGGGGTGGGCCTGGCGCGCGAACCACTGGACGACGTGCTTCCACGGTGGCACGCCGCACGATGCGCTGGGCCCGACGCCGCAAGCCGCCGCGCTGGTGGCCCTGGCGAGCTGGTCGCGGGGGCACGGCACGGTGGTCGAGGAGCTGCTCCCCCCAGGCGCATCGACCACCGCGGAGCTGATCGCCGCGGAGGCCTCCCGATGGCGCGCGCAGGTGGAGCTCACCACGACCCTGCTCCGGGGCGTCGACTGGACCCGGTGGCGGGCGGAGGTCGCGTCGACCCCCCTCGCCGCGCAGCTGGCCGACGCGCCCGGCTTCTACGACGCATCGCGCGACGCGGCGGTGCTCACGCTGGGGATCGCCGACGCCATCGCGGCGCAGGTCGCCCGGGAGCGCGACGAGGCCAACGCCCGCGCCGCTGCGGCGGAGGCATCGACCGCGGCCTTCGCTCGCCGCTTCAACGCCGCGGCCTACTCGCTGCGCGAGGACCCCACCGCAACGGGTGAGCGGTGGTCCGTCTGCCGCGCGTGTGGATGCGAGGGCGACGACCCACACGACCCGCGGTGCGTCGTCGCGGCGGTAGAGCAGATGCTCGCGGGGTGCCCGTGAGCGCCCTCGACCTCGCCGCCCTCCGCGACGCCCTCGCGCACGCGACGGACCCGGAGCACCGGCGCGAGCTCGCCGACGCCATCGACCGCGAGGAGGACGGCGGCTCGCACGCGCTGCACCTGGTGGCCGCCCTCGGGCGCGCCAGCGAGCTGCGGGCGTTGCTCACCGCCCTCGCCGCGGCGGTCGACTGCGAGAGCTGGCACGAAGCCCCGGCGGTGGCGGCCGAGACGCGCGCCCGCGCCGTGGCAGCGGAAGCAGAGGTTGCGCGGCGGCGGGCGCTGCTCGCGGGCGTCGCGGAGGTGGCGTTCCTGCCCTGCGACCAGACGGTGCAGTGCGCGGGCTGCGGGGCCGTGTGGTGGTCCAGGCCCGAGGCCATCGAGGAGAACTGGCACGCCGAGGGGTGCCCGGTGTTCGCGGCCCAGCTGGCGGGCGGCGTCGGCGTCGACGTGCGCCGCGGCCCCGCGCCCGAGCGATGCAGCCCGTGGGCGGACCCCGCGAACGAGACGACGGCGAAGGCCATCCGGGCGGAGGTCGACGCGGCCCGGCAGGCGCCGCAGTGGCGTAGCACCCCACCGACACGCGCCGAGTTCGACGCGACGCCCGAAGCGACCGAGGGACGCCACGCGCGGCTGATCCTGACGCGGTCGACCGACCAGCCGGAGCCGCGGCTCGGGTACTTCGTGTGGCTGAACGACCACGGTCTGTGTGCGCTCGACACCTACGGCGACGAGTACCCGGTGAGCGGGTGGGAGGGCCTCGGGTACGAGTACGCGCTCTGCACGCCGCTGGGCGTGCCGCTCCTGTGGCCGCCCGCGCCGGAGGGAGGGCCGCGGTGATGGAGTACCAGGGTCGCATCACCGTCATCATCAACGGCCGCACGCTTGACGTCGCGGCTGCCCTCGCGCGCCACGACGTGGAGAAGGCGCTTCGGGAGGTTCAGGAGCGGGAGGCGCTTGCGACCGCGGCGACGTTCACGGTGCAGGTCGACAGCGCCGCCGCCGAGGCCGAGATCCGCCTGTACGCGGCCGTGAACGGCACGAGCTACGACGCCCCCGACCCCGCGGCGTTCGGCGACTTCGACGAGACCCGCGCCCGCCGTCCGGTCATCCGCGACCAGGGCCCGCCGCCCGTGCGGCGCCAGCCCGTGCCGCGGCCGATGCGCCCGCCCGCGCGGCAGCTGTCCTGGCTGGTCGAAGGGAGGGGCCGGTGAGCCGCACGCGCTCGATCAACCGCGAGCGCCGGCGCGTGCGCGAGGCCCACCAGCGAGCGGCTGCGCGCCGGGTCGCGCTGCTGCGGGTGCCGCTGTGGTGTCGGCTGCTGCCGAACCTCGGGTTCAGGTTCGAGGCGCCGGTGTTCGCCGGGATCGACTTCGCGCGCACCCGGTGCGAGCCGTCCCTCCCGCCGGGCGAGCGCGACCAGCTCTACGCCGCGCTCCGCGCGCAGCTCCGCGCGGGGGTGCTGGTGCTGCCCCGCAGCGTCGACATGGTGCTCGGCATGGACCTCGCGCTCACCGAGGCCCCGTCCGAGTCGTTCCGTGGCTTCGACGAGCTCGTGCGCACCGCCGACGCCGCCGTGTCCGTCGCGGTCTGTGGGCCGCCGGCCCTCGACCTCCCGCCCCGCTCCCTCCCCATTCACCACGCAGGAGACCCCGAGTGATGTGCCCCGACGACGCTACTGCGCGCGACGACGGTCGCGAGAGCCTCCCCATGTGCTGCCTCTCGACCATCCGCCTCGTGCAGGAGCGGCGGGTGCCCCTCGTCTGCCACTGCGGCGAGACCTACCTCTTCGACCGGGCCTCGGCGCTCCCGCCGGCGCCGCGCGGGCTTCGCCGCTCGCCGGTCCCGGCGCGCCTATCGTCGCCCGACCCGCTCGCGCACCGGGTGACGCTCCCCGCGCCGCCCCCGGAGCCCGTGTCCATCGACGACGCGGGCCGCGCCATCGCCAACCTCCTCCGGTGGCTGCCGGACCTCTCGCCGCGCTCGGGCCCGCTCGTGCGCGACGGGGTGCGCGTCGAGACCCCGGCGACAGCGCTCGACGGCCGTCCCGACCGCCTCGACGAGCGGAGCCGCCAGGTCAACGCCGCGGTGCGCGCGTGGCAGCGCCTGCGGGCGATGGTGGCCGCGGGCGAGGGGCGGCACGCGGCGGTGCTCTGGGCCGCGCACGCCGGCGTGGTGGAGCTGCACGACGCCGAGGGGCGCCGCATCGGGGGCCCGGCGCAGCGCGCGCGACAGGTCACGGCCGTCGCGCTCGGGTGCGCCTCCCGGACACAGCGGGACGCGTGGCGGGAGGCCGCCGCCGAGCGGCCCACGGTCGTCGGCTACATGTCGCGGATCGAGCCCGCGGCCGTCGCGCCCATCCCGACGGCGGGCACGCCCTCGGTGCGGCACGAACTCGCCGCGGGGGTGCAGGACCGCGAGCGGTGGGTGCGCCACCTCGAGCAGCGTGGCGCCGAGGGCCCGAGCGTCGACGCCCAGGCCGCGGCCTGGGGCGCCGAGCGCATGGCGGACCTCTGGGCGCCGGGCGCCGCCCCGGCGGCCGTCGCGCGCGGCTTCGCGCTGGGGTTCGCGCCGCGGGCCGAGCGCGCGCGGTGGGAAGCGCTCAAGGTGCCGTCGGTGCGCGACGCGGAGGTCGCCGCGCTGGGGGAGCGCATCCTGCGCGCGGCCGAGGATGCGTGGGGGGCGGGTCGGTGAGCGATCGGACCTACTGCTACGACGCCCCGGGCCCCCGCGTAGCGTGCCGCTGCGGGCTCGTGCACCCGCTGGTCGAGCCGGGGCAGCTCACCGATGCGGAGCGCGCCGAGGGGTGGACGGCGCTCTACCTCGCGACCGTCGTCGCGCAGGGCGGGCCGACGGTCGTCCGGGTGCTCGCGCGTCGCGCTGACGAAGAGACCTACGGCAGGGCGTGGATGGTCCGCGTCGAGGCCCCGGAGGTGCGCCCGCCGCTCCCGCTGGCCTACCGCAGCGAGTGGGAGGCGGCCCTGGGGTCGGTGCTCAACGAGTGCGCGCGGTGGCAATGGCAGCTCGTGTCGCTGGCGCGGAGCGAGGGGTCATGACCGACGACGAGAACACGCGGGCCCGGGCGATCCCCCGGCCCCTGCTCGACGCGGCGGCCTACAGCCCCGACCTCTACGCGGCACTGCACCAGCACGTCGCCGGCGGCCGGCCGCTCCCCGAGACGCTGCGGGATGCCCATGCTCGGCTCCTGCGTCACGCGGCCGAGATGAGCGCGATGGCGGAACTCCCGGTGACGGCGCCGATGGCGTGGCCGGAGGGTCCGGCCGACCAGGTGACGGACGCCCAGGTGGAGGCTGTCCTCGCCGCGCTCGAGGCGGAGCAGTGCGCGCAGCAGGCGGCCACGCGGCGGGCGGAGACGACCGGGCTCCCGGCGATGGTGCTCGTGCTGCCCAGCGGCGAGCTGCTCCACGCCTTCGACGATGTGCGCGGTAGGATGGGCGCGCGATGATCGGCGAGGAGTTCCTGACGCCCGAGTCGGTGGAGCCGCTGCGACGCGCGCTCGGCGCGGTCGCCGGGCGGTTCACGGTGCCCGATCCCGAGACGGTGGCGAGTCCGTTCCTCAGCATCCCGGTGTTCCCGTCGATACCGCGCCTGGGGCTGGAGACGGGCGGCTTCGCGCTGCCCTCGGCGCCCGCCTCCGTCGCCACGCTGATGCTGGAGAGGGTTCGCGTCGTCGACCGCGGGCGCGAGTCGTTCCGCTGGCGCTACGCCGAGCCTTCGGCGCCCCCGCCGAGAGTGCGACGCTCGGGCGGGCGCACCGGCATGGTGAGCCGCGCGACGCCGAAGATGGAGGCACTGGCGTCGACCGTCGTCGATGCGGCGATGCGCGACGATGCGGTCGAGTACTCCGCGAGCCCGACCTCGCGCATGCAGGTGCGGCCCGTCCCGCAGGAGCAACTCCGCAGGGACTTCGACGACATGCCGTGGAACGTCGAGGCAGTGCGTCGCACGACTGCCGAGCTCGCCGTCGCGGAGGTGCTGCGCAACCGCGGCCCGCTCGACGGGATCGCCGCATCGATGGTTGAGCAGATGGAGCGGCGCGCGATGGGGCGCCTGCGCGCGATGGGGCAGCCGCGCCCGCCGACCTCGTACGCCAGCGTGGAGGACGTCGCGCGCGTGCTGCCGCCGGGGATGGGGGTCGACGTCGAGGCGATGTTCGCGCGGATCGAGCGCGACGCGCCCTTCCCGTGGACCCGCGACGAGTCGGTATTCGCGGAGATCCGCCGCGCGCTCCCCTACGACGTCGAGATCGAGGCCCTCCGGGAGCCCTTCGACGACGTCCTGCGCATCACGCTGGACCGCGGCGAGGGCCGGGCGATCCGCTGGCAGGACCTGGCTCGCGTGCGCCGCGCGCTGCGGGGGTCTGACTACGTGCCGATGGAGCTGCGCGTGGTGGTGCGCGACGCCGCACAGCTGCGCGGGATGCGCGACCGGGCCCTCGCGCCACTGCTGGACCCGCCGCCCCGGCTCACCCGCGAGGCGCGCTTCCTCCGGCTGTACGCGGCGCCCAAGGTGCCGCTGCCGTGAGGAGCCAACGTCATGCCGAGTGAATCTGCTCGTTTTTGGGCGAAGGTCCGGCGCGCCGGACCCGACGAGTGCTGGCTCTGGACCGCTGCGGCGGGGACCGATGGCTATGGGCGCCTGCGTGTGAAGCGCGACGGGCAGTGGTCGCACGCACGTGCTCATCGACTCTCCTGGGAACTCCACCGCGGCGCGATCCCGGCGGATCTCGGCGTTCTGCACCGCTGCGACAACCCGCGCTGCGTGAACCCAGCGCACCTCTTCCTCGGCACTGACGCGGAGAACGTGTCGGACAAGGTCGCCAAGAACCGCCAGGCCCGCGGCGGCGGGGATGGGCCGCAACTGCCGCACGGCGAGTCGCACATGCTCCACAAGCTCACCGTCTCGGCGGTGGTCGCGATCCGCCGTCAGCTCGAAGCCGGCGAGCTCCCGCGCGGGGCCATCGCGGTGCAGTTCGGTGTGTGCAAAACGACGGTGAACCAGATCGCCCAGGGGAAGACATGGAAACACGTCGCCTGGAGCGCTTGACGGGGCCAATCTGTTCAAGCTACCGTCGAACCAGTTGGGAGGGGTGTGGCTTGCCTTGAGGGGACTCGGCTGGACAAGATCCGGCCAACACCCAGGCGTTTCCGCCTCTCCAACGAGACGCTTCCCCCAACCCGGGAGGGGCTCCGATGCGCGTTGCGCACGACCCCAGCTCCGCGCCGCAGGGAGCACGCCGCGAAGGTCCGTGGGCAGCGCGCCCGCGGGTCGCCGGAGCGGCACTGCGGCAACCCTACCCATGAGCGCACCGCCCGCCCGCAGCTGGACGCCCCAGCAGCTCGCCGACGCCCTCAAGGGGCGCCCCGGCGCGATGTCGCGCGTGACCCTCTGGCGCGCCTGTCGCGCCGGGGACATCCCGCACGCGCTCACGCCCGGCGGGCACATGCGCATCGACCCGGCGTACGTCGCGCGGGTCTGGCCCGACCTCGCCGCCCCCGCGGCCGACTGACCGAGGACACCGACGATGGCGAAGATCAACGACTCCAAGGCCCCGGCCGAGGCGAACGCCGACCCGCGCGACGCGACCATCCGCGAGCTCGAAGAGAGCAACGGCTCCCTTGCGGCCCG
Organism: Myxococcales bacterium; assembly: GCA_030652255.1. Lineage (GTDB taxonomy): Bacteria > Myxococcota_A > Polyangia > Polyangiales > SCUS01. Next base: position 31,996 of record JAUSAZ010000047.1, on the reverse strand, counting down.
CGTGGGCGAGCTGGAGGCCGAGGCCGCGTCCCGCGCGGCCGACATCGCCCGGCTGCTCGCCGCGGCCGAGCAGCGCGAGCGCGACAACGAGGGCGCCCGCTTCCGGGTGCGCGAGGTGGAGTCGAAGCTCGTCGCGGTCGAGGCCCAGCGCGACGAGTTCCAGGGGCAGCGCGACGACGCCTCGAAGCGCGTCGAGGCGCTCTCCCGCGAGGTGGACGAGCTGCACCACACCCTCGACCGGGGCGCGCGCACCTCGTCGCCCGACCGCGACCTGCGCCGCACCCGCCGCGCGCTCGAGACGACCGCGCTCCTCACGATGCACGCCGCGGGCAAGGGCGTCGGCGTCAACCACGAGCGGTGGCTCTCCGCCGCGATGCAGCTCGCCGACCAGACCGCCGCCGACGTCGAGGCAGACGCCGCGCCGCCGGCGCCGCCTCCCGCCGACTGACCTCCCGGAGGCCGCATGGCCCGCCTGCTCACGTACACCCCGGCCGTCCACCGCCGCATCGTCGACGCCCTGCGCCGCGGCGCCCCCTTGCGTGATGCGGTGGGCTACGCGGGCGCCGAGTGGCCCTCCTTCTGCCGATGGCTGCGCATGGGCCGCCTCGCTGTCGAGGACCCCGCAAACAAGGACGGCGACGCGCGCTTCGCGCCGCTGGCGCGCGACATCGACCAGGCCGTGGCGGAGAGCAACGTCGCCCTGCTGGGCCTCGTGCGTCGGCAGGCCGAGGACGCGCCCGGCAAGACCAAGACGAAGACCCGGCCCGCGATCCCTCCGCGGATCGGCGACTGGCGCGCCGCGGCCTTCCTCCTTGAGTTCCGCGCCGAGGCGCCGGAGCGCCGCGCGCGGCTGCGGAAGCTGCGGGCCGACGCCGAGGTGGCGAAGAAGCGCGCGGACGGCTCGCTGCCGCCCAGCCGCAGCGAAGTGACGGGCGCCCATGGCGGTCCCATTCAAGTCAACGCCCTGCACAGCCGTCTTGCCGCCCTCGCTGCTGAGGCGGCTGGCGGCCCTGACGCCGACGCAGCTGGAGAGACTGAGCCCGGCGAAGCGGGCTGAGATCAGCGCGGCCCTCGACGCGCACGAGGCCGCGCTCTCGTCGGGCCGCACGCCGTCGCCCGAGGCCCTCGCCGACCCGCGGGTCTTCGCCGAGGAGGTGTTCGGCCTGCGCATCTGGCGCAAGCAGGGCGAGCTCCTCGACGCGGTCCGCGACTTCAACCGCGTCACCTGCAGCTCGGGCCACAAGACCGGCAAGAGCACCTCCTTCGGGGTGCTCGGCTGGTGGTGGACCGCCGACCCCGAGGCCCGGCCGGGCGCGCGCTGCGCGATGTCGAGCGCCTCGGCGCGCCAGGTCAAGAAGATCCTCTGGCGCGAGGTCCGCGCCCTCTGGCGCCGGGCCCGCGAGCGCGGCTACGACCTCGGCCCCGAGCCCGCGCTCGACCCCGAGACGGGCGTGCAGTGGGACGACGGGCGCGAGCTCTTCGGGTTCACGGCGCGCGACCCCGAGAAGGCCGCCGGCACCTCCGGGGCGCACCTGCTCTTCCTCCTCGACGAGGCGAGCGGCATCCTCGACGACATCTTCGAGGCCATCGAGGGCAACCGCGCGGGCGGCGCCAAGGTGGTGCTCGCCTCGAACCCGACGCAGCAGAGCGGGGAGTTCTACGAGAGCCACCACGGCAAGCGCCGCTTCTACAAGGCGCTCGAGATCAGCTCCGAGGAGGCCGCCGCCGTCGAGCCGCCCATCCCGGGGCTCGCGACGAAGGCCTGGGTCGAGGAGAAGCGCGAGGAGTGGGGCGAGGACTCGCCGCTCTTCGACGTGCGTATCCGCGGGCGCTTCGCGGCGCAGGCGACGGACGCGGTCATCGGCCTCGGCCTCGTGCTCGACGCGATCGAGCGGGGGCGCGACGAGGAGTACGAGGACGCCGACGAGCGCCTGCACGTGGGCCTCGACGTCGCGCGCTTCGGCGACGACGAGACGATCGCGACGCCGCGCCGCGGCCGGCGCGTCTACCCGCAGATCGCCCTGCCGCAGGGCGACGGGCCCGACACCGCCGCCTTCCTCATGGTGGCGCTCGCCGACGCGGGCCACCTGCGAGAGGGTGAGCTCCCGAAGGTCATCGTCGACGCCAACGGCCTCGGCGCGAGCGCCTACGACGCCCTGGCGCGACGCTCCGACTGCGAGGCCGTGGCGGTCAACACCTCCACCGCCGCCGGGGACTCGGAGAACTTCGTCAACCTCCGCGCGGAGCTGCACTTCGCGTTCAAGCGGTGGCTGAAGCACGGCGGCGCGATCCCCGACGAGTCGAAGCTGCAGAGCGAGATCGTCGCGCCGAAGTACCGCACCGACGGGCGCAACCGCCTCCAGGTCGAGTCGAAGGACGAGATCCGGAAGCGTCTGCGGCCCAACCGCAGCCCCGACCGCGCGGACTCCGCGATGCTCTCGATCTACTCGGGCGGGGGCGAGGTCCCCGACGAGGAGCTCACCGTCTTCCGCGTGAAGCGCCGCCGCTGACCCGACCCGACCCCACGATGCCCAACCTCGCCGACATCCTCCGCGCCGGGTGGCGACGCGCCGCGCGGGCCCTCGGGTTCGGCGGCGCCGTCGCGGCCGCCTCGACGCGCGCGCTCCCCGCGGCCCCGCGGCCGGCGGTGACGACGCACCGACCCGGCGGGCGCGGCGGCCAGGGCGAGCGCGACGACGTCATCCGCGAGCCCTCGGGGCGCAACTGGATCGACTGGGACGCCGACGGCATCATGGCCGCCGAGCAGCTCGCCGCCTCGGGCAACCTGCGCCAGGCCGCCGAGCTCTGCCACGCACTGCTCGCCGACGAGCGCATCGCCTCCAACCTCGCGACCCTCACCCGCGGGCTGCTGGGCCTGCCGCTCTCCTGGGAAGCCGGTGCGGGTCGCCAGAAGCACCGCGCCGTGCGGGCCCTCGAGGCCGAGGAGGACTGGCTCTCGATGGCCGACGAGGCCACGCTCGCGCAGCTGCTGCTCTGGGGCGTGCTGCTCGGGGTCGCCGTCGCGAAGCTCACCCCCTACGTCGGCGCCTCGGGGCGACTGCTGCTCAAGGTGGAGCCCTGGGACCCGCGCTGGCTCCGCTGGGACGACGCCACGCAGCGGTGGATGATCACCACCGCCAACGCCGGCGAGGTCCCGGTCGAGGCCGACGGCCGCTGGCTCGTGCTCACCCCCCACGGGGCGCACCGGCCGTGGGAGCGCGGCATCTACCGCGTCCTCGCCCGCTGGTGGCTCCTGAAGCGCTACGCCCGCGAAGACTGGATGCGCCACAGCGAGGTCAAGGCGCAGGGCGTGCTCGTGGCGTTCTCGACCGACGCCGCGCGCCAGGGCCCTGCCGGCCGCGACGACCTCTCGGCCCGGCAGCGCAAGCACCTCTCCGAGCAGCTGAAGGGCCTCGGGCGCGACGCCGCGCTCGTGCTCCCGCGCGGGCTCGACATGAAGCTCGTCGAGTCGCAGGCGAAGAACTACGAGACCTTCGAGAAACAGATCGAGCTCTCCAACACCGGCATCTCGGTCGGCATCCTCGGCCAGAACCTCACCACCGAGGTGAAGGGCGGGAGCTTCGCGGCGGCGAAGGTGCACGCCGACGTCGCCGACTACCTGCGCCGGGCCTACGCCGAGGTGCTGTCGACGACGCTGCACTTCCAGCTGCTCTCCTTCTGGGCGCTCTGGAACTTCCGCGCGGAGGCAGTCGCCCCGTGGCCCGCCTGGAAGGTCGAGGCCGCCGCCGACGCCAAGGCCCTGGGCGACGCGATGAAGGCCCTGGCCGAGGGCATCGAGGCCGCCGAGCGCACCGTGCCCGAGGGCTTCGCCGTCGACCGCGAGGCCCTCTACCAGAAGGCCGGCGTCCCGCTCCGCGCGCTCCCCAAGCCCGCCCCCACCCGCACCCAGCCCGAACGCGAGGCCGCATGACGCTCCCCACCGCACCGATGCCCGAGCACCTCGAGCGCGCCCGCGCCTCGTGGCGCAACGCCGACGCCCTCGCGCTCTCCGCCGACGCCGCGCGCTCGCTCCTCGTCGGGGAGCTCGCCTACAGCCTCCCGGGCGCCGACGGCGGCGCGGCCGACGAGGGCTACAAGGTGGTCGACGGCGTCGCCGTGGTGCGCGTGCGCGGCGCCCTCTCCAACTGCGAGTGGTCGTGGTGGGACAGCTACGAGGCGATCGCGAAGCGCGCCGCCCACGCCCAGGCCAACGGCGCCGTGCGCGCCGTGATGTTCGACTTCGACAGCCCCGGCGGCACCGTCGCGGGCCTCTTCGACGGCATGCGCGCCCTGCGCGCGGCCCGCGCCGCGGGCGGCAAGCGCACCGTCGCCTGGGTCGGCGGCGCCGCGTACTCGGCGGCCTACGGCCTCGCGTCCACCTGCGACGAGGTCGTGGTCGAAGAGCTCGCGGGCGTGGGCTCCATCGGCGTGATCGACACGATGCGCAGCTACCTCGGCGAGGCGAAGAAGGAGGGGATCGACGTGCGCGTCATCGCCTCCGGCACCGAGAAGACCGACGGCCACCCCTTCGTCGCGATCAGCGACGAGGCCGAGGCGCGCCGGCGCGAGCGGGTGATGGCGATGGCCAGCGCCTTCGTGCGGGAGATCGCCCTCAGCCGCCCCGCGCTCACCCCCGAGGCCGCGCTCGCCCTCGACGGCGGGCTGCGCTTCGGGGCCGCGGCAGTCGCCGAGAAGCTCGCCGACCGCGTCTCCACGCGCGCCGCGCTCCTCGCGGAGCTCGCGGCGACGAAGACCTCCAGCAACCCCAGCAACCCCAGCGGGCCCCGTGGGTCCGCGTCTGCCCAGACCCCCACGAGGAAGACCACCATGAACGAACAGCAGCTCGCCGCCCTCAACGCCCTGCTCGCCGCCAAGACCGGCGAGACCGACCCCGACCGCCAGCTCGGCGCCCTCTCGGCGACCTTCGACCTGGCCGCCAGGGGCCAGACCGCCGAGGCCGAGCTCCGCGTGCTGAAGGAGAAGATCGCGAAGGACGCGAAGGACGCCGAGGCCAAGGCCCGGGTCGACGCGTTCCACGCCGCGGTGAAGGTCGGCGAGGACGCCGGCAAGCTCACCCCGGCCGAGGCCGAGCAGTGGCGCGCGGACTTCGCCAAGGGCGAGTGCACGATCGGCGTGCTCGAGGGCAACCTCGCGCGCCGCTCCGTGATCCCCGCGCTCGCCCCCGAGCACAAGGAGCTGCGCGCCCCCGCGGCGCCCGCGACCGTCCCCGGCGCCTCGGCGCGCGTGAGCGCGCTCGTGCAGAAGGGCTACGCGGCGCTCACCTGGGACGAGCGCAACGAGCTCGCCATCGCCGCGCCCGAGCTCGCCGACCGGCTCATGGGCGAGTGGATCGCCTCCGGTCGCCCCTCCGCCTGACCGTCCGCGGGCGCCCCTCACCGGCGCGCCCGCCGCCTCGCTCCCGTCCGCGCCTCCGACCGCCTTCCCGCTCCCTTCCTCCGCCCGCACTGAACCCGGCGCCGCGTGCGCCATCACCCACAAGGGGATCGCTCCATGTCCACCGGCACCACCACGACGTCGCAGTTCTCCGTCTCCCCCCAGGTCCTCATCGAGGCCGTCAAGGCGCGCCTGCCCGGCATGCGCCTCGTGGGCTCGCTCGGGATCGTCGCGATCAACAGCTCGCTCCCCGCCGACAAGTACGTCGGCGAGACCGTCACCGTCCCCTACATGGCCTCGCTCGGCCGCATGGCGGAGTACGCCGAGAACGCCGAGATCGACGTCGACCAGATCTCCTCGACGGCCGAGACCAGCACCGTCGTCCGCGCGGGCAAGGCCTTCTCCCTCACCAACATGGCGCGCGTGCTGCGCGGCTACGCCAACCCCCTCGAGGAGGGGCAGCGGATGATGATCGACTCGGTCGGCGACTACGTCGAGCGCAAGAGCATCACCGCCCTCGTCGCGCTCGGCACCTCGCAGCCCGCGCTCAAGCGCTCGGTCCACTCGGCCACCTCGCCGGTCTACTACGACGTCGACGCGCACCTCTACGCCCGGTCGATCTTCGGCGACGAGACCCGCGGCATCGTCGGGACCATCGCGCACTCGCAGACCGTCAACCGGATGCTGTCCCTCAAGGACGGCGACGGCCGCCGCCTGCTGCCGGTGGTGTCGCGCAACGACGAGACGGGCCTCATCGTCTTCGAGAGCGTGGGCTCGGTCTACAGCTCCGACCTCATGCCGGTGACCTACACCGTCGTGAGCGCCGGCACGACGCCGCCGGTGCTCACCATCACCGGCTCGCCGCGCGGGATGTACGACCAGATCCGCGTCGAGATCACCACGCTCGGCGCGCGCGGCACCGCGCAGGCGCGCTTCTCCACCGACGGGGGCAACACCTGGGTGCTCTCCGCGCAGGTGATCCCCGCCTCGGACGGCATCGTCGACCTCTCGGACACGATCGGCCTCGTGTTCACCTTCGCCGCGGGCACCTACGCCGTGGACAACGTCTACACCTCGCGGGCGAAGTTCACGACCATGACCGCCAAGCGCGGCGCGGCGATCTTCTGGCACAACAACTTCGGCAACGTCGACGAGCTGGTCGACCCGCGCCGGTCGAGCAAGGTCACCGCGCTCGAGCTCCTGAGCGTGTGCCACGCCTACAAGCGCCTCGACATGGGCACCCGCGCGGGCGTCGGCCTCGTCGAGCACAACTGAGCGGCGCGGCGTGCACTCTCGACGCTACGACGAGCGGCGGCGCCAGGCGGCGCTGGCCCAGGGCCTCCCGGCGCACGCGTCGGTGATCCTGGGCCAGCGCAACGCCACGGCCGGGACCCCCATCCCGGCCGGCTTCCCCTGGCGCGCGTCGCTCGTCGCGGCGGGCTACGCGTGCACCGAGGACCTCCCCGCGCCTGACGCGGACGACCGCGACGACGCGGCGCGCGAACTCGACGACATCGAGCGCGTCGAGGCCGACCTGGACGACGACACCGACACCGAACAACTGCTGCGCGCGCTGGGGTTCCCAGCTGAGGACGACTGACCCATGGCCAACCGCATTGCCCCCCGCCTGCCCGCCATCGACCCCACCGAGACGCAGGTGGTCTCGCGCCGCAAGGTCGAGATCCCCGCCGCGGCCTTCGCCGCGAACGGCTCGACCGACTCGCTCTACGTGGGCGAGTGCGGCGTCCTGCGCGTGACGCAGACCTGCGCGTCGCGCACGGGCACCAACCCCACCTGCGACGTCACCGTGATGACCTGCGACACGCCCGGCGGGACGTTCTACGCCGCGGGCACCTTCACGCAGCTCACCGCGGCGGGCGCGCAGCGCAAGGCCTTCGCGGTCGACCGGTGGGTGCGCTTCGACGTCGCGCTCGGCGGCACCAACACGCCGACGTTCACGCTCTCCTTCGACGGCGAAGCCGTCGGGGGCTGAGCCGTGGCGGTCTACGCCGACCGCACGGACCTCGCGCGGCACGGCGCGAACGCACTGATCCTCGCGCAGATCAGCACGACCGAGCAGGACGAGGTGCTCGAGAGCATGTCGGCCGTGGCGGACGACTACCTGCGCGAGCGCTTCCCGCTGCCGCTCACCACCTGGTCGCGCTCGCTCCGCGCGCACGTCGCGGCGATGGCCGCGTACGAGCTGCTGAGCGTCCGCGGGTACAACATCGACTCCTCGGACAAGATCCTGAAGGAGCGCTTCGAGGCCGCGCTCCGATGGCTGGAGCGCTGCACGCTCGGCCAGCTCACCCCCCAGGGGACGCTCGGCACCGTCAGCGAGGAGGACGACGGCGAGGCCGTGCACGGTGGCGCCGCCGTCGCCTCGTCGCCGCGCCGGAGGCCCCTGCGGTGACGCCCGTGATCGAGTTCCGCCTGGACCTCAACGGGCTCGAGGAGGAGGCCCGCAGCTTCCTGCGCTACCTCGACGCCGAGATGAACGAGGCGATGCGTCTCTCGGGCCGCGCGATCGCCGAGGAGGCCCGCGCCTCCCACTCGTTCCAGAACCAGACGGGCGACCTGGAGGACTCGATCCGCGGGTTGCGCGTCACCGGCCGCGCGACGGATGGCACGCTCGCGGGCGGCGCCGAGGCCGTGATGCCGTACGCGTCCTACGTCGAGGCGTGGTCGGAGTACCTCGGGACCGCGTTCGTCCTGCGCAGCGACGAGATCGACCGCCGCCGCGACGACGCGGTCGAGAACGCCGTCTTCCGCTCGGGACTCCGATGACCCCCAACGCCCTCAAGCGCGCCATCTGGACGCGCCTCGCCGGCCTCGTCGCGGGCTACACCGTGACGGGCGCGACGCCCGACGAGGTCGGTGGCGTGTACTCGCCCGCGATGCAGACCACCTCCGAGCTGCAGCCCTTCCGGTCGCTGCACCACTTCGCCGGGGAGGTCTCGCGCTCGCTGTCCGACGCCCGCGAGAACGGCCTGGCGCTCACCCACCTGAAGCAGGTGCCCGCGATGCTGCTGGCGTGGGAGGGCACCCGCCCGGTGGGCGCCAACGGCAGCCGGATCCGCACGATCCTCCAGGAGGGCGAGGTCATCCGCCAGGTCCAGTGGCGGGTGTACGTCGCCGTCACCGACCCGCGCGGCGACGCCTGGGCGATGGACACCGCCCTCGTGGGGATCGATGCCGTCGAGGGGGCGCTCGCTGAGCTCCGGATCGCAGGCCTGTACGACGGCGGCGGCATCACCTGGGAGGAGAGCGCCCCGTGGATCACGGCGCGCCGGGCCTCCTACGTCTCCGTCGTGCGCTTCAGCGCGCAGCTCGCGCTCGACACCACGGCCAACGAGACCGCGCTCGAGCCCGACGCCGAGCCCTTCGAGACGATGACTGGCGAGAACGGCCCCGAGGGCGCGACCGACCTCGACCCGTCGACCATCGACCTCACCGACTGACCCTCCCACCCGCTGCGAGACCCACCATGAAGTTCATCTGCGTCATCGCCCTGAGCGACGGCACGGTGCCGTACGTCGACGAGACCGGGCGCGCGCACCACGGCCGCGCCATGGGACGCGCCGCCAGCGGCCAGCCCGAGGCCGAGCGCGTCGCCGACACCACCTACGTCCGCCGCGCCATCGGCCGCCGGGAGCTCGCCGAGGTGCCCTCGCCCGACGCCAGCGAGGCCGCGACGTCGCTCGTCGACCCCGCGCCCGAGCCCGAGGCGCCCCAGGCGTCCCAGGCGTCCCGCGTCGTCACGACGGACGAGCCGCTCGTGATCCAGCGCGGCGTCGCCGCCGACCCTCTCGTCAACCGCACGGAGCGTGACCAGTGAGCCTCCCTCCCTCCACCAAGACCCCGCAGGTCCGCGGCAGCGTCATCTTCGGCACGTCGGGCTCGGCGCCCGGCTCGGCCGCCAGGCGCATCCTGCTCATCGGCTCGATGATCACCACCGCGATCACGACCACCATGAACCTCGCGGCGAGCGGGACCGAGGTCGTGACCACGGCCGCCGGTACCGCGGTGCTCGACCGCGCGACGCGCGTCACCAGCGCCGACCACGCCAAGGCGCTCACGGGTCAGGGGTCCGAACTGCACCGCGGGGTGATCACGGCCCTCGCGCAGGACCGCTCCGCCGAGGTGTGGATCGCCCCGGTGACCTACGGCTCGTCGCCGGTGAAGGCCTCGGCGGTGCTCACGCCGACCATCTCCTCCGCCATCACCGCCGCGGGCACCCTGCGCGTCACGGTGGCGGGCCGGTCGATCGAGGTCGCCTACACCACCTCGGACACCGTCGCGACGATCGGCCTCGCCGTCGCCCGGGCGATCAACGCCCAGCGCGACTGGCCCGTCACGGCGGTCAACGTCTACGCGACGGGCGCGGTGACCATCAGCGCGAAGTGCGCCGGGCCCCGCGGCAACAGCCTCACCCTGCGCGCGGCGCTGCTCACCAGTACCGACACGATCGAGATCCTCGACACCACGGCGACGACGGTCGGCGGGCTCACCATCACCCTGTCCGGCGGCGCGGTCGACGGGGGCGTCTACCGCTTCACCAACGGCGCCGTCGACGACGACGTCACGGCGCTCCTGGCGGCGATCGCGTCGCAGTCCTTCGACCGCATCTGCATGGGCGCCTACCGCGTGTCGGGCTCCGCGAGCGCCAACCACGCCCGCCTCACGGCGCACGTGGACGCCCTCTCCGAGTCGGCGCAGTACCCCCAGCAGGTGGAGTTCGGGAGCCTCGCCGCCTACGCGACGAGCATCACCGACTCGCAGGCGCTCAACGCCGCCCGCGCGCAGTGGCCGACGAACCCCGGCTCGGACGACCTCCCGCTGGAGATCGCCGCGAGCATCGCCGTCGCCCGGATCTTCGGCGACGGGCAGCTCGGTGGCGTGATCGAGGGCGAGGCCGCCAACCCCGCGTGCAACCTCAACGGCCTCGAGCTCGTGCTGCGCGCCCCGCGCGACCTCAACGACGCGATGGACGGGACCGAGATCGAGCTGGCGCTCAACGCCGGCGTGACGCCCCTCGCAGCGTCGCCCTCGCGCCCCGGGCGCATGGTGCTCGTGTCGTCCATCTGCACCCGGTCGCTGGTCTCCGGCACCCCGAACTTCGCGGTCTACAAGACCAAGGACGTCACGGTCGCCGACCACGCCCGCGCGGTCGTCGTCGAGGACCTGCACCGTACCTACCGGGGCTTCAGCCTCGTCGCTGACCAGGCCTCGGGACGCCCCTCGCTCGTGCCGCGCACGACCAGCCCGTCGAGCGTGGGGACGCGCATCTACCAGCTCTGCAAGACCATGGAGCGCCGGGGGATCCTGCGCGACGTCGACGCCCTGCGCGCGCAGATCACCTGCGTCATCAACCCGTCGAACCCGCGCCGGGTCGACTGGAGCTTCCCCTCGGTGCCCCCGCAGGACTTCGACATCGCGGACGGCACCATCTACCAGCAGCAGCCGGAGGCCTGATCCATGGGACAGAACGCGAGTCAGGGATACGTCGACATGGACGGCGTGACGCTGCTCAAGAGCGCGTCGCTCAAGGTCGCCATGACGAGCGGCAACGCCGACGTGATGACCGTCCTCGGCGGCTTCGAGGGGCACACCAAGGGCACCGCGAAGTACGTCGTCTCCATCACCAACCCCGTCCCCGCCGAGGGGTTCGAGCGCAACTGGTTCAACATCACCGAGGACGGCAAGACGCACCAGCTGCGCTTCGTGATCCTGCGCCCGGAAGAGGCCGGCGGAGGCATCCTCTACGAGCTCAGCCTGGAGGGTGACTTCCGCGACCCCTCCATCGACATCGGCGTGAACAAGGCCGTCGACAACGAGGTCTCCTTCCACGGGCGCAAGGTCTGAGCGATGGACAACGACCCCCGCTCCCCGCTCGCGCGCGCCCTCGGGCAGCGCGTGCCGGTCAAGGCCGTCACGGTCGAGAAGGGGCGCCTCCGGGGCGTCCCGCTCGCCCTCCGCGCGCTCTCCCAGGCGGAGTTGCAGGAGTGCCGGCGCGCCGCCAACCTGCGGCTCGTCGAGGGGCTCAAGTGGCAGGAGGAGAACCTCTTCACCGAGGCCGGACTCGAGGACTCCGAGATCGAGAACGCCACGCAGATCCTGGCGCTCGCGCTGGTGACGCCGCAGTCCGCTGACGCGGTCTCGCCGAGGGACGCGCAGCGCGTGGCGAAGGACGCGGACGAGCTGCGACTCCTGCTCACCAAGCACGAGATCGCGCTCCTCTGGCGCATCTGGTGTGACTACGAGATCGAGCGCTCCCCGCTCTCGACGGCGCCGGTGGATGCGGGCGGCCGGCTGCTGATGAGCGAGGCCATGGAGGCAACCCTGCGGGCGCTGGGGGAAGCCCAGGTGTCGAGCTATGCGCTGCATGGCTACGACACCGTTACGCTGCGCTTCATCGTGACCGAACTGGCGGAGCGTCTGTACTCGACGCCGACGAACTCACCCTCCTCGGGTACCTCGCCGTCGAGCGAGCCGGACGACGATTCGAGCGAGACCTCGGACTCGCCGACCGGGATGACGGTGGAGTGACAGACCTCGCGGGAGCGCTCGCCGCACTCCTGCGCCCCGCACGGTGACCCATGTCCGAAGTCATTCTCCGCATCGGCGCCGACGCCTCGGGCGTCAAGGCCGGTCTCGCCGAGACCGTCGCGGCCAACAGCCGCGCCGTCGCGCAGATCCACGCCGATTCGCGGCGGGCGTCGACGCGCGAGCGCACGCAGGCGAGCAACGACGCGGCGCTCAAGCGCCAGCTTCAGCGCCAGGAGTACGCCGACCGGGTCCGCGCGCTGAACGACAAGAAGCGCGCCGATGAGGCCGCCGCCGCGGCGCGGGCGAAGCTCGACGTTGCGGGCGTGAACAACGCCGCGAAGTCCGAGCGGCAGCGGACCGGCATCGCCGCGAGGGAGTCCAACCTCCGCCTGGCGCTCGCGGCGAGAGAGACCGACCGGGCGGAGCGGCTGAAGCGCGACGAGGTCAGGAGCGCGGAGCGGTCCGAGAAGGAGAAGACCCGCCTCGCCGAGCGGGAGGCCAGAGAGCGCGTGCGCACCGAGGCTCGCTGGGCGGCCGAGGTCGACCGCATCCACCGGCAGCTCGCGGCGGCGCGCAGGGCCCGCACAGAGCGCGAGGAGCGGGAGCACCGGCAGCGGTCCCGCGACGTGGGCGGCCGCATCCTCGGCGTGGCGGGCGCGCTCGGGTCGGGCGCCGCGGAGTACGGGTCGGCGATGCATGGGCAGATCCAGGATGCCCGGCAGAGCCGCGCGACGGCCGACCGGGCGCTTGGGAACGCCGTGCGCAACGCAGGCGGCTCCAGGGAGGACGCGTCCGCCGCCCGCACGCGCGTCCGCCGCTTCGTTGAGGAGACGGGTATGAGCTACGCCGACGTCGCCAGTGCGCTCTCCACGGGCCAGGAGCGCGGCTCCGCGCTCGAGGCGGGCGAGGGGCGCACGCGGTCGCAGACGCTGGAGGAGTCGCTCTCGATCGTCCGCGAGGCCAACGCCGAGGGTGCCGACCCGGGGCAGTACCTCGCGGCGCGCGGCCGGCTCTCGGCGGCCGGGTTCCGCGGGAACGCCCTGCGCGACGCGATGCGCTTCGCCCTCGCCGCGGCGCAGTCGGGGCAGGTCGAGGTCGACCAGCTGCTGCAGCAGGGCCTCCCCGGCGCCTCGCGGCTGATGGACGCGCGGGTGAGCGCGCTCGGGCCCGGCGCGACGGAGGCGCAGCGCCAGACCGCCCGCCTCGCCGCGTGGCGCGAGTCCGTGGCGACGCAGGAGGTGCTGGCAGCCTCGGGCGGCAACGCCGGCCACACCGCCAACACGCTCGCGAGCCTCCAGGGCTTCCTCAACACCCCCCGGCGCCAGGAGATGGCCCTCACGAACATCCGCACGGCGGAGTCGCAGATCAACACCCGCACGCCCGAGGGCCGCGCCCGCGCCGCCGCGCTGCACGCGCTCTACGAGGGCGACAACGCGCTCTTCGAGCGCGACCCGACGCGCCGGGACCGGAACGCGATGCGGCTCCGGCAGGGCGTGAGCCCGATCGAGCTCGCGACGCGCGTGGCCGGGGCCACGGGCGGCAACGCGCAGGCGGGCGCCAACATCTTCGCGGGCGGCGGGCACGGCAACGCGCAGGCCTTCCTCGTGAACATGCGCAACCTCATGGGCGTCCTCGGTGGCGAGCGCGGCCAGAAGATCCAGCAGATGATGGGCGGCGCCGGGCTGAGCGACGAAACGATCGCGGGGCACCAGCGCGAGGTGGAGGGCGACGAGCTCTCGCAGCTCACGCGCGCCCAGGAGGCGGGCGCCAACGCGCTCACCGACAACACGCGGGAGATCGTCAACCTCTCCCGCCAGTTCGCCGACTGGAGCGCCCGCAACCCCTTCGAGGCACAGGGGGTCCAGACCGGCGCGTCGACCGCCAGCAACGTGGTCGGCGCGGTGACCGGCGGCGGCGCGGCGGCGGCGGTCGGTCGCCGCGTGCTCGCGGCCACGAGCTTCGGGCGCACCCTGCTCGGGAAGGTCGCCCCCCGGGTCGCCGGCGCCGCGATGGCGGGCGGCGGCCTACTCGGCGGCCTCGCGCGGGGCGTCTTCGGCATCCCCTCGATCCTCGCCTCGGCGCTGCAGTTCGGCGGCGCCTACGGCGGGACGTCGCAGGAAGAGGCGCAGCGGCAACAGCGCGAGGGCGGCGAGTGGCAGCGCCAGTCCACGCGCCTCACCACCGCGGCCCGCGAGGCCCACCGGCCGCCGCCCACCGCCGCCGAGATCGGCGCCGCCGTCGCCGCCGCCCTGCGCGGCGCGCCCATCACGGCCACCGTCGCGCCGACGCCGCCCACCTCCAGCACCATGCCCCCCACACCATGACCACGCCCGACGACGCCCTCTCGCTCTCGCTCCAGCGCTGCACGCTGGAGTCGATCGCGTTCCCCGTCGAGTCGATCGAGCAGCAGGGCGCGCGTGGCGTCGTCGAGCACGAGCAGTGGGGGCGCGACGGCGCCGAGCTCACGGACACCGGCCGGAAGGCGTACCGGGGGAAGATCACCGCGCTCTTCCTTCGAGGGCTCTCCGGCTGGCCCGACTCGCTCTACGAGACCGACTACCCCGCCGTGATCGACCTCCTGGCGACGCGTGGCGACCGGGACCTGCGCCTCGCGCACCCGCTGCTCGGCACCTTCCCTGTCCGCGTCCCGTCATGGGCCCCGCGGGTCGTGGCAGGTGTTCGCAGCGGCGCCTACCTCGACTTCGAGTGGATCGAGCAGCGCGCCTCCGTCACCGGTGTGGTGGCCACGCTCCTCCCGGCGACCGATGTCGGGCAGACGCTCGATGTCGCGGCGGCAGCGGCCGACGCCGCGCTCGCACCGCTCGGTATTCTGGGCGGCCTCGCCCGCGCGGCGACGACCGTCCGCACGGCCGTCGGCCGGGCGCTCGCGCCCGTGGGTGAGGTGCAGGGCGCCATCTCGCAGATGCGCGGGACGATCGCCCAGGCGACGCGGATGATCTCCCTCCAGGCGCTCACCGGCACCACGCGCGCCCTGGTCCACGCAGCGCGCGCGTCCGTGGCGCAGTGCAAGGGCGCGCTCGCCCGGGTCGAGGCGCAGGCCACGGCGCCCGCGGGCCTCCCGCGCACGATCACGGCGCCGCGCCGGATGACCGTGGCGGAGTTCGCGGCGTGGGTCTACCGCGACCCGCGCAAGGCCGGGCAGCTGCGGGTGGTCAACGGCCTCGCCTCCGACACGATCGCCGCCGGGCAGACATTGGTGGTGCCGTGAGCGCGCCCGAGAAGAGCGACGTCGACCTCTATGTCGGCCCCGACGCGCTCGCGATTGACGTGTGGGACCGCTACTCGGTGCGGCTGTCGATGCTCGAGGTCGGGCTGCCGTTCTTGTTCAACTTCTGGCACTCGAACATGGGCCGCAGCGCCTGGGGGCTGCTCACGGGCACGGTCGGGCGCATCAAGTGCGGCCACGTCGTGACGCTCGCGCTCGACGGCGACGCGGTGCTCTCAGGCCTCGTCGACACGCTCGACGTCGGCGACGGCGACTTCGGCCGCGGCGAGCCAATCCTGGCGATCTCGGGCCGCGACGCCCTTGGGCCGGCCGTGTCGGGCGACGCCGACCCGACGCTGACCCTGGAGGGGCGGCGCCTCTCCGACGCCATCGCGGCGGTCTACCAGGGCGTCGGCATCACGCCCGACATCGGCGAGAGCGTGGACCCGTCCGCAGTGGTGAGCCGGCTGCGCCGCCGGGCCGTGCGTCGCGGCCGCGCACACGCCTCCACCCTCCGCAACGACGCCGTGAAGGCCTCGCACCCGCGCGTCGGCGAGCGCGCGCACCAGGTGGTGGAGCGCATGTGCAAGCAGCTCGGCTACCGCGTCTGGACGACGCCCGTCGAGGGGTCTGGGCGCACCGGCGTCATCGTCGACCGCCCCCGGTCGGGCGGCGCGCCGTCGCACACGCTGCGCCGCGAGCTCGACGTCTCGGGCCGCGTGACCGACCGCTCGCAGATCCGCTGGGGCAAGGAGCGCACCTCCAACGCGGCCGTACCCACGGCGGTGACCGTCTTCGGCGACAAGGAGCGCGGCGACAGCCCCGCCGCGAAGGTCGCGCGCGAGGTGACCAACGGCTTCCTGCTCACCGACGCCGCGCTCCAGCGCGTGGTGATCGACCCGCCGCCGCAGCCTCGCTACCTCCAGAGCCGCGACGCGACGACGGAGGCCGGGGCGCACAACGAGGCGGCGCGCGTCTGCGCCCAGGCCAACGAAGGCTTCCGCCGCTACGACTGCGGCGTCCTCGGGCATCGCATCGAGGGCAAGCTCCTCTTGCCCAACCAGGTCGTGCTCCTCACCGACGACGTCGTGGGCATCGCGGGAGAGCGGTGGCTCATCGTCGACGTCGAGTACACGGGCGACCGCAGCCAGGACCAGCGCACGCGGCTCTCGATGGTGCCCGAGGGCGCGCTCACGATCATTCCGGAGACCGCGCCCACATGATGTTCTACGCGGTGAAGCTCGCGCAGTGGGCGACCCGGGTCCGCGCGCTGCTGGTGCAGCTCGAGGGCGCCCCGGCCGACGGTCGGCCGATCCCCGCGCCCTCCGTCGAGGTGGTGCAGCCTCTGGGGCTGCGGGCGAACCCGGTGGTGCGCGAGAGCACCGAGGCGCTGGTCTTCGAGCTCGCCAACGGCCAGCGCGTCGCCTTCGTCGTCGACAAGGTTCGCCAGACGGGCGGCGTCGAGCCCGAGACGGGCGGGGTCGCGCTCGTCGGGGACGCGGCGCCGGCGACCACGATCTACCTGCGCGCGAGCGGGGACATCGAGGTCACGAGCGCGAGCGGTCGCAACGTGGTCGTCAACGCCCCGGGCGCGGGCGAGGTGCGGCTCAACGGGAGCGCGCTGAAGGTCGCCGCCGACACCGACCCGGTGGACCTCGGCTCCTGGACCTTCAGCCCCGGCACCAGCGGCGCGTCGCTCTCCTACACGCCGCCCGGCGGCGCCGCGACGCCGATCACACCCGCCGGCGCCGCGGTCGTCGGCAAGGTGAACGTCACCGCCGCCCGCCGCGTGAAGACCTCCGGCTGATGGACACCCTCACCCCCGCCATCGACCCCGGGACCGGCGACCTCTCGCTCGATGACGGCGCCCTCGCGTGGGCACCCTCGGCCGCGATCGGCCTGGTGGTGTTCGTCCTGCGCACGCCCCTCGGGAAGTGCCTCGCCGACCCGGAGATCGGTGTGGACTGGCGCGTCGCGTCGACCGACACCGCCGACGCCCCGCAGGCCCTGCGCCGTGAGATCGAGCGCGCCCTCCGCTGGGTCACCGAGGGCGGTTGGATCACGGGCCTCGCCGTCACCGTCGAGCGCGCCGCGCCCGGCCGGCTCTCCTACACGGTCGCGTTCCACGACGGGACGCGCGCCCGCACCGTCCGAGGATACGCATGAACCTCACCTCGACCGCACCCACGACCGACCCCTTGAACAACGCCGACGCCCTCGCGGTGGCGAAGCGGATCGCTGCGATGATGGGGCCCGCCATCCGAGCCGCCGACGGGACGGTGGGGGCCGCCCTCTACCTCTCCCTCGGCGCCGCCCTGGCGACCACGCGCGCGTTCTCGGAGCGCTCGCTCTACGAGGTCATCGCGAACCTGTCCCAGGATGATGAGCTGGCTCATTGGGAGCGCGCCCTCGGGATGCTGTCCGGCGAGGGGGCGCCGGTGGCCGACCGCCAACGGGCCGTGCACGCGAGGTGGATCGCGCTGCGCGCGGGCCCCTCAGTGCTGGCGATCCGGCGCGCCTTGGAGCGCCTCTCGGCCGACGTGACGGTCATCGAGATCATGGCAGAGGACGTCGCCGACACCGACCCGCTCGCCGCGTACCGCATCGCCATCCTGCTCCCCGACGCGCAGGAGGCCGACCGTCAGCTCCGGGCGCAGATCAGCGTCACGCTCGCGCCTATGGCGCAGGCTCAGCTCGCGTGGGCCATCGGGCGCGGGGATGGCGGCGAGGATGGCGAGACGATCGACGACTTCCTCTGCGACAGCGCGGACTCCCTCGTGGAGAGGGACCTGTTGGCCTCGTAGCTAGGGTGCTTCGCCCTTGACCGCCCCGATCTGGCCACGCTACCCCTGGGGCAGTTGGGTGGGGGCACCTATGGGCGCGAGGTGTTCGCGCGGCTTGACCGGGCCGATCTGTTCACGCTACCCGTAGGGCAGTTGGGTGGGGGCAGCTTTGTTCGCGGTGGGCTGGGACCGCTTCCCGCACCCTCACTGCGGGGGGCAGAACGCGGCGCGTGCCACGTTCCGCCCCTGCGTCGCGGCGTCCTCCCCTTGCCGCATCGGGGGCGGATGACTAGGGGATTCGGCTATGATGCTCGGCGCGATGGCACAGCCTGAGAAAACCCGCACACGCACGACCAGTGGCACAACCCGGAAGCCGCCCGCGAAGGCGTCCCCGAGGGCGAAGGCGCCAGAACCGGAGGCGCGCAACGCTCTGGCCGAGGCGGCGCACGAAGCTCAGCGGGAGGTGTTGCTGGACGCTCTCCGCGCGAACGGGTGGAGCCTGAGCGCGACGGCCGAGGCTCTGCGACTGCATGGCCCGTCGGCGGTGATCCGCTACATCGGGTCGCTCGACCTGACCGACGAGTACGAGAAGGCTCGCACCACGGGCAAGGTGAAGCAGGGCCGCCCCAAGTCCTAAAGTTCTCTTGAGAGGAAACTTCCCGTTGACGAAAGTTTCCTTCTGAGGGAAGATGCCTCCCGTAGCCCGCGCTTCAACCAGCGGGCCCCGGAGGCAACATGGCCCGCTCCTTCGACCGCTTCACTCTCCCTGCTGACCTCGCCCTCACCCCCTGCGCCCACTGCGGCGCCTACGTCGAGTCCGTCGACTCCCGCGGGCGCTGCGACGACTGCGCGGGTGACCGGCTCCTCGCCCTGGTTGGAGAGGTGTCCATCGTCGACACCGCCACCGCGCTGCACCTCGGCGCCCTGACCTTCGCCCGGCGCGCCTCGGACGCGGGTGACTTCGCGCACGACCCCGTCGACGCCTGTGGCTGCGACCTTTGCGATGCCGCCCGCGCCGAACTGAACGACTGGCTCGACGGGTGCCGCGCGGGCTACCTCGATGCGGTGGACGGGGGTCCGCTCCCGTTCGAACTGGCCTGGACGCCGGCCGCCAACGACACCGACGCCCGCGTCGGCGAGGTGGCGTGATGGATGCTCTCGCTACTGAGCGGGTCCGGCTGCGCTTCGCCCACAAGGTCGAGCGGGTGTGGAGCACGATCCCCCACCCGGCGCCGATGCCGCGGTACTGGCGGGCCGTGTGCGACGCGGCGCTGGACCTGCGGCCACACGACGGCGGCGACCTCGACCTCCACCGGGCCGTCGCGATGGCGATCCTCTTCACCGACGGCCGCCTCTGCGACGGGAGGAAGGGAGAGGTCGTCGCGAGAGGCCTTCGCCGCGGACGCGGCCCGAATGACCTCAGCGCCGTCGCGCGGCTCGCGGTGAGGCTCGTCCCGGTGGCGCGCCGCTACGCGGGGGTGTGGGACGCCCGATGAACACCCAGACGCACTTCGCTCACAAGGTCCAACGCGCGTGGCTCATGCGGGCCGACGCCCCGGCGATGCCGAAGCTGTGGCGCCCCCTCTGCGACGAGGTGCTCGCGCTTCACCCCGAGCTGGCCCAGGACCCTACGCTCCACGAGTCCGTGGTGGTGGCCCTGGACTTCCTCATCCCGCGACCGGGCGTGCGCCTCCCGGCGAAGTGGAAGGGCAGGTCGGGGCCCGCCGCGGTCGCCCTGTTCGCAGTCAACCTGCTGCCGGTGGTGCGCCGACGGCACGCAATGATGTCCCGGAGGAAGGCGGTCGGGCAGTGAACGACGACGTGCTTCGGCGCATCCGCGCGACGATCGAGCGCGGCGGCGAACTCTCGGGCGTTGCACTCCGCGAGTACCAGCGCGACGCCGCGCTCCGCGTGCTCGACGAGGTGGATGCCGGGCACCGACGCATCCTGCTCGTAGCGCCGACGGGCAGCGGCAAGACGATCATGTTCAGCGCCCTCGCGGCGGCGTTCCACGCCGAGGGGCTCAGGGTGCTCGTGGTCGCCCACCGCCGCGAGCTCATCACCCAGGCCGAGGAGAAGCTCCACGCCAGCGGCATCGACGACGTGGGCGTCTACGGCGGCGGGCAGATTCGGAACCGCGCGGCGACGGTACAGGTGGCCTCGATCCAGATGCTCCGCCCAGGGTTGATCGCCGCCGACCTCGTAGTGATCGACGAGGCGCACCACGCGCCCGCCAAGACGTACCTACGGCTCCTGCGGATGTACCCGCATGCGGTCCACGTCGGGCCCACGGCGACGCCCTGGTGGGGGGCAGGCAAGGCCTTGGGGGACTACTTCCAAGCCGCGGTCGTCGCGACCAGCTCAGCGGAGTTGACGGCGCAGGGCTACCTCGCGCCCGTTCGAATGTTCACGCACCCGCATACCCTGAGGGACTTGGACCTTCGCGGCGTCGGATGGTCGGGCGATGACTATCAGATCGCCGCACTCACCACCCGCGTCGACAAGCCCGCGCTTCTGGGCGACATCGTCGAGCATTGGCGGTCACACTCGGGCAATACGCGCACGCTCTGCTTCGCGGCGAGCGTCGAGCACTCGCGGCACATCGTTGCGCGATTCAAGGCGGCGGGTGTCGTCGCCGAGCACCTCGATGGCACGACCGCGAAGGGCGAGCGGGCCGCGATACTCGCCCGATTGCGCAGTGGCGCGACGCGGGTGGTGTGCAGCTACAACGTGCTGACGGAGGGGTTCGACGAGCCATCGGTTGGCTGCATCATCCTCGCGCGCCCGACGCGGCGATCGGCGGTCTACCTCCAGGCCGTCGGGCGGGGGCGCAGGCTGGCGCCGGGCAAGGCGGACGTGGTTGTGCTCGATCACGCGGGCGCGTGCCTCATGCACGGCCTGCCCGACATCGACCGCGCCGTCTCCCTCGACGTCATCGAGCGCAACGGCTTCGGCGGGGCGATCCCGGTGCGAAGGTGTCCCGCGTGCGGGATGATGGTGCCGCTCTCGTCCTACGCGTGCCCCGAGTGCAGCAACGAGCTGCGCGGCATGGTGCCGACGGAGGAGCCGTCGGGGGTGCTGGTGGAAGTCGTGCTGGGTCCGCAGGCCCGGCAGTTCGAATTTGCAGGACGCTCGATGACGGCGCCGGAATGGGCGGGCGAGCTCGGACTGACAACGAACGCCTTCTACGAACGCGTTCGCCGCGGGAAGAAGGACGACGTTTTTAGGCCTTTGTCGATGGGGCATCGCCTGCTGACGGCGAATGGCAGGACTCTGAAGGTGAAGGCGTGGGCGAAGCTTCTCAGCCTAAACATCGAGACGATCAAGAGCCGCATGATGGAAGGCCAGTCCCCCGAGGACTGCCTGCGCCCGGCGGAAACCAAAGAAGAGAGGGACAAAAGAATCGCGCGGCTGAGCGTGAGCAGAGCGACTGAGAAGGCTCAGCGCATCACGATCGACGGCGAGACAATGACCTTTTCTCAGTGGGGGGCACGAAAGGGACTCCCCTACTCCACTATTAAAGCGCGGTTTGACCGTGGTGAATCCCCGCAGGAATGCGTTCGACCTATCGAGCCAAGGAGCCCAGGCTTGACGCTGGAAATTGACGGAGAGACGCTGACCGCGCGGCAGTGGTCCAAACGAACCGGCGCTCCCCTCAGCAGGATCTACAAGCGCTTGGCCCGCGGTCTTTCGCCGGCGGAGTGCGTTGCATCCAACACACGGGAGAACCGATGACCACGACCCCAACGAACCCGACTCCCGACGAGTCGGCCCGCCTGTCCCGCGAGATCCTAGACCTCCGCCTCCGCGCCGAGCACGCGCTGCTCACCCAGCTCGTGGCCCGCTCGACCGAGGGCGCGCTCCACGCCGCCGAGATTGCGGCGTCGCTCCAAGCCCTCGCCGCGGCGCGCGGCTGATCAGGCAGGCGGCGTCTCGGCTGGCGCGCCCGTCAGGATGCGGTCGACCTCCGCGAGGACCTCGGGCCACGTCTTCGGCAGCGCACCGCTTGCTCCGTCCCTGGACGCGGTGGCGAGGATGGCGGCCGGGCGCGGCGTCTGGTGCGCGTAGACGCCGAAGTGCCCCGACGCATCCGCCCCGCAGCGAGCCTTCGAGTAGGCCATCAGATACAGCACGAACAGGTACTCGTCCTTCATGCCGGGACGCTAGGGCGCCGCGGCGCAGGGCGCGGAGTTCCCGGCCGCGGAGCTCCCCGGCAGAAGCACCTACGGACGTGCCGACCGCCCCTCACCTGAAAGCTCAAGACCATGACCGACCCCCGCGACGCCGAGACCATCGCCGAGCGCTTCCTGACGACGCTTCAGGGGGAGCACGCCGCCATCGGTCAGCGTGTCGTCACGACCCCGAAGAGCCCCTACGGCCTGCTCGGGCTCGCCATCGGCCTGGAGTGCGAGGGGGCTGAATTCATGGCCGCCGCCTCCCGCAACGAGGCCTTCCCCGACACCGCCAGCGAGGCCGGCGTCCTGCGCCACGCCACCCTCAACGGCATCGAGCGCATCGCCGCGAGCCGCGCGTCGCTCCGCGTGCGCATCACCGGCACGCCGTCGGCCACGCTGACGGTCCCGGCCGACAAGACGATGACCGACGCGGTGGGGCTCGTGTACCTCGCGACGCCCGGCAACGTCGTCACCGACTCGGGCGGCTTCGGCTTCGTCGTGGTGACCGCGCGCGACCCGGGGAGCGAACAGAACCTCCCGAGCAACGCGACGCTCACCTGGCAGAACGGCGCGCCCACGGGGATGGCGGCGACGGGCATCACGCTCCCCCAGGGAGCCGAGACGACCCACGTCCTCGTGACGGGCGCCGACGCCGAGACGATCGAGGAGCTCAGGGGGCGCGTTGTCTCCTACTTCCGCGAGCCGTCGAAGGGCGCGGGCACCCGCAGTGACTACGCCCTCAACGCTGAAGCTGTGGAGGGGGTCGGGGGCGCGTTCGTCTACCCCCGCGCGCTGGCGACCTACGGCGCCGACGGCGGGGCGCCGCACTTCACCTGGGCGTACAACACCCCCGGGACACTCGCGATCCTCCTGGTGACGCCCGCCCCGCCCGCGACGAGCTACGTGCAGGACGACGGGGGCGGCGCCCTCGGCGTGGGCCTCCGCCCGGCCACGACGCGCATCCCATCGAGCACCCTCCTGGCGCGCGTCGGCGGCTACATCGAGGGCACCAACGACGCCGCAGGGCGCGCGGTCCCGAGCTCGGCGCAGGTGCAGCGCCGCCCCGCGGGCATGGGGCCGGGCAACTACCGCGTGCTCGCGCCGATCCCGGCGGTGACCGAGGTCATCGTGCGGCTGACGATCGACCCGAGCGTGTGCCCTTGGCCGTGGGGAACCAACAGCGGCTCCGCGCGGGCGATCCAGGCGAGCCCCGCGCCCACCACGACCACGTTCACCCTCGACGAGACGACGGACATCACCCAGGGCAGCCGCATCGCGGTGTTCGTGGGCGCCAACGTCATCAAAGGCGGATGGTGGCTCTCGACGGTCGCGTCCGTCGTCGGCAACGCGGTCACGATCTCGACGGCCGCGCCCTTCGCGCCCACGGCCGGCGCTCAGATGCTCCGGCCTGACTGTGGTCTCTGGCACGACGCAAGACGCCTGATCTTCGCGGAGATCAACACGCACGGCCCCGGGGACATCCCGCTCAACGTCGAGCCCGAGGAGCTCGGTTCGCAGCGCTACCCGCGCCCCAACGACCGGGGGAGCGACCGGCTGTTTCAGAGCGACATCGTTGCGCTGCTGGAGGATCTGCCCGGAGTGCTGGGGGTGACCGTGGACTCGCCTGCGAGCGATGTGGTCTCGCCTCCCGGAACGCTGACGGTGCCCGGGGTGTTCACGATCAAGATCGGTTCCTAGGGCATGTACGGCGGGCAGATGTCTGACACGGTGGTCGGGATGCAATGGTGCCGCCCCGGGCAGCACCACGTTCTGCCCGGGGCGTACGGCAAGCACACCGCCTGACACTGCTCGTTCGTGGTGCACCGCACGTCGTCGTTGGTGCACACCACCCTCACATCCGCCGGCACATCGCTCCCCGCGTCTCCCGGCCGATCCTCCGTCACATCAGGCGGCGCGTCTGTCCCCGCATCGACCGCGCCGCCCAGATCGACGAAAGGCCAGTCCTTGACCACCGCGTCGGCCCCGGTGTCCGTCGCCGGCGGGCGATCCGCGGGCACGTCCATCGGCCCCGGCCGGTCGTCCCCGACGTCGCCGGGGACCTGGGCGTCGACGCTCGTGTCTGGTGTCCAGCCAGCGTCGACGGTCGGCACGTCGGAGGGCGCGGGGTCGGAGCTGCAGGCGGCGAGGGCGAGGCAGAGGAGGACGGAAGCGTTTCGGCTCATCGGGTCACCATCGGGTCCGGCTCGCCCAGCGTGGCTACGAGCCTGTTCAGCGTTTCGAGGTCGAGCACCATTGCGACGGAATCCCAGACATCCTTCTCCTGCGCCAGCCCGCTGGTGACGAGGAGATGGGGGATGCGCCCGGCGTGCCGGACAGTCGGCCATGCCTTTGCGGCCGAGTCGACGGACGAAACGCTCACCGCGTGCTCGTCGTGGCCGGAGGCCCTGAACCCTAGCGCGATGGCGTGCTTTCCCCGCGAGACCGCCGCGGCCTCTTTGATGATCACCCGCAGCGCATCGATATCCTCAGCCGTGCAGTCTGAGATCATGCGGGCCGCACTTCGGAGGAAGCGGTCGGCCTTCCGGCCGTTGGCGAGATGCTCCCGGGCGAGCGCCGCGAGAATCGGAAGCGCCGCCTCGTCGGGCACCTCCAGCAAGCTGCGGAAGATCACTGAGAGGGTGTCCATGCCGTCGGGCGTGTGCGCCGCGGCGTCGGCCGTCTCGACACCCATCCATCCGCGGAGCCGCTGCATCACCCGACCCATGCTCGAGTTGATTCGCGGCCCGATGACTTGGCTGATGACGAATGTCCCCAGCTCGATCGCCGCGTGCGCGGCTGCGTGTTCGGGATGCCCGGCGGCACCATGGACCGCGGCGCCGAGCGCCACGCTGGTACCGGTGCGGAGGAGTTCCTTGGATTTCTCGTCGCTCATCGTAAGCCTCGGAGGGTGGAGGGTCGGATGCTGATGGTTGCGATGGTGATGTCGGGACTGGCGCTGATGCTGGCGGTGTTCGCCGTCGTCTGCGCGACGTACGTCTCGATCGAGCTGCGACTCGGGCTCGGGGCGATCGTCGCCGCGATGCGGCGCGCGCAGGGGTTGCCTCCGCTGCGGCCGGGCGAGAACCCTCTTGATGCGATCGCCCGGAAGTCCGATCGGACATAGGGGGATGCGCTCATCCCGCCGACGCTACCTGCACCCCGTCGCCTCCCGATAGCCCCTCCCGCTTCCCTGTCCGCCTTCCGGACACCACCCCATGAACATCCTCCTCCAGCTCCCCACGGTCGACCCACTGGGCGACGCGACCGCGCTCGCCGTGGCCCGCCGCCTGGCGACGATGGTTGGCCCCGCGATCCGCGCGGCGGACGGCTCCGTTGGCGCGGCGCAGTACCTCGCGCTCGGGTACACGATCGGTGTCAGCCGCACCTACGTCACCCGCTCGCTCGCGGAGATCTTCGGTCACCTCGCGATCGACGAGCTCGCGCACTGGGAGCGATCGCTCGGGATGCTCTCCGGCGAGGGGGCGCCGACGGCAGACCGCCAGGCCGCGGTGCACGCCCGGTGGATCGCCCTGCGCGCGGGCCCCTCGGTGCTCGCCATCCGCCGCGCGCTCGAGCGGCTCACCCCCGACGTGCTCGTGATCGAGATCCTCGCCAGCGAGGTCTCAGCGACCGACCCCCTCGGCGTGTACCGCCTCGCGGTGCTCCTGCCCGAGGCCCAGGAGGCCGACGCCCAGCTCCGGGCGCGCATCTCCGCGACGCTGGCGCCCCAGGCGCAGGCGCAGGTGTCCTGGGCGATCGGCCGCGGCGAGGGCCCCGACCTCGATCCCTTCCTCTGCGGCCGCACCGACAGCCTCGTCGGCATCGACCTCCTCGCCTCGTAGCCCTCCGCTCCCTCTCCCCTCAGCCCCGCACGGAGCCCCCGATGCTTGTCCCCTACACGCCGAACCCCGGGATCGGCGCGGCCGACCCGGCGCTGCCCGACGGCCCCCCGGCCAACCTCGCGTGCGTCCGCGAGCTGCTCGACAACCGCCGCTACCTGCGGGGCTCGACCTGGGGGCTGCTCACCTGGAGCGGGCTCTTCGAGGTGGGCGGCTCGGCGGCGACGCCGGACGTCACGCTCGGCGAGATCGAGTCGTGCGTGCTGCGGCGCGCATCGGGCAAGGTGGTGGCGTTCTACGCCGCCGCGGTCACGACCTCCGGCATCGCGTGGTCGAGCGCCGCGGCGTACGTCGCGGGCGACCACGTGGTCTCGGGCGGCACGGTGTGGCGCGCGCTCGGGTCGATCGCAGCGGGCGGCGCGGCCCCAAGCGCCGGGCCCGACTGGTCCGCCGACCTCGCGCCGGACGACTGGTACTACGTCTACGCGGTGAGCACCGGGACCGACGCGGCCCCGGGGATGGCCTACGAGCTCAGTCAGACAGGTCCCACGACCTCGGGGACCTTCAAGGCCGACGGCGCCCCGACGGAGCTGAAGCGCTACCTCGGGTGCTTCCCCACGGACTCGACGGGGAAGCCCGTCCCCGTGCTCGCCGTGCGCGGCCAGTACCGCTACCGGCGCAGCGCCATCACGAGCGTCACGGGGGCGTTCGCTGCCAACGGCCTCCGTGCGGTCCCCGCGGGCGGCGGCGCCGTCGCGCGCACCGGGCTCAACCTCGCTGCGCGCGTCCCGCCGCACGCCCGGCGCGCGGTCCTCTTCGGTCAGGCGGTCGTGACGAGCACCGCGGCGGGAGCCTCGACCGCGCTCAACCTCTACGACGAGTCCGACACGGCGAGCGTCTCTGAGGAGATCATCGCCAACGTCGCCAACAACACCGAGACCAGCCGCAACTCCGCGCGCGCCGAGGTGCAGCTCACCAGCGCGCAGGTCTGCGGGTACGCCGTCGTCGGCAGCGGCGGGCTCTACGACGCCACGATCGACCTGATGGGCTGGGAGGAGTAGCCGATGCGCCGCATCACCACCTTCGCCCGCGGCAGCTCGGTGCCCGCGGCGACCCTCAACGCGATGCAGGACCGCGCGGTCGGCCTCACCCGCGCCCTGGTCGACGGCGTCGCCGCGCCCACCGGCACCCTCGCGCTCACGGGCCGCGACGGCCGCTACTGGTGCACGCCCGACACCACGGGCGTCCTCAACGGCGCCATCGCCGTGGTCGACAACACCCGCGACTGGAAGAGCCACCACGTCACGGCCACCTTCGTGCGGCTCACCGCCGCCGCGCAGCGCCTCCACGGCGCCGACGTGTGGCAGCGCAACGACCCCGCGCAGGCGATCGCGGTCCGCCGCATCGAGGACGCCTGGACGGGCGTCAACGTCGCGGCCATCACCGCAGGCACGCCGCCCGTCATCGGCGCCGGGGTGTTCGCGATCCTCCTCGACGAGCTCAGCGCGGGCGCCAACCGGATCTTCCTGTACGCGCGGTCGAGCGACGGCGCGCTCTGCCTCTACAACGACTCGGGCGCGGCGCTGCACGCCGATCTCTTCTACGACGGGTCGAGTGCGAGCACGTCGGACGGCGGCGCCTCCACCGTCCCGGGCTTCCTCGCGGGCGACGTCGACACCACCGACGCGACCTGGACGACGATCGTCACGGCCACGCTCGCGCAGTCCTCCAGTGTGACCTTCCAGGGGATGGTCTCGGCCATCCGTGACGACGGCACCGAGGGCGGCGCGTTCGTCTTCTCGGCGCGCGCGCGGCGCCCCGCGAGCGGCGCCCCGGTGATGGGCGCGACGACCTTCACGCTCGCCGACTTCGACGGCACGGGCTGGGACGTGCGGGTGCAGGTGAGCGGGAGCGACGTGGTGGTGCAGGTGCAGGGCGAGGCCGGGAAGAACCTCACCTGGCGGGCAGAGATTCAGACCACGGAGGCGAGCATCTGATGGCGAACCAGTACGTAGTGACGTCCGCGACCCGCAACGCCATCCTGGGCGCCGCGGCCCTGCTCGCCGTCGGCGTCGGCGCGGGCACCGTCGCCGCGGGCGACGACAGCCGCATCACCGGCGCCGTCCAGGCCTCGACGCTGACCACCAACGGCGACCTCATCGTCCGCGCGGCGGGCGTCCCGGCGCGGCTCGGCGTGGGCTCGGAGGCGCAGGTGCTCACGGTCACGAGCGGCGTGCCCGCGTGGGCCACGCCCGCGGCCGGGGGGGCCGGGTCGCTCGGCCACAGCTGGGCGCGGCCGTCCCCCGCGAGCGTCCCCGCGGGGACGTCGTTCATCAATCTCGACGACCTCACCGAGCAGATCTCCACCGGCCTCGCCGTCTCCGCGGGCGCCGCAGCCTCGGGCTGGATGGCGCGGCTCCCCACGGGCCTCGGCGCCGGGCGCGTGGGGATCACCGGACCCACGGGGCAGCCGCGCATCCACGTCGACGCGCAGCCCCTCAACACCTACTCCCTCGGCGCCGTCACCCTCGCCGCGCTCTGGACCTGGGACGGCTCGCAGGCGACCAGCTACGGCTTCTCCGAGCTCGTGACCTTCGGCGACAGCAACAACGCCGCGCGCGGCATCCACATCGTCCTGGTCACGAACGGCGCGAACACCGACCTCGGCGTGGCCACCAACAACGTGACGGCGGTACTGGTCCCATCGGCGAACCTTCTCGCGGGCGCCGTCGGGCTGCACTCGCTCGTGATCGCGCCGCTCGACTCGGGTGGGCACAAGTGGCGGTTCAGCTACGACGGCTCGGCGGTGAGCGACGTGGCGATGGGGACGACCTACGTCGCCCCGGGCACCGCGGACTCCATCGGGCTCGGGGCGAGGCCCGATGGCCTCGTGTACCTCAACGGGCTCGCGGTCGAGCTCGCGGTGTGGCCCTCGCTGCTCGACAGCGCCGACATCCTCGCCCTCGCCACGCTCCCCGGGACGCCCACCTACGAGCTGCCCGAGTCGGCCTCGACAGGCGCCGCGACGATCCGCGTGCAGGCGTGCCGCTACGACCCGCGCGCCTCGCTGACCACGATGCCCGCGCGCGGCATCTCGAAGCCCGTCACGGTCGCAGCCACCGTCACCCGGACCGTGCTCTAGCGCGACCGTCCGCCCGCCTCTCCGCCTGTCACGCCCACGCATCACCGCGGCCCTGCGCCGCCATGGAGCCCTGTGTCCAAGCACCTCCTGCTCGCCCAGCACGCCCAGACCTACGAGCTCGCCGCCGGCGTCCCGCTCGACGTCGACCTCCCCCTCAACGGCGCGGCCAACTGGCGCTTCGTCGTGCGCAACACCGGCGACACCAACCCCATCACCGCGATGGCCGTCACCCGCGCGGCGCTCGGGGTCGACGAGCAGATGGACGCCGCGGTCGCGGTCACCGCCGACATCCCGCTCGCGGCCGGCGCGCGCACGGCCATCGTGGGCACCAACGAACCGCTCACCACGCTCCGGGTGACCCTCACCTCGACGGCCGGGACGAGCGTGCGCATCGCCGGGGGCGGCCGATGATCACCGTCGGCGGCGTGCCCATCGCGGGCGAGCCGGTGTCGCGCAGCGCGCTGCTCGTGGGCCCCTTCACGCTCCCCGTGCTCGCCGTCGGCAGCGAGCTCGC
Organism: Myxococcales bacterium; assembly: GCA_030652255.1. Lineage (GTDB taxonomy): Bacteria > Myxococcota_A > Polyangia > Polyangiales > SCUS01. The sequence goes on along the minus strand of JAUSAZ010000047.1, from coordinate 2,374 downwards.
GCCCGCCGACAGCGACCCCGAGGCCGCGGGCTACGGGGGCGTCTCGACCAGCGGCTCACCGGGCGACATCGCGAGCTGGGTGGCGATGGCCCCCGGCTCCATCACCGGCCTCAGCGTCTACCTCACGGGCGACGCCGAGGGCTCCGCCGTGCGGGTGCGGGTGCTCGTCGGCGACACCATCTACGACGACCTCATCGCGACCGTGGCGGCCGAGTCCAACCTCGCGCGGGCCTCCTGCGCCGCGGGGCTCATCCCGGTGGCGGCGGGCGACGCGGTCGCGCTCGCGGTGCAGACCGGCAGCGGGTGGGCCGCGGCGACGGTCGCGCTCGCAGCGAGCCTCGAGGTCACGCCGTCGTGACGCGCGAGATCCTGCTCGTGCTGCTGCTGGGCATCCCGATGCTCCTAGGCGTGCGCCAGCTCTCGACGCGCGTGGACGCGCTCGCGCGGGAGGCGCGCCGCCGGTGACGCCCACACTCGTCCTCTCCCTGATCGCGATCGGCATCACCGGCGCGGGCATCCTCGTTCAGCTCGGGCGCGTGCTGTCCAAGCTGGACGAGATCGACGCCGCGCAGAAGGAGATCCGCCGCGAGCTGCGCGAGACGCGCGACTCGCTCGACCGCGTGCGCTCGGACGTGGCCCTCGGGCAGAGGGACCACGAGCACCTGCGCGACCACGTCGACACGATGGGCGGGCACGTCGCGCGGCTCGAGCTCCGGGTCGACGCCACGCCCCACCACGGATCGCCCGTCGCGCGCACGTCGCGGCCCTGACCCCCGCCGCTGACCCCTGCGGGGGTCTGCCGCTCCCTGCCACTTCGCCTCGCTCACCTACGCGGCACCGGCCGCGGAAAGGCCTCGTCATGTTCATCCTGCTCTTCGCTGCCCTCAGCCTCCACGCCGTCACCGGGTGGATCAGCGCGCACCCCTTCGAGGCGTTCATCGCCCTCGGCGCCGTCCTCAACCTCATCAACGGCATGCTCCCGGCGACGATCCGCACGGGCCCGGTCGGCACCTTCCTGCACGTGCTGCTCGATCGCGTCGTGATCCTCACGCGCCGCAACGCACCCGGCACCCTCAAGTGGCCCATCGTCGCCGGAAGCATCCTGCGCGCGGTCGCCGACTCGCTGAACCCGCCCGAGGCCCCCGCCGACGCCGTGCGCCTCACGTCGCCCACGACCGCCGCGCAGCTCGCGGGCGAGGTGGTGCTCCAATCGCGCGTCGACGAGGTGGCGCTCGGCCGGCCGACCGTGGCGCCCCCGCAGCCCATCGAGCCCGCGGCCTACGACCCCACGCAGACCCTCACGCTCGACGTGACCGACCAGGTGCGAGAGGCCGCGCGGCGCCGCGGCGAGGGCGGCAACGCCCGCCTCGTGACCCTGCTGGTCCTCTTCGCCGCGCTCGGGCTCGCCGCGCTCTTCGGCCTGCCGCTCCTGCTGCCGCACTGACCCGGCGCGCCATCCCAGCTGTCCCCGCGGCGCGTCACGTCGGCGCGCTGCTCGATCACCACCCCTCCGCTCCATCGAGGTCCATCCGTGCACATCTCCCGCTCCCGCTTCCCCGCCTTCGCCCTCCTCCTCGTCGCCCTCGCCCTCCCCGCACCCGGCTGCCACCCGAGCCCGGTGCCCGACGACGGGGGCCACGTCACGCCGTCCGGCGTGCTCGCGACCATCGACACCATCGCCACCATCCTCGACGTGGTGCTGCCGTTCCTGCGCCCGCTGCTCCAGCGCGAGGTGCCCGACGGGCCCGCGAAGCAGCCGGTGCTGATCTCGCTCACCGCCTTCGAGGCCGCGGGCGACGCCTGGCGCCAGGGCAGCACCACCTGGGTGGCGCGCGGCGGCAACACCTGCTCGGCCTACGCTCTCAGCGGGGCGCTGGTCGATGCGACCCGCCAGCTCGCACGCGACCTCGGCCGCGCGGGCATCGGCTGGGGTCCGGACCTCGAGGCGCTGCTCACCAGCCTCGGGCGCCTCATGGACCGCCAGCTCGGCGCCTGCCCCGCGGTCGACGGCGGCGCCCTCACCGCCTCGGGCCGCGTGGGCGACGCGATCCGCATGGAGCTCGACCTGATCGACCAGGGCGCGCGGCTGCGGGGCGCATCGCTGCGGCCGCTGCCCGCGATCGAGCGCCAGCGGTGAGCGAGGCGGCCGAGACCCTCGCGGCGGAGGACCTCGGGCCCGCCCTCCTCCGCCGCGAGCCCCACTTCTACGAGCTGCTGCGCATCCGCGCGCGGTGGCTCTCCGCCCGCTACTACGGCGGCGCCGTCTTCCTCGTGGGGAGCGCCGTCACCTCGGACGACCCGCGGGACGTCGACCTCGTGGTGGTGATCCCCGAGGCGCTCTTCCTCGCGTCGTACGGCGACGAGGTCGAGACCT
>JAUSAZ010000045.1 GCA_030652255.1 Myxococcales bacterium | reverse complement strand
GCCGCGCCCCAACGCACGGGCTTCGGCCGCAGCCCACAGGCGCGTCGTCGCCTCGGTCATCGTCGGCGACAACAGCTCAAACCGCCCTCGCACGAGGGCCTCGGGATCGGTCTCCATCGCGGAGAGCTCTACACGAATCTCTCCCAAGGCGAAACCGTCCGATTATTGAGCGCAGGCTCCTAAAGGGATGTTGATCCGCCCGGATTGGAACCGTCTCTTCGAGACGGCGGCTGGCCAGGAGGGGCTCTTCTCGACGAAGCAGCCCGCCGCCCTCAGGCCATTTGGAGGACTCTCAGCGTGACCGTCGACACCTCCCCCTCGGCCGAGGCCTTCAAGCAGACGCTCGAGCGGCGCCTCCGAACGGCCACCAGAAGCGGCGCCGAGTTCGCGCGCTGGCGGCAGCTGCTGGTGTTCGATCGCTTCCTCGCACGAGAGTCGGGGGCGTTCGATGCGAGGAACGTGATCACGCCCTCGGCGCTGCGGATCCTCCTCTCGGTGAGTACCTAAGCCGCCGGAACCTGAGACCACCGCGCTTCGTGGTGCTTCAATCTCGCGATCACGCCGGCTTCGACGCACTCGCGGGCGCGCGCTTCCGCCCAATCGACGAAGGTGCGCTGCTGGTCTGCCACCTCGAACAACATCCCCGCGCTGGCCCGCGCGCAGAGGACATCCTCCGGTCCACCCGCCTTCCCGGGGGTTCGAACCACACCGGGCGCCGTGATCGTGGCCCACCTCTCGATGGCCGCCGTCCACTCCGGATCCTCGGCGAGGTTCGCGGCATGGCGACTCCCCGGCTGCACGTAGAGGCAGAACACCATGTCCGGGACACCGGCCGCGAGCAGACCGAGAGCAGGGCGACCCAAGCTCAGGCCGGTGTAGAACCCGGTCGTTCCGCTCGCCGCCCACGCCGACGGCAGGTACGCCCAATACACGAAGCGACGGTACGCAACGCGCTCGTCGATCTTGCCGCCGCGCTCGAGTTTCAGTCCCTCGTGGGCGAACTTCGAGCGCGCGGCGTTGATCGCCTCGAACGCGCAGCTCACGAGTGGGTCGCGGACGGCCCAGCCTTCGACCAGCCCCGTCAACCCGCTCGGCGTGAACCTTGGCACAAGAACCTCCATCGCTTCGATGAGCCCGCACAACTGCCTGAACTCGAGCGGTGCGTCCGTCCACCGCGCGCCCACTACGTCCCGCCACGTAGCGATCCCAAGGAACCGCCGTCCCGGCGGTGCCCTCACCTCGAGTGCGCGAGAGAACGCGGCGATGGAGGCGACGTCGCTGTGGTCGTCGAAGTACGCCTCGATCTGCTCGGCCGTCGGCGGCCCCGCCACCTTCAGCTCGATCACCAAGTCGGGAGCGCCGTCCCACCGCAATCGAAGGTCCGTCCGTCCTCCCGAGACGAGGTCTTGCGTCGTCACCCGCGGATCGCTCGCCGGTGCCCGATCGGACCAACCGAACGCCCGCGAGAGTCTCGCCCACACCCCCGGCGCCTCGATCGCTGCCGCCAGCGCGTTCTCCAGGATGAGTTCGTGCTGCGCCGGAATGCACGTGCCGAGACGGTACGTTGCGGCCACCAGATCCTCTGCGCGCCTTGACATCGTTGTGATGCAATCACGGTCGGCCGTTCCCGTCGACGGCGAGGAGTTCGTCGTCGTTGCTTGCGCCGTGCTCCCGCGCGAGAATCCGCGACGCGGAGCCCGGGTGAGTGGACGTGGCGGGTGGGGTGAACGACACCAGCGGGTCGTGCCGTTTGCGCTTCGGCGCGTCGAGAGGTTGCGGGCCACGGAGTTCACGACCACGCTCCTACGCACTCTCCAAACCGACGCGAGCCGAGACGAGCTCGCACGGAACACCGAGCGTGCGGCAGACACGCCGGATGCGGGCGGTGGCGGAGTGGCTGTTCCAGCGGGTATGGATGACCACGCGGTCGAGGCCGCCGGCCCGGAGCGCCCGTTCGAGGCGCACGAGTTCGCCTCGACCGACGTCGCGGGGACTGCCGTAGCGGCGGGTCTCGCTTCCGTCTGCGGCCGTCGCGCGTCCGAGGCCACCGACGACTGCCACCCTTGGCGGACGGCTCACCACGCGTACCGCCCCCCGCGGGCGTCGAACTTCTCGTACGAGTAGCCGACCTCGCGCAACGCCTCTCCGACGCCGACGGAGAGGATGGGTGCGCTCACGACGTGGCGGCCGAGGTGATTGCCGTAGAAGCGGCCGAGCGGATCGATCATCACGTAGGAGTCCTCCATCGCGTCGTTGTCCTCGGGGACCACCGCGATGCCTGCGAGGGCCAGCGAGCTGTGGCGCTCGACGAAGGCCGCGAATCGCTCCGGTGTGATGAGCAACGGCTCCACGCGGCCATCGTTCTGGCCCTCCACTCGCAGCACCTGAAACACCTTCCACCTTTCGGGGCGGAGTTCGCGCACGAGCGCACCCATGTCCTCGTCGCAGTTGAGCGCGGTGACCACGGTGTTGACCTTCAGTCGAACGCCCTCGGCGTGGCACCTGGCGGCCAGCGAGCGCACCCGGACCACGTGGTCGCCCCGGCCGCGGCCGAGCGAGCGCTGTGTCCTCTCGACCGCCGAGTCGACCGAGAGCGCAACCCAGTCGAGCGACGAGGCGTGTCCGTCGAGGAGCGCGTCAAGGCGCGACCCGCTGGTGACAATGCTCGTGGTGAAGCCCAGCGCCTTCGCGTGGTCGACCAACGCCCCGAGGTGGGGATGGAGCGTCGGCTCTCCGCCCGCAAAGGTGAGCTTTTCGCCGCCGGCCGCGCGAAGTTGATCGAGGAGGCGCCTGGCGTCGCCGGGTTCGAGTTGACCCTCCACGTCGCGAAAGGTCGCGAAGCAGAACGTGCAGCGGGAGTCGCACGGCTTGTAGAGATGGAAGTTGATTGAGATGGGGTTCATGGCGTCTCCGAGCGTCTTGACGCCGACGGGCGCGACGCTCTGACCCATAGGCCCCGCTCAACCGCCGTTTTCCCCGACTGCCTTCTCCGTGAGCACCAGCGTCGCTACGGGAGTGCCGTCAGCCCGTACGGCGACGAGCACGACCACGCCATCGCCGGGATCCATCGTCCACCCCGGCGCATTGAAGGGCTCCTCGTCCTGCTCGGTGAGGCGTCGGAGCTGCGTGCCTGCAGGCAACTCGATACGAACGGAGTTCCCGTGCGCGACCGCCAGCACGCGCGTCTCGCCCTGGGAGAGAGCGACGCTCGATGCCTCCGGGGCGCCGAGTGAAGCCGTCAGGGGCGACGACAGGTCGAGGATGGCGCCCGGCCACGCGGGTCCGCGCGCGCGTCGCATCGCGCGGCGAAGCACGATCGATGGACCGGCCAGCCAGGGGTACGCAGTGAGGACGGCAGCGAAGTCGTCGAGGCCGCGGCGGCGCTCGACAGCTGCGTGCCAGAGGTCGGCGGCGCGGGGCGAGGCGAGGAGGTCGCCCCACGTCTCGCGGTCGTCGTCGGTACCCAGCACCAGTGCATCAAGCGCGATCGGGTCGGGCGGCGGTCGGGCCGTCATTCGAGCTCTCCCTTCAGTGAGTGGATCCGGTCGGTCAGGCCCGCGTCCTCGATTTTGAATCGGTGCAGGAGCGAGAGGCGGAGGCTGCTCCGCGCGAGCGCGCGCACGAGTGGATCACCATCATCCGACGAGAGCTCGGCGAGCACGAGGCAGCGACGGAGGAGCGTCGTGACGCCGTCGTGCCGCAGCGTGGTCATCTGCCGCGAAGGCAGGCCACCCAACGCGGCGCGGACGGAGTCGCGGCCCACCTCGTAGGGTGGCTCGTTCGAGCAGCGGTCAAACCACGTCTGTACGCACGCTCGGTGCGACTCATCGGCGCCGTCGCGCTGCACCAGTCCCGCGAACAAAACGAGGTAGCGGAAGAGCGCGTCCGCTACGTGGAACGAACGCGCCTTTGGACTGCGTGGGTGTTCCTCGGCGATGGCGGTGTCCCATGGGTCCGTCGGCTCGTCGTCCGCGAACCAGGCGCGGCGCAGTCGGGCCGAGCCGACGAGCCACCAGTCGACCAGCGCGGCGCAGCATGTGTCGCGCAGCGCGATGACGCCGTCGACGATGCGCTCGCGCACGCGCCGGACGTCGAAGTGGTTCGATGCGATGGCCTCCGGGGATTCGTCGGTCGACGCAACCGAGGCGAGCGCGTTCGCCCCTACCGTGCGGTGCGTGAGAGCGCGCCGGTACCCCGCCTTGCCCTCGCGTTGCGCGAGCCAGAACCCCACCTCCGTGAAGAGCCGCCACGTGCACGACCCCGCGTGCAGACGGGCTGGGTCCAGGTCCGCGGTCTGGAAGCGGTCAACGCACCAGTCGACCGCCTCGGCGACGGCTTCGTCGCCATAGAATCGAAAGGCCTCGAGCCCGACGCCCGCCTTGGCGACGAAGGTCTCGAACGCGGCCTCGAGCAGCGCACGCATGTGGTCCCCCTCCTCCCGGACGAGGCGGGCGCGGCCCTCTGGTGACCAATCGGTGATGGGCTCGTACGACGGTCGCGAGGCCATCAACTGCCCCACCACCGGAAGGCGCCGAGCTGCATCGGCGACGTGCATGAGGACACGAGCGCAGGCACGTCGACGCCGACGCACGGAGCATCGGCGTACGCGGCGAACGGCGCGACCTCGCCGGCGTCGAGGCCCATCTCGCGTGCGTGGACGCGGCGGCCCTCATCGAGCCATGCCAACGCGGCCCAGGTTGAGTCGAATCGCGGTGCCTCGCGTTTCCACCGGGTAAGGAGGGCGGAGACCTCGCGAAGCGCGAGCCCGAGGGCGACGGGGTCGGGCACCTCGTAGCGCCGCACGTTGATACCGAAGCGCTCGCAGACCAGCGCCTTCACGAGGTCATGAACCGGCCATGCCAGGTCGAGGACGCCCCCTGCGCCCGCCGCGAGCGCGCTCCAGACGAGTTGCGGGAAGACATCGCGGTCGCCCGTCGTGGTGGCGATGAGCGCCCCTGCGTCGCCGGTGGCGGCCCAGTATTCGACACGGCGGCACCGCGGGAGCGTCGTCCCCAGCAGGTTGCGTGGCACCAGCGTTCGCCCGTGCGAGAGGGTCAGCCCTTCGGTGCTTGGGTTGACCGTATGCGGCGTCCCGACGCCGTACCAGCGCACGACCTCCACCGCGGCGGAGACCTCGGAGAGCAGCTCCGACTCGACGATGGTCGACCCACGAGAAGTGTCCTGCGGTTCGGCCACGAGGGTCCCGGGGAAGTGCGCGCGAAGCGACGCCAACGCGCAGGCGCCGAAGCGCGTCTCGCCCACGTCCTGCACCTCGCCGAACGCGCAGAACACCCGCGGCTCGTCGCCTTCAGCGGCGCCTCGGCCGAAGCCCAGGCACGGCAGGTGGGTGACGGACGCGAAGCGGTCGCGGAGGACGATCCCGCCTGCAGTCAGCGCCCACCAAGGCAGGGCACGGAGGGCGCCAGGCGCGAAGACCGCGAGCATCTGTGGACGGCCGTGGGGGAGATCCGCGAAGCAACCCCCGAGGGGGCCGTCGAGCAGGGCGCAAAGGCGGGCGAGGGCCCCGGCGCGCGGAGCGTCCGACCCGCGGAGCGGCGTGTGGTCGAGCGCATCGGGGGCGAGCAGGTCGCGCAGAGCCTCGTGCACCTGCCAGCCCACCGCGTCGGGGGACGCGCTCGTGTGCATGAAGGATCCCCCTTCGTCCCCGGCCACCACGCTCAGCAACAGCTCGCCGCGCACGCCGATTGACACGCCGAGCGCCACGCGACCCGCCGGGATCTCCCGCAACCACGCCTCGATGTCGTCGATGCGACGCTGCGGTGCGAGGCTATGGAGCATGGTGATCAGCGCCCCGTTGGGCGCGTCGGGGGCGCCCTCCACGAAGGCCAGCGTGGCCGCGCGAACGCGACTCCAATTCTCGTGCATCGCCCACGAGATGCGCAACCAGCCCTACGCGGCGTGCGGAATGTCGCGTGGCATCCCGAGCATGGGTTCGAGCGCAGTCGGTACGCCGTGGATACGCAGGAGGCATCCGTCGTCGGGTGCGCGTCGGTTGCGCTCGAAGCACGTCTGCCAGGTCCGTCGTCGGTGGGCGCGTTCGTCGCGGGAGTGGAAGGGCGCTGCGGGGCGCGGCGTGACCAGCGGAGAGGGCGCGACCTCGACCGCCTGACCGCGCAGGGCCTCGCGCAACCCTCGTCGCGCGTCACTCGCCGCGAGGTCCACCCACCACACGGCCTTCGGTCCCAACGGCCTCGGACTCGCGGCGGGCGGCGTCGGCCGGGGCGTCCGCGCGGGCACCACGGCCGACGGTGCCGACTCCTCCTGCGCAGACGACGCCTCCCCGAGCGGCAACGGGTGCAACACGCTCACCTTGCGGCCGCGGTCGGTGCGCACGGGGCGCCCTCGACACGCCCCCCACAGCGCACACGCCGCGCAGTCCGAGGCCGACGCCTGGTAGATCACTCGCAGGTGCTCGGCCTCGCGACGCATCTCGGTTGGACGAAGGAGCTTGTCCGCGGGGCATCGCAGCTGTCCGTCCTCCGTCCAGCGGAAGTCGCTTCCGCCGAAGCGCCCGTACGAGCGCCCCGCCGCGGCGGCGATGCGCCCACGCGAGCCCTTCGAGGGGCCCCGGGCGCAGGCGCCGCTCGTGGCGGTCGCGGTGCTCGGGGAGCACAGGACGCCCGCGACGACAGCAGCCACCTCGGTCGGCGTCGCGGCCACGCTCGACTCGCGCTCCGGGGACGGCGACGCGGGGGCCCAGAGCGTGACGCGCAGGGCCGTCGGGATCAGCGCCGCGCCCAGACGCACCCGTACATTCCAGGCGAGCTGACCGATCAGGGTCCAGAGCGACTGGCCCGCGGGGCTCCAGCTGAGGGTCCGATCGAGGTCGCGCTCGCGATCCTCCTGGGCCAGCGTCGCCTCGAAGCCGCCGCGGGCGAGGTAGACGCTCAACACGTCCTCGATCGACCAGCTGCTCGCGCTCCGGTCGGTCACGAAGAGCTCGAAGACGTGGTCGCCCACGCGCTTGCCCACGCGCGGCTTGCCCTTCTCCATCGTCGGCCGTCGCGTGATGATCAACCGCGTCACGACCGCATCGGCCGGGTCCTTGGCGGCCACCCACGGCAGGTCCAGCACCTGCCACGCGTCGCGCCGCACCGGGGAGTCGGGCGAGGCGTAGGTGGCGTGAGGGGCCTGGGCGATCACTGCCTGCACGACCTTGCGATGGAACAGCCGGTAGTCCGCGCAGCGCATCAAGTACCCCAGGCCGTGGCGCGTGATCGCCGCGGCGATGCGCGCATACCCGTAGAGCCCGTCGAGGCGAAGCAGGCCCTGCGTCGGGCCGAGTCCCCGCGCCAGCAGGTAGCGCACGACGGCGAGACAGGCGTCCTCGATCTGGGCGAACGGATGCCCGTTGCCCGGCGCGCTCCAGCACCCCAGCCACTCGTGCGTGTGCGCCTGCTGAAGCGTCGTGCGCGTGCGCGTCACGTCGCCGCGCCCGGAGCCGCCGTGGTAGCCGCGCGCGCAGAGGTCTCGGGCGCGACGCCGGGGCGGCGGTCGGGTGGCGTCGTCGGCGAGCTCGCGCTGACGCGCGCCGTGGTAGGTGCCGTCGTCGTCGAAGACGAGGGTGCGCTGCCCGTCTCGATCGATGAGGCCGCCGGCGCGCTCGGTGGGGATGCCGTGGTCGATGAGGTCGTCGAGCAGCATCGCCGCGAAGCGCGTGACGTGGTGCGGCCGGACCGCGCCGAGGAAGCGCGAGAGCGCGGCGCGTGAGGGCAGGACCGCCCGGTCCCAGAGCGCGCCGAGCGCCGAGGCGACGGGCGCGAGTTGCTGGAAGAATGCCTTGAGGTGAGGCGCGTCCGAGACGGCGAAGGTGAGCAGTACCAGGACGAAGTCGGCGGCCACGTAGATCCCCGCGCGTCCGCGCTCGACCCGCAGGCGGTCGGGCAGCGAGGCCCACAGCCCGCTCACCCGCAGCGCCCGCAAGACCGCGAGGGCCTCGGCGAACCAGGGAGGCGCCGTCGGGGCGGCCTCGGGGGTGGTCTCGATCACGGTGGTGGACGTATCCTCGGAACGCTTCTGCGCCATGGCGTACCTCCGGTCTCAGCAACCCAGAGGATGCCGCGATGGCGCAGGAGCTCTAACCCCGAGGGACTACGGCATCCGCGC
>JAUSAZ010000042.1 GCA_030652255.1 Myxococcales bacterium | reverse complement strand
TTCCGCAAGCAGAAGCGCCGCGAAGAGGAGGCCCGGCAGGCCGAGGTCAACCGCGTGCGGCACGGTCGCACGAAGGGCGAGAAGGAGCGCGAACTCGCCGATCGGGAGCGCGCCGCGCGCCTGCTCGAGGGCAAGCGCCTGACCGCGGTGGACGACCCGGCCGCGAAGACCGCGGTCGAAGCCGACGTCCGCCCGGACGCGGACCCCTAAAGCCTCCGGGACGAGAGCCGCGTCCCTGAAGGCCTCGCGTGGGCACTGGCGAGCTCGGGTCTTGGGGATTGGGCGGAGGCTACTTGGCGCTCGGGCAGGACGGGTAGCGCGGATCGGCGAGGACCTCGTCGATGGCGGTGCGGAGGCCGGTGAGACCGCTCTCGGCGCCGAACTCGCGCCAGCGGATGCGGCCGCAGCGGTCGACGATGACGTTGGCGGGGAAGGCCGTCATCGGGACGTAGGGCTGGGTGACGAAGGTCGGGTCCATCAGCTCGGGGAAGGTGACGCCGTAGCGGGTGACCCAGCTGCGGCAGGTGGTCGGGGTGATGGCCGAGCCGTCCGTGTTCTGCACGAGGAGCTGCACGAAGCGCACGCCCTGGCCGGCGTACCGTTCGATGATCTGCCCCTGGATCTGCGAGGTCTCGCGTTGACTGGGGACGGACCAAGCGGTGGCGATGTTGATGACCGTGAGCTGACTGGTGAAGAAGTCGGGTCCGTCGAAGCGCCAGGAGGCCGCGTCGCCCTCGCGGTTGCACGCGGTGAGGGTAAAGGGGCGAAAGAGCCGTCCGACGCTGGTGCCGTAGGGTCCGGCGGGGTAGGTTTCCGGGGCGGAGGTGCCGGTGTCGCGCGGGCCGATGTCGACCGCGACGGGGACGTCGGGGGTCACAGTCGGGACGTCGATGACGGGCGTGATGGGGACGTCGGCCGTGGCGGTGACATCCGACCGGGGCGCGCCACCATCGGGGTCGGGGGAGACGCCCGCGCGAGCGCCCGAGCAGGCGGCGGTGCTGCCCAGAAGTACCATCGTCAGCAGGGCGGAGGAGCGACTCATCGAGTTGAAGGAGGGCTTCACGATGGCGGGGAGGAGACCGCGCCCCGCGGGCGCAGTGCAAGCGTTTGTCCCGGACGGCGTCGATGGAGAACGCTGCGCTCAGTCGAGGCAGCAGAGCACGCCGCCGGCCTCGGGGCCGGGCTTCACCACGAGGTCGCTCTCGCGCAGCCCGTCGCGGTCGCCGTCGCAGCGCCAGGGGGCGCGCAGCGCGGTGCAGAGGTTCTGGCTGAAGCGGTCGAGCGGGCCGCACGACGACGCCTGCGGGGAGTCGCCGAGCGTCCCGCAGCCGAAGATGTCGTTGCTGGTGCGGTCGGTCTGGGCGCAGCCGGTGCGGCAGTCGTTGCTGCCGCAGGTGGCGTCGGCGCCCGTCGCGCAGTGGCCGCAGCCGGGGCCCGTCTGGCGGGTGGCGTAGAAGGTTCCGGCCGCGGCGTCGCGCGCCCCGCCGCAGCCGTCGGGCGAGTGCGCGGCGACGTCCTGGGCCGAGCGGCAGACGTGCCAGCCAGGGGCGCAGAGGTCGGTGGCGCTGCACCCGCTGCCGGTGGGGTTGGGGCCGTCGTCGCCGGCGCCGCGCGCGCAGGTGGGCGACGACTCGCGGGAGAGCCCGGCGTTGGTGAAGCCGCCCGCGCAGCCCGCGATGACGGGGTGGCTCGCGCGGTCGAGGAAGGCGTCGCGCACACCGTCGGCGCACCCGCCGCAGTCCGTCGCGGGGAAGACGCAGCCGCGCGCGGGCTCGCAGCGGTTGGCGGTGCAGGGGTCGCGGTCGTCGCAGGCGACGACGGCGTGGAGGCAGCCGAGGGCGCGGTCGCAGCGGTCGTCGGTGCAGAGGGAGCGGTCGTCGCAGTCGGTGGCGGTGGTGAAGCAGCCGAGCGCGGGCTCGCAGCGGTCGTCGGTGCAGGCGTCGCCGTCGTCGCAGGCGACGGGGGCGTGGGCGCAGCGGCCGTCGTCGAGGCAGGTGTCGACGGTGCACAGGTCGCGGTCGTCGCAGCGCGACGGATCGACGAGGCAACCGGGGTCCCCCGAGTCGGGCCCGGGCAGATCGATGGGCGGGACGGGGACATCGATGACGGGGACATCGATGACGGGGACATCGGGGTCGATGCGCAGGGCCGTGCGGGCGCCGCAGGAGGAGAGCGCCGCGATGGCGGCGGCGTAGAGGAGACCGTGGCGCGAGGCGGCCTTCATCGGACGCGCGGCCTGCTTGAGCGGGCGGGCGATGCGACCAGAGAGGGGTGTGCGTGGCATCGGGGGTCGAGATCCTCCAGGCGCGGACACTACTACTACCGCGTCGAAGGAGTTCTGACGGTTTGAGAGGAGCGCCCGCCCGCGTCTGCGGTCACAGGCCTCGCCCTCCGAGGGGAGCACCCGCGAGGTGTCTCCGCGCTCGTTGGGCGGGGGACTGCTACGGCTGCGTCGGGAGAGAAGAACCGCAAGGGTCGCAAGGGCCGCAAGGAGTTGGGTCTTGCGGCGCTCCCTGCTTTGGTCTCGCGAGAGGGGCTGAGGGAGCGATGCCGGCCTCCTGCTGGGCCGATGTGTCGAGCAGGTCGCCGACTCGAGGTGAGTGCTTCGAGCGCCTGACACCAGTTGCCCCTCTCTTCTCCCTTGCGACCCTTGCGACCCTTGCGGTTCTTCTCCCCCGACGCGGCCGTAGCGGTCCCCCCCCCAACGAGCACGGAGACACCTCGCGGGCGCTCCCCTCGGAGGGCGAGGCTGGGGATTGCAGGCGTGAGTGGACGCTCTGCTCAAGCCCTCGAAGTCCCCTGTGGAACGGTACTACCTGATCGCTGGGGAGGTGACGGGGCGAGGATCATGCGGACGCGACGTGCGCCTTCAGGCCCGTCTTCAGGTGATCGAACACCGCGCGCACCCGGCGCACGCCGGCGAGGTCTTCGTGCATCACGACCCACACCTCCAGCGCGAAGCCCAGCGACGGGAGCACCCGACGCAGCGCCGGTGTGCGCCGCGCGATGGCCAGCTGGCACCCCCCGACGCCGAGGCCGGCGCGCACCGCCGCGAGCTGCGCGAGGTCGCTGTCCGTGCGCAGCGCGAAGCTCCCCGGGTCGACCTCGACGCCCTTCGCCCGCAGCGCGTCGACCACCCCCCGGTCGCGGTCGGACCCGATGAGGCAGTGCTGCGACGCGAGGTCGCGCGCCTTCACCGGCGCGGGGTGCGGCGAGGTAGTCCTCGTGCGCGAAGAGCCCCAGCGGGAGCGACCCGACAGGCGCCGCGATGAGGGCCGACCGGGTGGGTCGCACCATGCGCACGGCGACGTCGGCCTCGCGGCGCAGGAGGTCTTCGCGGCGGTTGGTGGCCACCAGCGCGACTTCGACCTGCGGGTGCTTCGCGCGCAGCGACACCAGCATTGGAGGGCAGCACCTCGACGCCGATGACCGCCGCCCCGGTGGGCATCAGGCCAGCCTTCGAGCGGGTGAAGAGCACCGCGCCCAGGGCGGCCTCCAGCGCCTCCACCTGCCGCCGCACCGCGGGCTGGGCCACGCCGAGCGAGCGCGCCGCGGACGACAGGCTCCCGCCGCGCATCACCGCGAGGAAGGCGCCCCGCGCCAGCGACGCTCTCCAACGGGCATCGGGTAGAGCGCTCGACGCACGTCGCCCGCACACAGGCCCCCACCGAAGGGAGCGGAGCCCGTGACGCTCGAGGGGCACGACGGGCCGGTGGCGCTGTGGGAGCCGCGGCGCGGCCCGACGGTGCGGGCGCGGTGACCGTGTGGTCGGTGGGGTGACTACAAGCCGACGACGGGTGTCGGGACGAGGCGGCGCTCGGTGGTTCCGTCGCCGAGCTGTCCCTGGTCGTTGAAGCCCCAGCAGAGCACCTCTCCGTTGGTGCGGCGCGCGCAGGTGTGGTTGAGACCGGCGACCACTTCTTGCGCGTCCGGGAGGTTCGTCGTCCGCGTCGGGATGAGCTCGTCGGTGCGCGAGCCGTCGCCGATCTGTCCGAGGCCGTTGCTGCCCCAGCACACGACCTGACCGCCCTGGAGCCGCGCGCAGGTGTGGCTGCTCCCGGCCGCGAGACCCTCCGCGTCGACGATGCCGCGCACGCCCACCGGCGCGCGCTGCTGCGTGCGCGAGCCGTCGCCGACCTGGCCGCTGTTGTTGGAGCCCCAGCAGACCACCGCCCCGGTGCTCCGACGCGCGCAGGTGTGAAACTGGCCCGCGGCGATCTCCGCCGCGTCGTCGATGCCCCTCGCCGGGGTCGGCATGAAGCGCATGAAGTTTCCGGAGGTGCCGTCTCCGAGCTGGCTCTCGAAGTTGCGCCCCCAGCAGAGGACGCGCCCCGAGGTCAGGCGCGCGCACGAGTGCGAGAAGCCCGCGACGACCTGCACCGCGTCGGTGACACCGACGGCCGTGACCGGCAGGAGGCGGTCGTTGCCCGAGGCGTCGTCGCCGAGCTCACCGGAGGTGTTGGAACCCCAGCACGAGACCTCCCCCGAGCGCAGCCGGGCGCAGGTGTGGTGGTGCCCGCCCGCGACCTGGGCGGCCTCGTTGAGAGCGCGCACGAGGCCCGGCGTAGCCCGGTCGAGGCGCCGGCCGTCGCCGAGCTCGCCGTGACTGCCGAGGCCCCAGCAGAGCACCGCGCCGTCGCGGCGCACCGCGCAGGTGTGCTCCTCGCCGGCCGCGATGGAGACCACGTCGGACAGGCCCGCCACGACGCGGGGGTCGGTTCGACGGGGGCCCATGGTGCCGTCGCCGAGCTGCCCGACGCGGTTGGAGCCCCAGCAGAGGACGGTCCCGGACGAGCGCAGCGCGCAGGTGTGGGAGCCGCCCGCCGCGAGCTGAACGACGTCCCTCGGGATGGGCACATCGGGCACGGAGGGGACGTCGGGCGCTGGGGGAACGTCAGGGACCGACGGGACGTCGATGACGGTTGGGACGTCGAGCGCGGCGGGCGCATCGACCGCGGGCGCGTCGACCGTCGCGGCGTCGGCGAGCTCATCGCGGAGGGACGTGCGCGCCCCGCAGGCGGGCACCAGCAGGGCGGCACCGACCGTTGCGAGACGGGCCAGCAGCGAGAGGCGGCGAGCTTCCATGGAGGTTGCGCGCGATCTACCAGAACGGCCCGAGGGCGGACAGTTCGAGGCGTCGAGACCGCAAGAGCGGGTGAGGCGTTGGGACATTGGGGGCCGTGGTGCGGGTGATGGTCAACGGCGGACGCTGACCGTCGTCGAGCGGCTGGAACCGACACGGCTAGAGAGGCACCCGACGATCCCGCGGGTCCCGCTGACGAGGCAGGTGTCGCAGGGGTTGTCGAAGCAGTTCACTGGGAGCGCGAGGCACCGGGCGTCGATGGTCGTGCTGCCGTCATTGGCCTGTTCGCAGAATTGGGTGCTGGCGGTGCAGCGCAGCGCCGGGTCGCTGCCCCCGGTGCAGCTGAAGGTGTCACCCGTCGCGCGCTCGCCCACGCCGCATCGGGCCAGCAACGTCGACACCGATCGCGCGGCGCCGGGATCGCAGTCCGCCACGACAGCCACCGATGCAGAAAGGTCGAGGGGCATTCATCGCCGATCGTCCACGCCGCGCCGCGCTGGAGCGCACAGGGGAGATCACGGACGAAGGCGAATGAGCAGAGGGCTTGTCGCGCCGGGCGAGGTGTCCGACGCTCGCTGGCATGGTGCGGCACGTGGCGGTGGTCGTGGCGTCGGGGCTCGCGTGCTGGTCGCTCGCCGACGAGGCAGCGGCGTGCAGTCGCTCGGCGTGCCGCACCGAGATGCTCTTCCCCGTCGGCACCGCGACGGCCATCGCGTACGCGCCGGCCAACCTGCCCGCGTTCGGCTGGATGCCCGCGCCCGGCGCCCGCGCCCCGGCGCCGTCGGACCTTCACCTCCGCCGCGTGGGCGGCCCCGCGGTCGACGCAGACGTCGCGCTCGAAGGCAGCGCCCTGTCACCGTCGCTCTGGCTCGTCCGTCCTTCGGCGCCGCTCGTCGCGGGTGAGACCTACGAGCTGACCGGCGACCCGCAGTGCACGTCGCCGGGCTCCGCGCGGGCTGCGACGACGAGGGTGACGGTCGTGGCGGCGGCGCCGCTGCCCACGGCGCTCGGACGGCTGACGCTCGGCGACCTCGCGGAGCTCGAGACCGACGTGCCGCCCGATTCGGGCAACGGCTCGTGCGAGTCGCAGGTGCGCGCGGCGCAGCGCTCGGCGACGCTCTCCTGGGATGCGACCACCCGGCCGTGGCAGGCGTCGATGGTCGTGCAGCTCTACGTCGACGGGGCGCCCATCGCGCTGCGAAGGTCCGGCAGCCCCATCACCGAGGTCGGCGTGTACCACGCGAGCCCCGCCGAGCCGGTCTACACCGTGTGCCGCGGGTCGGCCGAGGCGGTCGCGGCGGGGCTCGCCGAGGGCACCCACCGCTTCGAGTACAGGGCGCGCGTGTTCGGATCGTCGACGGAGCTGCGCAGCAACACCGTCGAGGCCGAGCTGACGTGCGGCGGCGGCGCCGGGTGCAGCGCCCGCCCGGGATCGGTCGGCGCACGCGCGACGCTGGTGGTGTGCAGCGCGCTGCTGGCGATCGCGCTGGGCCGCCGTCGCGCGGGCTCGTCGCTCGAGCGCCGGGCGTCGCCGGATGTGCCGCGTCGCCCATGAGCTCTCCGGCGGCCACGTCCCTCTCCCCTGCCCTCTCCCTCGGCTACGCCCCCTTGAACACCGCCGCGCGGCGCTCCACCGCCGCCGCGAGCCCCTCGCCCAGGTCGGCGCTCCCGTAGCTCTCCGCCTGGCGAAACGCCTCGCTCTCCAGCGCCGCCCGCAGCGCCGCCGGGTCGAGGCCCAGCGAGGCCTTCAGCGCCCGCACCGCGAGCGGCGCGTTGCGCGCGATCTGCGCCGCCAGGGCCTGCGCCCGGGGGAGCACCTCGGCCGCGGGGACGGCCTCCAGCGCCACGCCGATGCGCGCCGCCTCGCGCCCGTCGAAGCGCCGCCCGGTGAGCAGCAGCTCCGCGGCGCGCTGCGCCCCCACGCGGCGCGGCAGGAGGTACGTCGCGCCCATGCCCGGGTGCAGGCCCAGCTGCGCGAAGTTGAGCGCGAGCTTCGCGTCCTCGTCGACCACGCAGAGGTCGCACGCCAGCGCCACGCAGAGCCCCGCGCCGATGGCCGCGCCGCGCACCGCCGCGACGGTCGGCACCGCGATGCCCGTGACCGACAGGTAGCGCGCGTAGAAGTCGAGCATGAAGGCCCGGGCTTCCATGAAGCGCGCGGCCCGCAGGCGCTCGAGCATCTTCAGGTCGCCGCCGCCGGAGAAGGCGTCACCCGCGCCGGTGAGCACCACCGCGCGCACGTCGGGCTCGTCGCGCAGCCGGGCGACGGCCGCGGCGAGGGCGTCGCCGAGCTCGGGGGTCATCGCGTTGCGACGGCGGGGGTCGTTGAGGGTGACGGTCGCGACCTGGTCGACGACCTCGACGAGCACGGCGGAGGGTTGGGCTTCCATGAGGGGCGCGAGCCTAGCGCGGCAGGGGACTTGAAGGCTTGAACCGAGCGCCCTCCCACTGCCCACGCGAGGTTCCTTCGCGCTCGTTGGGGGGGACCGCTGCGGCTGCGTCGGGGGGAAAAGAACCGCAAGGGTCGCAAGGGTCGCAAGGGAGATTGAGGGGCGTTGGGCGGGCAGGCGCTCGAACCTCACACCTCGTGTCGGAGACCGGCATCGCTCCCAGGACCCTCTCGTGAGACCGAAGCGTCAGCGCCGTCAGAACTCTCCCTTGCGACCCTTGCGACCCTTGCGGTTCTTCTCCCCCCGACGCAGCCGCAGCGGTCCCCCAACGAGCGCGGAGGCACCTCGCGGGTGCTCCCCTCGGAGGGCGAGGCCGGGGGTCGCAGACGTGGGTAGACGCACCGATCGAGCCTTCGAAATCTCCTGTGGAAAGGTGCTAGCGCGGCAGGGGCACCCCGGTGCCGCCGTGGCCGCAGTAGCCCGTGGGGTTGAGCTCGCAGTACTGCTGGTGCGACGCCTCCGCGAAGTAGAAGGGCGGCGCGGGGCGGATCTCCGTGGTGATCGCGGCGGAGCGCCCTGCGGCGCGGAGGGCGGCGGCGTAGCGGGCGCGTGAGGCGAGGGCGGCGAGGCGCTGGGGCTCGGTGGTGGTGTAGAGGGCGGAGCGGTACTGGGTGCCGAGGTCGTTGCCCTGGCGCATGCCCTGGGTGGGGTCGTGGTTCTCCCAGAACACCGTGAGCAGCTGGTCATACGAGACGCGCCGCGGGTCGAACACCACGCGCACCACCTCGGCGTGGCCGGTGTCGCCCGAGCACACCTCACGGTAGGTGGGGTGCGGGGTCGCTCCGCCCGCGTAGCCCACCGCCGTGGAGACGACGCCCGGGTGATGGAAGAAGTGTTGTTCGGCGCCCCAGAAGCAGCCCATGCCGAAGACGGCGACCTCGGTGTCGGCGGGCGAGATGTCCAATGGGGTTCCGAAGACGTGGTGGGCGCGGGGAAGGGCCATCGGGGTGGAGCGCCCGGGCAGGGCCTCGCCGGGCCCCGGGAGGCGGGCGATCTGGGCGCCGACGTAGGGGCGCGCCACGATGAAGACCACCGGGAGCGCGAGCGCAAACAGGGTCCATCGGGTGGAGGCGTTCATTGGTTTGTTGGATGACTACGGCGACACGGTGGTGGCGGTTACGAGGGCGTCGGCCTCGCGGGGGTGTCGCAGGTGGTGGACGCGCAGATGGGGGTGGACCGTGAGGAGGGGAGGCGTCTCGCGCCGGCGCCGCCAGTGGGTGCGGAAGAACCACGGGATGAGCCCGCCGGGCGTGAAGAGGTTGGGGAGGAGGCGCTCGCGGTTGCCGTTCCAGAGTTCCTCGCGGGTGAGGCTGCGGCGCACGGTGCGGAGGAGGAGCCGACGGAAGACGATGGGCGCGGGGTAGTCGAGCCAGACGAGGGTGTCGGCGCGCGACCAGATGAGGTCGCGGACGGGGACGTAGTTGCCGTCGATGACCCACGCGGGCTGCGCGGTGAAGGCGTCGACGCGGGCGCGGAAGCGCTCGGGGGCGGCGGGCTGCCAGTGGGCCTCGTGGAAGAAGGCCTCCTGCTCCGCGCGGGGGATGCCGAGCGCGGCCGAGAGCGCGCGGGCGAGGGTGGTCTTGCCGGAGCCCGTGGTGCCGATGACGACGATGCGGTTCATGGGAGGGCGTTGGGGATCAACGGAAGGGGAGAGGGGGACGCGAGGTGTTTGGAGGGGGACGAGGGGTGGCGTAGAGTCGGCGGACCAGACCCGATGAGCAAGAGCCCCGCGCAGCTGTTTCACCCGAATCCGCCCGACGACGAGGGGGATCTTCGGAGGTTGTTCTACAACCGTGAGATCGAGCTGGAGAACGGGCTGGAGATACTGCTGTCGGACGCGATTCCGACGCTGCCGCTCGCGGTGCACGGGCCCACCCGATCGGGCAAGTCGCACTTCGCGCGCTTCCTGGTGGTAGAGGCGATCGCGCAGGGGGCGAAGTTCGAGGCGCTGGTGGTGCAGGCGAGCGACAAGAGCACGGCGCGGCGGGTGCTCGCGAAGATGTACACCGGGCTCTTGAAGATGCTGCCCAGCTTCCCTGAAGGCTTCAAGACGCGGGACTCACAGGACTCCTGGGACCGCGAGTTGAAGGAGTATCACGACTTCCTCCCTCTCATCGAAGACCCCGAGCGCCGGATCGAGGTCGAGTATACGGAGTCGGAGGCGCGGCAGCGCTCGGTGAAGTTCGGGTTCAGCCTTGCGCCTTCGGTCACGCTGAAGGCTCCGGCTTCGACCGCGGGGCTGACGGCCGAGCCGAGGGTCGAGGGAAAGCTGGAGGCGTCGCGTTCGAGTGACCACTCCCAGGGCCAGTCGCAGAAGCTCAAGTGGACGGTCGCCCTGCCGACGGACGACCACGTCGTGACACTGATTCTGCAACTGTTGGAGTTTCGACGTCGGGTGGAGGACGTCCGTCGGGTGCTCTTCCTGGTCGATGACCTCGACCTGCTCGACCCGCGGCTGGAGAACGGCGGAGAGTGCAGCGTGTTGCTCGATCGGCTCGGCGCGCTGGCGGCATCGAAGCGATGCACGGTCGTGGTGACGGTGAGAACGCAGTCGTACAACGGCCGGGAGAAGGAGCTGCAGCCGCTGGCGGAGATCGGGACGTGGGAGAGCGCGGCGGCCCTGCTGGAGGTGTATCAGCGGCGCATCGACT
Source organism: Myxococcales bacterium (assembly GCA_030652255.1). GTDB lineage: Bacteria > Myxococcota_A > Polyangia > Polyangiales > SCUS01. Next base: position 52,735 of record JAUSAZ010000042.1, on the reverse strand, counting down.
GCTTCAATGACGGCGAGGTGGTGTACGACGCCGAGGCGCTGAAGTGGCTGGCGAACCGGGTGGAGGGGCGGGTCGGGATGTTCCTGCAACACTGCCAGGAGATCCGGGCGAAGGTCGCGAGGGCGGAGCTGCCGGTGACGCTCGCCCGGGTACGGGCGCGGCTCAATGAGCAGCTGCTGGAGTGGCGCCGGCAGGCTGAGCTTGTGTTCATCATCGAGCGGGTGGACACCGAGGTGCGCGCCGGGCGCCAGCAGGTGGCCTTCGAGGAAGAGCTGCCGCCGAATCCGCTGCTGTTGAGACTGCTGGCGCCGATCGTGGGGAAGAAGGCGACGTACTCGATCGAGCCGCTGTACGTGGACGCGATCCGATCGCAGCAGGCGTCGTGAGCGACACCCTCGACGTCAACGAGGTGGCAGCGGCGCTGGGAGAGCTGCGGCGGCTGGTGCATCGGCTGGACGAGGTGCGCGCGGGCTTCGGGGCGATCGCGGCGGCGGCGGACCTCAGCGGGGCGCGCGAGCGGGCGTTCGGGCTGTCGGCGGACGTGCCGGAGGTGCGGGTGTTCGGTGTGCTCGATCGGGTCACCGAGCAGGAACTCCACGCCCTGGTATCGGCCGCGACACCGGACATCGTGGTGCAGAGGGATCTGGGGGCGCTCCTGGAGATGATGCGGCGAGCACCGCGGCTGCATCGGGCGATGGCGCACGTGCATCCGTACTCGTTCACGCCGGTGGGCGGGGAGTGGTGGGAGCAGTACCGGGCGGAGCTTCGGGCGCTGCCCGAGCAGCCGATCTGGGGAATCCCGGAGCCGCACCGGGTGCCGTTGAAGAGCATCTATGTGGCGCCGAGATATCGACAGGAGGTGCTGGCGGGTACTGTTGGCAGGCGAGTTGGAATCGCTCGGCGGGAGGATTCGCCAATAGAGTTGGACCCGCAGCCGATGATACGCCGACTGGTGAGCGACTCATCGGGCTCGCGAGCTAACCTGGTCTTCGTGCTCGGCGGTCCCGGTTCGGGCAAGAGCACGCTCGCTACGATGCTGGCCTCGGAGCTGGCGGATGATGCGTTGTTGCAGCCGCTGCTGATCAGGCTGCGTGAGGTCTCGCCGGAGCGTGACCTCTTCCAGGAGATCGCGCGGGCACTGCCACAGGTGACGCAGTCAGAGGCAGTCGGCTCGGGTCTAGCCGAGGTGTTCGAACGCGCTCCACGGCTGGTGCTGTTGCTCGACGGGTTCGATGAGTTGATCCAGGCGTCGCGGAGCGGGCTTGGGAGCTTCTTCCTGCGGTTACAGGGGCTTCTCCGCGAACAGCGTGTGCAGGGACTTGTCTGTTTCGGGCGGGACACCGTGTTTGGCCGCGACGACACGGCGATTCCGGAGGGCGCGAAGGTTGTGACGTTGTTGCCCTTCGACGATGCGCAGGTCGCGACATGGTGCGCCCGATGGAGGGATGTGACGGGAAGTACGTTCGATTGCAAGCGTCTAGAGGGGAGCGGCGAGGAGTCGGACGCCGAAGTCCTGAGATCGTTGATTCATGAACCGCTGACACTGAGGCTTCTCGCCCTGCTGGACCTAGAGGGGATCCAGATCCTGGATGATCTTGGAGGCCTCGATCTGACGAGAATCTATCGCCATGTGATCTCGGAGACCTGCAAGCGCCATCAGAGTGAGCGCGGTGACTTCACCGCGGCGGAACTCCGGCGCCTGCTTCGTGTGATCGGGTTCGCCGTCATGCAGAGCGGTCGTGAGGTGATCCGGAGCGAGGATCTCCAGAGGACACTGGCGGCTCTCGGACTTCAGGCTGAAACGGAGAAGACCGAGTCGAAGGCAACCCGGTTGATCCTGGCGATCTCACAGCGCCGGAGCGAGCAGGACGAGCGCGCGTGGGAGTTTCTGCACAAGTCGTTGGGGGAGTACCTCGCCGCGGAGTTTCTCTCGGTCGAGATCGCAGCCATGGTCTCGCGAGAGAAAGACGAGTTCGGCGAGACGACGTTTCGCTTACCAGACAGTGCGCTCCGGCGTCGATGGATCGAGCGCTTCGGGGTCGCAGTGGTTCCGGTCGGCGTCGAGCGCTTCTTGAAGAGGATGGCGGGCGATTGGCCAACATTCGTGGAGCATGGTGTCGCGCATGACGCGGACCGTGATCTGGTCACGCTAGCGGCGAGACTGGGCGCAATCTATGGCGGAGTGCTCGACGAGTTCGAGGCAGAGACGACGCTACGAGTTGCCCGCGCGTGGTCGCTGCGCCCGAGTGACGTGCTCGGCATCTCTCTGGGGAACGTGTTCTTGATTGCCGGACTGCGCGCTGGCCAAGACGTGGGATTCGCGCCTGAGCAGCAGTGCCCAGGACGGTATCGAGAAGCCTACCACGGGATGATGCGATCGCCCGCGTTCAGTGAATGGGAGCGCATATCATCCCAGACTCTCTTTGTCGGAATCGCTGATGGATCTGACCTATCAAATCTAAACCTAGGCCATTGCATTTGGAATGGCGTCAATGCCAAGAACGTAGTGATTCAACACTCGCAGATTACCCTTGGCACGATCTCCAGATCGACCTTCCTCAACTGCAACTTTTACATGACAGAAATTGCTGGCTGCACAGTTATTGACTCGTCTTTTGATCATTGCTGGCTCGCGGCCTCATCGCTACAATTTTCGCGACTCCGCAATGTCACTTTCACCAACTGCGCATTTCACAGGGCGGATCTTGCGGATGGAAGCCCAAGCGGGTTTCCATTTAAGACCATAAAATTGCCACACCATGCTGTAGTCGCGATCGAGAAAAAGACCGACGCGAGACGCTCATTCACCATCCCGTAGCCTCCCCCGCACCCACTCCCCCACCGCGCGCGCGTCGCTCCCCGCCCGCCTCGCCCGCAGCGCGCCCACCGCCGCGCTCAGCGCCTCCGTCCTCTCATATCTCTCCGCCGCATCCCTCTTCACACACCGCTTCACCACCGCCGCCACGTCCTCCGCCATGCCCGCGAGCGCAGGCTCCGCGGCCTCCCGTATCCGCTCCATCGTCTCCAATGGACCCTCCCCATCAAACGGCCTCCGCCCCGTGATCATCTCCGCCAGCAGTATCCCCACCGCCCACTGATCACTCGCCGCGCCCAGCACCCCGCCGCGCACCTGCTCCGGGCTCATGTACGCGTACTTCCCCTTGCGCACGCCCGCCGCCGTGTCCTCCCGGTGCCGCGTCGCCTTGGCCAGGCCGAAGTCCCCCAGCTTCACCGCGCCGTTTCGTCCCATCAGCACGTTGGTCGGCGACACGTCCCGGTGCACCAGCCCGTACGATCGCCCCGCTTCGTCCTTCAGCCCATGCAGGTAGGCCAGCGCCTCGGTGACCCCGTGCGCCACCGCGAGCGCCACCGCCTCCGGCACCGCCTCTCGCTCCTCCCCGGTCCCCATCAGCGCCGCGAGGTCGGCCCCATCGACCCAGTCCATCCGCACCCAGTACACGCCGTTGGACACCCCGACGTCGTGCACGCCCACCAGGTTGGGGTGCTCGAAGCGCGCCGCCATCCGCGCCTCCTCCAGCAGCACCCGCTCGTAGTCGGGATCGCCCCGCAGCTCCTCGCGCAGCACCTTGAGCGCCACCCGCTTCTCGAAGCCGCCCGCCCCGTGCGCCACCGCCAGCAGCACCTCCCCGACGCCCCCCACCCCCAGTCGTCGCAGCACCCGGAAGGGCCCGATCTGTCGCGGCAGCTCGCTCACCCCGCGTATCCTACGCCCATCCCATGAGCGACCCGACGGCCACCGTCCACACCGCGTCGCTGCCCGGGCTCTCCGCCTCGCCCCGCTGTCAGCTCGTGGTCATCGAAGGCCCCGACGCCGGCCGCGCCGCGCCGCTCGCCCTCCCCGACGGCGCCGTCACCATCGGCACCGACCCCGCGTGCGAACTCTGCCTCACCGACGAGCGCGTCTCCCGCCGCCACGTCACCGTGCAGGCCGCCGGCGGGCGCTTCACCCTCACCGACCACGACTCCACCAACGGGACCCTCTACGAGGGCTCCGACGTCCACCAGGCGAGCGTGCCCCTCGGCGCCACGCTCAAGCTCGGCCGCAGCTTCGTGCGCATCGTCCCCGTCGCCCGACCCCTCCAGGTGTCGCCCTCGCGCGCCCGCCGCTGCGGCGACCTCGTGGGCGAGAGCCTCGTGCTGCGCGAGGCCTTCGCGGTGCTCGAGCTCGCCGCCGACAGCGACGTCACCGTGCTCCTCGAAGGCGAGACCGGCACCGGCAAGGAGCTCGCCGCCCGCGCCGTCCACGACCTCTCGGCGCGGCGCAAGAAGCCCTTCGTCGCCATCGACTGCGGCGCCCTCCCGGAGTCCCTCCTCGAGAGCGAGCTCTTCGGCCACGTGAAGGGCGCCTTCACCGGGGCCAGCGCCGCCCGCGCCGGGGCCTTCGCCCGCGCCCACGGCGGAACCCTCTTCCTCGACGAGCTCGGCGGCGTCTCCGCGGCGGTGCAAGCGCGCCTGCTGCGCGCGGTCGAGACCCGCCGGGTGCGCCCCGTCGGCGCCGACGACGAGCGCCCCGCCGACGTGCGCCTGCTCGCCGCCTCGCGCCACGACCTCGTCGCCCAGGTCGCCGACGGAACCTTCCGCCCCGACCTCTACTACCGCCTCTCGGTGGTGCGCGTGACCCTCGCCCCGCTGCGCGCCCGCCGCGAAGACCTCCCGATCCTCGTCGCGGAGATGCTGCGCCGCCGCGGCATGGAGCCCGGCCCCGTCGAGGGCCCCGGGCTCGACGCCCTCATGGGCCACGACTGGCCCGGCAACGTGCGCGAGCTCCGCAACGTCATCGACCGCGCCGTCGCCCTCTCCCCCCGCGCCGCCTGCTTCGCCGACCTGCGCGTCGAGATCGACGGCCTCGCCGCCGTCGAAGACCCGTGGCCCGCCGTCACCCCGCAGCTCCCCTGGGACGAGAGCAAGGCGCTCGTCGTCCACGCCTTCGAGCGCCGCTACCTCCGCGCCCTCATGGACCAGTGCCAGGGCAACCTCTCCGCCGCCTCGCGCCAGTCGGGCGTCGACCGCAAGCACCTCCGCGCCCTGCTCCGCCGCCACGGTTTCACCGCCCAGGACGGCTGAATCCCCCCGCAGGCGTCGCTCAGCCCACCACGGCCACCACCACCGCCGTGATGTTGTCCTTCGAGCCGTTGACGAAGGCCTCCTGCACCAGCGTCTCCGCGGCGTCCTTCGCCGTCATCGTCGAGAGCACCGCGGCCATCCGCTCGGCGCTCACGCCGTCGTAGAGCCCGTCGGTGCACAGCAGGTACACGTCCCCCACGCGCGCCCGCTCGACCCGCGTGTCCACCCGCACCGGGGCTTTCATCCCCAGCGCCCGGGTGATCACGTTGGCGTGCGGAAACTCGCTCCGCGGCCCGACCTTCGTGCCCATCGCCAGCATCTCCTCGTAGAGCGAGTGGTCCCTCGTGAGGGCCTCCAGCCGACCGCCACGCGCGCGGTACACCCGCGAGTCGCCGACGTGCCCGACCACCACCCGCCCGCCGCGCACCACCAGGGTGGCGACCGTGGACCCCATGGACGACAGCCTCCCCGTGCGCTGCGCCGCGATGTTCGCGTCGGCCATCCGCACCCCGGTGGCCACCATGTTCTGCTCGAGGTCGATGGCGGGGTCGATGGCGAAGGGCCAGGTCACGTCGTCGTCCGCCGCGTTGCGCCGGTAGAAGCGCTCCAGCGTCTCGATCGCCACCCGGCTGGCCACCTCGCCGCCCTCGTACCCGCCCATCCCATCCGCCACCGCGAAGAACCCGATGGGCTCCACGGCGCAGTGGCTGTCCTCGTTGTTGCTGCGACGCCCCACGTGGGTGCACGAAGCGCTCTCGATCTGCATGGCGTGTGTCTCCTCGCCATCGATCGAGTGCGCCCCGCGTGCCGCGCCAACCCCTCGAAATCACATGAGACCATGGGGTCGCGAGACCCCAGCGGGAGCCCGGATCAGGGCATGGAAGGCGCCGGGTTGAGCTGCCCGCGAACCTCGCCGCCCGGGTGCTGGGCCGAGTGCACGTTGGCGTAGATCTCCCTCGTCTCGAGGCCCATGAGCAGCGCCGCGCTGGCGGGCACCGGCCCGGTGCTGCGCAGCGTCATCCCCGTGAACATCAGCGGCGTCACCACGTCGCCGCCCACCCCGAGCGCCCCGCGGTGCAGGTGCGCCGCCGTCGGCGTCACGCCCGTCACCACGCCGTCGTAGGTGAGCGTGTCGCGGTTGGCGCCCACGATCACCCCGAGCGTCCCCGCGGCCATCGTCGTCACCGGGGGGAGCTCCTCCATGCCGTTCATGCGCGCGATGTAGAGCCGCTCGGCCGGCCGCAGGATCTGTCCCCGGATCTCCCCCGCCGGAAAGCCCGCGCTGTGCACGTTGATGTACCAGCGCCCCGCCTCGAGGTCGGCCACGCTCGGCCCGGTGATGCTGCGCGTCCCGATGTAGTCGCCGCTGGGCACGGGCCCCGGGTCGGAGAGGTCGATGAGCACGCCGCCGTTGATGCCCGCCGTGCCCGTGTGGATGTGCGACGCCGTCGCGGCCATGGTCATGCCCGTGACGTGCACCGCGAAGCGCAGCCGGTTGGCCGTCGTGTCCACGAGGAACTCCGCCACCCCGCGGCTGGCCGTGGTCACCGGCGGGTTCTCCTGGTCGCCCGAGAGCTGCGCCGTGTACACGACCTCCCCGGGCTGCACGATCTGCCCGCGCAGCTCGCCCTCCGGGAAGCCCGCGCTGGTGATGTTCACGTAGGTGCGTCCCTCCAGGATGGCGCGCGCCTGGTCGGCCGTGAGCCCGGTGGTGCCGATGGTGGTGCCGCCGTTGTTGGTCAGCGAGAGCAGCATCGTCCCGGCCTCGCCCGCGAGCCCGAGGTACAGCCGCGTCGTCAGCGGCACCAGCACCGTGTGCGTGATCGTGTACGAGAGCAGCGCGCGGTCGGGGCTGAGCGTGAAGGTCACCGTCCCGGTCGCCGCGCTGGTGTACGCCGGCGGCACCACCTGCCGACCCGAGAGCGCCGCGGTCAGCACCAGGGCCGAGCCCGAGTCCACCGTGGGGACGTCCGCAGGCGTCACGGGCACGTCGGCGCCCGCGTCCGCGACCCCGGTGTCGGAGGTCCCGCTGTCGGTGACCCCGCTGTCCGTGACCGGCACCGGGTCGTCGCCGCACCCGGCAAGACCGAGGCTCGCAGTGGACGAGGCGAGCACGAGGGCGATGATTCGTCGAAGGGTCATAAGCAGTCTCTCCATGGGTGATGGCCCCGAAGGGAGGGCCACGATGCGCGGCCCCCACAAGGCTCCCCATGATGCGCCCGGGTGCACCGCCCGCGCCAACGCCCATCACCCTCATCCGCTCGTGGTCACACCCGATGGCACCCCTGGGGCGTCTGGCCCCATCCGCGCGCGGGTGACACATCCCCTCCCCCGGCGGTTATGCTGCCGCGCGATGCTGACCCACGTGGTGTTCTTCAAGCTCATCGACCCCTCCCCCGAGGTCGCCGCCGAGGCGCGCGACCGCATCCTCGCGATGCGCGGTCACATCCCGCAGCTTCGGGACATCGAGGCCGGCGTCGACGTGGTGCGCTCCGAGCGCTCCTGGGACGTCGCCCTCATCGCCCGCTTCGACGGCCGCGCCGACCTCGACGCCTACAGCGTCCACCCCGCGCACCTCGCCCTGGTCGACTGGATCGTGCCGCGCCGCGAGCGCTCCTGCGTCGTCGACTACGAGACCCCCTGAGCGGGCCTCACGGCGCCTCGCGGCGGGCGAGCAGGCCCGCCTCGCGCAGCGTGGCCACCACGTCGCCGGTGACCGTGTCCGAGGGCGCCTCGCGCCGGCTCAGCGTCAGGCCGTCGAGCACCTCGCAGCCGCCCGCGGCGCGGCAGAGCGCCGGGTGGCCGTCCATCATCCGCACCCCGCTGAACATCGACAGCGCGCCCCGCTGGGCTTCGCCCACCGTCAGGCGGCGCCACTCGGCCGAGGCGGTCACCAGGGTCCAGAGCTCGCCCTGGCGCCAGCTCGCGCCGTCCGCGCTCCACGCGCGCTCGACCCCGAGCACCGCGTCGAAGCCCTGCACCTGCATCGCGCCCACCAGCCGGGTGCCCGCGCCCTCGCGGCAGCCGTCGACCTCCGCCGCGCCCGGCCCGGTGCCCCGGAAGCACGTCCCGCCGTTGGCGAACTCCAGCCGCCCCGCCACGTCGCCGGTGCCCATCGTGTGCTCGCACTGCCCGCCGCGGCACACCGCCCCGCAGGTCACCAGCGCGCCGCTGAGCGGGTCGCCCGCGCTCGCGCCGGGCGCCGACACCCGACCGATGAAGCCTCCCCCGCAGCGCGCCGCCACCTCGCGCGAGGCCCCGCGCAGCAGGTCGATGGGGGCCGCGAGGCGCATCGCCTCCAGGCGCATCCCGGGGCTGCTCAGCACCCGGTAGCCGCCCGCCTCGGCCACCGCCAGCACCGCCACCGTGTCGACGCTTCGGCGCGCGTAGAGCTGCGCCGTCAGGTCGACGCTGCCCTCCAGGTGCCAGCGGTCGCCCACCCGGGCGCAGTGGGCGTTCGCGCCCGGGGCGTCGCAGGCGAAGCGCACCACGCGGCCGTGGTTGCCGTCGGCGCCGCGCATCCGCCCGGTGCCCACGCCGACGTCCGAGACGTGCACCGTGAGCGTCGGCGCGTCGCCGTCGGGGGAGGCGATGTCCGCCGCCACCGCCAGCCGGTCGCCGTCCTGGGCCATCCAGACCGAGCCGCGCTCGCTGGTGACCACCGGGGCGGAGGCCGCCCACTCGGTGAGCTGCCCGTCGGCGCGGGCGCCGGAGAGCGCGGCGAGCGAGCGCTGCGGCGCGACGCCCGGCGTGGGGGCGAGGGCGTCGGTCACCCGCTGCACGGCGAAGCGGTCGCCCACGCGGCGGTAGCGCACCACGCTCGACTGCTCCAGCGGCAGCCGCGGGTCGACCACCCGCAGGTGGAACTCCGCGTGGTGCACCCCGGCCTCGGTCACGTCGACGATGCGAGCGCGGACGTCGGCGACGGTGCGGCGGGCACGACCCGCCGGCGCGGCGAGGCAGCGGTCGACGAGCTCGTGGGCCATCTCGGTCCAGCGGCCGTCGACGAGGCCCCAGACGGCGACCCGCTCGGGGGTGACGCCGCAGCGACTGGCCTGCTCGTGGGGGCGCGACCGGATCACCGCGAAGCGCTCGCCGGCCACCACCGTGCGGGCCACGTTGAGCACGCTGGTGCCCGCCGGGCCGACGGGCACTTCGCCCCCGTGGAGCGACACCGTGACGTCCCCGGCCGAGGCGACGGAGGGGATGCAGAGCGAGAGACAGAGGGCGCCGACGGTCGATGCACGCATGGGGGAAGATCCGATCTCTGGTGTAGAGGGAACGACGTAGGTGGTGAGCGGCGCCCCGGCGCGGCTCTCCTCCCGAGAGCCCTTCGCGCCAGCGCCGCTTCGTGCAGGTTCATCGGACAGCCTGGAGAGTCCTTTAGCGGCGGCGCCCATTTCGGTGGGCCCCACAACGCCAGCGGGGCCGCGGGTGCCGCGATGTGGGTGCGCCGGTGACCGCGCGCCGCCGCTTGCGATAGCCTCCGCGCCCCCTCATGCGCATCGACCCCCACTCGTACACCGACGACCGCCACGCCCACGTCACCTCGCTCGCGTGGGAGGCGCGCGTCGACTTCGCGACCAGCACCCTGCACGCCACGGCGACGCTGCGCCTCGACGCGCCCTCCGCGGGCCCGCTCGACCTCGACACCCGCGGCCTCGACGTCTCCGCCGTCACCGACGACCAGGGCCGCGCGGTGGACTTCGTGATGCACCCCGCGGAGGCCATCCTCGGGTCGCGCCTCGCGCTCACCCTCGCCGAGGGCACCCGCGCCGTGACCGTCGCCTACCGCACCGCCGCGGACGCGAGCGCCCTCCAGTGGCTCGACCCCGCGCAGACCGCCGGGGGTGTGCACCCGTACCTCTTCTCGCAGTGCCAGGCCATCCACGCGCGCTCGGTGGTTCCGCTCCAGGACACGCCCCAGCGGCGCATCACCTTCACGGCGGCGCTCACCGTCCCGGCCGCCCTGCGCGGGCTCATGGCCGCGGCCTTCGAGGGGCGCGACGAGCGCGGCGACGCGGCCGTCGAGCGCTGGACCATGCCGCAGCCCATCGCGCCCTACCTCTTCGCCTTCGCGGTGGGCCAGCTCGAGTCGCGCGAGCTCGGCGCGCGCTCGCGGGTGTGGGCCGAGCCCTCGGTGGTCGACGGCGCGGCGTGGGAGTTCGCCGAGGTCGACGGGATGCTCGCCGCGGGCGAGTCCCTCTTCGGCCCCTACGCGTGGGACCGCTTCGACATCCTCGTGATGCCCCCGTCGTTTCCCTACGGCGGCATGGAGAACCCGCGGCTCACCTTCGTCACGCCCACCCTGCTCGCCGGCGACCGCTCGCAGGTGCGGGTGATCTCTCACGAGCTCGCCCACGCGTGGAGCGGCAACCTCGTCACCAACGCCCACGCCGGGCACTTCTGGCTCAACGAGGGCTGGACCCGCTACGCCGAGCTTCGAATGGTCGAGGTGCTGGAGGGCCCCGACACCGCCGCCCTCGTCGCCGCCATCTGCCGCAAGGACCTCGACGAGACCCTCACCCGGCTCATCGCCGAGGGCCACGGCGGACTCACCCGCCTGCGCACCCACCTCGAAGGCATCGACCCCGACGAGGCCTTCAGCGTGGTGCCCTACGACAAGGGCCAGCTCTTCCTGCGGGCCATCGAGGACGCCGTCGGGCGCGAGCGCTTCGACGCCTTCGCGAAGGCCTACCTGGACACCTTCCGCTTCGGCGCGGTGACCACCGAAGCCTTCCTGGAGTTCACCGAGCGCGCGCTGCCGGGCGCCCTGGCGAGCGTCGACGCGCCGCGCTGGATCGACGGCGAGGGCCTCCCCCCCGACGCCCCCACCGCGAAGGCCGCGCGCCTCGACGCCGTCATCGCCATGGGCGACGCCCTCCCCCCCGCGGGCACCGCCCTCTCCACCACCGAGTGGAACCTCTGGCTCGAGCGCCTCCCGCGCCCGCAAACCGCGGACTACTGCGCCGCCCTCGACGAGCGCTTCGGCTTTACCCGATCGGGTAACATGGAGGTGAAGGTCGCCTGGCTGCGCCTGGCGCTCGCGAGCGGCTACGACCCGGTGCTGCCCGAGGTCGAGCGGGTGCTCGGCGCGGTGGGGCGGATGAAGTACCTGGTGCCCCTCTACAGCGCCCTGCTGGCGCGCCCGGAGACCCGCGAGCTCGCGCGCGCCACCTTCGCCCGCCGCAGCGCGGGCTACCACCCCATCGCCCGGGCCGTCGTCCGGGGCCGACTCGACCGTTCGCCGGGGTAAGGGCCCCTCCTGTCACGAAAACTTTACGCGCCGCGTGATTGACCTCCTTTGTAGCGTCGCGCGACACTGCGGAGCGTTGGACGCACTTCGCGCGGGTCGCGCGATCGTCAGGAGGTACCGCCGTGAGATGGATCCACGCGATGAGCGCCGCAGCCCTGGTGGTGGGGGCGTCGGCGGTGGCGAGACCCGCCGAGGCCGCTCCGACGCGCGAGCAGTACCGGCTCTTCCGCGCGCTCTCCATCGACCTCCAGGGGCGCATCCCCCTGCCCGACGAGATCGCCGCCTTCGAGCGCCCCGGCTTCGACCTCGACGCCTGGATCGACCAGCGCCTCCAGGGCCCGGCCTACGCCGAGCGCCTGCGCCGGGTGTACCTCGACGCGCTGCGCCTCGAGGTCGGTTCGATGTTCAACTTCGTGAGCAACCCGCTGGTGCTCCGGCGGGCGCGGCTCGTCGACCCTGACGGCAACCCCGCGTACGTCTACTACCGCCGCTCGCAGCGCCGCGACCGCGTGGAGTCCGACCTCGACTTCTGCCTCTCCCCCGACGAGACCGGCGTCACCATCACCGGCAACGGCCAGGTGAGCGGCACCGCCCGCCCCATCGACCGCGCCGTCTGGGAGGCCCGCACCGTGGAGGTGCGCCCCTGGTGGCTCTACCGCGACTACCGCAGCGCCTCGCCCTCGCAGCGCATCACCGCCGGCGACGGCTCCGCGATGGTGCTCTCCCCGGTCGCCGCCCTGCTGACGAACGCCGACACCACCCCCACCACCACGGTTCGGGTCTGCCGCGAGGAGGCCCAGACCGCCGCCCGCGGCGCGGTGTACCTCTCCGGTCGGCTCACGGCGCTTCCCCGCACCGAGCCCTACCCCGGCGGCCGGGTCACCGCCCCGCCGGTCGACTCCGCCTACGCCCGCGCGCACGTCGGCGAGATGGTGTCGTGCACCAGCGGCACCGGCGTCTCGCTCAGCGACGACTGCGGCTGCGGCGTGGGCCTCGAGCGCTGCATGCCGGGCACCTCGCTCGGCAACGACCCCGCGGCCTTCAACCTCCCGGACAACGTCCCCCTCGGGGCCGATCAGCCCCTCGACAGCCGCTCGCAGACCCAGGGCGACTGGTCGCGCTTCTGGTGGGCCCAGGAGGCGGTGCACTTCCTCGACGACCTCTTCGCCCGCGACCGCGACGTGCGCGGCCTGCTCAACGACCGCGGCACCATGGTCAACGGCGCGACGGCGCAGTTCTACCGCAGCTTCGCGGGCAGCACCTGCTGCGGCAACGGCACGCAGTTCAACTACCCCGAGCCCACGGCGCTCTTCGACCCGGCGCGCGTCCCGGCCGACCTCACGCCCCACGACCTCGCCACCTGGCGCCGCGTCGACGACCGCGGGCCGCAGGCTGCGGGGCTGCTCACCACCCCGATCTTCCTCGCCAAGTACGGCACCCGCCGGGCGCGCGCGCACATCGTCTACAACGCCTTCCTGTGCCGGCAGTTCGTCGCGGAGAACATCGCCCTCACCCCCTCGACCGAGCCCAACCTCATGGTGCGCTCGGGCTGCGCGGCCTGCCACGCCACCCTCGAGCCCCTCTCGGCGTACTTCACCCGCGTCTCCGAGTCGGGGTGGACCTTCCTCCCCGCCGCCAGCTTCCCCGTGCTCAACCCCGCCTGCGCCACCCGCGGCGGCAACTCCCCCAACGGCGGCTGCACCAGCTTCTACGACCCGGCCTTCGGCACCGCCGCGCAGGGCATGCTCCGCGGCGCGTACGGCTCCACCGAGCACGCCGACGAGGGCCCCGCGGGCCTCGCCCGCGCCGTCGTCGACACCCCCGAGTTCGCCTCGTGCGTCGCGCAGAACGTGAGCGAGTCCTTCCTGGGCCGCTCGCTCACCGCGGAAGACCAGGGGCTCCAGGAGACCCTCGTGACCGCCCTGCGCACCAACGGCTTCCGCATGCGGCCGCTGGTGCGGGCGCTGGTTCGCGCGGACGCCTACCGCAACGCCAACAACCTCGCCTCGGGCGCCTGGCGCGAAGGATCGACGCCGTGAAGACCACCCTCCAGCGCGCCGCCGCCGCGGTCCTCTTTACCCTCGGGTGTAACAGCACCCCCGCCCCGGGCGCTCCCGCCCCTGCGCCGGTGACCCCCGCGGTCGACGCGGGCGCGGTCGCCCCCCGCTCGACGGAGATCACCCCGACGCCGGTGACGGCGATCCCCGGCCACGAGCTCATCCCGCAAGACCGGGCTCCCAAGGAGCCCCCGCGGCTCATGCCCGCGGAGACCCTCATCCGCAGCTACATCTCCCTCTTCGGCGGACTCTCCCCGCAGGCCCTCCAGGTGCGGCTGCGCGGCGCCACCAGCGACAACCTCTTCGACACCTGGGGGGACTACCTCTCGGCCCTCGGCGTTCCCGACTACGGCGTGGACATCCCCCGCGCGCCGCAGACCAACGCCCTGATGCTCGCCGCCTTCGAGCGCATCGGCGTCGCCCTCTGCGAGCGCGCCGTGCAGAACGACCTCCGCGGCGCCGTCGCGGTCACCGACCGGGTGCTCTTCCGCTTCGAGCTCCCGGCGGGCGCGCGGGCGCTCACGGACGAGGAGTTCGCCACGCGCTTCGACCTGCTGCACCGCCGGGTGCTGGGCTACCCCGCGGCGCTCGCGCCGGACAGCCGGGTGCCTCGCTTCCGGGCCCTCTACCAGGGCGCGGTCGCCCGCCACGCCGACGCCGGCGCGCGCAGCTTCAACGGCCCCGAGGCGGGCTGGGCGAGCGTGTGCGAGGGCCTCGTGCGCCACCCCGAATTCCACCTGTACTGAGAGGACACGGACCAATGGACACCCGTCGACGTACGTTCCTGAAGGTGCTGGGTGGGGCCTCGGCCGCCGGCCTCGCGAGCCAGCCGCTGTTTCGCGCGTTCGCCGACCCACCGGTGGCGAGCGACGAGTTCTTCGTGCTCATCCACGCCAACGGCGGGTGGGACGTGACCCTCTCGCTCGACCCGCGCAACGAGCGCCGCGGCATCATCGAGCCCGGCAGCACCGACACCATCGACACCGCCCCCATCCGCCGCTGGCGCGACGCGCCCCTCGACGCGGACTCCAGCACCTTCGAGATCATCCGCCCGGCGGGCTCGTCGCTGCGCCTCGGCCCCGCCATCGGCGACCTCGCGGACATGCCCGACCGGCTCACGGTCATCAACGGCCTCGCGATGAACACCGTCAGCCACCCCGACGGCACCTTCTTCGCGGCCACCGGGCGGCACCTCGCGGGCGGCAAGCCCGTCGCGGCCAGCGTCGACACCATGCTCGCCAACGAGTTCGGGCGCGCCAGCCTGCTGCCCACGGTGTCCGTGGGTTACCCGTCCACGTATGTCGGCGAGGACCTCGACGCGCGCGTCTCGCCCCTGCGCGTGGGCTCCGTCGACACGCTCTCCAAGATGCTCAACCGCAGCAACGTGAACACCACCGCCGCCGATCGGCAGGCGGTCACGGCGCTGCTCACCGAGGAGTCGCGCGACCTCGCCGCGCGCTCGTGGTACCGCGACGAGATCGAGGGCTTCGGGCTGCAGCTGGAGGCCCTCCCCCGGATGCTGTCGCCGGACGTGCAGCAGATCTTCAACGCCACGGCGCTCGCCGCCGCGCAGCCGACGCTCTTCCCGACCGGGCGGCGCTACCAGGCGCGCGCGGGCGTCAACTGCGCCTTCGCGGTGGAGGCCATGAAGCGCAACCTGGTGCGCTGCGTGAGCTTCGCCAGCGCGTCGCACGACACGCACAACAACAACTACCGCAACCAGGCGCTCATCCAGCAGGAGCTGTTCGACACCATCGCCGCGCTCGTGCGCGCCCTCGACGCCGCGCCGCACCCGACGCGCACCGGGCGCCGCCTCGCGGACCACACGCACATCCTGGTGGTGAGCGACTTCTGCCGCACGCCGCAGATCAACCTCACCCTCGGCCGCGACCACTACCCCAACGGCTCGGCGCTGGTGATCTCGCCGAGGTTCGTGGGCAACACCTCCTTCGGCCGCGCCGACGACGACCAGCTGCTGCCCGCCAGCGCGGGGATGTTCGCCGACGGCAACCGCGCGGTGGCCCCGCCGGACCTCCTCGCGACCTTCGTCTCGGCCTTCGGCGTCAACCCCCGGCGGTACCTCCGCGACGGCGACGTCATCCGATCCCTCCTGCGCGCATGAAGAAACACACGGTCCGCTGGATGGTCCTCCTCGCTGCCGCGGCCGGTTGCGGCGGCGAGGACCCCACGAGCCCTGGCGGCGACGCCGGCGACGCCGCGATCGTCGGCGACGCCCCGCGGCCCATCCCCGACGTGGCCCCGGAGCCCGTCACGGCCACCGTCCTCAGCTGGAACGCCGCGATGGCCGAGCTCGGGACGATCACCGCGGTGGTCGAGTCGGGCGACGACGTGGTGGTCTTCGGCGAGCGCGGGATGCAGTGGCTCGCGGGCGGCGCCGTGTCCGCGCGCGACGCGCGGGTGATGATGTGGCGCGACGCCGCGAGCGTGCCCGCGGGCGACGGCAGCGGCGGGCGCTGGGTGCTGGGCGTCGACGGCGCGGGCCGCGTCTGGCGCGTGCGCGACCGGATGACCCTGGAGGACATCACCGCGCGCTACGGCCTCGAAGACCAGATGGTGCGCTCGGTGGCCGTGCTCGACGAGAGCCGCACGGTGTTCGGCACCGACATGGGCTTCGCCATCGCCGACGGCATGCGCGTCCTGCGCTGGAACGACCCGAGCTTCGCGATGGTGGTCGCGGGCAGCGGCCGGGTGGCGGCGCGCACCGCGACGGGCGCGCGGGTCTTCGACGTGATGAGCCAGCGCTTCGTCGACTACGCGGTCGAGGGCGCGAGCGCGGCGGCCCTCGACGCCGAAGGGAAGCTGGTGGTGGGCACCGCGGCGGGCGCGCTGTGGCGCGAGCAGGCGAACGGGGCGCTCGCCCCGGGGGCGCCGACCACGACGGGCGCGGTGCGCTCCATCGCGCGCGCCGGGTCCAACCTGTGGATGATCGCGGGCGGCTCGCTCGGGGTCTTCGACGCGACCGAGGGCGTGCGCCTCGCGACGGGCGTGACCGTGGCCGCCGACGCGCGCCTCGTGGGCTCGGGCAACGGGAGCGTGTGGGTGCTGGGCGAGGGGCGGCTGTCGCGCTACGCACTCACGGTCGACCCGCGGGTGCAGCAGTGGGAGCAGGAGGTGCGGCCGGTGTTCGCGCGGCGCTGCACCCCGTGCCACCTGCCGGGCGGGACGGCGAACATCAACCTGTCGCGGTACCAGTTCTGGGTGGACGAGACGGCCGGGATACGCCGCGCCGTGGTGGACATGCGCCGCATGCCGCCGCCGCCCGCGATGCTCACCGACGAGGAGCGGGCCGCGATCGTGCGCTGGCTCGACCCGCCGCCCGACGCGGGCACACCCGACGCGGGGACACCCGACGCGGGCGCGATGGACGGCGGCGTGGCCGACGGCGGGCCGAGGGACGCGGGCGTGACCGACCGCGGACCCCTCGACGGCGGGCCCAGGGACACCGGCGTGACCGACCGCGGACCCCTCGACAGCGGACCGAGAGACACGGGCGTGACCGACCGTGGGCCCCTCGACAGCGGACCACGAGACACCGGCGTGACCGACCGTGGACCGCTCGACAGCGGGCCCAGGGACACCGGCGTGACCGACCGCGGACCCATCGACAGCGGGCCGAGGGACACCGGTGTGACCGACCGCGGGCCAGCGGACACCGGACCCCGGGACACCGGGCCGGCGGACACCGGGCCGAGGGACGCGGGCAGCGGCTTCGCGGCCGTGTACCCGATCATCCAGCGGGCGTGCGTGAGCTGCCACGGCGGGTCCGGGGCGCTCAACATGTCGACCCAGACCATGGCCTACAACAACCTGGTGGGCGTCGCCGCGATGGGCGGCTCGTGCGGCGCGTCGGGCCTCCTGCGGGTGACCGCGGGCGACGCGATGGCGAGCCTGCTGTACCTGAAGATCCGCGGCGGGACGGCGCCGCCGTGCGGGAGCGCGATGCCCCGCGGGGCCGCGACGCTCCCGGCGGCGGACATCGCGGCCATCCGCGCGTGGATCGACAACGGCGCGGCGCGCTGACCCTCAGGGCTCCGCGAAGAGCGCGGTGTGGTCGACGAAGGCAGTGACGCAGGGCGCGCCGTCGGCGAAGAGGTAGCGCGCGACGCCGTCGGCCGTGGTCGCGAGCATCGTCGCGGACACCGTTCCGTAGCCCGGCGTGTGGACGCACAGCGCCTGGAGCTGCCGCGCGAGCTCCGCGGGCATCAGCGAGCCCGGCGGCGGCGCGGGGACCTCCCCGGGGATGCCGTGGTCGATCAGCACCGCGCGCAGCGCCGCGAAGACCTCGTCGAGGGCCATCGCGGGCACGGCGCCGAGCGGCACGCGCGACGCGGCCATGGGCTCCTTCGGAAACCACCGCGAGCCCATGCGGTCGTTGGTGAGCACGTGCAGCCCGGGCCCGAGGCGCTCGATCGTCACCGCCGGGGCGTCGTCGCGCACGTAGGCCACGGCCAGGCCCGAGGCGTCGCCGAGCAGGAGGTTGTAGGGGTTGTGCGTCCCCGGCGCGACGCCGCGGAGGTGCGCCTCGACGGCGTCGACGGACCCGAGGCGCAGGGCGTCGAGCACCAGCGAGCCGCGCGAGGTGCGCCCCGGGTCGGGCACCCCCCAGGTGCGCTGGTTGGTGAGCCCCACGAAGAACCCGCGCGCGGTCAACCCCGCCCAGGTGCCCTGGCGCTGCTGGTCGCGGCCGCCGACCACCCGCGGCGACTCCGCCAGCACGGCGGGGCCGGTCGCGCGGCGGCTGGTGAACTCGTCGCGGTTGGCCGCCACGATGAGCGGGTACGCGGGGTGGACGCGGTGCAGCGCGATGATCGTGCACATACCCGGGCAGGTACTACCCCGGCCGCGCGGCTACGGTCGAGCGTCGCGATGACACGCGCGCCGCACTCGACGGGCGCCGCGCGTGTGCACTAACGTCGCGCCGTCGTCCTTCCACTTTCCCACCCAACGAGGCTCCACTGATGATCGCTCCGGGCAGGCTACAGCGCTCCCTCCTCTCGTTCTGCGCGGCGGCTGCCGTGGTCGGCGCGGCGGCGACGGAGGCCGAGGCCATCCCGCTGCTCAACGGCTTCGGCGGGCCCAACGGGTACGGCACCTCGGACCACTGCGTGGCGCCCAACGACGACGGCTCCTTCGGGCGCGCCATCGACCTGCGGCCGGCCTTCCCGGGCGGCATCTCGATCTACGGCCGCACCTTCACGAGCTTCTACCTCAACACCAACGGCAACATCACCTTCAACGGCGCGCTGCCGACCTACACCCCCGCGGCCTTCCCCGTGGCCGAGCAGCCGATGATCGCGCCGTGGTGGGCCGACGTCGACACCCGCGGCGGCGGCCAGCCCACCAACAACTCCATCTGCTTCCACATCGAGCCCAACCGGGTCGTCGTGACCTGGCACAACGTCGGCTACTACAGCATGCACAACGACCGGCTCAACGACTTCCAGTTGATCCTGTCGACGTCGAGCACCTGCACCACCGGCGGCGACTTCGACGTGGAGTTTCGCTACAACCGCTGCGAGTGGGTCACCGGCGACGCCTCCGGCGGCACCGGCGGCTTCGGCGGCACGCCCGCCCAGGTGGGCTTCGACGCCGGCAACCGCCGCGACTTCGTGGCCCTCCCGGAGTCCCGGATGCCCACGATCATCAACGTGTGCCGCAGCACCAACGTGGCCGGCGGCGCGCCCGGGCTCTACCGCTTCCAGATCCGCGGCAGCGGCGTGGCCTCGGGCTGCGCGGGCGCCGGCATGCCCTGCACCGTCGCCGGACAGATGGGCGCCTGCGGCATGGGCGTGACCATCTGCGCGGGCATGAGCACCACCTGCCAGCAGGTCAACCAGCCCCGGGCGCGCGCCTGCAACGGCTTCGACAACGACTGCGACGGCGCCATCGACGACAGCAACGACCTCTGCCCCACCAACCAGGTGTGCGACCGCGGTCAGTGCGTCGACCGCTGCCAGCCCGAGCTGGGCTGCCTCACCGGCCGCACCTGCTCCGACCGCGGCACCTGCGTCGAGACCTCGTGCCTCAACATGACCTGCCCCGCGAGCCAGCGCTGCTCCGACGGGCGCTGCGTCTCCCTCTGCGACGGGGTCAACTGCCCGTGGGCGCAGTCGTGCCGCGCGGGCCGCTGCGTCAACCCCTGCGCGGGCATCGTGTGCGACGGCGCCGACGTCTGCGACAGCGACCCGGACTCGCCGACGGTGGGCCAGTGCATCGGCGGGTGCCAGTGCCGCCCCTGCGGCGCGGGCTTCACCTGCCAGCCCGACGGGTACTGCACCGAAGACGCGTGCACCGGCGTCACCTGCCCGACGGGCCGCCACTGCGAGGCCGGCACCTGCGTCGACTCCTGCGCCACCGGGCCGGACACCATCCTCTGCCCCTCGGGCGAGACCTGCCGGCTGGGCGAGTGCGTGGGCGGCGCCGCCGCGCGCCCCGACGCCGGCGTGGCCACGGACGTGGGGGCCCGCGCCGACGGCAGCGCCCGCGCCGACGGCAGCACCGGCGGCCTGTCGTACCGCCCCGCAGACCGCGGCTGCACCTGCCGCGCAGGCGCCACCGACTCCGACCCGCGCATGGGCCTCGGCGCCCTCGCGCTGGGCGCAGTGATGGCCCTGCGCCGCCGCCGCCGCCGTCCCCCGGTGGTCTGACCCCGACCGACGCGGGATCTGCGATAGGGTCGATGCGCCGCACCGTGCGGCTGCGTCCCCCCCATCGGAGACCCGCGATGATCCATCCACCCATACGCCTCCATCTCCTGGTCGCCGCCATGGCGACCGCCCTCTGGTCCGCCGGCTGTACGTCGAGCTCGGTCGTCGGCGGCACCGCCGACGCGGGCGCCGACGTCGCGGCGGACATCGCCGTCGACCGGCCGCCGACCTGCGGCGACGGTCAGCTGCTCTGCGACGGGCGCTGCGTGGCGTCCGCGAGCGACGACAACAACTGCGGCGCCTGCGGCCAGCGCTGCACGGGCAGCGACCGCTGCATGTCCGGGCGCTGCCAGACGGCCTGTCCCTCGACGCAGCAGGCCTGTCCCATCTCGGGCGACGGCGGCGCGCAGGTGTGCGTGCTCCTGCCGACGGACAACAACCACTGCGGCGCGTGCGGCCGGCGCTGCGGCCCCGGCGAGGTGTGCTCCAACGGCAGCTGCACCACGACCTGCCAGGCGGGCCTGGAGACCTGCACCAGCGCGGGCGGCGAGCGCCGCTGCGCGATGCTCTCCACCGACCCGCTCAACTGCGGCGCCTGCAACACCGCGTGCGGCGCGGGCCGCGCCTGCGAGGCCGGCCGCTGCGTCGTGACCTGCCTCCCGGGCTTCACCGTCTGCGGCGCCGCGGACGGCGGCGTCGGGGCCTGCGCCGACCTCCAGGCCGACCGCGCCAACTGCGGCGCGTGCGGGATGGCGTGCGCCGCGGGCCAGGTGTGCTCCGCGGGCGCGTGCGTCACCTCGTGCCCGGCCGGGCAGGTCGAGTGCTCCGGCGCCTGCCGCGACACGCAGACCGACCGGCTCCACTGCGGCGCCTGCGGGACGGCGTGCATGCCCGGCGAGGCCTGCCTCATGGGCTCGTGCCAGACCTCGTGCCCGGTCGGCCAGGCCGCGTGCGCGGGATCGTGCCGCGACCTCCAGAGCGACCGCGCCAGCTGCGGCACCTGCGGGACGGCCTGCGCCGCGGGCCAGGTGTGCTCCGGCGGCACCTGCGTGACCTCCTGCGTGGCGGGCCAGACCAGCTGCGGCGGATCGTGCCGCGACCTCCAGAGCGACCGCGCCAACTGCGGCGCGTGCGGGACGGCCTGCGCCGCGGGGCAGGTGTGCTCCGGCGCGGCGTGCGTGACGTCGTGCCCGGCGGGGCAGTCGGACTGCGGCGGCTCGTGCCGCGAGCTCGAGAGCGACCGCGCGCACTGCGGGATGTGCGGCCGCGTCTGCGCCGCGGGCCAGGTGTGCTCGACGGGGATGTGCGTGACCTCCTGCGTGGCGGGCCTCACGGACTGCGGCGGCTCGTGCCGCGACCTCACCAGCGACCGCGCGCACTGCGGGATGTGCGGCCGCTCCTGCGCCCCGGGCCAGGTGTGCTCCGGCTCGGCGTGCGTGACCTCCTGCGTGGCGGGCCTCACGGACTGCGCGGGCTCGTGCCGCGACCTCGACACCGACCGCAGCAACTGCGGCGGCTGCGGCCGTAGCTGCCAGGCGGGCGAGGTGTGCACCGCGGGGGCCTGCGTGCTGTCGTGCGTGGCGGGCCTCTCCAGCTGCGGCGGCTCGTGCCGCGACCTCCAGACCGACCGCGCCAACTGCGGCGCGTGCGGCACCGTCTGCGCCGCCGGCCAGGTGTGCACCGCGGGGGCCTGCGTGGTCTCCTGCGACGGCGCGCTCACGGCGTGCGGCGGGGTGTGCCGTGACCTCCAGAGCGACCGCGCCCACTGCGGCGCGTGCGGCGCCGCCTGCGCCGCGGGCCAGGTGTGCACCGCGGGGCGCTGCGAGGTGTCGTGCCCCGCGTCGCAGACCAACTGCAGCGGCACCTGCCGCGACCTCCAGACCGACCGGATCAACTGCGGCGCCTGCGGGACGACCTGCGTCGCGGGCCAGGTGTGCACCGCGGGGGCCTGCGTGGTGTCGTGCGGGACGCCCGGCACCAACTGCAGCGGCACCTGCCGCGACCTCAACACCGACCGGCTCAACTGCGGCGCCTGCGCGCGCGCGTGCGCCGCGGGCGAGCTGTGCATCGCGGGCTCCTGCACGGTGTCGTGCGGCGGCGCGCTCACCAACTGTAGCGGCACCTGCCGCGACCTGCAGACCGACCGGCTCAACTGCGGCGGCTGCGGCACCGTGTGCGCCGCCGGCCAGGTGTGCACCGCGGGCAGCTGCGTGCTCTCGTGCGCGACGGGCCTCTCGGCCTGCTCGGGCACCTGCCGTGATCTCCAGACCGACCGCGCCAACTGCGGCGCGTGCGGGACGACCTGCGCCGCGGGCCAGGTGTGCACCGCGGGGAGCTGCGTGCTGTCGTGCGCGGCGGGCCTCTCGGCCTGCTCGGGCGTCTGCCGCGACCTGCAGACCGACCGCGCCCACTGCGGCGCGTGCGGTCGGGTGTGCGGCTCGGGCGAGGTCTGCACCGCCGGGGCGTGCACGCTCGTGTGCCCGAGCGGGCAGACGGTGTGCTCGGGCCGCTGCGTCGACCTGACCACCGACCGGCTCAACTGCGCCGCGTGCGGGACGACCTGCCCGTCGGGTCAGGTGTGCTCGGCCAGCACCTGCCAGGTGACCTGCGGCGCGGGGCTGACGGCGTGCGGGCTCGCCTGCACGAGCACCAGCTCCGACCCGACCAACTGCGGCGCCTGCGGCACCGTGTGCCCGGCGGCCTCCAACGCGCGCGCGGCGTGCGCGATGGGCGCCTGCGGGTTCGTGTGCGCGGCGGGCTTCGGCGACTGCAACGCCTCGCGCCTCGACGGCTGCGAGGTGGCGCTCAGCTCCGCGGTCGCCCACTGCGGGGCGTGCGGCAACGCCTGCCCGGCGCGGGCCAACGCGACGGCGACCTGCGCGGGGAGCGTCTGCGGCTACACCTGCGACCCGAACTTCGGCGACTGCGACGGCAACCCCGCCAACGGGTGCGAGGTCGACCTGCGCACCACCGGCGCCCACTGCGGCCGCTGCGGCAACGCCTGCGGCGCGGGGCTCACCTGCATGGCCGGCTCCTGCGCCGGTGTGTGCAGCGGGGTGGCGGGCCCCACGCTGGTCAACAACATCAGCGGCTGGGCGACGTCGGGGATGCAGTTCCGCGCGCTGCGCAACGCGACCATCCAGTCGCTGCGCTTCCAGAACCAGGGCCAGGCGGACACCATCCGGCTGACCGACGCCTCGGGCAACACCCTCGCCACGGTCGCCGTGCCCGCGGGCAACCCCTCGTTCACCTTCACGCCCGGCTGGAACGTCACCGCCGGGGTGACCTACCGGATCCTCTCGGACGTGAACAACAACGGCCGCTGGGTTGAGTACTCGTCCTTCCCTACGGTGAACTCCCAGATCGCCGTCGACGGCGTCTTCGGCATGGGCTCGCTCCACGCCGTGTACTGGTTCAGCTTCACCAACATCCAGACCTGCGACCGCTGACCTGCGACCGCTGACGTAGCGCCACCCGGCGCTGCGTCCCCTCCCCCCCCTCTCCCGCCCTCCCTCAACCCCCTTCGCTACAGCTCGATCTGCGTTCCGAGCTCGACCACCCGGTTGGGGGGGATGTTGAAGAACATGTTCGCCGGCCGGGCGTTGCGCGACAGGATCGCGAACAGCACCTTGCGCCACCGGGCCATGCTCGACCTCCCCGAGGTGAGCAGGGTCTCGCGGCCCAGGTAGAAGCTCGCCGCCTGCGGGTCTACCGGGAGTCCGCGCGCGTTGCAGAGCGTGAGGCACTCCAGCACGTTGGGCGTCTCCATGAAGCCGTAGGTGGCCGTCACCTGCCAGAAGCCCTGGCCCAGGTCCTTGATGGTGAGGCGCTGCGCCGCGGGCACCTCGGGCACGTGCTTCGTCTGCACCGACAGCAGGATCACCTGCTCGTGCAGCACCTTGTTGTGCTTGAAGTGGTGCAGCAGCACCGGCGGCGCGCCGTCGGGGTTGGAGGTCATGAACACCGCCGTGCCCTTCACCCGGTGCGGCTGGGTGGTCTCCACGTCGCTCAGGAAGAGCTCGGTGGGCAGGGTGTTGGCGATGATGTGGTGGCCGAGCGTGCGCCGCCCCTTCTTCCACGTCGTCATCACCACGAAGACCCCCGCGGCCATCGCCAGCGGGAGCCAGCCGCCGTCGGTGATCTTCACCACGTTGGCGGCGAGGAAGGCCAGGTCGAGCGCCAGGAACACCGCCACCAGCGAGACGCTCTTCCACAGCGCCCACTTCCACTGCCGGGTGAGCTGGTAGAAGAGCACCGAGGTGATGCTCATCGTGCCGGTGACGGCGATGCCGTAGGCCGCCGCGAGGTGCGTCGACTCGCGGAAGATCACCACCAGCGCGATGCACGCCACCATCAGGATGCGGTTGACCTCGGGGATGTAGATCTGCCCCTCGGCGCTGCCCGAGGTGTGCACGATGGTGACGCGGGGGCAGTACCCGAGCTGCACCGCCTGCTGGGTGAGCGAGAAGGCTCCGGAGATGAGGGCCTGCGAGGCGACCACCGTGGCCACCGTGGCGACCGCCACCATCGGGTACACCAGGGGCCCGGCGAGCAGGCCGAAGAAGGGGTTGGCGCGCACGGCCTCGCCGCGCTCGATGAGCACCGCGCCCTGCCCGAAGTAGTTGCAGAGCAGCGCCGGGAACACCACGCCGTACCAGGCCCAGCGGATGGGCTTGCGGCCGAAGTGGCCCATGTCGGCGTAGAGGGCCTCGCCGCCGGTGATGCACAGCACCACCGAGCCCAGCAGCAGGAAGCCGTGCCCGCGGTGCTCCAGGAAGAAGCGCACGGCGTGGACGGGGTTGACCGCGCCGAGCACCTCCGGGCGACGGGCGATCCACGGGAGGCCCGCGGCGGCGATGCTCACGAACCACACCAGGGTGGCCGGGCCGAAGACGGCGCCGATGCCCGCGGTGCCGCGCTTCTGCACCAGGAAGAGCCCCACGAGGATGAGCACCGTGATGGGCACGATGAAGGGGTGCACGCTGGTGGTGGCGACCTCCAGGCCCTCGACGGCGGAGAGTACGGAGATGGCCGGGGTGATGACCCCGTCGCCGTAGAGCAGGGCGGCGCCGAAGAGCCCGAGCACCACGATGACGGCGCGCGAGCGCGAGCGGTCGCGGTCGGCCATCTCCTGGCGCGAGGTGACCAGCGCGAGCAGCGAGAGCACGCCGCCTTCGCCCTGGTTGTCGGCGCGCAGGATGAACGTGACGTACTTCACGGCCACCACCAGCACGAGCGACCACACGATGAGCGAGAGCACGCCGAGGACGTTCTCGACCGTGGGCGCGACGCCGTGCGCGGGCGCGAAGCACTCCTTCACCGCGTAGAGCGGCGAGGTGCCGATGTCGCCGTAGACGACCCCGAGCGCCCCGAGGCTGAGCTTGATGACGGCGCTGGTGGTGGTGGGTTCGGGGGAGTGGGACGAGGGCGAGCCCGCGGCGTGGGACATGGCGCCGCGAGGTGTACGCCCCGGCTCAGCCCGACCGCATATCAAGAATGTATCAAAGGAGCCCTGCGCGAGGATGCTGCGCGC
This sequence comes from Myxococcales bacterium, assembly GCA_030652255.1. GTDB lineage: Bacteria > Myxococcota_A > Polyangia > Polyangiales > SCUS01. Next base: position 27,136 of record JAUSAZ010000042.1, on the reverse strand, counting down.
TGGAGTACCGTCGCGGCCACGTGGTCCCTCTCCTCCGCCGACGCATGACCGACGACACGACGGAGGCCAACCGGGGCGTCGGGTACCTCGTGGCGGCGAGCGCCGTGAGCGCGGTGACGGCGCTGAGCTGGCTCGGGCGCCCGCTGCTCACCCTGCCCGACCTGGCGATGCTCTACCTCCTGGTGATCATCCTGGTGGCGGTGCGCTTCGGGCGCGGGCCCTCGGTGGTGGCGTCGGCGCTCTCGATCGCGGGCTTCGACTTCTTCTTCGTGCCGCCCTTGTTCACCTTCGCCGTCGCCAACAAGCGGCACGCGCTCACCTTCGCGATGATGTTCGGCGTGGGGCAGCTCATCAGCGGGTTCACCCTGCGCATCAAGCGGCAGGAGCTGAGCGCCCGCGAGCGCGAGGCGCGCGCGGCGCAGCTCGCCGAGGAGGCGAGGACGGCGGCGCTGCGGATGCGCGTGGAGGAGATGCGGAGCTCGCTCCTGAGCGCGGTGTCGCACGACCTCCGCACGCCGCTGGCGGCGATCACCGGGGCGGCGACCACGCTGCGCGACGAGTCGGCCACGGTGCCCGAGGCGGAGCGGCGCGACCTGCTGGCGGCGATCTGCGAGGAGGCCGAGCGGATGGAGCGGCTGGTGTCCAACCTGCTGGACATGACCCGGCTGGAGTCCGGGGGTCTGCGGGTGAAGCGGGAGTGGGTGCCGCTGGAGGAGATGGTGGGCTCGGCGCTGGCGCGGCTGGAGCCGCGGCTCGGGGGGCGGGAGGTCACGGTGCGATTGCCCGAGACGCTGCCGTTGTGGTCCGTCGACCCGGTGCTGCTGGAGCAGGTGCTGGTGAACCTCCTGGAGAACGCGGTGAAGTACACGCCCGCGGGGTCGCCCCTGGAGGTGCGCGCGGGCGCGGACGAGGGAACGGTGTTCTTCGAGGTGTCCGACCGCGGACCGGGCTTGAGCGAGGAGGCGCTGGGCAGGGTGTTCGAGAAGTTCTATCGCGGGCCGCACGTGGGCGTCGGGGGGGTGGGCCTGGGGCTGCCCATCTGCAAGGGCATGGTCGAGGCCCAGGGCGGCGCCATCACGGCGGAGAACCGGGATGGCGGCGGGGCGGTGTTCCGGGTGACGATGCCGCGCGGGGGCGACGCGCCCGCGACCGGCGCGTAGTGATGGAGCGCGGGGAGATCGGAGGCGTGATGAGCGAGGCGGGTCCGCTGGTGCTGGTGGTCGAGGACGAGCCGCAGATGCGGCGCTTCCTGCGGGCCTCGCTGGCCTCGCACGGGTACCGCCTGCTGGAGGCCGGCGGGGCGGCGGAGGCGCTGCGGCTGGCGAGCGCGCACCCGCCCGACCTGGTGCTGCTCGACCTCGGGCTGCCCGACGCCGACGGCATCGACACGACGCGCCGGCTGCGGGAGTGGACCCGGGTGCCCATCCTGGTGATCTCCGCGCGGCAGCGCGAGGACGACAAGGTGATGGCCCTCGACGCGGGCGCGGACGACTACCTCACCAAGCCCTTCGGCGTGAACGAGCTGCTCGCGCGGATGCGGGTGGCGCTACGGCACGCGGGGCGCGCCCTCGACGGGACGGCCGCGGAGCCGGTGTTCGAGTCGGGCGAGCTTCGCATCGACCTGGCGCGGCGCGAGGTGACCCGCGGCGGCGCGGTCGTCCACCTGACGCCCATCGAGTACAAGCTGCTGGTGCTGCTGGCGCAGAACGCGGGCAAGGTGCTGACGCACCAGCAGATCCTGCGGGAGGTGTGGGGGCCGGGCTCTACGCGCCAGACCCACTACGTGCGGGTGTACATGGCCGAGCTGCGGAAGAAGGTCGAGGCCGACCCCGCGAGGCCGCGGCACATCGTCACGGAGCAGGGCGTGGGGTATCGCTTCCGGGAGGGCTGAGCTGGGTGAGCCAGGTGCTCATGGTCCACGCCACGGCGGCCGCGGCGAGCCACCAGGGCTGGCGTGTCCAGGCGGCCAGGCTGAGGGCCGCGACGCCCACGAGGGCGAGCCGCGCCTGCTCGGAGGGGACGGCCCAGGGGCGCTGCTCGGTGACGCCGCCCACGTTGGTGAGGCCCCACACGCTCAGCGCGGCGAGCACCACCTTGGTCCAATAGGGCATCGGGAGCCCGAGGGGCAGGACGCCGGGGAGCATCGCCAGGACGAAGGAGGCGAGCACGAAGCGGCGCCGCGGGGGAGACACGGTCACGGTGTACTTCGGTGCGTTGAGGCGCGCGGCGGCGAGGGCGTTGAGGTCCTCGACGGGGACGCCCGGGGGCACCCACCCCGGCGAGCGGACCACGGCCTGGATGCCGTCCCAGAGCGTGGGCATGGCGGCGACCTTGCGGGCGAGCTTGGCGCCGTACGCGAGGTGGACCCACCCCGGGTTGAAGCTCTCGACGGGCTCGATGGTGCCGTAGGTGGGCGCCTCGGCCTCGGGCTCGAAGGTGCCCAGCAGGCGATCCCAGATGATGAAGACGCCGGCGTAGTTCTTGTCGAGGTACTTCGGGTCGACGCCGTGGTGCACCCGGTGGTGCGACGGGGTGTTGAAGATCCACTCGAGCGGGCCCATCCGCCCGATGAGCCGGGTGTGTATCCAGAACTGGTACACGATGACCAGGCCGTAGGCGGTGGCGAAGATCGCCGGGGGCAGTCCCAGCAGGGCCAGCGGCACGAAGAACCACGTCGAGAACAGCGGCTGCCAGGCGTCCTGCCGCAGGGCTACGGAGAGGTTGTACTCCTCGCTCTGGTGGTGCACGACGTGGCTGAACCACCCGATGGCGCTCTCGTGGCTCCATCGATGGAAGAGGTAGTAGAGGAAGTCCGAGAGCACGAAGGCGGTGACCCACGCGATCACCGGGTGCGCGCCGAACCAGTCGGTGACCCGGGCGTGCTCGTAGACCCAGTAGTAGGGCGCCATGAGGGCCGCCGCGGCGAGCACCGTGAGCAGCTGCTGGAAGAGCCCGGTGGCGAGGTTGTTGAGCGTGTCGTCGACCGTGTAGAGCCCCGCGCGGAGCTTGCGGTTGATGGCCGCTTCGATGCCCATCCCGACGAAGTAGAAGGGCACCGCGAGCACGATCGGGTTCAACGCCATGGCGGGGCGGGAGGGTAGCCCGAGCGGGCGCCCGAGGCCCAGAGACGCTCGCCCGCTCCCGTCGTAGTCTGCGCGCCATGACCAAGGCCATCGCGTTTGCAGGCTTCGACGCCACCTCTCCCCTCGCGCCCTTCCACTTCGAGCGGCGCGAGCCCGGCGCCACGGACGTGCAGATCGAGATCCTCTTCTGCGGGGTGTGCCACTCCGACCTCCACACGGTGCGCGGCGAGTGGTCCGGCACGGTGTACCCCTGCGTGCCGGGGCACGAGATCGTCGGTCGTGTGACGAAGGTCGGCCGCGAGGTGACGGGCTTCGCGGTGGGCGGCCTCGCCGCGGTGGGCTGCATGGTCGACTCGTGCCGCACGTGCCCGAGCTGCCGCGCGGGCCTGGAGCAGTACTGCGAGCGCGACGACGTCACGTGGACGTACAACAGCCCCGACAAGCACCTCCCCGGGCAGGTGACCTACGGCGGCTACTCCAGCCAGGTGGTGGTCGACGAGCGCTTCTGCCTGCGGGTGTCCGAGCAGCTTCCGCTGGCGGCGGTGGCGCCGCTGCTCTGCGCGGGCATCACGCTCTACTCGCCGCTGCGGCACTGGGGCGCCGCGGCGGGGAAGAAGGTCGGCATCGTGGGGCTCGGCGGCCTCGGGCACATGGGGGTGAAGTTCGCCCACGCCTTCGGGGCGCACACGGTGTTGTTCACCACGTCGCCGGGGAAGGCCGACGACGCGCGGCGCCTCGGGGCCGACGAGGTGGTGGTCTCGCGCGACGCGGACGCCATGCGCCGCCACGCCGGGAGCTTCGACCTCATCGTCGACACGGTGGCCGTCTCGCACGACCTCGACGTGTACACCGGGCTGCTGCGCCGCGACGGCGCGCTGGTGCTGGTGGGCGTCCCCGAGAAGGCCCACCCGGCGCCGAGCGTGGGCAGGCTCATCGGCCGCCGGCGCAGCGTCGCCGGGTCGCTCATCGGCGGCATCCGCGAGACCCAGGAGATGCTCGATTTCTGCGCCGAGCGGGGCATCGTGTCGGAGGTCGAGGTGATCCCGATGCAGCGCATCGACGAGGCCTACGCGCGCATGCTGCGCAGCGACGTGCGGTACCGCTTCGTGGTCGACATGAGCTCGCTCGGGGGGTGACGCCCTCGGAGCTCGGTCTCACCGAAGCGGGGCGTGGGCGCAGCGGAACCCGACGTTGAGACTCGGGTTCGCGGGGTCAACGCCGCTACGAAAGGCCGTGCGCACGGCGGCGGCGCTCAGCCTGGTTTGGGTCCACGCTCCGCCGCGCACGATGCCCTGCGTACCCGCATCCGGACCCGTGGGATTGACCACCGCCGCTGCGGGATAGGGGCCGTACCAGTCCAAGGTCCACTCCATCACATTGCCGGCCATGTCGAAGAGTCCGAACGGTGAGCGGCCGGACGGAAACAGCCCGACCGGGCAGGTGCCGTTCGGTGCGCTCATGCCATCGCGCCAGCAGACCCGGGAGAGGGGCGCGTCGTCGCCCCAGGGATACATTCGCCCGTCGGTTCCGCGTGCGGCGTACTCCCACTGGGCTTCCGTCGGAAGGTCCCCGCCGACGGATTGGCAGTATGCGCGTGACTGCGCCCGGTCAACGCAGTTGATGGGATGGCTGTCGCGTCCGGATTCGGGCCAGTTGCAATCCTCGCCGCTTCCCGGAGGCGGGCACGTCGATGCAGGGCACGCCCGGTACGCGGCAACCGTGACCTCGGTCAGGTCCATGCAGAAGGCCGAGAGGGTGACCATGTGCGGGGGCTGGGCGCCGATGCTGCGAGGATCGGCGTCACCCATCGAAAACGCGCCCGACGGGATCAGACGCATCCCTGCGGGGCACGTCAGCGCCACGCAGCTCCCCGCCTCGCACGACTGGCTGGGCGGGCACACGCGCCCGCAGGCGCCGCAGTTCATCGGGTCGCGCAACGCCGCGACGCACGCCCCGGCGCATCGGACCTCCGAGGCGCCGCATGACGCTGCTCCGTCCCCCGTGGGGAGATCTACGGCGGGTGCATCGACCAGCTGCGGGAGGTCGGCGGCGGTGAGGTCGTAGGGTGGCGAGACGTCGCGCGCTGCTGTCGCGTCGACCCTGCTCACGTCCATGGCGACGTCGGCCAGTGCCCCCGCGTCGGTCCCATCGAAGGGGCGCACCGGCGCTCGTGTCGCAGGTTCGCAGCGCCCGTCCATCCCGCACCGCTCGTCGCTCTGGCAGCGCCCCCCTACGCCGACGCACGCGGACGCCAGCAGCAGCGGGACCTCCTCGGTCTGTCCGCGGGAGAAGCGCACCACAGCGCGTTGCGCCACCACCGCGGTAGACGCGGTGCACCCGTTGGGATCACCGCAGCCGAGGACCTCGATCCAGACCGGGGTGTCGGTGTCGTCGCCGGGGAGGACGCCCACCAGGAGGGGTAGCGGGCGGCGCTCGCCGCCGACACCCAGCGTCGTGGTGCGGGCGCTCCGGAGGGGACCCGTCGGGCCGCCCCGGCGCACCGTGAGACTGACGCTCTGCACGCTGGCCCCAGCGCCCCACGGGACCTCCGAGTCCACCCGCGCCACCAGCTCCGTGCGCGCCTGCTCACAGCTTGCCGCGAGCGCCACCCACCCCGCCGCGGCCATCGCCCCTCGCATCGGCGCAGACTACCAGATCAACGGCAGGCGCCGTGCTGTGGAGCGTGCTCGGCGGAGCGACGAGCGCCCGGTCCCAGACGTCTCGCAGCGATTCGCCGACGACGTCCTGCCACGACGCCTGCGACCAATGGAACGCCGACGCGAAGGTCAGCCCCCCCCCCTCGAACCGGGCGGGTCAATGACCGGTGGAACCCACAGCCCCACCCGTGAGCAGCGGAAGCACGCTCCGGGCAATGTCGGCGAGGTACTCGGGTAGCCCCGTGGCGCGACCGTGACGCTCGAGGTCATCCAGCGGAGCATCGAGCCAGCAGCGCCGCGCACGCTGTGAGACCATCCCGTCGGGCAGCAGGGCGGAGCCCACCCGCTTCGCGTCATGGGGATCGGTCGGACGGTTGGGTGTCAGGCGATGGGGATCTCTCGTCGGATCGAAGCCGTGCACCACCACCTGCCTGCGGAGCATTGTCTCTTCTGCGACGCCCTCCGGCGCAAACCCGGCGAGCACCCACGCCTCGGACTCCTGGTGCGCGACCGCGAGGACGAAGGCCAGGTCATCAACCCGCGCCCTGCGCAGCCCGTCCAGCATCTCCTCACGGAGGTCGGCCTTGCCCTGTGTGTCGATGCAGAACACCACCACGTCGGGGATCGGGTCGAGCCGCGCGGCGATGTGCGCGGCCCGATAGGCGACAAGGGCGTGCCCCTTCATCCCGAGCCCGTGCACCGCCCGGTGACGCCGGTCGTGATCCGAGAGCCGGGTCCATTTCGTCCACGAATCGGTGGGCTCGATGCCCCGCCAGACGCGCTGGGTTTCAATGAGGGAGGGGTCACTCCAGACCTCTGCGAGCCACCCGGGGCCGCGCTCGAGCACGACGCGGTCGCAGAGGTCCCGGGCCAGGATCAATCCGAGGGCATCCTCGGCGAACACCAGCACCCGCAGCGTCACCGGGAGACCCAGTCGTCCCCTTCAGACATCCACAGTTCCCCGGTCGACAGCATGCCCCGCAGGCGGTCGTCGGGGAACTCATCGAGGCGCTTCGCGACGACACGGCCGCCCGGGTCACGCCCCAGCACGACGACCTCTTCGGGCCGCATCGAGTCGACGAGGTAGGGCGAGTGCGACGTCGCGATGATCTGGAGGTTGGGGTGGGAGTCGAGCACCCGGCGTAGCATGGTGACGAAGGTGCGCTGGGCGCGGGGATGGAGCGCCCGGTCGAGGTCGTCGATGAGCACCACCGCGACCGGGTGGTGCATCACATTCCGCACGCCGTCGTTGTCGATATAGGTGTCGCGATCGAGCGTCTCCAGCGCGGTGAGCACGCCGAGCACCAGGAGGGTTCCCTCGCTGACGAGCGACGCGGGCACCCTCGGCGCATCGATGAAATCGAAGAGGAGGACATCGTGGATCGTGGTGACCGCAGAGACCACCTCGACCGCACGCCCCTCCACCTGCACCGCCCTCGGGACCATCTCGGTGACCTGCGCGCGGGTGAAGCCGAGGTCCTTGGTGATCGGGACGACCTCGCGCAGCTGCGCGACGATGCGCTCGAAGCGCTCTGTCTCCGCCAGCTTGAGGTGCGCGAGCACCGACGCAAGACCAGCTCCAGAGGGCGTGAGCACCGGTCGCACGGATCTCGGAGCCGACGTCGCCGCGAGGTCATCGGTGTTCAGCGCGAGGAACATCGCGCGGGGGCGCGAGGCCATGGAGCCGTCATCGAGGTTCTGCACCCCGGCGCGGACCAGCTCGAGTTCATCTCCCGTCGTAGCCGGACGGTACATCGCGTCGATGCGCCATGCGCGCTCCGCCTCGACGCCCGCGACCCCGATGTCGAGCTGTAGCGCCCCGCGCCGGAGCATTCCCCCCGAGAGCTTGTCTTCAATGCCTCGCGAGACCCACTGCACCGCCTTCAGGACGCTCGTCTTGCCGCACGCGTTCTCGCCCACGAGCACGGTGAACCGGGCGCAGCGGATCGTCGTGTCCGTGTGCCCCCGGTAGTTTCGCAGGGTGATCGTCTCGATCATCGTCCGCCGACGCTACCACGCGGACCTTCCCCCGCCCGCCTACCGCCCCAGCTCGAAGCTCAGCGTCCCGCCCGCGCCCACCTGCGCCTGCGTGAGCCGCGGGTGCGCCAGCGTCTCCGTTCCCCACCGCAGCGAGCGCGCCGTCGTCGCCCCGGTGCCGCCCTCCGGCGCCGTCACCCGCAGCGTGCGCCCGCCCCCGAGCGACACCTCCGCGGCGGTCACCGAGGGCGCCGCCAGCAGCCAGTCCTCGGTGCCCGCGATGGGGAACACCCCCAGCGCCGCGAACACGTACCACGCGCTCAGGGTGCCCGCGTCGTCGTTGCCCGGGATGCCGTCGGGCCCCGCCGTGTAGCGCTGCGTGCGCACCCAGTCGACGTAGCGCGACGAGGCCGCGAAGTCGTCGAAGGCCGACGGGATCCACGGCGCGTGGATGTCGGGCTCGTTGCCATGCCAGTAGTAGTTGTCCGGCAGCGGGGTGCGCCGCGCGGCGAAGGTCAGCTCGAACATCTCGTCGAGCCGCGCCAGGAAGCGCTCGCGCCCGCCGAGCAGCGTCGCCAGGCCGCCCAGGTCGTGCGGCGCGAACCACAGGTACTGCCACGCGTTGCCCTCGGAGTAGTAGTCCTGCCACGACTCCGCGCGCGGCATCTCCGCGAAGCGCCCGTCGCGGTGTCGGCCCACCATCCACCGCTGCGCCGGGTCGTACAGGTTGCGGTAGCTCGTCGCCCGCTGCGCCAGAACCTCCGCGTCGGCCGCGTGCCCGAGGCCCCGCGCCATCCGCGACAGCGCCCCGTCGGCGTAGGCGTACTCCATCGTCGCCGACGCGCTCGACCCGCGGCCCTCGATGGGCACGTAGCCCAGCGACAGGTACTCCCCCAGCGCCTCTCGCCGGCTCGGCGTGGCGAAGGCGCCCGCCCGCGCGATGCCCCACGCGCGCTCGACGTCGTAGTCGCGCACGCCGCGCAGCCAGGTGTCGGCCACCATCAGCGCGCCGCAGTCGCCGAGCATCCCGCCGGTCTCCCCGGTGCCCAGCGGCCAGCGGGGGTAGAAGCCCAGCACCTCGCCCATCGCCATGATCGATCGAACGAAGTCGCGCTGGTAGTCCGGGTACACCATCGTGAGCCACGGGTGCTCGGTGCGGTACGTGTCCCAGAGCGAGAGGTCGGTGTAGTACCGGAAGCCCTCCGCGCGCCGCACCATCTTGTCGACGCCCCGGTAGGCCCCGTCGGCGTCCGAGGCCAGCGTGGGCATCAGCAGCGTGTGATACACGGCGCTGTAGAGCATCTTGAGCGCCGGCTCGCCGCGGGCCTCGACCTGCACCCGCGAGAGCAGCGACTCCCAGCTCGCGGTGGACTCCCGGCGCACCCGGTCGAAGTCCAGGTCGGCGGCCTCGGCGGCGAGGTTGGCGCGGGCGTGCGCGAGGTCGGTGAGCGACAGCCCGATGGCCACCGTCACCGTCGCGTCGGCGCCCGTGTCGACCGGCACGTAGGCCCCCACCGTGATACCCGACTGGGTATTCACCGCGGGGGTGAGCACGCCGTCGGACCAGGTTCCGGCGCGGGCGAGCGGGCGGGAGACGCGCGCGACCCAGTAGGCGTCCACGCCGCCGAAGCGGTTGGAGTAGCCGCCCGCGAAGCGCACCCGGCCGCGCAGCTCGCCCGCCGCCGCGTCGACCTCCACCTCGCCCTCCGTGATGCGAACGTCGGAGAGGGTGTGCCCGACGTCGAAGAGCAGGTGACCGTCGGCCCCGCGGGGGAAGGTCACCCGGTAGAGCGCGACGTGCTCCGTGGCGGTGATCTCCGTGACCGTCTCGCTCCCCTCGAAGGCCACGCGGTAGTAGCCCGCCGCGGCGGTCTCGCGCTCGTGGCGGAAGCGCTCCAGGCGCCCGCGCTGCCGGGTCTTCGCGGCGCTCATCCCGATGGTGGGCATGAACCCGAGGGCCCCGTGGTCGACGATGCCCGTGCCGTGCATGTGCAGCTGGCTGAAGCCCACCACGTGCGTGTCGGCGTAGGAGTACCCCGCGCAGTGGGAGAACACCGGCGCGTCGCCGCGGTCGTTGCTGGTGTCGGGCCCCGGGCGCGCGAGCCCGAAGGCCCGCTGCGGTCCGGGGAAGGCGCTGCCGGTGCCGAAGCCGAGCCCCCCGGTGCCGATGAGCGGGTCGACGTAGCGCACCAGCGGCGCCGTCGCGCGCACCGGGTCGGGCGGCGGAGCGGGCACGTCGACGGCGGCGGGCGCATCGACAGCGGGCGCGTCGGGGAGCGCGGCGTCCGCGGCGGGCGCATCGAGGGCGGGCGCGTCGGGGAGCGCGGCGTCCGCAGCGGGCGCGGCGGACGAGTGCTCCGAGCAGGCGGTGAGGCAGAGCGCGAGCGCCAGGGTGCGGGCGGACTTCATGGCGGCGGGGATGGTACCGCGCTCCAGCGGAGGCCACGATGCGCGGGCCGCGCGCCTCACCTACGAAGGCGGCGCGCACAGTGGACTCTCCCGGGCCCCGACGTAGGGAGACGTCGTTTGACCGGCCCTTGAGGCTCCGCCTAGTCGTGGAGGGAGTGAGAGCCCCACCCCCCACTGGCTCGCTCATGCTCGCCGCGCTCGCCGCGCTCGCCGCGCTCGCGTGCTCGTGCGTCGACGGGGCCGACCTGGGCGCCTGCCACGCCGCCCGCCCTCCCGGCGCAGGGCCGCGCGTGCGCCCCGCGGACGAGGTGCGCGCCTGCAACGGCGCCGAGGCCCTCTGCGACCGGCGCTACGACCAGGTGGTCTACGCCACCGCGCACAACGCCATGTCCAACGCCGACGAGGGGTGGTTCATCCCCAACCAGCGCCACCCCATCGGACGCGCCCTGCGCGACGGCGTGCGCGCGCTGATGCTCGACACCCACTACTACCGCGGCGAGGCCTACCTCTGCCACGGCGACTGCCGCATCGGGCGGCGGCCCCTCGCCGACGGGCTCTGCAGCGTGCGGGGCTTCCTCGACGAGCACCCCGACGAGGTCGTCACGCTGCTCGTCGAGAGCCACATCTCCGCCGAGGACACCGCCGCGGCCGTGGCCCAGAGCGGCCTCGACGGGTACGTGCACACCCAAGCCCCCGGGGCGCCGTGGCCCACGCTGCGCGAGATGATCGCCTCGGGCCGCCGGCTGGTGGTCTTCGCCGAGTCCGGCGGCGGCGCGCCCGACTGGTACCACGCCCTCTACGAGCACTCGTGGGAGACGGCGTACGCGTTTCGCGAGCCCGCCGACATGAGCTGCGCGGGCAACCGCGGCGACCCGCGGCACCCCCTCTTCGTGCTCAACCATTTCATCAGCGACCCCGTCGCCGACCGCACGATGGCGGCGCAGGTCAACCGCGACCCGGCGCTGCTCGACCGCGCGCGCCGCTGCATGCGCGAGAGCGGCCGGCTGCCCAACTTCGTCGCCGTGGACTTCTACGACGTCGGCGGACTCTTCGGGGTCGTCGACGCGCTCAACCGCGAGGGCCCCCCCTGATCGGCGCGCTCGCGGTGCTCCTCGCGTTCACCCCCGTGGACGCGGCGGAGACGGTGCCGCGAGCGGTGAGCGCCGCGCTGCTCTCCGCGGGCGTGCTGCTGGTGCGGCCCGAGCTCGGGGCGGTGCCCTTCGTGCCGCTGCCCGCGGTGTCCGCGCAGTTCGTCCGGGGGCTCTCCGAGCGGGTCGACCTGCGCCTCCGCTACGACAGCGTCGGGCTCATGAGCCACCGTCTCGGGGCCGGGCTGCGGGTGCGCCTCTGGCGAGCTCACGGGTGGTCGATCGGCGTCGGCGTCGAGGCCAGCGCGCAGCAGTTCGTGGTGCCCTACCAGGACGCCTACCTCGGCGGCGACCTCGCGACGCAGCCCACGGCGCTCGTCACCCATCGGTGGTCGTCCGCGGCCCTCACCCTCGCCGTCGGACCGACCATCCAGTGGATGGTCGTCGGCCAGAGCGGGGGACAGACCCGCGCCGACCTGCGCCCGCACCTCGCCTACCTGGACGTGGGCGCGCGCCTGGAGTGGTCCCGCGGGCCGGGGCGCACCATGGTGCTGGGCCTCGACCTCTGCGTGCCGCTAGACCCCGACGACCCCCTCGGGCTCCTCGGCGTGCTGCCGCGCGTGACCCTCGGCTGGACCTGGTCGCGCTGACCGCGCGCGGCGGCGCTCGACCAGCACCAGCACCGCGGAGAGGCCCAGCAGCGCGGCCAGCACGCAGGCGACCTCGCCGATCACCGCCGCGAGGCCGAAGCTCTGGAGCGCGCGGTTGGCGCTCGTGAGCAGCGCGCTGTACCCGAAGATGGTGGTGAGCGAGCACACCATGATGGCCCCGCCGGTCTCCTGCACCGCGGCCCCGATCGGGTCGGCGGCGCCCGCCTCCACCTCCTGCGCATAGCGCCGCATCACGTTGACGGCGTAGTCGACGCCGATGCCGAAGGTGATCGGGAGCGCCACGAAGTTGAGGAAGTTGAGCCGCAGACCGAGGACGGTCATCGCCCCGGCCATCCAGGCGATGCCAGTGAGCAGGGCCAGCAGCGTCAGGGCCCGGTAGCGCCACCGGCGGAAGGCCACCAGCACCAGACCCACCGTCGCCAGGAAGGACGCCAGCACCGCGCGCGGGCCGTCGCGCCACATCGCCTCGATCATGTCCGCGAAGACCGTCGCGTTGCCCAGCACCATCGGGGGCCGTACCCCCGGCGCGCGCGCCTCGCGCACCGCCTCGGACCACGCCACCAGGAAGCGCCCGTCCCAGATCGACGCGCTGGCCCCCTCCTCCACGAAGAGCAGCCGACCCCGCGTTCCGTCGCGCTCGGTGTAGACCGAGGCCACCGAGGCCGGGAGGTCGGCGTCGCCGAGCGGGCGAAGGTCGGCCGGCGGGAGCCACGCGTCGAGGTCGCGCCGCACGTCGGGGGGAGCGTGCTCGCGCGCGTCGAGCATCCAGCGCCGCAGGTCGGCCAGCACCGCGAGCTTCGCGTGCTGGTCACGCGGCAGCAGGTCGTCGAGGGTGCGCACCGGGCCGATGGGCGCGCGGCGGCGGTCGCGCAGCGCTTCGAGGGCGGCCCGCAGGGCAGCGGTGTCCTCCCGGCGCTCGACCAGCGCGGCGATGGCGCTGCCCGACCCGGCGCGGCCGACGATCTCCCCGGCGACGCCGTTGAGGGCGCTGGCGCGCTCGGTCTCCGGGCGCACCGAGGCCAGGTTGCGGAAGTTGTAGTCGATGGGGTCGCGCGCGATCGCCACCGCCGCGAGCGCCACGCCGGCCGCGCCGAGGAGCCCCGAGGCCCACGCGAGCGCGGCGGGGTGGCGGCGCGCCGCGCGGGCGAAGAGCACCCCGTAGGGGTTGGGCCGCGGCGAGGCGGGAGGCAGCGGGCGCCAGCGCTCCCAGAGCGAGGCCAGCGACGGGAGGATGAGCAGGGTGAGGGCCCAGCAGATGACCATGCCCGCGCCGCCGATGATCCCGAAGTCGCGGAAGCCGCGGAAGTCCGTGATGGCCAGCGAGCCGTACGCGAGCGACGCGGCCAGCGAGGCGGTGAAGGTGCCCGCCCAGGCGCCCTCGTGGGTCGCGGCGATGGCGTCGACCACCGGGCGCCCCGCGCGGCGCTCCTCGAAGTAGCGGGCCAGCCACACGATGCCGGGGTTGATCCCGTTGCCGATCACGATGCTCCCGAGGAAGGCCGTGGACGTGTTGAGGTGCCCGACGGTGAGGCGCGCCAGCGCGAAGGTCGCCACCACGGGCACGAAGAGCGACGCGCCCAGCAGCACCACCGAGCGGGGGTGGCGGAAGAGACCGAGGATGGCCGCGACGCAGAGGGCCACGGTGAGCAGCGTGGCGATCACCAGCTCGCGCTCGATGGCGTCGTGCTCGGCGAGGGCGACGGGCAGGTCGCCCGCGAAGGACACCGTGAGGTCGGGGGCGAAGCGCTGGGGGTGGAGGGCTGCGGTCTCGGCGCGCACCCGCGCGATGAGGGCGCGCGCCACGACGGGGTCGCCGCCCTGCACGTCGACCCGGAGGAACATCGCCAGGTGCCGCCCGTCGCGGTGCACGAAGTACCCGCCCGGGAAGCGCTCCGCCGCGGCGTCGACGCGGGCCATCTGCGCGCGGGCGCGGGCCGCCAGCGCCTCGGCGCTCTCCGGCGGGTCGTCGAGGTTGATGTACCCCGGCATCGCGCTGGCCCGGTCGTACTCGACGCGCCGGCGCAGCTCGTCGCGCGCGCGGGTGAGCTCGTCGAGCGGCGCGTAGAGGTGCCGGTGGTCGCGCACGAAGCGCTGGTAGTCGCCGACGTTCCACTGGACGCGGCGCACCCGGAGCGACGGCGGGAGGCGCTCCAGGCGCGGGCCGAGGGCGGCGGCGTAGCGGCGGAGGGCGGCGGTGTCGCGGGACTCCAGCATCACCGTGAGGGTGGACAGGCCGCCCACCCGGCGCTGCGCGGCGCGGAGGTCGCGCACGCTCGGGGCGCCGCGGGGGAGGAGCTCGGTCCAGTCGCTGCGCAGCTCGAGGCGGCGCACCAGCGGGAGCAGCGCGAGGGTGACGACCAGGGAGAGCAGCGCGACCCACGGGGCGTGGCCGACCTGCGCGCGGGCGATGCGCAGGAAGCGGGCGGCGGGCGGCGGTCGCTCGCTCATGGCGCCACGGCCGGGCGGCGGAAGGCGAGGCGCACCAGCGCGGCGCACGCGGCGGTGTAGGCGAGGCCCACCACCACGTCGATGACCCAGTGGTGGTCGAGGTAGACCGCGGCGACGCACATGAGCGCGGCGTAGACGACGGCGACGGCGCGCAGCGGGAGCGTGAGGTAGGCCCAGGTCTCCAGCGCCAGCAGCGCGGGGTAGGCCACGTGGAGCGACGGCACGGCGCCGAAGATGTCGTTGGAGCGCCCGTAGAAGCCGCGGAAGTACCCGACGCCGAGGAGCTCGTCGACGCGCGCGAGGTTGGGCCCGGCGCTCGCCTTCGCGGCGAGGTCGACGACGCAGCCGTGGGCGTGGAAGTACCAGGGCGGGGCGGCGGGGAAGAGGTGGTAGGTGACGAAGCCTGCGACGTTGAGGAGGAGGAAGGTCCAGGTGAAGCGCTGGAGCCGGTGGAAGTCGCGGCGGTAGAGGAAGATCGCGGCGCCGAGGACGGCGTAGATGTACGTGCCGTAGGGGACGGCGCAGAGCGCGTCGAGGGCGAGCGAGGGGTGCGCCTGGATGAGGTCGTGGAGGGTGCCGTCGTGGGCGCCGACGCTCACGCCGAAGAGGGCGATCTCGGCGCTGCGCAGGTCGCAGAGGTGCACGCGCTCGGGGGTGAGCCCGACGTTCTTCACGAAGCGCATCGAGTCGTAGAGCAGGGCCACGAGGGCGACCGGGAGCAGGCCCGCGAAGAGCCTCCGGCGGGTGAAGGCCAGCGCCGGGACGAGCACCATCACGGTGATGAGCTCCCAGCGCAGCTCGCCCCGGGACAGCAGCCAGGCGGGCCAGAGCACGAAGGGCGCGGCGGCGAGAAAGGGGAAGGGGCGGGCGCGCGCGAAGGCCGGGAGCGCCGGGTCGCCGGGGGTCATGCGCGCTTCCAGAGGCCCGTGGCGAGGGCGTCGTCGAAGACCTCCTGTAACAGCGCCGCGGCGTTGCGCGCCGTCGCCGCGTCGAGGGTGAGCGCGGGCTGGATACGCACCCGCGGGGCGTAGGTCATCGCGAGCAGGCCGCGCTGCACGCACAGGTCGAAGAGGGCGCGGGTGGTGCTCAGCGGCAGCGGCTCGCGCGTCGCCTTGTCGCGCACCAGCTCCATCGCCAGGAACATCCCCCGCCCCCGCACCTCGCCCACGAAGGGGTAGCGCTCGACGAAGGGCGCGAGCGCGTCGAGCAGCGCCGCCCCCACCTCCCGGGAGTTCTCCACGAGAGACTCGTCGTCGATGGCCCGCAGCGCGGCCGCCCCCGCCGCGGCCCCGAGGGGGTTTCCCCCGTAGCTCGACGACGATCCCGACGGGGCCGACCAGGGCTTCGCGCGCGAGATCTCGTCGGTGGTGAGCAGCCCGCTCAGGGGGAAGCCCCCGCCGAAGGCCTTGCCCACGGTCACGATGTCGGGCGTCACGCCGCTGTGCTCGATGCCCCAGTAACGACCCGTGCGGCCGAAGCCGGTGATCATCTCGTCGGCGATGAGCAGGGCGCCGAGCTCCTTCGCGAGGTCGGCCACGCCGCGCAGCCAGGCGTCCGGCGGGATCACGTTGCCCGCCGTCCCCTGCATGGGCTCGACGATCACGGCGGCGACGGCCCCGGCCGAGGTGGCCTTCACCTGCCTGCGCGCGAGGTCGAGGCACGCGAGGTCGCAGCGCTCGGGGCTGAGCTTCACCGGGCAGCGGTAGCAGTCCGCGTAGGGCACGAGGTGCGAGCCCGGCACCATGGGCCCGAGGCCCTCCTTGAAGCTCGATCCCATGAGGGAGAGCGCGCCGTGGGTCTTGCCGTGGAAGCCCCCCCAGAAGCCCACCATCTCGTACTTCCCCGTGTGGCATCGCGCGAGCCGCAGGGCGCTCTCCACCGCCTCGGCGCCGCCGGAGTACAGCTGCAAGCGGTGGAGCTTCTTCGCCGGGGCGTGCGCCGCGGCGCGCTCGACGAGCTCGACCCTCGCCTCGGAGGTGAGCGACCCCACGGAGGCCCGCGCGGCCTGCGACTGCAGCGCCTCGACGACCGCGGGGTGGCCGTGCCCGAGGGCGTTGACCCCGATGCCGCCGATGAGGTCGAGGAAGGTGTTGCCGTCGACGTCGGTGATGGCGCTGCCCACGGCGCGGTCGACGGCGATGCCGGCCATCACGGCGTAGCCCTGGATGCCTGGCGCGAGGTGGGCGTCTTCGCGCTCGCGCAGGGCGGCGCTGCGGGGACCAGGGACACGGGTCACGAGCCGGGGGCGCTGGTCGGGCGGGTGCGAGGGGAGACGCGTCACGGGGCCTCCAGGGCGCGGGGGAAGACCACCCGGCGGTGCATGGGGAAGTTCCAGCAGAGGCTGACGAGGAGGGCGACGAGGGCGCGCGCGAGGAGGTAGTGCACCCCGAGGCGCGTCGCGACGACGTACTCGCCCAGGGTGTTGAGCCCGAGGCTCGCGCCCGAGACGAACGCGTAGCGCAGGGCCTGGGCGGCGGCCGAGCCCTCGTGGTCGCGGAAGATCCACCGGCGCGCGAGGGTGAAGTTGAACACCGCGCCGGCCAGGGCGCCGAGGGCGGTGGCGGCCACGGGGTGCACGGCGAAGCGCTCGACGAGCAGCGCGAGGGTGCCGAAGTCCACCAGGGTGGAGAGCGCCGAGGCGGCCTGGTGGCGCCCGAGGAGCTGCGCGAGGGAGTCCGCGCGCGGGGGCGACGGCGGCGGCGGGCGGCGGTCGGAGAGGGCGCGCACGAGGGCGTGGAGGCGGTGCGCCGCGGAGGCGTTGGCGACCACGGCCACGACGAGGAGCGCCGCGAGCATCGGGGCGTGGGCGACCCACGGGCCGCGGGCGCCCGCGAGCGCCGCGGCGATGGGGGTGAGGGCCAGGCCGAGGGAGAGGTAGAGCGCGCGCTCGGGGCGGCGCATCGACCCGCGGGGGATGTCCACCCGCAGGGCCTCGGCCTTGGCCGTGGCGTAGCTGGTCATGACCGATCCGAGGAGCGCGGCGAGGGCGAGCAGGAGCCAGGGGAGCTCGGCCCGGTAGCGCACCGCGAGCCCCGCGAGCAGGGCGAACTCCTGGTAGCGGTCGACGGTGGCGTCGAGGGCCTCGCCCGCGTCCGAGGCCACGCCGGTGGCGCGCGCCACCATGCCGTCGAGGGCGTCCCCGAGGCTGGCCACCGCGATGAGGGCGGCGGCGACGCCGAAGTGGCCGGCGGCGACGGCGACCGCGGCGGCGAGGCCGAGGGCGAGCGAGCCGAGGCTGATGGCGTCGGGGCTGACCCCCGCGCGGGCGAGGCCCGAACCGACGGGCTGCAGGGCCCAGTAGCCCGCGGACATGGCGCCCTCGCCGAGCAGGGCGCTGCCACCGTCCTGCTCGACCCGGCGGTAGTGCGCGCGGCCGTAGAGGAGCGCGCGCAGCCCGTACCCGGCGAGCACCACGGCGAGCAGGCCGAAGAGGCCGAGGGAGCAGGCGAGGTCGATCACCAGGGGGCTCCCCGGGCGAGCGCGACCTCCCGGCCCCGGGCGGAGGCGGAGGCGTACGCGGCCTCGATGAGCGCCACGCAGCCGAAGGACTCGCGCAGCTCGGCGCCCACGTGCTCCCCGCGCTCGATGGCGCCCGCGAACTGCTGGTGCAGCGCGCGGAACCACGCGGTGTGCGAGGCGTCCATCCACGACGACGAGACGAGCCGCTGGGTCTGCGACCAGCGGTCGCCGTCGGCGCCGCGGGTCTTCACCGAGAGCTCGACGGCGTCGTCCTCGACGCGGATCGCGCCTCGGTCGCCGTGCAGCGTGTAGATCACCTTGCGCACGCCGGCGGTCCAGGAGAGGTGCGCCGTGGCGACGCCGCGCTCGAAGTCCACCGAGCACGAGAGGTTGTCCTCGGTCTCCTCGCCGGGGGCGGTCCAGGTGCGGGCGGAGACCGCGCGGGGCCGGGACTTCAGCCACTCGAAGGCCAGGTAGAAGGTGTGGCTGCCGTGGTCCATCCCGATGCCGCCGCCGGCCCAGGTGCGCTGGCGGCGCCAGTCGGGGTTCCACTCCGCGACGCCCTTCGCGTGGGTGCTGCGGAAGGTGTCGAGCGTCACCTGGCTCACCTCCCCGACGGCGCCCTCGTCGAGCATCGCGCGCACGGCCTTCACCACCGGCGCGTGCTTGTAGTTGTGCGAGGGATAGAGCACCCGCCGGGACTCCAGGGCCTGCGCGAGCATCCCGCGGGCCTCCGCCGTGGAGCGCGCCAGGGGCTTCTCGCAGAGCACGTGCAGCCCGCGCGCGAGGGCGTCGCGGGTCACCTCGGCGTGCAGCGACGGCGGCACCGCGACCACCATGAAGTCCAGCCGCTCGGCCTCGCGGTCGAGCAGGGCGCGGTGGTCGGGGTACAGCCGCGCCCCGGGGAGCGCCTCGGCCGCGAGGGCGAGGCGGGCGGGGGTCACGTCGGCGACGGCGACGACCTCGAAGCGGGCGGCGTCGCCGTCCGCGCCCGACTGCTGGAGCGCCGGGACGTGCCCGCGCGCCCCGATGAACCCGTAGCCTACGACGGCGCCTCGGAGGGTGCGCATGGCTCCCTCACACCGCTTCCCGGGCGATGCGCCGAAGGGCGTCGTGGAGGCGCACCTGCTGCACGAAGAGGTCGTGCTCGGCGGCGGTCCCGGCCAGGGCCATCGGGGACTTGAAGTAGAAGCCCAGCCAGTCCTGCATCCCGGTCATGCCCGCGCGCTGCGCGAGGTCGAGCAGCAGCGCGAGGTCGAGCACGATGGGCGCCGCGAGGATGGAGTCGCGGCAGAGGAAGTTGATCTTCATCTGCATCGGGTAGTTGAGCCACCCGAACAGGTCGACGTTGTCCCAGCCCTCCTTCTGGTCGCCGCGCGGGGGGTAGTAGTCGATGCGCACCCGGTGCGTGACGTTGCCGTAGAGCTCGGGGTGGCCGTCCTTGGGCAGGATGCTCTCCAGCACGCCGAGCTTGGAGACCTCCTTGCTGCGGAAGCTGTCGGGGTCGTCGAGCACCTCGCCGTCGCGGTTGCCCAGGATGTTGGTGCTGTACCAGCCGCGCAGCCCGAGGCGCCGCGCCTTGAGACCGGGGGCGATCATGGTCTTCATGAGGGTCTGGCCGGTCTTGAAGTCCTTGCCCGCGAGGGGCACGCCCCGGAGACGCGCGAGCTCGTACATGGCCGGGAAATCGAGCGTGAGCCCCGGCGACCCGTTGGCGATGGGGACGCCCTCCTGCACCAGCGCCCATGCGTAGATCTGCGAGTTGGAGATCTCGGGTGAGTTGTGGCGCAGGCCGTCCTCGAAGCGCTCGACGTTCTCGTGCACTTCGGAGGCCTCGCGGTAGACCTCCGTCGAGCCGCACCACACGGCGACGGCGCGGTCGCAGCCCTCGTCGCGCAGGAAGCGCCGGATGTCGTCGCGCACCGCCGCCACCATGTGGGCCTTCGAGGCGGCCTTCTTCACGTGCGTGCCGTGCAGCCGGCGCACGTACTCCGGGTAGAACACCGCGGTCATGGGCTTCACGGCGCGCAGCTCTTCGGCCACGAGCCCGAGGTGCTTGTCACTGAGCACCTCGGCGTGGGTCGCGCTCGCGAGGGCGTCGTCGGGGAAGAGGTCCCACCCCCCGAAGGCGAGCTGGTCGAGGCCCGCGAGGGGCACCGCGTCGCGCAGCGCGACCTCCGCCGCGGCGTCGCGCCGGAGGGGCATCGTGCCCATCTGGGTGAGCGAGCCGATGGGCAGCCCGAGGCCGCGGCGCGCGAGCATCACGCCGGCCATCGTGGTGGTCGCGACGGCGCCCATCCCGGGCATGAGCACGCCCAGGCGGCCGGTGGGAGATGCGAGAGGCGTGTGGCTCATGCGTGCTGCCTTTCAGGGTCCGAAGGGGTCTGTTGGGCGCTCGTGAGGGGGCCCGAACAGTCGGCGCGAAATCGCCGCGCTGCCCCCCACCCATCGACGGAAGACCCGCCCTGGCCCCCATGTGTATCCGTGGGCTCCAAACTGCCATCCCGCAGAGTGCATCTGCATTGCGGGCGCCAACGGCCGCGGCCCCGCCCGAAGCGCGCAGACCCCCCCTGCCACCCCGAAGCCATCCCAAGGCGCCACCGAGTCCGTCGCCGCGCCCTGAAGGACGCGGCAACGCGTGCAGCGATGAAGGCCGCAAGCGGCCTGTCCGATGTCCAGGCACAGTGACCAGCCCGCCGCGGGCTTTCCCTTAGGCTGCCGTGGGTTTCAACCCGCGGCAGCCGGGCGCGAAGGTGTGCGGGTAGCCCGGAATCCGCAGCCTACAAGCGGTTCGCGCACGAAGAGGGCAACGATGAGGGCAGGCCAGGGGGTCCCTGTCAGCTCGGCGCGGACTCCGTGGCAGCGGCCGCGGCGGCGTCGAGCGCGATCACGTCGTGGGTGTCGGCGACCGCGTCGTGGCGGGGGCGCTTGCCGGAGAGCAGCGCGCGGGCGGCCTCGAAGAGGTACCCGATGCCCCGGGCGCCGGAGGCGTCCCAGATCTCGGCCTCGTCGGGGTGCATGACCAGCAGGCAGATCTCGGGGTCGTCCTTGCCCTTCGGGAAGTAGATCTTGTTCGCGGGGCTCCAGGCGTCGTGGATGCGCCCCCGGTCGTGCACCACCTCCAGGGTGCCGCGCACCGACAGGAACACCGTGCGTCCCTGCGCCACCACGTGGCCGAGCGGGTCCTTCTTCGCCTCGTGCACCTTCGCCGACTCGACGCTGGTGAGGAAGGTGAGGGTGCAGTCGTCGTCGAGCTTCGCCACAGCCATGGGCCGCGCGTGTACGCCGGCACCACCGCCCTCGCTGGTGACCAGCATCACCGTCGAGAAGCCGGCGAGGAGGTCGTGCACCCGGGTCGTGTCGTCCTTCGGGGCGGACACCTTCTTCGCGACGGACCTCACGGCCTTCTTCACCCTCGCGACCGTCGCCTTCACGGTGGGCTTCTTCGCGGTGGGCTTCTTCGCGATGGCCTTCTTCGCGATGGCCTTCTTCGCAGGTGCCTTCTTCGCGGCAGCCTTCACGGCGGGCTTCTTCGCAGTGGGCTTCTTCGCAGTGGGCTTCTTCGCGGCGGGCTTCGACTTGCCGCGGGCCGAGGTGGCGGTGGTCGAGCGTCCGGACGCGCTCTTGCGAACACTGTTGGGAGACTTGGAGGTCTTCATGGCGTAGCGCGACCTACACAACGTGTGCCGGACAACCCACCCGACGGGAGCATCCAACCCTGCGCTGGGAGACCATGGGTCTCCACTCGCAAATCCTGTGCAGACTCCCACAGAGCGCGTTGTGGCATTCCTCCGCAGGCGTGGCGTTCTGGCGGGCCTCCGGGTACCTCGCGGTGACCAGCGGTGGGCGACGGTGCGCGATCGGTCTCGGCAGTCCCGCCGCGCGGCCCTATCGCACCGGCTCGAAGGGCAGCGCGAGCAGGGCCACCGTCGCGATCTGCTGGAAGGTGAGGCAGTGCCCGCGCCGCACCTCGTCGGTCACCCGCTGGAAGCCCGCGGGCGAGCGCACTTGCAGCGCCGCGATCACGGCCTCGGGCGACGCCCCGCCGAGGCGGGCGCAGGCCACGTCGAGCACATCCGGGCGCACGGGGTCCTCGCCTCGCGGCGGGCGCGTGCATTGCGCGGCCGTCCAGGCGCGGGCGACGCCGTCCGCGGTCGAGAAGGTCCCGTCGGGCAGCGAGTGCGCGAGCAGCGCGGGGCCGGGATGGTCCTCGCCCATGTAGCCGCACTCGCTGACCGCGAGCCAGGGTGACGGGAGCACGAGGTCGGGGCGGCCGTCGCGGTCGGCGTCGACCACGCGGTCGATGGTCGTGAAGCGGGACGCCGGGGCGTAGCGCTCCACCGCCCCCGCGCGCACGGTGTAGACCGTGTGGCTCGACGAGGCGCCGCCCTCGAAGGCCCCCTCGACGCGGTGCACGATCACCTCGGGGACGCCGTCGCCGTCGTAGTCGGCGGCGGGCACGAGCGCGGTGGTTTCCCGCGAGTAGCCGGTGGCGCTCAGCTCGAAGCGGACGCCGGCGGTCGCCGGACCCACGAGCGGACGCCACGACAGGACGGCGGTGGAGCGCACGGCCTCCTGATCGCCCCGGTCGACCCGGAAGCCCTCCAGGGCGAGCGCCCACAGGCCCTGCGCCGTCGCCACGCAGAGCGGCTCGCCATCGACCCGGAGGTGACCGGTCACCCCGTCCTGCGACACCCGATCGATGGCCCGGTTGGCGCGGGTCGCCACGGCCGCGTTGGCCCGATCGAGCGCGGCGCAGCGGGCATCGCGCGGGGGCTGCGGGCCCTCCGGGGCGGCGGGTTCGGGCGCCGTGGGCACCAGCGGGAGCGGCGGCGCGTCGATGGGCTCCAGCGCCACGGGGACGGGGAAGGCCCGCAGGGCGGTGACCACGGCGTCGACCTGGGTCGGCGCGATGATCCCGTCGGGGGCTGCCGTCGCGGTGTCGCGGACGCGGGCGACGGCCTCGTCGACGGAGGCGCCCCATACGCGGTGGCAGAACCCGTCGATGAACAGCATCTCGACGAAGGGCACGCGCGCACGGTCGGCGTCGGCGGGGCTGCCCGGCGGCGGAGTCACCCGGGGCGAGAGCTGGCGCGCGGGGCAGAGGGAGCGCAGCGCGGCGCGGGTGACCTCGTCGTCGAGGGCGTAGCGGCCGTCACCGAGGCGGTGGGCGACGAGCGCGGGCGGCATCTCGGAGAAGCTCACCTCGGCGGACCCCGACGGCGGGAGCACCGGGAAGCTCCGCACCAGGTCGACGGCCCCGTCGCCGTCGACGTCGACCGGGAGCACGTGGTCGGCGAACTCGGCGGGTGCGGCCTCGGGCTCACGGCGGCGCACCACGCGCGGCGGCGGGCCCGCGTCGGCGCTCGCGGGCACGGGCAGGTGATGCGATGGGGCCAGCGGCGGGCGATGGGCGCACGAGAGGGCCGCGGCGAGGGCGAGGGTCGTGGACGCGGTGCGCACGGCGGACGACCGTATCACCGGTGCCGCGGACCGGACGGCGTTCAGCGCGAGCGGCGGGTCGGGCGCCCGACGGGGTAGTCCGGGAAGTGCGGCGGCGGCGGCAGGCGGAAGGCGCCGAAGGCCATGTCGGGGAGCCCATCCACGGCGGGCGTCACGCCGGGAGGACACGACGTCGGAGAGACCGAGCGGAGCACGCCGGGCTGGGCGGAGCGGTCCATGAAGTCGCGGGCGGAGAAGAGGTGGTCCCGTCGCTCATCGCCGTCCGAAGAGGATCGATCGAGGTCACCGTCAAAGGCTTCAACGTCGTGGTCGCTCATGGACCACGCTCGATTGCGAGCGCGGTGCCAGCGCAATATCTGCCTGGAATTCTAGTGTTTTCAACGGGGTGGCCGGGTGCCCGCACCCTCGGTGCCACCATGGCGGTATCGCCATGGGTATGGCGCGCCCTGATAGCCGGCGCGGCGGTCAGAAGTTGATCTTGCGCATCACGAAGCGCGGCAGCCAGCGGATGACCAGCATCACCAGCGCCCACATGCCCGGGGTGTAGAGCATCGGGCGGCGGCGATCCATGGCGCGCACCACGTCTCGCGCGACCTGCTCGGGTTCGCCGGCGAAGGGCGGCGGCTTGAGCCCGGCGGTCATCCCGGTCTTCACGAAGCCCGGCTTCACGCAGAGCACCGAGAGGCCCTGGGCGTGGAACTTGTGGTCCAGCGCTTCGAGGTACACCGAGAGCCCCGCCTTGCTCGACCCGTAGATCGCCACGGGCTTCCTCCCGCGGTCGCCGGCCACCGAGGAGAACACCGCGAGCCGGCCGCCGCCGCGCGCGAGCAGCCGCTTCCGCGCGTGCTCGCAGAACACCACCGTGTTGGCGTAGTTCACCGTCACGAGGCGCCGCGCGAGCTCGACGTCGGCCTCCAGCGCGTCCTGCGTGGCGAAGAGCCCGGCGGTCACGATGACCGCGTCGAAGTCCCCGAGCGCGGCGTCGGCGGCGTCGAGCGCGGCGGCGAAGCCCTCCGGGCGCTCCAGGTCGCAGAGCGCGTGGCCCGCGGGGGCGCGCTTCGGGTGCCGCGCGGTGAGGTCCTCCGCGCTGCGCCGTAGGTCGTCTTCCTCCCTCCCCAACAGGAACACCGCGTCGCCCCGCTCCGCGAGCTGCCGCGCGATCGCGCGCCCCATGCCCGTCGTCCCACCGATGATCACTGCCTTCACACCACGTCTCCCAGCAACCGCACCGACTGTCCGCTCCGCAGCCGCCGGTGCGGATCGTACTTCTCGCGCGCCGCGAGGAAGCGCTCCAGCCGGGGCTCCATCGCGCGGAAGTGCTCCGGCCGGGTGAAGCGGTCCTTGGTGAGATAGATCCGTCCCCCGGCGGCGATCACGAACTCGTTGAGCCGATCGACGATGCGCTGGATCTCCGCCGACACCGCCATGTCGACCGCGATGGAGGTGCCCTCCAGCGGGAAGGAGAGCAGCCCTTTGCCCTCGGGGCCGCAGTCCTTGATCACGCAGAGCGGCGAGGCGCCGCCGAGCTTCGTGAGCAGGTCCATGAACTCCCGCACCGCGGGCGCGCCGGCCGCGCGGGGGATCACGCACTGGTACTGGGTGAAGCCCCGCGGGCCGTACACCCGGTTCCACTGGAGGATCGCGTCGAGGGGGTAGAAGAAGGGGTCCGGGGCGATGAGCGTCGTCGCGCGGCGGCGCAGGTGCTTCCAGTAGAAGAGGGTGTTGAAGGCCGCGACCGTGAGGTCGTTGATCGCGAGGTTGGGGAGGTCGACCGGCATCACCAGGGGCCTCGGGTCGCGCGGCCCGCGCTCGCCGGCCTCCGAGGCCTCGGCCCAGCGCCCGGCCATCAGGATCCCGCGGCCCATCGCGCGGCCGCGGTGCAGGCAGTCGATCCAGCCCATGGTCATCGGGAACGCGGGCGCCGCGCGGCCGAGCGCCGCGAGGAACTCATCGATGGAGCCCACGCGCTCGCTCTCCATGTGGATCCACCGGGTCGGGATGCGGGCGAGCACGAACTCCACCTCCAGGATGTGCCCGGTGAGCCCCATGCCCCCGAGGGTGGCGTGGAAGAGCTCGGTCTCCTGCTCGGGGCCGCACTCCACGATGGAGTCGTCGGCGAGGCGCATGCGCAGCGAGCGGACGTGCGCGCCGAAGCACCCCTCGACGTGGTGGTTCTTCCCGTGGACGTCCGACGCCACCATGCCGCCGAGGGTCACGAACTTCGTCCCCGGGGTCACCGGCGAGAACCACCCGTGCGGCATGAACAGCCGGTTGAGCTCGAAGAGCGAGAAGCCCGCCTCGGCCCGCAGCACCCCCGTCGCCGGGTCGAAGCCCAGGATGCGGTCGGCCATGCGCGAGCCCACGACGAGGTCGTCGCCCTTCGCCGGGAGCGACGAGTCGCCGTAGGAGCGCCCGAGGCCCCGGGTGAGCACGGCGCCGCGGGTGATGCGCTCGAGGTCTTCCGAGAGCCTCTCGACGCCGGGCGCCGGGAGTCGCCCCCAGCCGGTGAGTGTGGGTGTGGTTCGAGGGTCCATGGCCGTTGACGCGCGGCTTGTACCATAGGGGCCACCGAGGGCCCGCAGCGCACGGCGTCGCCCCGAGCGGCGCAGGGGCGGACATCAACGAGCCGAAACGGGCGCTGAACGGCCCAACGGGGGCTTCGTTGACCGCAGCGCGCCCCCGGGTGTAGCGCCGCGGCCATGACCTGGCGACCCGTCGAGGACCAGCTTCGCGCGCACCTCCCCGCCGCGCTCGATCGGCTCAATCCCCCGGCCGACGCCGACGACCTGCGGCGCTTCGAGGCCGAGGTGGAGGCGCCGCTGCCCGAAGCCTTCCTGAGCGCGTGGGGCGAGCACGACGGCGAGGCGCTCAGCGAGGGCGACTACCTCTTCCCTGGGCTGCTGCACCTCCCGCTCGCGGCGATGCGCGGCGAGCGCGACGTGATGAACGCCCTCCTCGCCACGGAGTACGCGGGCGAGCGCAACGTCGCGCCTGCGGTCGGTCCCGTGCGGCCGCTGTACTGGAGCCGCCTGTGGATCCCCTTCGTGCAGCGCTACGGCGCCAGCGACTTCTACTGCCTCGACCTCGACCCCCCGGAGGGCGGGCGCTCCGGGCAGGTGATCCGGGTGTCGGCGAAGCTGGACGAGCGCACCGTCGTGGCCCCCAGCGTCAGGGCCTACTTCGAGGGACTCGCCGCGAAGCTGCGAGACGGACGCCTCCTGGTCGTCGACGGGGCGCTGCGGGCCGCCGCGTCGCCAGCTCCTGCGCCGGCGTCCGCGCACGCGTCGTCGCCGATCACGCCCGCGGAGCGCAATCGGTTCGCGCTGGGCCTCGCGCTGGCGGCGGTGTTCTGGGGGGCGCTGTACTTCGCGTTCACGCGCCGCACCCCCGCGGCCATCGGCGCGGCGGCGGCGGCGTGGGCGGTGTGGTTCGTCGCGCGCCGCCTGATGCGACGGCGGTAGCGCCCCGGCGACACACCGAGTACCGCGTCGCAAGAGTTCTGACGGGTTGAGAAGAGCACCCGCCCGCGTCTGCGGTCGCCGGCCTCGCCCTCGGAGGGGAGCACCCGCCCGGTGTCTCCGCGCTCGTTAGGGGGGGGGACCGCTACGCCTGCGTCGGGGGCGAGGAACCGCAAGGGTCGCAAGGGTCGCAAGGGGTTTAGGTTCTGGCGGCGCTCCCTGCGCTGGTCTCGCGAGACCCACGAGATGCGCAACCAGCTTCGGTCGAAGGGAGCGCAACCCGCTGTGGGCCGGGGTTCGGGCGTTGGCCCTCACCCCGGCCCGCAGGGGTTTGCGCCACTCCCGAACGACACCAGTTGCGCATCTCGTGGGCGAGAGGGGCATTGGGAGCGATGCCGGTCTCCGACACGAGGTGAGTGCTTC
>JAUSAZ010000039.1 GCA_030652255.1 Myxococcales bacterium | reverse complement strand
GAAGTTGTGCGGGTAGCCCAGAGCCGCAGCCTGCAAGCGGTTCGCCCACGAAGAGGGCAACGATGAGATCGGATGATGGGGGTGAGGGCGCGCGGCAGCGGGGAAGGGGGCCCGCGAAACAGCGACTTCGGCCTTGCAGGCATCGCCGAGAACATTCCGGGAAGGATCAGGGTTTCAACCCGCGGCAGCCGAGGCGAAACGGCCTTGAAGGCAATGGCCCCTACTCGTCGAGCACCCGCAGGCGGCCGTCGCTCCCCAGGAGCGGCGCCCGCACCCGGCCGGGCTTCGAGCCGCGGTCGTCGCGCTGGTCTTCGGCCTTGAGCGCGAGGCTGCGGTCGAGGAGCTGCGTCGGGCGCACGTTGCCCAGCGCCGCGAAGACCGAGGCCTTCACTCCGGGGTGCGCCGACTCCAGCTGACCCAGCAGCGCCTTCACCTGCTTGCGCTGCGCCTGCGACTGCGACCCGCAGAGGTTGCACGGCAGGATGGGGAACGCCCGCTCGACGGCGTACTCCGCCAGCCACTCCTCGGCGCACCCGATCATCGGGCGGATCACCACGTTGGCGCCGTCGTCCGAGCGCAGCCGCGCCGGCATCGCCGCCACCTTGCCCGCGAAGAACAGGTTGAGCAGCAGCGTCTCGATGGCGTCCTCGCGGTGGTGGCCCAGCGCGATCTTCGTGCACCCGAGCTCCGTCGCCGCGCGGTAGAGCACCCCCCGCCGCAGCCGCGAGCACAGCGCGCAGTACGTCGCCCCCTCCGGCACCTTGTCGACCACCACCGAGTAGGTGTCCTCGCGCAGGATGTGCCACTCGCCGCCCTGGGCGGACATCCACGCGCGCAGCGGGGCGCCGTCGTAGCCCGGCTGCCCCTGGTCGAGGTGCACCGCCACCAGCTCGTACTTCACCGGCGCGCGCCGCTGCAGGATGCGCAGCGCCTCGTGCATCGCGTAGCTGTCCTTGCCGCCGGACAGCGCGACCATCACCCGGTCGCCCTCCTCGATGAGCCCGTGCTCCACCACGGCGCGGCCCACCTCGCGCACGATGCGCCGCTCGAGGGCGGAGCCCGTGCCTACCGCCGGCGCGGACACCGCTCAGCCCTCCCGGGCGTGCAGCGAGCGCGACCGGGCGCGTCGCACCCGCGACACCACCCAGAACATCGCCGACAGCACGAAGAGCACCGCCGCCACGGAGAGCACCGGCACCACCACCTCGCGGTGCCGCCCGAGGTGCAGCCGGTCGATGGCCGCGAGCCGCCCGAACTTCGCCCGCAGCCAGCCGCGCATCCCCGTGCCCTGGCCCTGCTCGACGTCGCCGCCGCCCGCCTGCGGCGCCTGCCGCGCGCGCTCGGCCTCGGCCACCACCGCCGCGGGCGTCGCCTGCACCACCGGCGCGGCCGCCGCCACCGCGGCGGGCGGAGCGGGCGCGAGCACGCCGATGTGGTTGATGACCTCGCGCTCCCAGCCGCGGGACGGGCGGTTGACCACGCCGCCTTCGCCGCCGACGTACATCGTCGTCGAGCCGCCGCCGTCGAGGTTGATCGCGCGCACGGCGCCGAGCTCGATCATGAGCTCGGCCATCTCCGTGAGCGTGCCGCCGCGGCTGGTGGCGCGGCGCCCGTCGACGGTCACCAGGATCACCTTGCGCCCGTCCTCGGACACCCCCACCGCCGAGCGCGGCTCGCGGCTGAAGGTGCGCGGGAAGGTGTACAGCTCCGTCGCGATGCGGCCGCTGTCGACGATCATCGGGCGGCCCGACACGCCGTCGGTGATGCGCCGCCGGCTGGCCTGCACCACGTCGCTGGGCGGCGACACGAAGGCCCGCCCGGTGGCCGTCACGGCGAAGAACCCGTGCTCGGCGTCGTCGCTGCCCCAGATCTGACCGCCGCCCGCCGCGAGCCCCTCGGCCCCCTGGCCGAAGAGGCCCCAGAAGCCGCCGTTCATGGCCGCGGAGAGGTTGGCGTCGCGCGCGTAGGCGCTCGTGCTCTTCCAGCGCTCGCGCGGCGGCGTGCAGCGGATCTGCACCCCCGGCACGTCGAGGTCGATCACCAGCGCGTGAAACTCCGCCGGCGCCGGCGTCGTGCGGTGCAGGTGACGGATGCCCGGGTTGGGCGTGGTCCACACGTCGACGGCCGACGCGGGGAGGGCGTAGCCAGAGACGATCAGCGCCCAGGCGAGCGCCTTCTGCCCGGCGCTGTGATAGAGGGTTCGCACTGGATCGGTCCTCGAATGCCGCGCACGCTTGCCACACCGCTTCTGCATCGTCAATCGTGGGTCCATCTGGTCTCCGTCATCGTGGCCTGCGTTGCATGCCGCGATCCAGAATCCGTCCGTCCCCCCGTGGTCGCCGTCCAGGTCGCCCCATCCACCGCGGCCCCCGCGGCGCCGCCCGACGTCCCTCCCCGCCCCCGCTCCCGCCTCGGCCCCCCGATGGCGCGCTCCGCCTCCTCCGACGCGGGCATATGGACACGCGGCCGTGGCTTCCTGGGCGGTGATGACGCCGCGCAGCTCGCCCGCCTCTGCCGCGCCCCCATCGAGCGCATCGAGCGCAACCGCGGCGGCAGCACCCTGTCGTTTCGCGTCTGGCTCACCGGCGGCCAGCGCGCCCTCTTCAAGCCGCAGCAGCGCGCCGAGGTGGCCAACTACCGCGCCGAGCTCGCGGCGTACCGCCTCGGCCGCCTGCTCGACCTGCACCGCACCCCGCCGGCCTGCGGCCGACTCGTGCCCCGGGAGACCCTCCAGCGCGCCGCCGACGCCTCGGGCGACACGGCCTTCTCGCAGCGGGTGATGACCGAGCTGCTCGGGCGCGCTGAAGAAGTTCCCGGCGCGATGATGTACTGGGTGCCGGGCGCCCTCGAGCCCGTGCCCGGCGTCGAGCGCTACGCCCAGCTCCTCGACATCACCCGCCCCCTCGCGCCCGCCGACGTGAGCCTCGCCGCCGAGCTCTCCGCCCTGCTGCTCTTCGACTTCCTCGAGGACAACGTCGACCGCTGGTCCGGCGGCAACATCCTCCGGCAGCGCGCCCCGGCGGGCGAAGGGCCGCTGCCCATGCTCTTCATGGACAACGGCGCGTCCTTCAGCGCCGTCAACGGCGGCCTCGGCGCGAGGCCCAGCGACCAGGCCGCCCGCCTCGACCACGTGCAGCGCTTCTCCCCGTCGCTGCTGCGCGCGCTGCGCGGGCTCACGGCGCAGTCCCTCCACGGCGCCATGGCCGAAGACCCGCTGGGCCCGTGCCTCTCCGAGGCGCAGATCGCCGCCGTGCTCACCCGCCGCGACCGCATCGTGGCGCACGCCGACGAGGTCGCCGCCGCGCACCCGCAGGGCGGCGTCTTCGCCTTCCCCTGACCGCGCCACCCCCCCAAACGCGGAGGCCCCTCCGGAGGGCGGTCGGATCGTTGCGGAAATCCCCTCTGGCGCTAAGGTCTGCACGATGTCCAACGTGCTTTCCCTGGCCGAAGCAAGGCGAGCCTGGCGCGCGCGTCAACACCTCGCCGCCGGCCCTCCGCTGCCGCTCCCCGAGCTCGTCACCGCCGTCGGGGGCCTGCCCTGCCCGGTCGGCGCCTCCCCCGCCCTCGCCCTCGTCGCCCGCCACGCCCTCACCCACCGCAGCGCCCTCGACCAGGCCCTCTTCCGCGACCGCACCCTCGCCCTGGTCCCGGGCCCGCGCGGGTTCTCGTGGGTGGTCTCCGCCGCCAACGCGCCCGCGGTGCGCGCCTTCGCCGTCGCCGAGCACGCCGCCCGCGAGGCCCGCCTCGCCGCCGCCTGCGGGCTGTCGTCCCGCGACCTGCTCAGCACCCGCGAGGCCATCCGCGAGGCCCTCGCGAAGCCCCGCACCTCCGACGCCCTGCGCGACGCCCTGCCCCGCGACGCCCGCCGCGACCTCGGCGAGCCCGGCCGCCGCGCCGGCTGCGTCACCCTCGCGGGCCTCGTGCTGCGCGGCATGTGGGCCGTCGGCGAGGTCGACCGCGAGCCCACCGAGGGGCGCATCGACCGCGACCCGTGGCGCTACCGCCTCGACCCGATGCCGAAGGTGGTCCCGCCCGCCGCCGAGGCCGTGCCGAAGCTCAGCCTGGAGTGGATCAAGGCCCACGCCCCGGTCTCGCCCCGCCTCTTCGCGGCGGCCTTCGGCATCGCCAACAGCCGCGCCGTCGCCGCGCTCAAGCCCCTGAAGCTCCGCACCGTGACCATCGAGGGCATCGCCGGCGAGCACCTCGTGCCCGAAGACTTCGCCGTCCCCGGGGCCCTCGAAGGCATCGCCGTCGACCTGCTGCCGGTGCGCGACCCCCTGGTCGACGCCCGGCCCGATCTCCACGGGCTCTGCGCCTCCGACGCCACCCGCGCCGCCCTCGCGCGGCAGAGCACGGCGGCGCCGCTCATCCTCGTCGACGGCGCGGTGGTCGGCACCTGGGCCTTCGACGCGGCCCTCTCGCAGCTCCGCCTGCGCCCCGCCCTGCCCTGGAGCGCCGCAGAGAGCGCGGCCATCGACGCGAAGGCCGAGGCCCTCGCGGGCTTCATCGCGCGCGAGCTCGACGCCCCGCCGATGCACCTCGCGGTCGCCCTCCGCGCCCCGGCGCCGCGCAACGCGAGCGCCGACCTGGAGCTGTAAGCCCCTCGACGCCTCTTGACCGCCCGGTCCCTCGTCGCGCATCACCCGCGTCGCCCCTCCCATGCGCGCCCCCTCGCTGGCCTTCGGTGTCCTCGTCCTCGTCGGCTGCGAACGCCCCACGGCGCCCGCGGCCAACGCCCCGCCGGTCGTCCCCGCCCAGCGCGCGGTCGACGCGGCCGCGCGGCCCCCGCTCGCGCCGTGTGAGCGCGCCGCGGGGGAGGCGCGCAAGGTGCTCGAGCACGCCGCCGCAGGCGACGCCGGGGCCGACCTGGGCGCGCTGCGGGCGATGTTTACCAACCGGTGTATGGCCGACCCGGTCGGGGGCCGCGCCTGGGCGCTGGTGCCCGAGCGCGTGCGGGTCGACGGTCGCTCGTGGTGGGCCCGCTACGCGCTGGTGCGCCTGGGGCCCGAGGCGGCGCGCTCCGCCGCGTGGCCCGCCGCCCCGTCGGAGGACGAGGACGCCGCCAGCGCGACGCCCTTCAACCTCTGGCAGCAGCCCGGCGACTCGGAGGTCTCCGTGGTGTCGATGAGCGCCTACGACTACGACCGCGACGGCTCGCCCGAGCTCGCCCTGGTGCTGCGCGCCCACCACCACGAGGGCCCCGTCTTCCAGCAGGCCCACGTCTGGAGCTTCACCGAGGGGGGCGTCTTCCTCTACGAGCGGGCGCTCGGGCTGCGCCTCGCGGACGTGCGCGACGTCGACGGCGACGGCCGGCCCGACCTGCTCACGCACGGCCCCTACGACGAGCCGAGCGCCGCCTGCGGGTCGGACTTCGCCACGCAGGTGCATGGCCCCGCGCTCGCGCTGCACGCGCTGGCCGACGGGAGCTTCTCGGGCACCGACGCCGCCGCCCGCGCCTTCGCCCGCAGCGCCTGCCCCGCGCGCCCCGCGCGGCTGCTCGCGCGCAGCGCCGAGGGCGGCATCGACCAGGAGGCCACCGCCCGCAACGTGGTCTGCGCGCGGCTCTGGGGGGCACCCGAGGCGGAGGTCGTCGCGGCCGTGCGGCGGGAGTGCCCGGCGCCCGACCCGGAGGCGCCCTGCGCGGGCTGCGAGGACGTCGAGCTGCTGGCGCGGTGGGCCCACACGTCGCCGCCGCTGACGCTCGCGGAGGCGACGGCAGCGGACGCGACCGCCGCTCCCTAGGCGCCCGGGAGCGACGCGCGCAGCGTAGCCATGAGCTTGTGCACGTGGGTGCCCGCGCCCGTCGGCCACGGAGAGGGACCCGTGTCGATCGCCTGCGCGCGCTGGATCGCCGCGGTCAACGCAGCCTCGTCGAGGCACGCGGTGGGCGTCGCGGACTTCGAGTAGGACCCGAGCCGGGCACGAAGCGCCGTAGTGACCGAGTCGGCCCGCGCGGTGATCGCGGTGAGGTCATCGCTGACGTGTAGCAGCAGCCAGACCTCGAAGCAGGGGTTGCTGATCGCGAGGCGCCAGCGCTTCTGTCCGCAGAGGGTCACGAGGCCGGAGAGCTGCGCGATGCGGTTGCCCGAGCCGATGTCCATGTCGAGCACGAGCCAGACCTCGTCGTCGGGGAGCAGGGTGTACTCCCGGAGAAAGGCCTCGATGCGCGCGGCGAGGTGGTGCGGCGCGGATCGACCGTCCTCGGTGGGGAGCACGTGGAGCTTCACCCGCGAGCGAGGCACGAGGTCGCGCTCCTGGATGGCGTGGAAGTAGCGGGGCTCGGTCTCGGCGCCTTCGGTCGCGACGACGAAGAACCTCGCGTCGCGCTGGTGGACGCTGCGGTCGAGCAGGCGCGTGCGACGGATCATGTGCCGGTCTTGAGGGGGTTCCAGGAGAGCTGATCGCGGGAGGCGATGAAGGGGATCGCGCCGAAGCGACCCTGGAGGTAGCCGTCCTCGAGGTGCTCGGTGAGCGCGTCGACCTGCTCCGAGGGGTACTCCGCGAGGGAGTAGAGGTGGGAGGCGCCCGCGCGGTCCTTTTCGACGAACCAGATGCTCGCGGGAGGGAGGAGGCGGCCGTTGAGCAGGTTGGTGTCGTGGGTGGTGAAGATCATCTGCGCGGTGGTGTCGGGAGCGGAGGCGCAGAGGTCGAGGAACTCCTCGACGAAGCGGCGGGTGAGGGAGGTGTGCAGGCTGCGTTCGAGCTCGTCGACCGCGAGCAACTGTCCGCCATCGGGGTGCTGGTGGATCTGGCGAAGCACCGGGAGCAGGTGCATCAAGCGACGGGTGCCGTCGGACTCGTCATTCCAGTCAAAAAGCTCAACGCCACCGGCACCAGGGTGCCGAAACCGCAAGCTTTTTCGGGATACTGCATCTCCGTCCATGGAAGCCACCGCTGGGTCGTCGACCAGCGTTCCAATCTGCACTACACCCATATCAACGAGGCTTTTGATGAGTCGACGTTCGACCCCAGACTTTCCACTCAGACTATCAACAGAATCTCGATGAATGACGACACCATCGACCCCTGTGCCCCATGCCCGCAATCGCTGCTCCAGGAAACCGCGTGAAGCTGAGTCCTCCAATTCAGACAAGAGGCCGAGGTGCTTGGAGTGAGGTTCGATGACAGCGACGCCACGCTCGAGCCAATCACTCAACGGCCCATAGTCCGTAACATTACGCTGCCTGCTCTCGACCAAGAACGGCTGATTCGCAGGCGTCCCCTTCGCTACGAAGCGCACGAACTGCCGCTGCTCCTCGTCCCCTGCTACCTCACCAAATTTGAACCGATGCTCCGTCGCGCCGTCCTCGCCGCGCTCCCGCTCGAAGAGCATCCGCTCGTCGTCGCCCTCACCGCGGTATAGCCACTCGCTGACGATGGTGTCTTGCGTGAGCTCGATCCCATACGAGTACCGCACATCGCCCAGCACGACCTCGACCTCGAAGCGCGTCGGCTTCTCCCGCCACGCCGGGTCCAGTCGAAACCCCGTTACCCCGATGCGCTGATCGGGCGCGCTCCCCTTCGTCACCAGCGTGCGGAACACGTCCAGCGCCTTGATCACATTGGACTTGCCCGCCGCGTTGGCTCCGTAGATCGCCGCGCACCGCAGCACGTCCCACTTCCAGCCCACCCTTCGCGCGTACCGCGGATCGAGCGTCACCCCCGCCGGCACCAGCATCGAGAGCACCACCTGCTCCTTGATCGACAGGAAATTCTCGACGGCAAACTGGAGTAGCATGGCACCGCAGGGGCTACGACCTCCCACCGTCGACCGTCAAGCCACCGCCCCGCGGGTACACGCTCCGCGGCGGGCGGAGACGCCCCCACCGCCGCGGCCTCCGCTGGTACGTTCCGCGCCCTATGCGTGCCTGGCTCCGTGACGTCCGCTGGCTCTCCCTGCTCGCCTGCATCGCCCTCGTGGTGGCCTTCGTCGCGCCGACGGCCCGCATGTGCGTCGCCGCGCCCGACGGCCACCGGGTGTGCTCGTGGGTGCTCGACCAGACGCCCTCCACGGACGACTGGCGCTCCTTCGCGGGCGCCTGGGAGGCCGCGCGCATCAGCCTCCGCGACTTCCACCAGTGGCCCTCCTGGAACCCCTACCACTGCGGCGGCGTGCCCCTCTATCAAGACCCGCAGACCCCCGTGCCGGGGGTGATGTTCCTGCTGACCTTCGGGTGGCTGCCGACCCCGGTGGGGATGAAGCTCTGGCTCTGGGTGCACCTGCTCGTGGGCGCCCTCGGCGCGCGCGCGCTGCTCCGCCACCACGGCGCCAACATACCCGAGCAGGTATTGGGCGCCGCCCTCGTCACCGCCTGCGGCTTCTGCTCCGAGCACTTCGGCGGCGGCCACCTCTCCTTCACCCCCTTCCTCTTCCTCCCGTGGGCCCTGCTCGGTCACCGCCGCGCCCTCACCGACCCCCGCTGGACGGTGCTCACCGCCGCCGTCCTCGCCGCCGCCGTCTGGGAGGGCGGCACCTACCCCGTTCCGCTGCTCATCGTGGCCCTCGCCGCGGACACCCTCTTCCGCCTCGGCGACCCCGCCGCGCGCCGCGCCTTCGTCGTCACCCTCCCCCTCACCGGCGCCCTCTTCGCCCTGCTCGCCAGCGTGCGTCTGCTCCCGGTGCTCATCTGGCTGCGCGAGCACCCGCGGCTCATGCCCCTCGACGACTCCATGTCCGTCGCCGAGGTCGTGCTCGCCTGGACCGCCCGCGCCCACGAGCGCCCCTTCCCCGGCCACATCTTCGTGTGGCCCGAGTACGGCGACTACATCGGCGTCGCCCCGGTGGCCCTCTTCGCCCTCGCCCTCGTGGCCGTGCTCGCCCGCCGCGACGAGGGCGCCCGCGACCGCCGCGTCGACGCAGGTGTCGCCGCCGTGCTCGTGTGGTGCGCCCTCGGAAACATCCCGGGCTTCTCCCTCTTCGGGCTGCTCCACGAGCTGCCCGTGTACCGCTCGCTGCGCGTCCCCTCGCGCTTCCTCTACCCCGCCACGGTGCTGCTCGCCCTCGTCGTCGGCCGCGCCCTCGCCGACCTCCGCGCGCTGCTCCTCGACCACCGCCCCCGCCGCGCCCTCGCCCGCGCCTTCGTGGGCCTGGAGTACGCCCTCGCGCTCGGCGTCCTCATCGACCTCGTCGCCGTCAACAGCCCGCGCCTCCAGGTGGGCGCCGACCCGCCGCTCCCCGGGGGCCGAGCCTCGACGGCCTTCCGCCAGGAGGGCGGCGGCGACTACTGGCGCTGGCCCACCTACCCCGTGCGCGCCGTCGGAACCCCCGTCTGCTACGTCGCCTTCGACTGGACCCCGGCCCCGCAGCTCTGGCTGGGCCCCGGCCCCCAGCAGCGCGTCGAGCCCGCCGACGGCGGCACCGCCCGCTCGCTCGAATGGACCCCCAACGTGCTGCGCTTCGAGGTCGACCTCGCGCGCCCCGCCACCCTCGTCGTCAACCAGAACACCGACTCCGGCTGGACCACCTCCACCGGCACCATCGACCGCGCGCAGGCGCTGCTCGCCGTCGAGCTGCCCCCCGGGCGTCACACCGTCACCCTCACCCACGCCGTCCGCGGCCTCTGGGCCGGGGCACTGTTTACCCTCCTGGGTATGCTCGCGTCGGCGTGGGTGCTGCGCCGGGCGCTCCCCGCGCGCGTCGATCAGTGGCGCGGCGCGCTCGCGGGGCGGTTGTTCGTGCCCGACTCGCTCAACCCACCGCCACCGGGGCCCGGTGCCTCCCCGATCGGCCCGCCGCCGGACGCATAGATGTCGTACGGGCGCATGGCGCGGGTGAGCCGCGAGGTGGTCGTCCGCTGATCGGAGCCGGTGCGACCGCCTCCCGCTACATGCAGCCTTCGTCGACGAACCCGTCGCAGTCGTCGTCGAGGCCGTTGCAGGTCTCCGCCGCGGGCGCCCCCGGCGCCGCCCCGCACATGAGCCCGCCCATGGAGACCGGAGTCGCTAGCGCGGTCGAGCGGCTGGTGCGCGTGCCGTCCCCGAGCTCCCGGTTGGCGTTCAGGCCCCAGCAGCGCAGCGTGCGGTCGGCGAGCAGCGCGCAGGTCCAGTCCCAGCCGCAGCTCACCATCGTGGCGGTCGAGATCCCGGTCGGCGTCACCGGCACGGTGCTCCCCGTGGTCGTGCCGTTGCCCAGGGCGCCCACCACATTGGCGCCCCAGCAGCGCAGCGTCCCGTCCGCGAGCCGCGCGCAGGTGTGCCGGTAGGCCGACGAGATCTGCGTCGCGGTCGTGACGCCGCTCACGGTGGACGGCCCCGAGTGATGGCTCGTGGTCCCGTTGCCCATCTCGCCGCTCGTGTTGTACCCCCAGCAGCGGATGTAGCCCGACGGGATCAGCGCGCAGGTGTGGTTGGCGCCTGCGGCGATGCTCACGACGCCGGTCACGCCGGGCACGGTCACGGGCGTGAAGCTGAGCGTGGTCCCGGTGACCCCGAGCTGTCCTTCGGAGTTCACCCCCCAGCAGCGGACCGTGCCGTCATCCAGCAACGCGCAGGCGTGGCCGGTGCCCACCGCGACCTGCGACGCGTTCGACAGCCCCGTCACCGCCACGGGCGACCGCCGGTTGACCTGGGTGCCGTCGCCGATCTGCCCGTGGGAGTTGTTGCCCCAGCACCGGACCGTCCCGTCGAGCAGCACGGCGCAGGTCGTCTGGCCGGAGGCGGCGATGTGCACCGCGGTCGAGATCCCGGTCACCACGACGGGCCCGGAGACCTCGGTGCTCGAGCCGTTGCCCAGCGAGCCCACCGTGCCGTCGCCCCAGCAGCGCACCGCGCCCGTCGAGAGCCGCGCGCAGGTGTGCACGTAGCCCGTGGCCAGCTGGGTCACGAAGGTGCCTTCCATGCCCCCCACGGGCGCCGGGGTGCCGTTGGGAGACGACGCCCCGGTCTCGTACCGGTGGTTGTGCCCCCAGCACCGCGCGACGCCGCTCGTGGTGGCGACGCAGCCGTGGTTGTTGCCCGTCGCCAGCGTCGCGAGGCCGCCGTCGCCGCACACGATCGACCCCGCGCGCGCGCAGGCCCCGACGCCCGCCGTGCAGGCGCCCGCGCCCTCGACGCACACGCCGTTGCAGCGCAGCTGCCACGGCGGGCAGGGCGGGCCCGCGCAGGCCCCCGCGGTGCAGGTCTCGCCGGACGCGCATGCCACGCCGCAGGCGCCGCAGTGGCGCGCGTCGGTCGACACGTCCGCCTCGCAGCCGTTCGAGGCGCCCGCGTCGCAGTCCCCGTAGCCCGCGCGACAGGCGTAGCCGCACGCCCCGGCGGCGCAGGTCGCCGTCGCGTTGGGCGCCGCGGCGCAGGCCGCGGTGGTGTACCCGAGCCCGTCGGCGTTGCACGTGCGCCGCGTGCTCGCGTCGGCGCAGTCGACCGCGCCGGGCGTGCAGACGCGCGGCACGCACGCGCCCGCGCTGCACACCTGCCCCGCGGCGCAGGTCACGGTGCTCGTGGAGAGCCCGTCGGCCGCGCAGGCGCGCCGCGTCGTGAGGCTCGCGCACGACGACTCGCCGGGCGTGCACACCCACGACGAGCACGCGCCCGAGGCGCAGGTGGAGCCCGACGCGCAGGTGGAGCGCGCCGTGGAGAGCCCGTCGACCGAGCACACCTCCGCGGTGCGCGCGTCGACGCAGGTCGAGCGGCCGGGCGTGCACACGTGCGCGACGCAGGCGCCGCCCGTGCAACTCTGGCCCGCCGGGCAGGGGCTCACGGTGAAGTCCAGCCCGTCGGCGTCGCACACGCGGCGCGCCGCGGCCGAGGCGCACGCGGCCGAACCCGGCGCACACACGTGGGTGATGCACGCGCCGCCGGTGCAGCTATGCCCGCTCGCGCATGGCGCGGTGGCGTAGCCGAAGCCGTCGGCGTTGCACACGCGCCGCATCCCCCCCGCGCAGCTCGCCGTGCCCGGGACGCACACGCGCGTCGCGCAGGCGCCGTCCTGACAGTGGAGGCCGCTCGGACAGTCCGTCGTCTCGAAGGTGAGGCCCGTCGCGGCGCAGCGGCGGAGGGCCGCGTTGGAGGCGCAGGTCGCGGCGCCCGGCGTGCAGATGCGTGTCGCGCAAGCGCCCTCGGCGCAGGTCTGCGCGTCGGCGCAGCGGCGCTCGGTGTAGCCCTCGCCGTCGACGTTGCAGGTGCGGAGCGTGGCGGCGTCCAGGCAGGCGCCCGCGCCGGGGGTGCACACCCGCACGTCGATGGCCGCCTCGGCGACGTCGGCGGGCGCGTCCAGCGCGACGTCGGGCGCGTCCAGCACGGCGTCGAAGACGTCTGCCGCGTCGGGCGGCGCATCGGGGGCCGCGTCCGCTCCGGCGGCGTCGTCGGGCGCGACATCCAGGCCCGCGTCGACCGGCGCTGCGTCCCCGACGGGCGCTGCGTCCACGACAGGCGCGTCGATGCCCGCCTCCGTCATCGCAGGTGCGTCGGCGGCGTCAGCGCCTCCCGCCTCACTGGCGGCATCCATCGGGCGCGTCGGCTCCTGGCCCACGCACGCGGTGCCCAGGGTCAGGGCAAACAAAACGCCGCACACATCCCCACGCCGAGTCCGATCCAACATTCCTGAATCTCCACGACCATGTTCGCCCACAAGCGCGCGACCCACAAACTGCGCCGCACGGTTCCCGCGACACACCGCGGCTCAACCGGCCTCACCCCAGCGCCGCCGGAGCCCGCGCCTTCCCCGATCGGCCCGCCACCGCCAGCAGCGTGAGCGCGAAGGGCAGCGCCTGGAGCACCACCGTCGGCACCCGCCCGCTGCTCGCCAGCGTGGCCTCGAGCGCCGACAGCGCCCCGATGCCCGTCGCCCACAGCGCCGCCCGCACAGGCCGCCAGCGCCCGAGGATCACCGCCGCCACCGCCAGGAACCCCCTGCCCCCGCTCATCGACGCGATGAACGCGTGCTGGTGCAATCCCAGCTGCGCGCCCCCGAGGGCCGCGACGGCGCCGCCCAGCATCAGGGCCGTGGTCTGCACCCGCGCCACCGGGACGCCCTGCGCCCGCGCCGCCGTCGGGTGCTCGCCGCAGGCCGTGATGCGCAGGCCCAGCACCGTGCGTGAGAGCAGCAGCGCGGCGAGGCCGACGAGGAGCGGGGCGATCCAGACGGTGGGCGTGGTGAGGGCGTCGCGCAGGGCCGTCCACGCGATGGACGAGCCGCGCAGGCCCGCGCCCGTGGGCAGCGTCGGGCTGTTGGACGCCGAGCCGTAGAGCACCTTGAGCGCCGCGCGTGTGCCCGCGACGGCGAGCAGGTTGAGGGCCACGCCGACCACCACCGCGCTCGCCCGCTGCCACACCGCGAAGGCCGCGAAGAGGGCACCCGCGAGGGCGCCCGCCAGCGCCGCGGCCAGCACCGCGGCCAGCACCGATCCGGTGGCGAGACCGACGGTCACCGCCGCGAAGGCGCCCAGCAGGAGGTAGG
Source organism: Myxococcales bacterium (assembly GCA_030652255.1). Taxonomy (GTDB): domain Bacteria; phylum Myxococcota_A; class Polyangia; order Polyangiales; genus SCUS01. Next base: position 2,843 of record JAUSAZ010000039.1, on the reverse strand, counting down.
CCTCGAGGGCCAGCATCGTGACGCCCGCGCGCTCGGAGAGCACGCCCCCGAGGGAGGCCAGCACCAGCGGCGTGGCCGCGCTCAGCACCTGCGCGAGGAAGACCACGGCCATCATCGGGTCACCGCCCGCCCGGCGCCGACGACGGCCACGGCGACGAGGGTCGCGGCCTGCACCACCACCAGCGCGTCGGAGGGCACCACCGCGTTCACGGCGAGCGAGCCCTGCGCGAGGAGTCCGAAGAGGACCGCCGCGAGGGCGATGCCCAGGGGTTTGCCGCCGCCCAGCAGCGCCACCGCGATGCCCGTGAAGCCGACGCCCGCGCCCAGGCCGTGCTCGGCGTAGCCCTTCACACCGAGCACGAGATGCGACGCCGCGAGGCCCGCGAGCGCCCCGGAGAGCGCCATCGCCCGCACGGTGGTGCGCAGGGGGTCGATGCCCAGCGCCGCGGCGGCGCCGGACGACGAGCCCAGCGCGCGGATGCGCAGGCCGCCGCGGGTGCGGTCGAGGTACCAGCCCATCGCCGCGAGGGCGACGAGGCCCAGCAGGAAGGAGGCGTTGAGCCCGCTGCCGCGGAAGGCCCGCAGCGCCGCGCCCGCCATCGGGAGCCGCGCCCCGGCGACCACGTCGCGGGTGTGCACCTGGGCGCCGTCGCGGAGAGGTCCGCCGTAGAGCCAGGTGACCACCACCGCCATGAGCCCGTTGAGCATGAGGGTGCTGAGCACCTCGTTGGTTCCGAGGCGGCCGCGCAGCCAGCCCGCGAAGCCGCCGAGGGCCGCGCCACCCCCCGCCGCCGCGAGCAGGCAGCACGGGACCGCGACGAGGGCGGGTGTGCTGGCGGGGAGCGCCGCGCCCACGACCGCGGCGGCGAGCACCCCGGCGAGGCACTGGCCCTCGGCGCCGATGTTGAAGAGCCGCGCCCGCAGCGCGAGGGCCACCGCGGCGCCGGTCCAGAGCAGCGGGGTGGCCTTGGCGAGCGACTGCGCGAAGCCGTAGGACGAGCCTAGCGTGCCGGCGAACATCAGCGCCAGCACGCGCGACGGCGAGGCGCCCGCGAGCCAGACCGAGAGGTTCATCGCGGTGAGCACCGCGGCGGCGGCGGCCACCACCACCAGGGCGCGGGGTCGGGTCACGGCGCCTCGAAGGGCTCGAACACGATCGCCCCGGCGACGCTCTCGCTCACCCGGATGTGCACGTGGTTGTCGTGGTTGGGCCAGTGCTGGAGGTGGGTCGTGTTGGCGTAGAGGCCCTGCACCGCGGCGGGGACGAGCCCAGCGCCTACGGCGCCCGCGACCGCCGCGCGGGTCGGCGCGATGAGCTCCCGGTCGAGGAAGGACATGGTCACCCGCCCGCTCGCGAAGAAGGGCGCCAGCATCGCCACGTTGGCCGTCGCGCCGTAGCCCCGCAGGGTGCCGGGCCTGCACTCCCGCCCGCCGTCGACATAGCGGATGGTGCAGTAGCTCCGCCACGGGGCCAGGCCGTCGCTGCCGTAGAGCGAGAGGTCTACGTCCTTGCCGCGCTGGTGCGATGCGTGGCGCAGCGCGCCGCGGTCGGCGCCCGGGGTGAGGCCGTCCCACTGGGAGAGGTCTTCGGGCACGAAGGGGGCGCGCCCCTGGGCGGCCATGGCCTGCCCCGCGGCCCGCACGAACATCACCAGGTCGCGCCGCCCGAACTGGTACCGGAACACCGTCGTCGAGGCGTAGGCGTAGCCGTCCCGCGCGGGGTCGTTGGGCAGCGGGAGCTGGAGCAGCCGGGCGCAGTCGGAGCTGCACCGGGCGCCGTCGCGGAAGGGCGTGCGGGTGAGGGTGAGCCGCGCCGAGGTCACCGCGCTTGTGGTGCGCACGTGGGCGAAGAAGGTGCGGGGCCCGGCGGGGTCGAAGGCCGCGAGGAAGCGCAGGCCGCTCCCCCCGTCGGTCTCGCCGAGTGCCACCGCGCGGCGGCCGTCCCAGCGCTCGATGGCGAGGATGATCGAGGCGCCGGCGGGGGCGAAATCGAGCCGCAGCCCGAGGTGCTCGTCGGGCATGGCGTCGATGCGATAGACCCGCTCCTGCGAGGGCGAGACCGCGACGGTGACGCTCCCGCTGGCGAGCGTGACCGCCCCGGGGACGGCATCGGCCGGAGCCAACCCGGGTGGCGCGGGCAGAGGGACGTCGGCCGGAGGGACGTCGGCCGCGGGGACGTCGGCCGCGGGGACGTCGATGATGGAAGCGTCGATGAGTCGGGCATCGATGATGGAAGCGTCGACCGTGGAGGCGTCGACGATGGAGGCGTCGATGAGTCGGGCATCGACCGCGGCGGGGACGTCGACCACGGCGGCATCGACCGCGGGAACGTCGGCGGTGTCGTCGGGTGCGGGCTCGCCGCAGCCGACGGCCGTCGCGAGGCAGAGCAGCAGCGTGGCGGAGCGACCTGCGGGCCTCACGATGGGCCGCGACTCTACTCCGCCTCCGACGATGCGTGGAAGCACGCGGCGACGTGCACGCCCCGCTGTCGCGAGGCGCCTCTCCAGGCATGGTCTGCCTCGGGACATATCTCCCGCAACAGCTTGTATTCAAGCCGATTGGATCGGCGATAGCCCGCCCAGGCCGTCAGTCACTGACCTCGCCGATCGAGGGGAGCACCCGCCCGCGCCCACGGTCACCGGCCTCACCGATCGAGGGGAGCATCCGCCCGCGCCATCAGTCCCCGGCCTCGCCGATCGAGGGGAGCGCCCACCCACGTCCTCCCAATGCGCCCAACCCGGGGCTCCGGACGTCGGGATCCGGACGGTTGGGGGACTGCCCCGGGGCTGTCGCCCCGGGTTGGGCGCGTTGGGAGGGCCTGGGCGGGTGCACCCCTCGATCGG
>JAUSAZ010000034.1 GCA_030652255.1 Myxococcales bacterium | reverse complement strand
GGCAGGCCGGGGCCACCCCATCGCGGCGTGAGTTGAAAGTGCGGGGACCTTCGTGCAAACGCGGGGTTACCACACCGTCCGCCCAGCCAAAGGCCCCGCGATGCAGATCGTCCTCGACCTTGCCGATGAGTTCAAGCCCGTGCTCGATGAGCTGACCCTCCTGCTGCGCGTCGTGCAGGCGAAGGTCGAGGAGATCCGCACCGCCCCGGCGCCCGACTACGCCGCGATCGAGCGCGAGCTCGCCGCGCGCACGGCCGCCATCGAAGCCGAGTCCCACGGGGTGCTTCTCCGAGCGGCCGACCTCGACGCCCCTCGCATCCTCGTCGGCGGCGATGTCCACCGCCGCGTCGGCCGTCACGCCGCGACCTACTACACCGCCGCCGGGCCCGTCGTCGTCGAGCGATCGATCTACGTGCCCGCCGGCGGCAAGGGCGGGCGCACGGTCGATCCGGTGAGCCTGCGCCTCGGCGTGGTGGGCGACGGGTGGCTGCCCCACGCCGCACGCTCCATGGCCTTCCTGGTCCAGCAGGGCACCGCTCGCGAGGCCGCTGCGACCGGCGCGGAGATGGGCCGCTTGCCTTACGGGCACGCGAGCTTCGACCGCGTCGCCCACGCCGTCGCCACCCTCTACCAGCAGCACGCCGAGACCACCGAGCAGGCCCTCATCGAGGCCTATCGCGTCCCCGAGGCGGCGACCGGGATCGCGCTGTCGCTCGATCGCGTGTGCGTGCCGGTCGAGGAGCCCAGGCCGCGCCCGGTGGGTCGCCCGCCCAAGGGCGCGCCGAAGAAGCCCGTGCGGCGGGTCTTTCGGCAGGCCTACTGCGCCACGATCACGCTGCACGACGGCAAGGGCGAGGCGCTGCATACGATCCGCTACGGGCGCATGCCCGAGGGCGACGTGAAGGGCCTGTGCGAGGGCGTCTGCGACGACGTCCTGGCGTTGCTCACCGCGAGGCCGACGCTGACGGTCACGGCGCTGTGCGACGGCGCCCACGAGCTGTGGGGCCTGATCGCTGAGCACCTCGGTGCGGTTGCCGAGAGGACGCCGATCCGAGAGTTGATCGACCTGTGGCACCTGCTGGAGAAGCTCGGCGCGGCCGCGCGCATCCACTACGACGCGGCCGGCGCGTCGACGGCGGTGGCGCGGTGGCGTACGTCGCTGCTGAACCACTCGGGGGCCGGGGCGAAGATCGCCGCAGAGATCGCGTCGTGGGACCAGGAGTGGGTCGCAATCGGGGAGGAGAAGCCGGTGCACGAAGCCTTGAGCTTCCTGGCCAACCATCGAGAGCGTCTGGACTACGCCACAGCCCGCGACGAGGGGCGGCCGGTGGGCAGTGGTGCCGTCGAGGCGACCTGCAAGAGCCTCATTGCGGTGCGCCTCAAGCGCCCCGGCGCCCGATGGAAACAGCCGTCCGCGGATCGCATCATCCAGCTCCGCGCACTCGCACTCTCCGATCGATGGGGCGACGCCATCGAACTCACGCTCGGACACCAGCGGCGGGAAGTGAAAATGGCGGCATGATCAGGATGAGAGGCAGACCCAACTCGCGCAGCAACGGCTTGAGCAAGCCTGTGGCCACGAACGTCGGCGGGCGCCGCCGCCCTTGCCCGCAGGCGGCGCGCAAGCGGGTCCGCCCCCCCCGCCCCCCAACGAGAAACCCGCCATGAGCGAAGCGTTCTGGAAGAAGTTCCGTGAACTCGTCCACGGACCGGATCGTGTCGCCGCCCACCGCGTCGAGAACGATGCCATCCGTCGGGCGGAGGCGGCCGTCATGCCCGCAGAGTTTCGCAGGGAGCAAGAGCGGCTCCGGGCAACCCCCGCCCGTACCCACCGCCTGGGCCGTTTCACCGAGGGTGCCTCCCGAGAAGAGGACTTCCTCGTCGACCTCCATGAACTCCTCGCGCACCAGCTCGTCCTCGGCGACACCGGGAGCGGCAAGACCTACCAGACCATTCAGGAACTGATCGCTCTTGCTCGCAAACAGGTCATCGCCTCGGCGGTCATCCTCGACATGAAGGGGGAACTCGCGGAACTCCTCACCGACCAGGCTTTCCCCGCGCTTGCCGCCTCCCTTCCTCCCGCCGACGCGGACGCGCTCCTCCGGCGGATCGTTGTCATCGATCCCTTCTCGTCGACGCATCTGCCGCCTCTCAACGTCCTGGTCCGGGATCCGGGGCAACCGCTCGCGATCCAGGCTCGGGACGTTGCCGAGTGCTTCGAGGCGGCGACGGAAACCGACGTCTCCGTCCGGATGGAGACCATCCTCGACTGGGTGCTCCGGCTCGTGATCGAGACCGGGGGGTCCTTTCTCACCGTCCGCCGGGCGCTTCAGGAACCGGCTGTGCTCGAAGGCCTCGTTCGGACCGCGAAGGATCCCGACACCATCCGCTACTTCCTCACGCGGTACCCGTCCGAACCGAAGACCTCGAAGCTCGCCCTGCTCTCCCGGCTCGATCGCTTCCTCGCGCTCCCCATGACCCAGCTCTCCTTGGGCGCGAAGAGCTGCGTCGACTTCGACCGGCTGCTCGAGGATCACATCACGATCGTGTCCCTCGGGAAGGCGCCGGCCGGTCTCCAATCGGTCGCCCGCTTCTTCGCGATGGTCGTCTTCACGCGCTTCGTGCGTGCGATCTTTCGGAGGCCCCCACGGGCCCAGGGCTTTGCCTCGCTCATCGTCGCGGACGAGTGGCAGGTGGCCTTGAACGCCGCGCTTGCAAAGGAGTTCGAGGCAATCCTGACGCTCGCCCGGAGCCGAGGCGTTCACCTCTGGCTTTCAAACCAGCAGCTCGCGCAGCTCGATCGTCACGGGGCGACGCTCAAGTCGGTCGTCCTCGGGCTGACGGCGAACCAGGTGTTCTTCCGCCTCGCCGACGAAGACTGTCGGGCGCTCAAGAGAATCTTCCCGGTGACCGGGGCGGTCCGCCGCAAGGGGAGTCCGGGAAACGCGGCCGGTTCGCCTTTCCTGACCCCAGCGGAGGAGACCGAGGCGAGGGCCGTCGCCGCAGCGCGTCTCCCGAACCGGGACGGGTACTGGAACGATCGGCGGCGGTCGTGGGGGGCGATTCCCTTCCGCTCAGCAACCGTCCACCTGCCGCCGAGCAGTTCGCTCCCGCCGCAGTACGTGGCGCGAGCGAAACGTGGGGTCATCATCTTCACCGTCGCTGACCTTGAGCAGATGCGAGACGACGAGGACCGTCGTCTGGATCGGCTGGCCGCGGGACCTGTGCGGGCACAACCGAAGCCGGCCGCACCGGTTGCGGCGCCGGCACCAGCGCCCGCACCCGCACCCGCAGTGCCGCCACCGTCGCCTGGGCCGGCAGCGCGCCCAGGTCGTGCGCCGAAGGTTCCTCAACTTCCTGCCCCCCAGGGGGCTCCCGCACCCCGTCGACCACCCCGCGGCGGACTACCGCCGATTCGTTGAGGAGGTCCCCATGGTCGTGAAGGTGTTGCTCGCGATTCTCACGGCGCCCTGGGTCCTGCTCTGGAGTGGTCTTCGTATGATTACGACGACGATCGGACTTCCCGGGCGCTTCCAGGCGATGAACGCGGGCACTCTTTTCTGTCCGGACGGGCACGCCAACCCCGTCATGGGCCGCTGGACGTGCAGCTGCGGCGCGAACTACATCGGCCACGCCTTCGCGCCCTGTCCGATCTGCCGAATGCCGGCCGGGTGGGTACGCTGCGAGTGCTGCTCGCTCGCGATCCGGTCTCCATGGAAGACCTCGTGAACCTTTTCAAAGAGTTTCTGCACATCCGCCGATCGAGCTGCGTTCATAGGTTGTCCCAGTCCGAGATGTGGCCGCAACCCGCGAGGGCGAGGGCTCCGTGTCCCGATATCGAGCGTCCGGAGATTCCCTCAACAACGTCAACGGTCGCGGCCACATCTCGGGGTGGGCAACACAGGGGAGAAAGTTTCATAAGGAGTTCGTGTGTCTCCGTGCCGTCGGATGAGCGAGCAAAGCAAGGACAGGCCGACCTACCTTTCTATGTTTCGAAAACAACGACGACACCCCTTTGCGGCGCTGAATGGATGGCACGCTGACCCGCTTCCAGGCTCGACCCGGTTTCGTCGGAGACGTTCGCTCGTCTCCGAACTTCTCTGGGCCATCTCCTGGCTTGCGGTTCTCGCGATCGCCATCGCCCTGGTACCTCTTGTGATGGAGGCGAAGCCAGGCTGCGCGGTGGTGTCCGGGTTCTTCCCGGACAACTGACGAGGAACGGAGGCATGCGGGCATCGCTCAGGGGATCGGGCGGAGCCGCGGCCTGTTCAAGCTTCGCTGCGCCATCAAGACCTCGTCTGCGCTTCGGGTAGAACCCCGGATGAGCCGTACGAGGACTACCCCGATCGCGGAGACGAGGTCCCGGACGGTGTCTCGGACCGGCAGCTTCTCTCCGCCCGATCCCCAAGCGACCTCGTTCGGACCGCTTGTACGGTTCACTGATTCCGCCACCACCTCGCGTGGTGGGAAAGGAGGTAGGTCTCTCGTTCTCCGAAGGCGACGAGGCAGTCATCCGAAGGCGCTTTGTCCATCCCCGGGCGATCACATCTCGGCGAATCCAACTCACGTTCCTCACGACACATGACGACAGCGCTCCGGCTCGGTGATGTCGTTCGTGTCTGCCGGGAACAAGGGGAAGACGCACGGGAGGACCGGCCCGAGGCTCTGGACGGCCGCGATGGGTCTGCCTCTCATGCTGATGGCAGGCCGGGGCCACCCCATCGCGGCGTGAGTTGAAAGTGCGGGGACCTTCGTGCAAACGCGGGGTTACCACACCGTCCGCCCAGCCAAAGGCCCCGCGATGCAGATCGTCCT
>JAUSAZ010000031.1 GCA_030652255.1 Myxococcales bacterium | reverse complement strand
TGCTCGGCGTCAACTACATCTCCCCATCAACGACAATTACATCTCCCCAACTTCTGCCTCGCCCTGCACCCCTGCCGGCGCCGTAGTTGTCGTCGCTCCGGGGGTAGTTGTCGTCGCTGCCGTAGTTGTCGTCGCCCCGGTAGTTGTCGTCGTCGTCGTCCTCGCCTCCTTGGCGGTCCTCTCGGCCTTCTCCGCGCGCAAGCTCCCGCCCGTCATCTCGAGGATGACGGCGTGGTGGATGAGCCGGTCGATCACCGCGGCGGTCGTCATCGGATCCTTGAAGATCCGGTTCCACTCGCTGAAGACCAGGTTGCTGGTGATCAGCACGCTCTTGCGCTCGTACCGCTCGGCGAGAAACGTGAAGAGCACCTCCATCTCGTCGCGGCTTTGCTGGACGTACCCGATGTCGTCCAGGATGACCGCGTCGTAGCCGTCCAGCTCCCCGAGCTCCTTCTCCAGCCGCAGTTCGCGCTTGGCTCCGAGCAGCCGCTGCACCAGCGCGTAGGTCGCCGTGAAGAGCACCCGTCGCCCGCGCCGCACCAGCTCGTGGCCGATCGCGCACGCCACGTGCGTCTTGCCGCGGCCGGGCAGACCGAAGAGCAGCACGTTCTCTCCGCGCTCCACGAAGCCTCCCTCGCACAGCGTCGGCAACACCTTCGCCACCGAGGACGACAGCCGCTTGCGATCGAGCATCCCGAGCGTCTTCTCGCCCGGCAACCCCGAGGCGCGCTGGTTGCGCTCGATGCGCCCGCGGCGGCGCTCCTCCAGCTCCAGCGCCACGAGGTGCCGCAGGTACTGCCCGAAGCTCCAGCCCTCGTGCTCGGCCTTGAGGGCGACCTCCTCGGCGTGGCGATTCACCGTCGGCAGCTTGAGCACGCGGAGCATCATCGCCAGCGAGTCCTGCGCGCTGGGCGCGGCGGTGGCGCTCACGTGCCCACCTCCTCGAGCAGCGTGTCGTAGGCGCGCAGATCCACCGTCAGCGCGGGCATCTCGGGCACCGTTGGGCGCTGCTCGCCGAGCACCAGCGCCTTGACCCGATCGCTCGTCAGGGCACCGCCCTCGGCGAGCAGCAGGCCGAGCGCGGCGGCCACGTCCGACTCCATCGTGCTCGCCGCCAGGTGCAGGATGCGCAGGTACTCGACGTCTCCGGCGAGGCCGCGCTGAGGCGTCTGCAACGCGTCGTAGGCCCGTCGGAAGACCAGCGAGGGAAACATCTCCTCGCGGTAGACGTAGCGGGCGAAGCCGCCGGGCTTGCGCACCAGCGACCAGATGATGTGGTGGTAGTCGATGCGGCGCTGGTTGCGACCCCGCAGCCGCTCACACGCGAGCTCGAGCTTGCCGCGGTAGAAGGCCTCCAGGCGGTCCTCGTAGAGGCGCACCTGGAGCACCTCGCCCATCAGCCGCGAGGGCACCGAGTAGGCGCAGTCCTTGACGCGGATGGTGCTCCACTCGCTGACCCTCGCGTCCTCCTCGCGGAACTCCTGGAGCCGCCCCACGTCGAGCACCCGCATGGCCGCGATCTCCTCGGCGACGCGGGCTCCGCGGCCCGCGTTGGCCTTGCGGACGACCTCATCGACGAAGGCCTGCCACGCCTCGACGCTCTCGAAGTCGCGGCTCCCTCGCACCAGCAGCGCCTGCTCCAGGCGGCGCTTGAGGGCGCCGTTGGCGGCCTCCACGTCGCCATTCTGCTCCTTGGCGCCGACCTCGGTCGTGCGCGGGGTGAGCGAGAAGTGCCGCATGATCGCGAGGTACTCGTCGTTGAAGGGACGCCGTCGCCCCTCGGCGTCCACGGCGCCCACCGAGGGGCGGTGGGTGGCCGCGGTGGAGTGATCGGTCTGGTGGAACTGCGGCACCCGCCCCAGCTGGAAGAGCGCCCGCTGGAGGCCCTTGCGGATCGCGGCGATGGACTCCGAGAGGCACACCGTCGCCCAGAGCCAGTTGGAGAAGGGCAGCACGAACACGCAGAGGAGGTGGACGAACACCGCGCCGAGGATCGTCACCGCGAGCTCGTTGGTGCTCGTGAAGTCCGTCTGCGCGGCCTCGCCGGGCCGGTGGCGCTGCGCGAGCACCACGTCCTTGTCGGCGCCCTGGGCGGCGCGCCACGCGCGGATCATCCGCTGGAGCGTGCGCAGCTGCCCCGGCGTGAAGCGGTCGGGGTGCCTCGCCGTGAGGAGCTCGAAGACGGTCTTGGCCTCCAGCTCCGGGGTGTCCCGCAGCAGTGCCTCGACCTCCTCGCGGTGCTCGGCGAAAGGGTCCTCGCGGGTGCGCCAGTCGCGCGGTGCGCGCATCTGCGAGGGCAGCGTGGCGGCCACGATGTACTTGCGCGCGGTCTTGCGATCCATGCCGGCCTTGATCGCCGCGAGGCCGACCGCGCCGTGCTTGCTCAACTCTTCCATCAGCTTCCTCACCTGGTTGTCGGTCGCGGGCTTCACGCGCCGGCAGTCGCCCCATGCGAAGCCGCCGCGCTACCCCGTCGAACCGCAGTCACCCAAATGGGGCGATGTAGTTGTCGCCGTTGGGGCGATGTAGTTGTCGCTCAGCAAGTGCCTTCGGGACGAACCGGGCACCCCGGGTCGGCCAGTACGTTGAACACGCCTTCCGAACCGACCGCCGTGCCCCTGATCTCCCAGGTGGTCCGTTCCGCAACGTCGCCTTCGCTGGGCGGCAGGTCGCTGGTGCGGGTCAACGTGTACGAACTCCGGTAGATGCCAGCGATACTCGTGGATGCTGACGGCAGATCTGCATCACCGCATGCCGCAACGGCAACCAGGACCACCGTGCCTGCCCAACGCTTCATCACGCCCTCACGCCCGCCAGCGTCCATCGCCGGCGGACCATAAACTATCGCGCGGCTACTGTAATGCAGCCCCGGCTGGGTGCATCGTTGAGGTCGATGCGTCGTCGACCGTCCGCCCGCGACCCTCTCTACCAAGCGCCCGAGTACCTCTCGCTCGTGGGACGGATCGCGACGAACGTGCGGCGACTTCGAGAGACTCGGGGATGGAATCAAGAGGAGGCGGCCCACCAGTGCCGCGACATGGCCGTGCTCGTCTACGCGAGCATCGAACGCGCCGAGAACAACCTCACGGCGGTCACACTCGCACGGCTCGCCATCGGCTTCGGCGTCGACTCGCAGGAGCTGCTTGAGCCGGCCCCACCTCCGACGCCAAGGCCTCCAGGAAGGCCGAGAAAGGTTCCCGTCACATCGGCAGCTGGGATAGAGGAGACCGCGAGCGTCTCGGAGCCGGATACCTCTGAATGATCGATCGGCGGGCGGTCACGAGGAGAATACAGCTGGATTCCTGCTGAGCGACACAACGCGGAATGTGAGGTCGCTCGGGTCCCTGCGTCTGCGAAAGCCAGAGGCCCGGTCCTCATGCGGATACGACGGTGCCTCCGCAACTCACCCTCTTTGGCGACATTACGACGACGTATGCGACCCCGCGGTGAGATCGCCACCTCCGGGATGGTCGGACGGGCCGCTCAAACGCCGCGGGATTCTGGGCGTACGGCCAGACCTGCGGACCGCTGCTCACCACAGACCTCTCCGCTCCGAGGTGGACCAAACCCGGAGCACCTTTGGGAAGTTTGGGGATCGAGCGAGCCGGGTGAAAATAGTCAATAAAAGGCGCCTTTGATCGCGGGTTTGTGACTTAGCGACCAACCGCCTTTGGTGCGCGCCACACGGGCGGCAGGATGCTGCCCGAGCGTGTGCCTCCTGGATCCGCGCGACGCCCAGTGGCGGTTCTACCTGGCGCCGCTGCTCGCGCGGCCGCGGGTGATGCGCGTGGCGTGGTCGACGGGACTCGACGGGCAACTCGCCGTGGCGCTCGGGGCGATGCGCGACGGGCTCAGCACGCGCACAGGAGGTCAGCGTCGAGACGGGGTGCGTGCGGCTGGCAATCGCGGGGACGGCGGGAGGCGCGGGACGATGAGCGAACTGGAACGGGTGGAGTCAGCGAGGGCTGAGGCGGAGCGGGCGCCCGGCACCGAGTTCGCGGGGGCCCGAGGGTAGTTCGTAAGCGCTGGGCAGGGCGGCAGTAGGGGGAGTCGTGGCGCGCGGCCGAAGAGGTTGAATCGAGACCTGACGCGCGCTCATCAGTCCGATGAGCCACCTCGACGCCGTGAGGTCCGACGCCACCGAGAGCCCACCGCCGTGCTGCGGGGCGACGATCGCGCTCGTCCTGCGCCTCGGCCGCGACCTCGTGTGCCCCACCTGCCGCGTGCGCTACGTCTTCGACCGCGCCACGGCCCCGGCGCGCGAGGAGAGCGACGTGGCGGCGCCGGTGTTCCGTGCACGCCCGCCGGGACCGCCCCGCGATCGGCGCGTGTCGGTCGTCCACGGGCCGACGGTCGCGGCCACGCGGAAGTTCCAGCGGGTGGACGCGCGTGAGCTCGTCGACGCCCTCGAGCGCACCCTCGCGCTGCTCGATGAGCTCCAGGTCGACCTGCGACGCTCGGGCGTGGCCGACGACGGCGGGCGTACGGCCGACGGACCGGAGGACCCCGACGAAGGGCACGGGGTCGACCGGGCGCGGCCCGTCGTGCAGACGTCCCCCAACTGGGGCGCGGTGTTGCTCCGGCGCGGGCCGCCGAAGTCGGCGACGGACGTCGAGGACACCAGCGACGCGCGCACCGAGGGGCGGCCCGAGGAGCGGGAGACGCTGCGATGGCTGCGCCGCCAGGCCGACGTCGGCGACCTGCGCACGCGGGGGCGGTGGGGCCGATTCGCGATTGCGTTGCGGGGTGACCTGGTATCCTGGCGGAGCGTGTGAGGGGAACCTTGGGGAGTGGGTGACGATGACAGAGCCGAGTTCGGCGTGGCCGTCCCCCGCCTGGTACGTGGGCGCGCGCGGGCAGTTCCTGGCGACCGCGCCGGAGCGCATCCGGGACCAGTTGGCCGGACGGGCGGCGCTGGAGAACCTGGAGGTCGAGTCCGCGCAGGGTGAGGAGTGGCTGCGCAGCCTGGGCCAGCTTCAGCAGCACCTGGACGACCGAATCGCCATCGTGCGGCGGGCGTTGTCCCACGCCGACTGCGCCGCCATCACGCACGTGATTCTGGAGTTCGACTTCCGACGGCGCGGGCTGCGCATGGACTGCCTGTTGCTCGCCGCGGGGGCGCTGTTCGTGGTCGAGTTCAAGCGGTCGACGCTCACCCGGGCGGACCGCGACCAAGTGATGAACTACGCAGTGAACCTGCTGGAGTTCCACAAGGTCACTCAGACGTGGTGCGCGCGGGACGCCGCGATCGTGGTGCCCGTGCTCGCGCTCACCGCGGGGCGCGCCAGCCGTCCGCCCGGCCCGGTGAAGCTGGGTGACCACAGTTGGCCCGACCTCGCGCACCGGCCCGTGGAGTGTGATGGCGACACGCTCGGCGCCGCCCTGGCCCTGGGCCTACAGACGCGCCGGGGGACGGTCAGCGTCGACAGCGAGACGTGGCTCGCCTCGCCGTTCCGGCCGTCGTCGTCGATCCTGGACGCCACGCTCTCGCTCTACGGGCAACACGACGTCGCCGCCATTGAGGCCCACGCGGCGCCGAAGGCCGCCATCGACGCGAGCGTGGCAGAGATCCGCGAACACATCGGCGATGCGATGGCGCAGGGGCGGCATCACATCGTCTTCCTGTCGGGCGCGCCCGGCGCGGGCAAGACGCTCGTCGGGCTCGACCTGGTGATGCGCGGCGCGCAGGCCCGGGAGGCCGTGTTCGTGACCGGCAACGCGCCGCTCGTGGACGTGCTGAACACGGCCCTGGTCGCGGCCTATCGCCGGCAGGGCAGCGGCGCGAAGACCTGGACCCACACCGGGTATCGACAGAAGGACGCGAAGCTCGTGACCGCCGCGGCGAGCTTCAAGGTCGTGAAGGCCCACAACTTCCTGGGGCCGCGCGGCCACGCCCACCACCAGGAAGACGCCCGGGTCGTGGTGTTCGACGAGGCGCAGCGGACCTACGAGAAGGGCCGACTGGTGCTTGGCAAGCCCCTGGCCGATCACGAGGCCGACCTGATCCTGCGGGTGCAACGCACGGCCTACCCGGAGGGCGGCACGGTGGTCGTGGCGCTGGTGGGGCACAACCAGGCGATCAACCGTGGCGAGCGTGGCATCGTCGCATGGCTGGAGGCCGCCGATCGTCTGGGGTGGAGCTTCTCCATCGCCGATGAGACGCTCGCGCTCGCCGAACTCGGCAGGGAACATGCCTGGGCCACGCACCCGCGGCGGCGGCGGCTGGCGAACGGCCACCTGCAGCAGTCCATGCGATTCTACCGCAACGCCGAGGTCGAGTCCTGGGTCGGGGAGCTGCTGAACGACAAAACCGCGGCGGCGACCGCCTGCGCCGCCCGGCTGAAGGCCAACGGCTGCCCGATCCTGCTCACGCGGAGTCTCGCCGCGGCCAGGCGGTGGGCGCGGCCGCAGACGCTCGGCGGACAGCGCGCCGGTATCATCGCCTCGGGGCAGGCGCGGCGACTGGCCGCCGAAGGTCTGTTCGTGGACTACAAGCCAGACATCGCCACGTGGATGCTTGCCCCGAGCTCGGACATCCGCGCCTCGAATGCGCTGGAGACCGTGCAGAACCAGTACCAGGTGCAGGGCCTGGAGCTGGACTTCACCATCGTGGCCTGGGACGCCGACCTGCGCCGCGAGCGCGACCGCTGGGCCGCCTACAAGCTCTCCGGCGGTGACTGGCAGCGCGACAAGCTGATCGACGTGGCCAAGAACGGCTACCGGGTGCTGCTGACGCGAGCCCGGCAGGGCATGGTCATCTTCGTGCCGAGGGGCGACGAGACCGGCGAGGATGAAACGCGACAGGCCGCATTCTATGACGACATCGCGACCTATTTAACGACCTGCGGCGCGGAGCCGCTGCCGGTGACCTGAGAGGCGCCCTACCGTCCACCCCGCCGGCAGCGCGCGAGGCCGTCCACGCTCAGCACCAGCAGCGCCAGCGAGTCACGTCCGGAGATCTCGACGACCCACGGATCACCGCGAATTTCGCGTAAGGAGCCTCCGCTCAACTATCGGATGACTTCTTTCGAGGGGTGAAGGAGTAGTTCCATTCGCCATGGAAGTCGTTCCGAGTGAGCGCGAGCGCGGCCATCTCCTCCTCCGTGACCTTCTTCCCGGTGGGGTAGCGCTTCTGGTCGGCCGCCGCGCGGACCTTCAACCCCGTCGCCGTGGTGGTGCTCGCGATCAGCCCGACGACGGCTTCGAGTGTGACCAGCGGCTTGCCCCGCCAGTTCGTCGTGATCTGGCCGAAGAGCCGGTGTTCGATCTTGTTCCACTTGCTGGTGCCGGGCGGCAGGTGGCTCACGTGGATGGTCAGTCCCGTG
>JAUSAZ010000028.1 GCA_030652255.1 Myxococcales bacterium | reverse complement strand
GACCCCTCCACGCCCATAGGCGTCGACCGGCGCTTGATGGGCGGGCGGGGCAAGCCCCGCCCCTACGCCGCGAGACTCTCGCCTGTCGGGGCGGGGCTTGCCCCGCCCGCATCGGATGCGAGTAGTTAGCGCCCATGCCCTCCACCCCTCCGACCCCGACGCCCTCGGACACCGCGACCCCGAGGGTGCGGGTCGTCGCCGCCGTCCCGGACGACTGGGCGCGCATGCGGACACTGCGCCTCGCCGCGCTGGCCGACACGCCCGACGCCTTCAGCGCCACCCTCGCCGAGGAGCGCGAGCAGCCCGATGCCTTCTGGCGCGGGCGCATGGAGAAGCCCGAGGTGACCACGCTGCGCGCCGAGCTGCGCGGCGGCGATGGTGCGTGGCGCGACGTCGGCCTCGCGGTGGTCGCGCCGTCCTTCGACGCCCGGAGCCTCGCGGGCATCTACTCGGTGTGGGTCGCCCCCGATGCCCGCGGGTGTGGCGTCGGGGATGCGCTCATCGCGGCGGCGGTCGCATGCGCCGCGGCGGCCGGCTTCGCTCGCGTGGTGCTCGATGTCGGCGACCACAACGTGGCGGCGATCAGGCTCTACGAGCGCGCCGGGTTTCGAGCGACGGGGCGCACGCTCCGACTGCCGCCGCCGCGTGAGCACCTCACCGAGCACGAGCTGGCCCTCGACCTCGCGCGCTAGCGGAGCTCCCTCACGCCTGCCACTCGCGCTCGAACAGGTAGCGCATCACCGCGTCCCTCGCCCGCTCCAGCTCGGCCTGCGCGTAGCGCGACGGCAGCCCCTCCAGCGCCGCCTCGATGGCCCCTCCCACCGCTGCACGCCGCTGCTCGTGCGCACGCCAGTCCAGCACCAGCACCCCCGGCAGCCGTTTGCCCAGCGCACGCGCCACCTCGCGCACCGCCTCGCGCTCGTCTCCCTCCCCCACGTCGCCGAGGGCCTCCAGCACCACGTCGAAGGCCACCAGCTCCCGCGCCCCGAGGCCCTCGGCCTTCGCGCGCGCGGTCTCGGCGTTCACCTGGTCGACGAGCTCCTTCACCTCGTCGAAGAAGGCCTCCACCCCGCGCACGCCGTCGTTGTAGTCCGCGATCAGCCCGTCGAGCCGCTGCTGCAAGCCCGCCAGCGTCGGGTTGTTGCCCGCCGCGCCGTACACCAGCTCGCGCGCCGACGCCCCCAGCGACTCCGCCTCGGCGTACACGCTCTTCGACGCCTTCAGCCGCGCCATCGCGGCCACGTCCAGCGTCGTTAGGTCCATCGTCGAGCTCACCGTGAACAGCGTGCCCGTCGCGTCGATGGCCCGGTCGAGCAGCTGCTCCACCTTCGCCGCCACCGCCGCGAGGTCGGGGCGCTCCACCATCGCGCGCAGCATCTGCGAGAGCGTCGAGACCACCCGCCAGTCCTCCATCATGTCCCGCTTGCGGGCGTCGAAGCCCAGCGCCCGGAACAAGCGGTCGACCTCCCCCGCCCGCGCCAGGAAGGTGTCCCGCCGCTCGGCCGGGTGCGCCAGCGCGTCGCGCGCCTCGCGGAGCAGCTCCAGATACGCCGCCGTCGAGACGCTCCCGTCGACCTTCAGCGCGTCGACGTCGACGGCGTTGGTCCGGCACCACGCCCGGAGCTCCTTGAGCCGGTCGGCGAGCCGCGCGAAGACCACGTCCTTGGTCTCGGCGGGGCGATCCTTGGAGAGTTCCGAGCCCGCGTAGTCCTTGAACGCCGCCTCCAGGCTCTTGAAGACCCCGATGTAGTCCACCACCAGCCCGAACTCCTTGCCCGGGAACACCCGGTTGGCGCGGGCGATCGTCTGCATCAGCGCGTGGTTGCGCATCGGCCGGTCGAGGTACACCACCCCCACCGGCGGTGCGTCGAAGCCCGTGATCCACATCGAGCACACGAACACGATGCGCAGCGGGTCGCCGGGCCGCTTGAAGCGCTCGGCCATCACCTCGGCGTCCATCGCCGCCAGCGTCGACCTCACCCACGCGACGTCCAGCTTGCGCTCCTTGTAGCGCTTCTCGTCCTCCTCGGACTGCGACAGGATCACCGCCATCTCCAGCGCCTTCAGCGCCGCGATCGAGCTCGTCAGCGTGGTGATCTGCGTGCGCTCGTGCGGCTGCCGCGACACCAGCTCGTCCTGCAGCTGCGCGATGCGCTCCTGCATGAAGTCCTGCACCCGCTTGTAGAGGTGCAGCGTGGTCGCCTTGTCGATGCAGACCACCATCGCCTTGAGCCCGTCGGACACCCCCAGGAAGTGCTCGGCGAGGTTGCGCGCCACGGCGTCCAGCCGCTCCTTGCGGGTCACCAGGGCGTAGAGCTTCGCGTAGCGGTTCTCCAGCGCCGCGCGCTCCTCCGGGGTCATGGGCTCCTCCGCGAGCAGCTTCGCGAAGCCCTCCTCGAAGAGCTTCTCGTCGAGCTGCAGCTCGGGGATCGTCGCCTCGTAGTAGAGCGGCACCGTCGCGCCGTCGCGCACCGCGTCGAAGAAGCGGTAGCGGCTCACGTAGTCGCCGAAGACCTCGCGGGTGGTCTGGTCGCCCTGCAAGAGCGGCGTCCCGGTGAAGCCGATGAAGGCGGCGTGGGGCAGCGCGAGGCGCATGTTGATCGCGAAGGTGTCGTACTGGCTGCGGTGCGCCTCGTCGGCCATCACGATGTACTCGGCGCGGTCGGACAGCTTCGGAAAGGCCTGCCCCTGCGACTCGGTGCGAAACTTCTGGATCAGCGTGAAGACGAAGCGCTGGTTGCCCGACAGCATGGTGCGGAGGTTGGTCGCGCTGGTCGCCCGGGCCTTGTCCTCGGCGCCCACCGCGCCGTTGAGCTTGAAGGTCTTGTAGATCTGGTCGTCGAGCTCCTCGCGGTCGGTCACCACCACGAAGGACCAGTTGCCCGTCACCTTCCGCAGCACCTTCTGCGAGAAGAACACCATCGAGTAGCTCTTGCCCGAGCCCTGGGTGTGCCAGAACACCCCGAGGCGCCGCAGTCCCTCCATCGACGCCGCGGAGGTGCTCGGATCGTCGAGGCCGCGCCGGTAGCGCTCCACCGCCGCGACGGCGCGGTTCACGCCGAGCATCTGGTGGTTCTGCGCGATGACCTTCTTCGCCGAGCCGCCGGTGCCCTCGAAGAGGACGAAGTTCTCCACGAGGTCGAGCAGGCGGGCGGGCGTGAGGGCGCCGCGGATCACCCCGTCGAGCGAGGGGCCGGGTGCATCCTCCTCGCTGTCCACGCGGGTCCAGGCCTTGAAGCGGTCCCACGACGAGGTGAGCGAGCCCATCACCGCGTCGAGCCCGTTGGAGAGGACGACCACGGCGTTGTGCCAGAAGAGCTGCGGGATGTTCTCGCGATAGGTCGCGAGGTTCTTGGTGAAGGCCTCCTGGGTGTTGTGATTGACGTTCTTGAGTTCGATGAAGAGCCAGGGGAGTCCGTTGACGAAGCCCACCAGGTCGGCGCGGTAGTCCTGCACCGCACCCGCCACCCAGAGTTGCTGCACCAGGAGGAAGTCGTTCTGCGCGGGGGAGTCCCAGTCGACGACACGCACGACATGGGTCTTCGGCGCGCCTGACGGGTCGGGGAGCGAGACGCGCACCCCGTCCTTCACCATCAGGTAGAGCGTGTGGTTGGCGTCGGCGAGCTGCTGGGCGCTGCGGTCGACCGAGAGGTCTTCGACGGCCCGGTCGAGGGCCGCCGAAGGCACGTCGGGGTTGAGGCGGGTGAGCGCGGCGCGCAGGCGGGGGACGAGCACGGTCTCGCGGCGGTTGGCGCGGCCGAGGGTGCCGTCGGGGCCGAAGGTCTCGGCCTGGGCGTTGATAGCGCTCCACCCGGCGGCCTGGAGGAGCTGTATCACCACGGACTCGACATCGGGCTCATGGGTCGTCGTGGCCATCGAACGAGCCGTATACCATCGCGGCGCGGGGTTGATGACGGGCGGTCGTCGCAGCTTGCGTGCAAACCCGCACGCCGACCGCGTAGAGTTGGCGGGTGAACGCTGAGCTCCTGAAGCGGCTGATCCGTAGCCACCGTCGCAACGACGAGACTGGCTTCGCCGACGCCGCCGAGCAGCTGATCGTCGCCGAGCGCCGCCAGGGGCATGTGCGCCTCGCCGACGACCTCGCGGCCGCTCTCCGCGAGACGCCCGGTCCCGCCCGCAGGGCGCGAGAGCAGATCGCGACCGTCCACGAGCTCCCGCGGAGCAAGACCGAGGGTGCCTCGCTCCTCGACACCGTCGCCCCGTCGCGAGGTCTCGACGACATCGTGCTCGCCCCCGAGACCGAGGTTCGGATCACCCGCTTCCTGCGGGAGTTCGCGCACCGCGACCGCCTCGCCGAGCACGGCCTCCCGCCCAACCGCAAGCTCCTCTTCCACGGCCCGCCGGGCAATGGGAAGACCCTCTGCGCGGCCGTCGTGGCAGGCGAGCTCGGCCTCCCGCTCCACTACGTCCGCTTCGACTCCCTCATCGCATCGTACCTGGGCGAGACCTCCGCCAACCTCCGGCGGGTGTTCGACCACGCCCGGCACCGGCCAGGCGTCCTGTTCTTCGACGAGGTGGACGCCATCGCGCGAAGCCGGAGCGATCGTGACGACGTGGGCGAGCTCAAGCGCGTCGTCAACAGCTTCCTCCAGATGCTCGACGGCGACGCCAGCGAGGGCCCGGTCATCGCCGCCACCAACCACGAGAGCGCCCTCGACGACGCGATCTGGCGGCGCTTCGACGACGTGGTCTGGTTCCCGATGCCGGACGAGGCCCAGCTGCACGAGTACCTCCGGCGGCGCTTCCGAAGCGTGCGAACGCACGGGTTGACGGTCGAGGACGCTGCCGCGAAGTGCCGCGGCCTCTGCCTGTCGGACGTGGCCCGCATCACCACCGACGCGCTCAAGACCATGGTGCTCGACGGGGAGGCTGCGCTGACCGGAGCCCTGTTCGGGGCCGCCGTGGACCGACACCAGGACGCACGGAGCCGACGCCGCACGACGCCGTAGGATCAAGACGTGACGAGGGGGAGTGACCGCCATGGATGCGATTCGCCTGAAGCGCTTCGACGAGAGGGTCCGCTACGGTCGGCCGGGGCGATCTGAGACGAGGCAACCCGATCGCGTCGCACATGCGGCGGCGCTGCGCGAGCAGCTCACGGCCATCGCGAGCGCCCAGCGGGAAGCCGTCGCGGGACGTGACCCGTCGCTCCCCGCCCTCCCAGCGGGCGTCTCCCTCCTGATCGAGCCCGCGCGCGACGCTTCGCACCAGCCCCTCCTCGCCGGCCATGAGATCCCAGCCAGATGGGCCCTGGAGGTCACCGAGGAGCGCGCAGATGGATCCCTGCTGTCCCTTGTGGCCGACCCCTCGGCGACCTCACTGCAACGGTTGCTCGACGCCTGGGAGCAGGACGAGAGGGACGCGAGTGGGAAGGCGCTGGCGGGGACCGCCCCGCTTCCCCTGGTGGAGCGCTTTCGCAGCATCAACCGGGCGACGCGGATGGGCGACGGACTCAAGGAGATCGATGTCCTCCCAGACGGGCAGTACCTCGTCGACGTCGAGCTCAGCGCAGGTGGGGTCACCAGCGGGGACGGCGCCGGCCGTCGAGCGGCCTTCACGGCCTACGTCCGGGAGGTCGGTGGGACGCTGCCGGGCGACGGGCGCCCGCTGGTCGCCGACGACTACGCGGCCTATCGGGCGTGCCTGCCGGGGAAGGCGATCCTCGACCTTGTCGAACACCACCCATTCGTCTTGCTGGTCGATCTTCCGCCCGAGGTCGAGCGTCAGGGCATGGAGCTTTGCCAACTGACATTGGACGAGCTCCCGGAGATCCGTCGCGGGGGCACTGATCGCGCGGTCGTCGGCGTGATCGACGGGGCGATGATCCCGGCGCACCCGCTGCTGATCGCAGGCGTCGCGGACCTGCCGCACCGCAGCTGGGTTCCGCAGTCCGACCGTGTGACCGCGTCACCGACCGCGGCGAGGCACGGCACGGCCGTCGTCAGCGTCGCCTCGCTGGGCAGCCTTCGCGACGCACTGTTGAGGGGAGCCACCTCGATCGACGCCGTGCGGGTGTGCCTCGCGCGGGTCCTCGACGAGGGCAATCGCATTCCCGACGAGCTCGATCTCCCCGGCCAGCTCCAGACCATCGCAGAGCACCTCCGCGACGGTGCCCGGGTCCAGATCATCAACCACTCCGTCGCGAGCACCCGGAATTTCAGCCGCGAGCGAATGAGCGTCTGGGCCGAGCGCATCGACCACGTCGCATACGACGACGGGCAACCAGGCTACCTGTTCATCGTGGCCAGCGGAAACATCGACGGTACCGGAAGCCCCTCCCTGAAGCAGCTCCAGGAGTGGTCCGACGAGCGGCGATTCCCCGACTGGCTGCGTGACGATCGATGCCGTCTCCGTAACCCGGCGCAGGCCATCAACGCGCTCACCGTCGGGGGCTACGTCCCAGAGGCCGCCACGCCTTTCGTGCACCGCGAGCGGATCGGACTGGAGCCCGTGGCCAGGGACGGCTGGCCCAGCCCGGTGACCCGCGTCGGCGACGGCTACCTCCGCGAGGTCAAGCCCGAGGTCGTGGAAGAGGCGGGCAACACCTACCGGGACGCGTCCGGAACGCTCGTCATGAAGCGCCACCTCACCGATGTCGCGGTGGCCAGCTCCGATGCGATGACGGGCGGTCAGCTGGTCCGCTTCGAGGTTGGCACCAGCTTCGCGGCGCCGCGGGTGGCCCACCTCGCCGCCAGGGTCTTCGACGCGCTGCCCGGGAGCAGCCCCGACCTCGTGCGGGCGCTCATCGTCAACAGCGCCCAGTGGCCTTCGCAGGTCCGCGATCGGGCGCACGCGCTCAAGGTCTACGGCTACGGCGTCCCCCGGCCCGAGCGGATCTTCGACGTCGGCGCGGCGCGCTCGGTCGCCACCATCGAGGACCGGATTGCCATCGGCAAGGTCCACTACTACCGACTGCCATTCCCGAAGCATGTGTTCGAGGGAGCGCCGGAGACCCTCATCCGGGTGTCGGTGACGGTCGCATGGCGAGCGAAGGTGCGGCGCACCAACCTGCGCTATCGCGGCGCCATGATCGAGTGGGAGATGGCGAAGCGGGGGGAGTCCCTGGAGCAGTTGCACGCCCGCTTCGCCGACCTGCGTCAAGACGACGATGCAGAGGAGGGCGATGCGGAGGTGGCGTCGGAGGACGCCGTGATCGGCGACTGGGGCTGGAACGTCGGCTCCAACCTCAGGAAGCGCGGCACGGTCCAGAAGGACTGGCACGAGGCCGCGGCGGCGTCCTACGGCGATGCGTTGGTGATCGGCGTGATGGCGAAGAAGGTCTGGATGACCGACACCGAGGCCAGGAAGGGGGCGATCCGCTACGCGATGACGATCTGCGTCGAGGCCGTCGGGGCGGGGGTGAGCCTCCACGAGGAGATCAAGGAGCTGGTCCAGGCAGAGCGGGTCAGGGCCAGGGCGTAGCGCTCGTCGATCGGGCGTTTGTGCCTTCGCGTCGGGCATCGGACCTTGGGGGTCTGCCCGTCGCAGGTCGGCTGTGGGGCGTTGCAGGTGGACTGCGGGCCGTTGCAGGTGCGCTGTACGCGCTACGGGGCGGGGGGAGCGGGCTTCGCGGCGTCCTTCGCGGCGGGCTTCGGCGCGTCCTGGAGGAGCGCGCGGCGCAGGGCTGGGCCGATCTCCAGCGCGGTGATGCCGAGGCCCTCCTCGCGGCCGTCATTGACCGCGTCGAGGAGGGCGCCGAACTCCAGCACCATGCGGCCCTCCAGCACGTTGAGCGCGCCGTCGTCGGGCGGGGTGGGGGCGGTCTCGGCGCTCGTCGCCCGGGCCTTCTCGTATGCAGCGGCGGCTCGGACGGCGGCGTCGATCTCGCCCGCCCCGAAGGAGGTCGAGCGCTTGAGCACGGCCCACTGCGCGTCGTCGCGCTTCAACCACGCCTGGGCGAGCTTCGACAGCGAGCGCAGCGAGTCGATGAGGGCCGTCGGGGTCTCGACCGATCCGCGCGCGGCGTCGAGGGCGGTGCGCGAGTCGGCGTTGCGCCCGGCGAGCACCTTGAGCCGGCGGAGCAGGGCGTTGCGCGCCGCGGTCGCCGCGCGGCCCGCCTGCTCGACGGTGAACTTCTGGTCGGCGCCCGCGCCGCGGGCCTTCTTCTGCTGGGCGACGGCATCGCCCACGGAGGCGGTGAGGTCGAGCAGGAAGGCCAGCCGCGGGGCGTCGTAGCCGAGGGCCGCGCCGTGCTCGCGGACGACGGCGTCGATGCGGGCACGGGTGAGCGCGCGGGCGACGTCCCGGTGGGTCTCGGCGGCGCGGGTGAGGAGGCCACGGGCGCGGCAGTCGGCGTCGGAGACGAGCGAGCGGAAGGCGGAGACCTCGACGTCACTCAAGCGCGGCAAGGAGGCGCGTATGCGAGTGAGGACCGAGGCGTCCGAGTCCGCGGCGGCGGAGGTGGGGGCCTCCGGCACGGCGGACTTGCGCGCAGGGGACTTCTTCACAGGGGACTTCTTGCGGGTCTTGGAAGTGGCCATGGTCGGGGATGATCGGGGAGCCCGGAGCGGCGAATCAAGCGGGAAATCGTGGGTGTCCGGGAGTCGGACAAGGAGGCGATGTAGGTGCGGCGGAGGGGGGCGCGGGCGGAGAGGGCGATGGGCGGGAGGAGGCGCGAAGCGTTCTGTGCGATGGTCCGCGCGCGACGCGACGCGGCGCGACCGGCACGGATGGGTCGCGGATCAACCACCGGCTGCGATGACAGGTCAGGGATGAAGATCGAACGCTTCGAGGTGAAGGGCTTCAAGAACCTCCGGCAGAGCGTCGTGCTCGACGAGCTCGCGGGGGTCAACGTGATCCACGGGGAGAACAACGTCGGGAAGTCGAACCTGTTGCAGGCGATGGACCTCTTCTTCTGGCTGCTGGGGGAGGTGGCGAAGCAGCCTTTCGCCGTGACGTCATCGATCCGGGGGACTGGCACGGGATGGGTCGAAGCGACCGAGCCAGATTGGTTGTGGTTCCCGTACCCCGAGCGCACCTTCGAGGGGCGTGGGTACCCCGCGGACGAGATCTTCAACGTCTTGGAGCCCTACCCCATCGAGTGGAACGCCTCGATTCGGATCGACCAGGACGATGTGGCGCGCACCGGACTCGAGATTGGTCAGTTCATCGGAGATCTCTCGCTCGACAAAGTGAAGGCGAGCCGAAATCCTGGCGGCGGTATTCACGTCGCGATCTGGCTTCCCGAGCCGACCCCCGAGCGATGGGCAGCCAAGCGGACGGGGTTCGCCATGATCGCGAAGAACTTCCTGTTGCGAACGACCACTGCGTCGAACGCGTTCATTCTCGTTGGCACTCACCGACGGGTCGCCGGGGCGGACGCAAACGAACAACAAACCGAGATGCGACTGACGATACCCCAGCAGTTGCTTCTGGCGCTGTACGACGCCAAGGAGTCCGATGAGCCTGGGTTGTTCCAGCGGTGGGAGCTTTTCGAGAAGTGCATGGACTCCCTCGGCGCCCTGATCGACGATGGTCACTTCGTCATCACCTACCAGCGCAATCGCAGCAAAGCAGTGCTCGCCAACCAGATCGGCCGCGTCCGGATGCCGATTGAGGCCCTTGGCTCCGGAATCCAACAGATCGCGTCTCTACTCGCCCGGGTTCTGCTCGGGAACTCCGCCATCGTCGCGATCGAGGAGCCTGAACTCAACCTGCGGTACGACCTCCAACTCCGACTCCGCGACATCCTGAAAGACATTACCGAGAGTGGCCTCGGGCCCCAACAGATCATCCTCACGAGCCACTCCCCGGCCTTCGAAACGGGCAAGTGCTTCTACGCGATGACCCGCACCGCCGACGGCCCCACGGTTACGAGGCGCCCTGTGGCGGAGGCAGCCATGTTTACCCAGCAGCACGGCGTGCAGCCCGACGAGCAGCGGGCCGCATTCGGGTACGTGTCCAGCGATGGGCTGCTACGACTGTCCGACAAGACCCGCAGGGATCTCGGCGTTGAGCACGGCGGCGGCGTGGTAATGATCAAGCGCGAAAGTCACCCCTATGGAGCCTCCGCTCAACTATCGGATGACTTCTTTCGAGGGGTGAAGGAGTAGTTCCATTCGCCATGGAAGTCATTGCGAGTGAGCGCGAGCGCGGCCATCTCCTCCTCCGTGACCTTCTTCCCGGTGGGGTAGCGCTTCTGGTCGGCCGCCGCGCGGACCTTCAACCCCGTCGCCGTGGTGGTGCTCGCAATCAGCCCGACGACGGCTTCGAGTGTGACCAGCGGCTTGCCCCGCCAGTTCGTCGTGATCTGGCCGAAGAGCCGGTGTTCGATCTTGTTCCACTTGCTGGTGCCGGGCGGCAGGTGGCTCACGTGGATGGTCAGTCCCGTG
>JAUSAZ010000027.1 GCA_030652255.1 Myxococcales bacterium | reverse complement strand
GCCGATCCACGACGCGGAGACTGGCACGTTTGCGTCGTGGCCCGCGTTGGGCGTATCTAACAAGCCGATGGTGCCGACCGCTCCCATCTCACCCATCTCCAACCTGCTGCACCCATTGCGGCGGCACATCGGCCAGCCGTTGGGCGGACACCAGTGGCGGGCGTAAAAACACCCCCGAGCTTCTGCGGTTGCCGGGGGAGGAGTAAGATCGCCTCATGAGTGCCGATCCTACGAACGACACGGACCCCAAGGTCGAAGCCTTCCTGATCGAGGGCTACCGCAAGATGTCGCCCACGCAGAAGCTCGAACGCGTCCGAGCACTCACGCGTGCCGTTCAGGAGTTCGCGCTGTTGGATGTTCGCAGGCGCCATCCGGATGCGGATGAGCGAGAACAGGAGCTTCGCGTTGCTTCCCGCTGGATCGAGCCGGACTTGATGGTGCGCGCCTTCGGGTGGGACAGGCGCGAGAGGGGCTACTGATGCTCTCGGAACCCGTCCTCGTCGTGGCGGAGCTTGCGAGCGTCTTCGATGCCCTCGGGATTCGTTACGTGGTGGGCGGTTCCGTTGCCAGTTCGCTCTACGGAATTCCACGAGCGACGCAGGATGTAGACCTCGTCGCCGATGTCCGAGTGTCTCACGTCGACCCCATGGTCACCGCGCTTGCCGAGCGTTTCTACATCGACGCTGAGATGATCCGCGATGCCATCAAGCATCACTCCTCGTTCAACGTGGTGCATCTAGCGACGATGTTCAAGGCCGACGTCTTCATCATGAAAGGAGACCCTTGGTCACGCGAGGAGATGACACGAGCGCGAGCGGAGGAGGTTGATGTCGCCGAGGGCAAGGTGAGCATTCGCTTTGCGAGCCCAGAGGACACGCTGCTTCACAAACTCGTCTGGTACAAGATGGGCAACCAGGTCTCGGATCGGCAGTGGGGCGATATTCTCGGAGTGCTCAATGTTCAAGGCGACTCGCTGGATCAAGAGTACCTCGACCGATGGGCTCCATTGCTTGACGTATCAAACCTGTTGCTGCGCGCGAGGAGTGAGCGGCGAGGACCCAGGTGACGTCCAGAGATGCCTCCCAACAAGGGCTTGGTGCCGACGAGCGGGCGCTACGCGCCCTCTCGCGGCACAAGCCCAAGTCGTCGTTGGGCAGTCTGAAGGCGTGCCCCGACTCCGGGGGCGGAGGGAGGGCAGCCGCTTCGGGCCGTGGAGTGTGCCAATCGGTCGGAATTCTGGTAGGTTCGCAACATGTCTAGGAACACCGTACTCGCACAGGCCCTACAACTTCCCCCAGAGGAGCGAGCGGATGTCGCGAAACTGCTGATCGCCAGTCTCGACGACCCTGCGGACGAGGGCGTCGAGGCCGCCTGGCTTGCGGAAGTCGAACGACGTCTTCAGGACGTCGATCGTGGCACGGCGAAGTGCGAGCCATGGGAAGCTGTTCGGGCTCGAATCGCTGCGCGTCTGCATGCGAAACGCGGATGAAGGTAGTCGTCCACGAAGAGGCTGACGCGGAACTCACCGCGGCTGCCGAATGGTACGAGCAGGAGCGGGAGGGCCTCGGCGACGAACTGCTCGCGGAGGCCGAACGAGTGTAATGGCAGAGGGTCCGACCATTTGGCCTTTCGTTCCTGGCAGCAGGATAGTGCGTTGCTTTCTATTTACACGATTCCCATACGTTACCTGTTTCGTAGTCCAGAATGAGATGGTCCTTGTGATGGCGTTTGGTCATGCGAGTCGTCGTCCTGGTTATTGGCGAAATCGTCTGAAGAAGTGAGCGTGGGGACGGCGTGCTCAACAAGCCGATGGTGCCGACCGCGACGGCCCCGCGGTCAACGTCGCCGAGGGCCGACTCCAGTTCGTGATGCGCTCGCTCTGGACCGACCTCGCTGAAGCTCGCGAGGACGGCGTGACCGACCTCGTGCTCACCGTGTCGCCGACGATCCTGCGCGCGCTGAACATCAAGCCGAAGCGCAAGCAGGACACCACGAAGCCCGCCTGAGCCTCCGTCCGCCGCAACTGCCCCTCCGACCGCCGCAACTGCCCCTCCGACCGCCGCGACTGCCCCTCCGACCGCCGCGACTGCCTCCGGGTGACGCACCCTCTGGACATGGGCGTTCATCGTCGATTGAAGGGCGGGCGGGGCAAGCCCTGCCCCTACGGGAAGGAGTTCTCGCTGCGTAGGGGGAACGGGCGTTGCCCCGCCCGCAGACGACGGCCGTCACCCCCAAGGTGACGTTCTGGCAACAGAATCGTGGCATGGTCCCGCCCCTATGGCGCGACACGACGATCGTGAGCTGGGCTGGTCGATGACGGAAGCGGGCATCCTTCTCCCGCGGCGAAGCCTGCTGCGCGGGGGCCTGGCGGGCTTCGCGGCGGCGATGATGAGCCGCGCGCTCCCCGGGTGCAGCGACCCCCTGACCGGGATGTCACCCGCCGACGCGGGCACCCCCGACGCAGGCAACCCCGACGCAGGCACCCCCGACGCGGGCGACCCCGACGCAGGCGCGAAGCCCGTCGACGCGGGCACCATCGAGCCCGACGCCGGGCCCTCGTACTTCGAGCCGCGCGCCGTGCCCGCGCCGCCCGCGCTGCGCTCGCTCATCGCCAGCGTGGGCGCCCTCGGCGCGCCCGACGCCAACGGCCTGCGCCTGCCGCCCGGCTTCACCTCGCGGGTGATCGCGCGCACCGGAGAGCGCGTCGCGGGGAGCACCTACTCGTGGCACCTGCTCCCCGACGGCGGCGCGACCTACGCCACCGAAGACGGCGGCTGGATCTACACCTCCAACTCCGAGATGGTGCTCATCGGCGGCGTCGGCGCGGTGCGCTTCAGCGCCGCCGGGGCCATCACGGCGGCCTACCGCATCCTTGACCGCACCAACGGCAACTGCGCCGGCTGCAAGACCCCGTGGCACACGTGGCTCTCCTGCGAGGAGGTGTCGCGGGGGAGGGTGTTCGAGTGCGACCCGTACAACGACCGCGCCGCGGTGGTTCGGCCCGCGCTCGGGATCTTCAAGCACGAGGCCGCCGCGGTCGACACCGTCAACGCCCACGTCTACCTCACCGAGGACGAGCCCGACGGGCGCCTCTACCGCTACGTGCCCGCCCGCCGCACGCCGCAGGGCCACCCCGACCTCTCCATGGGGCGCCTCGAGGTCGCGACCGTGGCCATGGGCGGCGCCGTGACGTGGCAGACCCTGCCCGACCCGCAGTGGACGGGCGACACCCCCACGCGCCTCCAGGTGCCGACGAGCACCGTGTTTCGCGGCGGCGAGGGCATCTGGTACCACGCGGGCGTCATCTACTTCAGCACCAAGGGCACCAACCAGGTGTGGGCCTACAACGTGGCCGCCGCGACGATCTCGATCCTCTACGACGGCCCCATGATGCCGATGCCGGGCATCCGCGGCGTCGACAACCTGACCGTGTCCTGCTGCGGCGACGTGCTCGTGGCCGAGGACACCGGCTCGATGCAGATCGTCGCGATCCTGCCGAGCGGCGAGCTCAAGCCCCTGGTGCAGGTGGTGGGGCACGACAACTCCGAGGTCACCGGGCCCGCCTTCGACCCGAGCGGCACCCGGCTCTACTTCAGCTCCCAGCGCGGCCTCGCCACCGGCACCGGCGCGGGCTGGACCTTCGAGGTCACCGGCCCCTTCCACGAGCGCGTGGTCTAAGCTCACGGAGACCCCCACCCCCGCTGCCGCGCGCCCCTCTCCATGAATGGTTCACTTCGGGACACATCTCCTGGAGTGGCTTGTTTTCAGGCGTCTGGTGGCGGCGCAAGCCTTCGCATGTCGCCGGGGTTCGGGCGTTGGCCCTCACCCCCGGGCAATAACAAGATGCGCCCCGGACATTGTCCGGGGCTTTGCCGGACCGGAACTCGCTCGACCTTCCGGAAGGTGCAGGCGACGAGCAACAGATTGCAGGGAATCGGCGTCCCTGCTCGACAGCCCCGGACCACGTCCGGGGCGTCCCTTGCCCACGTGATGTGCATCAACGCGCGGGCTCGATTGGCAGTCCCAGGATGCTCGCGAGAGTTCCGGGAATTCCTGCCAGTTTGATCAAGCCGATGGCCTGCGTTCGTGCGTTCTGTGACCAGACCT
>JAUSAZ010000026.1 GCA_030652255.1 Myxococcales bacterium | reverse complement strand
TGCTGGACCTCACGCGCGCGCAGCACCGCAAGCCGCTCGTGGGTTCGGGTCGGGCGGCGGCGGTGGCGTTCTCCGCCGCGTTCGAGGGCGGCCGCGTGCTGGTCGCCTCCGACGGGCTGTTTCACTACGCGTCCGCGGACGAGATCTGGGCGGCCGCGACCGCGGGTACCGTCGCGCAGGCCGCGGCCCGACTGGTCGAACTGGTCCGCCTGCCCGGGCGCGCCCTCTGGGACGACGTGTCGATCGCATTGCTGAGCTGCCCCGCGGAGGGGTGACCTGGCGGTGAGCGCGCGAGGGAACACGACCAGGCAAGCGCGGCGCGTTGGGGAGTGCCCGCGACGCCCGGAAGGCGTCCTCGGCCGGGATCCGGGCCACAGGGCCGCCACGCGCGGTGCAACGGTGACCGCTCGACCGGTGAGCCCGGCGGGCTGTCCTCGATGCGTGGCGGAGCGACGGGTCGCCCGGCTCAGCAGGGCGACGCTCCGCGCTGGCAGCCTGCTCATGGCCCTCGGCATCGTGACGTGCCTCGGCTGGTTCTGGCTCGGCGGTGCGAAGCTCGCAGGGGTCGGCATCTTCGGGGTCGGTTACCTCGTCGCGCTCCTCGGCCCCCCTCCCCCACCGACCGCTCCGCCCACGCTCCCGCTTGCCGCAGCCCCGCTCGCGAACTACCGCAAGGCGCCGGTGGAGTGCCCGCGGCACCCGTTCGCCCGGTGAGAACTCACCCCGCTACGGGGTCCTCGGCCAGGAGGTAGACCACCGCACGTCGCGTCGATGCGCGCCCTCCATGCATGGCAGGCGGGGGTGCGCGAAGATGCTCGCCCTCGCCGCAGGAGGTGCTCATGGCCGGGTACGAGCGGATGGTCTATCGCGGTCGGCAGGTGCGGGCACACCAGGTGATCCTTGAGGTGCTCGTGCGGATGCTGGTCGACGAGATGGACCGCCTCGTCGACCCGCCCGCGTGGGTCGCCGCACACCGGGCTGAGTGGTTCGCGGTGGCGACCGAGGAGTGGGGGTTCTGGGCGCTCGCCGATCTCGACCGCGAACTGCCGTACCGGGAGGGCGCGTTGCTCATGGCGCGACTCGCACGGGACGTCGTGGCGCGGCTGGAGGCGATGGGCGACCCGATCAGCGCCGAGCACTTGAACGCGATCGGTGCGGGACGGCCGGACGGCTTCTTTGGGTGCGAGCTGCCGGCGGAGGCGCTTCTCGTACCTGCGCGGGCGCTCGTGGCCGTGCTCGAAGAGCGCGATTGACCGCGCCTGCAGCACCCGTTCGCGCAGTGGGCCACGCGGCGCTGCCTCACCCCGTCGCCGGGTCCTCGGCCAGGAGGTCGACCACCACGCGCCCGCGGACTGGCCGGGGGGCTGATTCCGACACCGCCTGACACAAGCCAGACGGGCATCAACGGATGCTCCGTGCGGCTCGCGTCCAGCGTAAAGTGACCAATCCATTCTTGGGGAGGTCTTCGATGAACGCACGCCAGGTTGCTTACTCACTCGCCTTCGCCATGCTTGCCGCGCCCGCAGCGGCCCTCGCCTGCACCGATGGGGGGCCGCCCAACAGGGCGTGCAACGACGGCGGCGCGCAGTGGATCGGCTGCACCGATCACGCGCAGTGCCCCGAAGGGCAGTACTGCTCTGCGCGGGGGGCCTGCGCCTGCGGCTCGCGCGACGCCGGCGTGTGCGACGACAGGGGGTGCCACGACTGCGTCCCGCGGGTTTTGGACGGGGGCCCCGACTCGGGGCTCCGCTGCGTCGCGATGACATACGTGTGTCCCGACCCGGGGGCGGCCGACGCGACCATCGACACCGGCACGGTGTTCACCGATGCAGGCGTCGTCGACACCAGCACGGCACTCACCGACGCCGCCGTCGATGCGGGCACCGTCGTCGACACCGGCACGGCGGTCGACGTGATGTCGGTCGACGTGGTGTCGGTCGACGCGGGCGGCGGCGGTGGCGGCGGTGGATGCGCGGTGCACGCGCCGGGCGATCGCACGGCGCGCTCTCCCCTCGCCGTGCTCGCAGCCCTGGTTGGCATCGCCGGCCTCGCTCGCGTACGCCGTCGCCGCTAACACCACTGCTGGGGGCAATGACGACCGACAGCGGCCAGCACGACGCGGGCTTCTTCGACACGCTCCTCGACGCCGTCCGCGACGTGATCGGTGAGGTGATTGACGCGGAGGTGCGCGACGCTCTCGCAGGCGGGGACGGCGGCGTCACCGACGCGGGAACCGCCGCGTGCGCGTGTCCGCCGCCCCCAGCGCCCGCAAGGTACTCCTTCTCGGGCCGCGCGACCGGTCTCCCGATCTACGGGCCGGGCAGCACCGCGCACATCGATGTTCGCGCGCTCCCACCTGGGCTCGGTCCCTTCGGGACGCCCGAGCCGGTCGTGCGGTTCACTGTCGAGTTCCCGGCGTGGATGTCGCGCAACCGTGGGCCGAGCGCCCCAACTGCGTGTGTGCCTATCAGGTGCACCGGCCTCCAAGCCGACGCAGCCGGTCGCGTCGTCGAAGGCGTCGCGGCCGCCGGAGCCCGTGCGGGGGTCGGTGCCAGCCGCGACCTGGGCGAGCGAGGCGATACGCGCCGACGTGACGTTGTAGTCCGCGACCGCGTGACGGTGTGGCGTTCGAGCAAAACATGCTGCTCGGACTCGAGCACGCGCCCCGCGAGTCGGCGGCGCTGGCCGAGGAGTTCATCGAGGAGACCTGGGCCGCCGGCAGGGGATCGAGCCCGGCCAGCTGACGCTGCACGCCGACCGGGGCCGTCGATGGCCTCGCGCACGGTGGCGCAGAAGCGATGCGACCTGGGCGTCGAGGAGACGCACACGCGGCTCTACGTCTCGTACGACAACCCGTACTCGGAGGCGCAGTTCAAGACCCTGAAGTATCTCCCCGACTTCCCCGATCGGCTCACTCCGCGCTACGGCGTCTCGTGGGCGCGCCGCCACTCCGCGACGGCCTCGGCCGGAACGTCGTTCGGATAGCAGTACGGGGCCTCTCCCCCCTCGCGCGACCAGGCGCTGCGCCGCCCGCAGGCGCGGCCGCGCGAGTCCCGCTGATAGGGGCAGGGACAGCGCCCGTCGTAGGCCTCGATCGACTCGCGGATGAGGGCGCGACGCACCTGCTCGTCGGTGAGGCGAGCGGTCTGCGCCAGCGCTGGAGCCCTGGTGGAGAGCAGCGAGGCCAGGAACAGGGCGGCGACGACGCGGTGCTTCGACATGCGATGGCGGGGCACGATAACCCGAACCCGTGCTCGCCCCTGTCTCGCCGGCGCGCCCGCGCTGTCACACGGCCACCGCGGCGCCCGTTCGACCTGACGGGACGCCATCTCCTGCGGCCCCCTCGCGCCGAAGGAGCCGCTGTCCGCGATGCGCGTTTCCCGCTCGTCCCTTTCGGCGCTGCTGGGCGCGGCGCTCGCTCTCGGCATCGCCACGCGCTGGATCGTTCCCTCCGCCGACCCGGGATTCGTCCGCCGCGACGGCGCTCGCTTCGTCGTGGGCGACCACGCCTTCCGCTTCGTCGGCGCCAACGTCGACGCGATGCACGGGCCCCGCGAGCGCCGCGCCGCCTCGCGGGTGCTCGACGCCCTGACGGCCGACCGGCTCGGCGTCGCCCGCGTCTGGGCGCTGGGCGAGGCCGAGGGGCAGGAGGCCTGGCGCGACGACTTCGCCTTCCGCCGTGGCCCCGACGGCTGGATCGCGGGCTCGTACGCGCATCTCGACCGCGTCCTCGCCGCGGCCCGCTCGCGTGGCCTCCGCGTCATCCTGGTGCTGGCCAACCGCTGGGAGGACTACGGCGGCTTCCCCGCCTACCTGCGCTGGACGGGCGCCCCGGCGCGCGGGCGCACCCTCCGGGCGGGCGAGCTGCGGCGGGTGTACACCGACCGCGCCGTCGAGCGCGCGTGGCGTGAGCACGTCGGCCGCCTCGTGACGCGCACCAATGCCGTAACCGGCGTGGCCTACCGCGACGACCCGACCATCATGGCCTGGGAGCTCGTGAACGAGGGCGGCGCGCTCACCTGCGAGTCGGGCGACCGCATGGTCGAGTGGGTCGACCGGCAGGCGCGCTTCATCCACGAGCGCGACCCCAACCACCTCGTCGGCGCCGGCCACGGCGGGTACGCGAGCGCACAGGGGCGGGCGATCTGGCGGCGCGTGAACGCCCTCGACAGCGTCGACTACGCCGACCACCACGCCTACTTCGACCACGACGCGAAGGTCGACGTCCCGGCCGACCTCTGGCCCTGGCTGGCGGACCGCGTCGCGATCGCGCAGGACCTCCTGCACAAGCCGCTGGTCATCGGGGAGGTGGGCTTCTCGCGCGCCGCCTTCGACCCCGCCGACCGGGGGCGCTGGTACGAGGCCTTCCTGACCGCGGCCGAGCACCTGGGCGTCTCCGGGGTCGCCGCGTGGGTCTACCAACCGTGGACCGAGCAGGACAACACCCACGGCATCTTCGCGTGGGGCCCGCACGCTTCAGAGAACGAGCCCACCCGCCTCGCGCTCCGGGACGCCGCCGCGCGCTGCGTAGGACCGCCCCGCAGCCCATCGCCGCGCCCTGCGGCTGCGATCGCGCGACTGCACGAGCACGACCCGATGTTCGTTCAAGACGAGTGGGTGATGTCGGCGGGGGGCGCGTCGCTCGCGGTCGACCCGTGGAGCCTCGAGGAGGGCTGCTCGCAGGGCCCCGAGGCGTGGATCGAGCTGCCGATCCGGTGGCCGACGGAGGGCGGAACCGAGTTGGAGGTGTCGCTGTACTCGGCAGCGATTGGCTCGCTGGGACTGACCATCACGCTCGACGACGTCGAGCTGGGCCGCATCGACTCTCCTCGGCAGCGGGCGCGGGTCCATGGACCTTGGCGCGGCGGTGAGCTGCGCTGGCTGCGGGTCGCGAGCACGACGCCGCCGGGGAGGGCGCTGCTGGCGCGCTACGGGGTCGACCCGCCCGGCACCGACGCGCTCATGCTGCGACTGCGGTGAGGCGGAGCTGGACCGCGCCAACGCCCGCGCAGCCAGCGACCACCGTATTGGGCGGACGATGCGGCGCCCCGTTGCGACGGATCCTCTGGTGTTGCCAGACGACCCCTGTCGCGAGGTTCCTCAGCCCAGAGGCCGCAGAAGGCCCTCGGGGAGTTCTCGCTGGCACCGAGGGTGTCGTCGCGCCGAAGGGCCGAGGCGGGCGTGGGTCAAGGCGGCAGGGCGGACCCACCCGGCTTCGACGCCCGCCAGCCCTTCGGCCTCGTGAGCTTCTTCCACGGTATCGCGTCGCACGCGGCCTGCTGGGTGGCGGCCGGGGCCCGCGATACCGCGCTGGAGTCGTCCGATGGAGGTACGGCGCGACCCCGGCGAGTCCGCGATCCCGCCGGGATGCCCGAGCCGGATGGAGGCCGCCATCCAGAGGACCCCGAGTCCGAACATCATCAGCAGCGCCCCCATGAGCACGGCGGAGCCCCGAGCCAGCGCCGGCCGCCTGGCCTCCGGCGTGAGGCGCTCGATCAGCCCATGGCCCCGCGGTTGGAGCAGCGTCTGCCCTCCCGAGATGGCGCAGTACCCCGCGAGGACGAAGCAGACGCCCGCCGGAAAGAGCAGCAGCGAGTAGCCCGTGAAGATCACGGCCGCGAAGCTCGCGATGCCCGCGATCAGCGCGCCCACGTGCCCCGCGTAGGCGTTCGATCCGCGCGAGAGCCTCGCGCGCAAGGCGTCTTCGTCGAACTCTCCGTCCATGACCGTCACTCTACGTCCGCGGACCGTCGTGGCGATCCCGACCACGCGCGGGCGTCGGTCCGGACGGTTCCGCCGTCGCGAGCACCTGCGCTGGCGGTGACGTGGAAGCGAGAGCATCGGAACAGGGGTGTTCGCACCCGTGTCCATTGAGCATCGCTGCATCGTGCGTTGAGCGACGCCAGGACCGGCGCTACAGGGCCTTGCTGAGGCAGAGCCTCGGCGGCGGCTCGAAGCCCGCGCGGCGGTAGAGGCGCAGCGCCGAGGCGTTGTCCTCGCGCACCATGAGGTGCATCGCCCGCGCGTCATGAGCCTTCGCGAAGGACCCGACGGCTTCGAGGGCTCGCGCGCCGAGCCCTCGCCCGCGCACGCCTTCCGAGAGGTAGAACTCCGTCGGCCACGCGTCGCGGCCCTGCCACTCCAGGTCGTAGCCCCACGTGAGCACGAAGTAGCCGACGCTCTCCGCGCCCTCGACGACGAGGCCCACGGCGCCGGGCGTCGCGTCGCAGAGGAGCTTCCGCAAGGCGCCGTCGCAGGCGTCGCGCGACCAGGGGATGCCCTCCAGGCGGTTGAAGGCGTCCATCATGTCGAGCAGCGTCGGGACGTCCTCCAGCGTCGCGGCGCGCAGGGGCGACAGGGCGCCTTCGGGGGCGTCGTCGGTCCACTCCATGAGCAGACCGTCGTGCCAGGTGCCGTCGGCGCCGCGCTCGTAGCGCCGCATCACGCCCACGGGGCGGGAGCCCACCCTCGCGCAGGCGCGGACGGCTCGCGCGTTCGCCGCCGCGGGATCGATGACGATGCGGTGATGCCCACGGTCGCGAGCGAGGTGGTCGAGCACGGCGCGGATCGCCTCGGGGCCCAGGCCCCCTGGCCCTGCGCAGCCTCGCTCAGGGAGAGGTCGAGGCTCGCGTGGCGATACTGCGGGTCGGCCTCCTCGCCGAACTGGATGGCGCCGATCACGGCGTCGTGATGGACGATGGCCATCACGGTGACGTCCTCGTCGCGCTCGATCAGCTCGCGCCGAACCCGGTCGTCGCCGTAGTCGGACCACCAGCGCGACACGGCAGGCTCCCGCAGGATGCGCGCGAGCGCTTCGAGGTCGCCGTCGCGGGGAGGGCGGAGCAGCAATCAAGGCGTGTGGAGCGTGGGGGGTAAGGTCCATGGCGAACCGCGGGGGTGAGAGGCGCGGGTGGAGCTTCGGGTCAAGTCGGAGCGCGCGCCCTCTTCACGAGCGCGACCATCGCCTTGCGCACCTCGTCGGTGGTGGTGACGGGCTCGTCGAACGCGAGGCGCGCCGCCTTCGGCCCCCTCGGGGTGCTGATCGCCAGGTCGAAGCCGTAGCGATCGACCGCGGTCATCGTCACAGCGCTCGCCTCGGGGACCAGGAGCAGCCCCTTCGCGTAGGCGAGCAGCGCGTCGCCGTGATCGTCGTTCATGTGCGTGAGGATGCCGCTAGCGGCGCCCGCGAGGGGGTCGGGCTCGGAGCGCGCGTAGTCCTCCGCGCCCACCCACGACATGCGGCCGAAGCCGCCCACGTAGCGGAGCGCGGTCGGCTCCAGGCGATAGAAGGCGAAGTCCTCGAAATCGACGTAGTACCCGGCGCGCGGCTGCGCGGCGAGGAAGGTCGCGCGCACGTCGGCGACCTCGGACGCTGGCACCCTCGTGCAGGGCCCGAGGAGCGTCACGCGCCCGAGCGCGAGCACCTCCTCGTGGCGACCTGGCGGCTCGGTCACGAGCATCGACGCCTCCGCGTGATCGTCGAGGTTCTGCGTGTGCTCGGCGAGGCGGGACAGCAACATGAGCGGGCGCCCCCCGCGGTCCCACCCGACCGTCACGAGCGACCCGTACGGATACCCGGCGGGCTCGCGCGCGATCGTGCAGAGGGTCGCCGAGCGCGCGTCGGCGACCAGCGTGCGACAGCGCTCGGCGTGGGTCGGCGCGCGGGCGGCGAGCAGCTCCGGGCGATCGTCGTCCGCGCCTTCGCCGCGCCCGTGACGGCCTGCTCTCGTGGGGTCGTTCGCCATGCGGAAGGGCTAGCACGGCGCGACGGCATCGCGCAGTTCGCCCTCGCAGGGCCGTCGCCCGCCGACGCCGTTGCGTCGAGGGGTAAGGAGCCCACCATCAAAGCTCGCGGAGCGCCCTCTCGCGTTCGCGCCTCGAGTGCCCGCTCGCCGGTCTGCCGACAGCGCCCGATCCTGTTGATCCTGGCTCAGGGTTGCGCGCCCCGTGCACCCCGGGATCGCCGCAGCACCGCGCAGGTGCGATGAAGACCGCGCGCACACCCCCGCCGGAGGAGGGCCTCGCCGAAGGTGGCGTCCCTCGTGATGCCGCCGAAGTCGCCATCGAGGAGCCTCCGCCCCGCGTCCGCGCACGCGATGTCGTCGCCCGCGTCGCAGACCCTCATCAGCGCCCTGTCCCCCGCGGCCACGTCGCGAGCGGTGCCGACCCCGCTGCGGGTCGCGAGGCCCGCCCACGCGCACGCGAGGAGGTCACCCGTCTCGCACGCGCCCCGGAAGAGGAGCACCGCGCGAGCGGGGTCGTGCGGGCGCCCGTCGCCCGACCACCACGCGGCCCCGAGCTGCGTGCACGCGCCCCACGCACGGGCCCGGCAGCCGCGCTCGAGCAGGACCAACCCGCGATCACGCTCCCTCGGCAGACCGCGCCCCACGGAGAGGCGCACGCCGAGCGTCGTACACGCGATGGCGTCACCTCGGTCGCAGGCGATCTGGTACAGCACCGCCGCGCGGGGGACGTTTGTCGCGGCGACGCTGTCTGCGATCCTGACACAATGGCCACTGGAGAAGGCTCGACAGGCCGCCTCCGGGAAGGCACCTGCGGCGAGCGACCCGAGGCACGCCAGGAGGCAGACGGACGACGGCGCCGCGAGCAGCACCGCGACGACGATGGGCCAGCGCCGCGCGGGTGGCGCTCGGTGCGTTGCGTCGTCGCTCATCTCCCCACCGGGGGCGCGGGCGAGGCCATCTGCGCGCGCAGCGTCGCGAGCTGGGCACGCAGGATCGCCCCCATCGTGCCCCGCTCCCGCGCCTTCATCCAACGAAGCATCGACGACAGTGTCGGCGCTCACGCGAACGAACCCGTTTGCGCTCACGCGTAGTGACCCCCCTTGGGAGACGCGTTTCGCGTCACCGTCGCGGTCGTGTTCCTGATCGTGTTTGCGATGGGGTCGTTGGCGAGGTCGTCGGCGACGGTCGGCGTGTGCGGGTGAGCACGGCGTCGCCGCGGGCGTCGTCGTCGGTTCGTCGTCGATGTCTGGGAGGTGGGACTACGGCTCGGGCGTGCGGAGCGAGCTGCCCTCGACGGCGATGGTCGTGCAGCGGTGGCGGAGGCGGTCGAGGAGCGCCTTGACCATCTCCTTTCGCCCGAGGAAGTCATACCAGGCCTCGTATTCGAGGTTGGTGGTGATGATCGTCGAGTGCTTGTTGTACCGCTCCTCCATCAGCTTGAAGAAGAGGTTGGTCTGCTCGGGCTTGAGGTTGAGGTAGCCCATTTCGTCGACTTATGTGGATCTCCACATAACTGGACTCATGTGCAGTGCTCGGTAATGTGGAGTGAGCTCGATCGCTCCGCTCGTTTTCAGGCGTTTGCGTCGTGCCGACTCCACATTTCGAGAGCCATAGCATCGTGACGGCGTCACGGAGGCGCCCGCCGAAAGGAGGC
>JAUSAZ010000021.1 GCA_030652255.1 Myxococcales bacterium | reverse complement strand
ACCTCGAAGGCGATCACGCTCTGGAGGCGTTGGGGCTCACGGATGTGGGGATTCGCGACGCGCATCGTTACCATGCCAGGTAAACGCATGGATGTGGTCGGACATTTCGCCGACCCACCCATTGATCAACAGATCTTCAGTTCGAGCACCGAAGCGTCCGCCTTGTCGAGTCGGCCGAACTTCTTCAGGTCTCGAACGATGCGGTGTACGCGCTCGCTCCCCTCGCGCGCGTCTCCCAGGGCGTCCGTGATCTCCGCGACGCGCGCCGCCAGGGCCTCAGCCTCCGACCCACCCACCGAACGGAGATGCTTCCCCACCTCGCGCAGCCCGTCGATCGCGAACGTCACGTTGGCGAGCACGTAGGTCAGCGGATTGTTGATCTCGTGTGCCATCCCCGCGGACATGGTCCCGATGGCGGCGAGGCGCTCGCTTCGGGCCACCCGTGCCTCGAGGTGACGTTGCTCCGTCACGTCGCGAAAGACCACAACGCCCCCGAGGGTCTTGCCCGCGTCGTCGACGATCGGTGCTGCCGAATCGGTGATGGATCGCTGACCTCCGTGCTTGGGAGCGAGGAGCACGGGTGGCAACTCAACGATGAACCCCTCCTGGAAGGCGTGCTCGAGCGGCGAACCCATCGGCGCGCCGGTCTTCTCGTCGATCAGGCGCATCACCTCGCCGAGCTGCCGGCCTGCCGCATCGCTCGACGTCCAGCCGGTGACCCGCTCCGCCACGACGTTCATGAAGGTGATCCGTTGCCCCACGTCCGTGGCGATGACGGCGTCACCGATCGACCTGAGCGTCGTCGCAAACCAGCGCTCCCGTTCGGACAGCTGTCGTTCGAGCTGGCGCTTCTGGAGCGCGACCTCGATGGCGGTCCGCAGGTCGCGATCGTGAAAGGGCTTGAGCAGGTAACCATACGCACCGGTCAACGTGGCCCGCGCGAGGGTCGCGTCGTCGGAGTAGGACGTCAGGTAGATGACGGGGGTCCCGTGGTTCTTGCCGATGAGGGCGGCCGTCTCGATGCCGTCCGTCTCCCCCTGGATGCGGATGTCCATGAGTACGAGATCGGGACGATGAGCGATGACCGCCTCCAGGGCCTGGGCGCCCGAAGCGACGGGCGGCGGCACGGTATACCCGAGTCCCTCGAGCGTCCTCTTGAGGTCCCGGGCGATGATGGCCTCGTCCTCCACAACGACAATGCATGCACTCATGAGCGATCGTCCTCTCTCGAAACCGGGAAGCGGACCGTGCACCGAGCGCCGTTCTCGGTCACGAACTGCGCGTGACCCCGGAGCTGGGCGCTCAGATCGCGCACGAGCGTCAAGCCCATCGTCTCGTCCCGGGCGGGATCGACGGCGCCCGAGAAGCCCGGGCCGTTGTCCGCGACGAGGAGCGTCATGTCGCCGTCCACGCGCCGCATCTCGATGCGGATCTCCTTGCGCGCCGCGTCCGGTGCGTTGACGAACGCATGCTTCAGCGCGTTGGTGACCAGCTCGTTCACGATCAAGCCGCAGGGGACCGCCGCATCCACCGGCAGGTGGACCCGTTCGATCGCGGCGACGATGCGAGCGCCGGAGCTCGTCTGACCGTAGGTCCGCATCAGCGTGACCACGAGCTTGTCGACGTACTCCTGCATGTCGACGCGCCCGAGATCGTCGGACTGGTAGAGGCTCTCGTGAAGGAGCGCGATCGAGCGTACGCGGCCCTGGCTCTCGAGGAAGATCGCGCGCGTCTCCCCGTCCTTGATCTGCCTCGCCTGGAGGTTGAGCAGACTCGAGATCATCTGGAGGTTGTTCTTCACCCGGTGATGGACCTCCTGGAGCAGGGAGGTCTTCTCTCGCAGCAGGGACTCACGCTCCCGAAGCGTTTGCGACAACTCCGTCGTGCGACTGCGGACGCGTGCCTCGAGGTCGACGTTCAGCACCTGGAGCTGCTCGACGAGACGCGTGCGCTCCTGCTCGGCCTGCTTGCGCTCCGTGATGTCGCGCATGATCTTCGACGCGGCGACGAGTTGCCCGCTGCGATCGTAGATGGGGGAGACGGTGAGCGAGACCGGAACCAGCGTCCCATCCTTCCTTCGGCGGAGGGTCTCGAGGTGAACATCGCGTTTCCCGAGTCGGATCTGCTCCAATATCATCCGCTCCTCTTCCACTCGGTCGTCGGGGATCAACATCATCACCGGCTGGCCCACGAGCTCGTCCGCCCGATAGCCGAACAAGCGCACCGCGCCCGGGTTGCAGCTCCGGATCGTGCCGTCGAGGCTCTTCGTCAGGATCGCGTCGTCGGTGTATTCGACGACGGCGGCCATCTCACCGAGCTCCTGCTGGGCGCGCTTGCGCTCGGAGATGTCGACCACCGAGCTGAGGACGAAGTTGCCGGCTGACGTCTTCAGCGGGTTGAGGCCGATCTCGATGGGAACCTCGGAGCCGTCCTTGCGGAGCCCGAAGAGGTCCCGTCCGCCGCCCATCGAGCGAGCCTGCGGGTTCGCGAAGAAGGTCGCACGGTGCCCGGGGTGGTGCCCCCGAAAACGCTCCGGGATGAGCATCTCGAGCGGCCTGCCCACGAGCTCGTCGCGCCCGTAGCCGAACAGCCTCTCGATCTGCGCGTTGATGAGGGCGATCGTCCCGAACCCATTCACCATGATCATCCCCGTCGGCGACCCCTCCAGCGCGAGCCGGAAGCGCTCCTCGGCCTCTCGGAGGGACTCCTGCACGCGCCGCTCGTCATCGACGTCCGTGTTGATGCCCACCCAGCGAATGAGCTCGCCCGCGTCGCCGAACATGGGCACCACCCGCGTGAGAAACCAGCGGAACACACCGTCCTTGCGCCGCAAGGGGAAGGTCTGCTCGAAGGGCTCGAGCAGCGCGATGCTGCGAGTCCAGCCCTCCATGACCCGCGGGAGCTCGTCGGGGTCGTGCACGGATTGCCACCCCCAACCCTGCATGTCTTCGAAGGTGGTGCCCGTATAGTCGTACCAACGGCGATTGTAGAAGTCGAGGAAGCCGTCGGGCCGTGCGGTCCAGGCGAGCTCGGGGAGGTTGTCGATGAGCGCCCTGGACTCGAACCGGGAGCGCTCCTCGCGCATCCTCTCCTGGTTCTCCTTGATCTCGTTGATGTCCGTGCAGGTGCCGAACCATTTGGCGATCGCCCCGCTCGCGTCCCGGACGGGGACGCCGCGAACCAACCACCACAGGTAGGCTCCATCCGCGCGGCGCAGGCGGCACTCGAGCGAATAGGTGCCAACGGTAGACGTCGCGGCCTGCCAGGCCTTCCACGCACGCTGTCGGTCGGCGGGGTGGAAGGGCGCGTTCCACCCGTGGCCGTAGCTCTCTTCGAGCGTGAGACCGGTGTAGTCCACCCACTGTTGATTGAAATAGACGTTCCAGCCGTCGGCCCGGGTGGCCCAGACGATCTGTGGCATCGACTCGGCCAGCGATCGAAAATCGGCCTCGCTGGCCCGTAGTGCTTCCGCGGCGCGCTTCTGCTCCGTAATGTCGTGCGCCTCGAGGAAGAGAAGCCCGTCGTGATCGAGCGAGCCGGACCATCGGAGCCACCGGTAGGAGGCATCCTTGCAACGATATCGGTTCTCAAATGAGATCGACGGGACGCCCCTCCGCAGGCTCTCGACCTGCGCCGTGGTGGCTGCCACGTCGTCGGGGTGAACGAGCTCGATCCAGGGAGCGGCGGCGAGTTCGTCCGCTGTCCAGGCGAGCGTTCGCTCCCAGGCGCTGTTGACACGCCGGAGGTAGCCATCGGCGTTCGCGATCCCGTTCAGGTCGAGCGACTTGTCGAAGAAGCGAGCGAAGTCAACCATGGGCGTGACGCCCTGCGAGGCAGGATGTCGCTCCCCGCCCGAGGTCGCCGTCGACCCGCATGCGGCCATCGAGCACGCGCTCTCCGAGGGACACCGAGCGAGCGGGGTGATCGACGGGCACGATGGGACTCATTGACCCGGGCCGCCGCAACAGACATGCCCGGAGACAGTGTTTGGTTTGGGAGGGGACCCCGTCGCGTTGAGTACAGATCGTGCGCACGGCGATGCACACCCTGCGCTGACTCCAAGGCAGCGTCCAGGGGGCTCATGGCAGCGCTCGCGGGAGCGTGTACTGCAGAGAATGGGTTCTGATAGGGGTCTAGTACCTCGTCGCAGGGGACTTGAAGGGTTGAGCCATGCGCCCGCCCACGCCTTCGATCAGCAGCCTCGCCCTCCGAGGGGAGCGCCCGCGAGGTGTCTCGCGCTCGTTGGGGGGACCGTTACGGCTGCGTCGGGGGCGAAGAACCGCAAGGGTCGCAAGGGTCGCAAGGGTCGCAAGGGAGAAGAGAGGGGCGAATGGTGTCAGGCGCTCGAAGCACTCACCTCGTGTCGGAGACCGGCATCGCTCTCAGGACCCTCTCGGGGAGACCAAAGCGGGGAGCGCCGCCAGAACCAA
>JAUSAZ010000019.1 GCA_030652255.1 Myxococcales bacterium | reverse complement strand
CAGCCTAAGGTGAAGGCCGCAAGCGGCCTGTCCGATGTCCAGGCACAGTGACCAGCCCGCCGCGGGCTTTCCCTTGGCTGCCGTGGGTTTCAACCCGCGGCAGCCGGGCGCGCGAAGTGGTGCGGGTAGCCCGGAACCCGCAGCCTGCAAGCGCTCTACGCACGAAGACGGCAACGATGAGCGCCCCGCGGGGGTGAGGGCGCGCGGCAGCGCGGTGAGGGGGCTGCGAAATCTCGCTCAGCCCACCGCCTCGGCCACCTGCTCCAGCAGGTTGAGCGCGGCCATCACCGAGTCGCGCCGCAGGCACACCTCGTCGCCCAGCATGAAGGTGCGGTAGCCCAGCGAGAGCAGCCACGCCGCGTCGCCGATGTCCTG
The DNA here is from genome assembly GCA_030652255.1 of Myxococcales bacterium. Lineage (GTDB taxonomy): Bacteria > Myxococcota_A > Polyangia > Polyangiales > SCUS01. The sequence continues at coordinate 9,071 of JAUSAZ010000019.1, read as the reverse complement.
CGCCTCGGGCACCGTCCCCCGCGCCAGCGACGGAAACAGCCGGCTCGCCACCCACGCCTCCGTGTCGGCCGCCACCACGGCGCGCAGCGCCCGCACGATGCGGTGCGGCTCCAGCACCTCCACGTAGAGGTCGCCCCGCGCGGCCATCAAGCGCCCCTGCGACGGCCCCTGCCGCCGCGCCAGGTCGAGGCCCTTCAGCGACTCGATCTTCAGCACCACCTCCGCGCCCGGCAGCAGCGCCTTCACCTCGTCGACGTCCGACGGCGCCTCGCAGTACGACAGCATCACCCGGGTGAGCCCGAGCTCGCCCATCGCCGCGAGGTACCCACGGTCGGTGTCGGTGAGCGTGCCGTGCACCACCAGCGAGCGGTGCACCACGTTGATGCTCTCCCCGGGGCCCACGAAGCGCCGCGGGCCGTCCTCCAGGATGAGCCGGTCGCCGTCGACCGCCATGATCCGCGCGTACTCCCGGCCGTCGTCGAAGAAGCAGTCCGCGGGCGTCTCCACCGTGATGGGGTGGCTCACCCGCACCTCCGTGAAGGGCGGGATCGCCGCGCCCACCACCCGCAGCTGCCGCCCCTTCAGGTCAACCCACAAGGGAGGGCCGAGTCCCGACAATCTCTTCAATGTGTCGTGCGGAGTGCCCTTCAGGGGCATCACGGTGTTGAGCCGAAGGCCACGCACCAGCGGGTGCCGCGCGACCTCCTCCAGGAAGGTCGCGTAGGGCGGCACCGTCACCACCGCCGCGACCTTCAAGGGAGCTGCACGATGGACTGGCAGAACACGCAGGTCACCCGCGCGCCGGTCTTGAGCGCGCCGGTGCCCCGGAGCGGTGCGCCGCACTGCGGGCAGGTCACCACCTTCGGCGCCACCTGGCCGATCTGCGCGGCGAGCGCGGCGACCTTGGCCTCGTCCTGGCGGGCGCGCATGTTGTCCTGGAAGTCGCCGAAGAAGCCCCAGGAGCGCGCGATGAGCCCCATGGCGTAGTCGACCGCGCGGGCCTCGTCGGCCATGTGCACCACCTGCTGATCACCCAGCGCGGCGATCCACTGCTTGTCGGTCTCGTCGCCCTTCACCCCGCCGGGGCGGCGGAGAAAGAAGGAGTTCCAGGTGCGGGTGACGTTCATCCAGGTGGTCACGCTGTCGGCGTCTTGAATGTCGTCGCCGAGGAAGTGCTTCGCCTCGCTCCCGCGGATCTTCGGGTGCATCGGCGCGTCGCCGAACACGATCAGGAAGGGCCGCTCTTCCAGCGTGGGGATCTCCACGTGGTTGAGCACCCACGACGCGAACACCCCATACGACTCCGGGATGTCTCCGCCGCCCCCTTCGCCGTAGATGGCCTTGAGCTGCTCTTCGAGGTCGAAGCCCTTGGTGAAGTTGGTGACCTGCAGGGGCCAGCGGTCGGACTTGGTGTCGCCGATGGCCGCGAAGCTGATCTCGAGGTCGGGCTTGTACTGCGACAGCGTCTGGTAGAGCAGCGGCAGCCGGTCGAAGATCTCCGCCGGCCACGACTGCATCGAGCCCGTCACGTCGACCCCGATGATGAGCGGCGTCTTCGTCTGCGTGGAGACCCGCTTCTTCGGGTCGGTGAGCTGCACGTTGGGGCCGTTGCCCTTGCGGTGGTAGGTGCGCGGGCCCACCGCCTCCGAGCGCGCCGCGTCCTTCTTGCGAGCCTCGGTCGTCTTCGCGTCGAAGCGATACGCCGCGGGCTTCGCCCAATCGTCCATGTCGTCGCCCCAGCTATACATTCGGCATCACCGTCCTTTCGCGCATCGTAGCGTGGCGGCGCCCGGGAGGTGGGCGCCGCGTCCCGTCAGTCCAGCCCGTCGCCCCGTCGCATCGCCGCCTCGACGCCCTCCGCCAACTGCGCCGCCCTCGTCGCCTCGCCGAACTCCCGCTCGAAGCGCGCGGCCCACCCCTCGCCGTCGAGGAGCGCCGCCACCGGGGGCGGCACCAGCGAACGCCAGTCGCCGCCGTCGGCCAGCGCCCGGCGGACCATCGTGCCGTCGACCCGCACCCGCCGCGCCGGGTCGAGCAGCGCCACCGGGTGCACCACCGTGTAGCGGTCCATCAAGAGCGAGCGCACGTAGGCGTTGGCGGTCACGTAGTAGTCCAGCGGCCCCAGCATCGAGGCGACCATGTCCGCCCACCGCGGCCCGTCGCCCAGGTCATCCACCGGGACGATGGTGTAGCCCGCGCGCCCGTCAAGGGTCGCGTCGATCATCCGGGTCGTCTCCGCGGCCGTGAAGGGGTTGTCGAGGTCGTAGCGGTTGGCGCTGCCCACCCCGATGACCACCGACTCCGCCCGGTCGAGCAGGGCGTGCAGCACCGCGGCGTGACCGAGGTGCACGGGCTTCCACCGGGCGATCATGGCAATGCGCGAGGCGCGGAGCGGGAGGGAGATCGTCACCGGGGAGGCGACGAGTGTGCCCGGAAGGCAGGGCGGAGGGGAGGGGCGTCGGTCAGATGCAGGTGCCGGTGGACGTGTCGCAGCTACGGCCCGAGGAGCACACCGAGCTCGACGCGCAGCCGCAGAACGCCGCGCCGGTGCCCGGGTTGTAGCAGCGCAGGCCCGCGCCGCAGTTGGTGCTGGTGGTGCACTGGCAGCCGCCGCCCGAGCAGGCGCTGCCCGCCGAGCACATGCCCGCGGACGAGCACATGTTGCTGTTGCACTCGCCCGTGGAGGCGTTGCAGAGGGAGGCGCCGCAGATGGCCGAGGGGTTGGAGTTGCAGTTGGGCCAGCAGTACCCGAAGGAGTCGTCGGTGGTGACGCTGTTGCACACGTAGCCGCTGCGGCACTCGCCCGACACGCCGGGGCGGCAGACCGGGAGGCAGGTGAGCTGCGGCGATCCGGCGTCGAGGCAGAAGCCCGACGTGCCCGCGCAGCCGGCGCCCGGGGTGGTGCCGATGGGGCACGCGTAGATGCAGTACCCGCCGACGAAGCCCGAGCCCGCGGCGAGGCACGCGCCCCCGGCGCCGCAGTCGGAGTCGCCCACGCAGGGGCCGCCCGCGGTGCCGGTGACGGTGGGCGTCACGCAGGCGCCGCCGCTGCACACCTGGCCCGAGCCGCAGGCGTTGTTGCAGCGGCCGCAGTGGGTGAGGCTGCGGGTGACGTCGACGCACGCGCCGCCGCAGACGAGCGCCGGCGGGGCGCAGGGCGTCACGCAGGTGCCCGCGGTGCAGAGCTGGCTCGCGCCGCACTGCACGTTGCAGGCGCCGCAGTTGCCGATGTCGGTCATGACGTCGGTGCAGTCGGCGCCGCAGGTGCGCCGGGGCGCCGGGCAGGTGCTCATGCAGGTGCCCGAGTTGCACACCTGGCCCGCGCCGCAGGCCCGGCCGCAGGCGCCGCAGTTGGCGCCGTCGGCGGAGGTGTTGACGCAGGCGCTGCCGCAGAGGGTGGCGCCCACGGGGCACACGCAGCGGCCACCGGAGCACGCGGTGCCGGCGGGGCAGGCGGTGCCGCACGCGCCGCAGTTGGCGTTGTCGGAGGAGGTGTCGGTGCAGCTTCCGCCGCAGCTCATGCGGGGGGCGGTGCAGCCCGAGACCGTGGTGCAGACGCCGGCGGTGCAGATCTGGGCCGACGTGCAGCGGGCGCCGCACGCGCCGCAGTTGGCCTCGTCCGTGGTGGTGTCACGACAGAAGGCGCCGCAGAGGGAGAGGCCGCCGGGACAGGTCGTCACCGAGGGGACGTCGACCGGCGGCGGAGGGACGTCGACCGGGGGCGGCGGGTTGTCGATGGGCGGTTGCGGGTTGTCGACGGTGACCACGGGTGTGTCGGTGGCCACGACCGGGGTGTCCATCTCCACGACGGGCGTGTCTGTGGGAGTGACGGGGGTGTCGGTGGGGCTGACGGGGGTGTCGGTGGGGCTGACGGGGGCGTCGGAGCCGCCGCCGTCGACTGCGGGCGGGCCGAAGGAGCCGCCGCGCGACGAGCAGGCCGCGCCTCCGGTCAGTGCCAGGACGACGGTCAGCAGCCTCGGGAGAGCTTTGAGCATGGTTCCTCGGGAGAATAAGGGTGCCGACGGGCGGCATCGGGGACACGGTCGGGGCGGAAGGTAGTGCGAACCCTGCGCGCCTCAAAATATCGGAGGCAGTGGGGTGCGCCGTGCGCTGTCAGTCGTCATCGTCGGGCGCGACGACCTTCTCGATGCGCTCGGGCATCCCGCGGCCGAACACCGCCGCGGCGTGCCAGCAGAGCACCACCCCGAGGGCCCCGAGGGCGAGGGCCGCGCCGACGACGGGCGTCCCGCCGCGGTCGCGAAGGCGAAGGATGGGCAGCACCAGGGCGACGACCGGGGCGATGGACACGGTGCCGATGAGCGGGCGGGTGGCCATCATGGCGGGCGCGGTGCGCCGGGAGCGCAGGAGGGACAGGAGGAAGAGGCCCGCGCCGGGGAGCAGCCACGCGCTGAGCCGGCCGCGGAGGGCGGGGTAGGTGCCCATGAGGAGGTCCCACGGGCGCACGGTGACGTTGGTGTGGAACTCCCCGTCGACGCGGATGGTGAGCCCGCCGAGGAGCGGGAGCCCGAGCGCGCCGAGGAGGCACAGCCCCGCGAGGAGCACCGAGAGCCGGCCGCTCTCCCACCAGCTGGCGATGGGGGAGGCCGGGGCGCGGGCGTGGGCCACGGTGGCGGGCTCGCCGGCCTCGAAGGCGCAGGCCGCGCAGGGGCCGGCGGGGGGCTTCTCGGCGCCGCAGCGCGCGCAGACGGTGTCGCTCATGGGGGAGTTGGGTGCCACGACGGAGGTACTAGCGGAATTCCCGGGCGAGCAGGCCGTAGCGCCAGTGGTCGACGAAGACGTTGCCCACCGGGCGGTCTTCGCGCAGCGTGCCCTCGCGGACGAAGCCGAGCTTCTCCAGCACCCGCGCGCTCGCCCCGTTGCCCACCGCCACGTCCGCGCGGACCTTGTGCATCCGCAGCGACTCGAAGGCGTAGCGCAGCATCGCGCGGGCGGCCTCGGCGGCGTACCCGTTGCCCTCGCGGTCGCCGCGCACCCAGTACCCGATCTCCGCCTGCCGGCGCCGCGGGTCGACGCTGTCGAGCTCCACGTTGCCCACCAGCGCGCCGCTCTCCCGCTCGAACACCCCGAGGCGCACGGTGCGCCCGGCCATCCACTGCTCGCGGCCCATCTTCACGAAGCGCCGCGCGTGGTCGAGCTCGACCATCTCCCGCGGCCAGGACATGTACCGCCCGAGCGAGTCGCGCGACGCCATCACCACCAGCAGAAGCTCCCGCGCCTCCTGCATCACCAGCGGGCGCAGCTGCAGTCGGGGGGTGTTCGCGAAGGAGAACGGCGGCAGCATCGCTTCCGGGAATTGCTGGGTGTCGTAGGGAGGAATGGATGGGGGGTGTCGCGTCGCCGCTCGCGCCCGGAGCGTCGCCGATGCCCCGGGAGGAAGCAACGCCACCGCGCGACGCGCAAACATCCGGCAACGGGGCCGTGCTAACCCACCGCCCCACCGCCCCACCGCGAGCACCCCCATGGACCCATTGACCGCCTCCAGCCTGCTGGCCCGCTGGTTCTGGCCGCACTACCCCGCCGACGTGCGGGCGGCGCCCTTCCTCCACCGGGACGTCGACGCCAACCCGGGCAACAACCCGTCGCTCCCCGCCGCGCTCGCCGAGGCCGCGGAGCTGTTCGCCGCCAACGCCGCGGGCCTGCTGGGCGAGGCGCTGCCCTTCACCGACGAGGGCGTCGCCGTGCTCGCCCGCGGCCTCACCCGCGCCCGCCGCGACGCCTGGATGGCCCAGAGCGACCCGGCCTCCCCCGAGAGCCACTTCGTGCAGGTGATCGTGCACGCCGCGGCCTACCTGGGCGAGGTCATGGTGCGGGCGCACGGCGCGCGCTGGGAGATCCGCCGGCCGCTCTGGGAGTCGGTCATCCACCGGCGGCGCGGCGGCACCGTCAGCCCCTTCCACTGGCTGCTCAAGAGCCTCGCCGACGACGCCATCGACGACGTCCCCCTCGCGGCCCGATGGCGCATCCACGTGGCGATGCACGACCTCGACCTCGAGGGCCTCGCGGTCATCGCGCCGGCGAAGAAGCTCCCCGGGCTGAAGCGCCCCACCTACGACCTGCTGGTGAAGTACCTGCACCAGCACCTGCCCGAGCTGCGCGACGTCGGCGAGGGCTTCCCCTCCCCCGCGGAGTTCACCGCGCGCTCGTTTGAGACGCTCTCCTTCGAGCGCCTGCACGGCGGCCGCGTCGTGGCCCTGCACGGGCTCATCCCGGCAGAGGGCGAGCGCCCCCCGGTGGTGGAGGTGTCGTGGATGAGCGCGCGCGGCTTCGACCACGCGGACACCATCCCCTGCGACCCCGGCGTGGCCTACTTCGCCCGCGCCGTGAGCGACGAGCTGATCGAGGTCACCGTCGCCTGGCAGGGGAAGCCCCACACGCACCGGCTCTCCATCCGCGGGCACGCGTAGGCGATTCGCGAGGGTTCTGACGGGTCGAGCAGAGCCCCCGCGCCGGGGCACGGCCGGGAAGAAGAACCGCAAGGGTCGCAAGGGTCGCAAGGGAGTAGGAAGCGGAGGAGGAAGCGATCGTCAGGGCCCACGGGCGACGAACGCGAGTGTCCTACGGCCCATCCCATCGATCCCTTGCGCCCCTTGCGACCCTTGCGGTTCTTCTCCCCGGCCGTGCCCCGGCGCGGGGGCTCTGCTCAAGCCCACGAAGTACCCCTGCGGTGCGGCAGTAGGGGATTCGCGGGCGCGCCGCCCGGCGCGGTATGGTGCGCGCCATGGACACCGTCTTCCTTCGGCTCCGCGGCCTCGTCGTGCTCGGGCTCCTCACCGCCGCCTGCGGCAGCACCATCACCCCGGTGGTCGACCCCACCGAGGACGCCGGGGACTTCGAGGACGCAGGCGCACCCGTGGAAGAGACCCCCGCCGTGGACGCCGGGATCATCGCGATCGACACGGGCGCTCCCCTCCTCGACACGGGCGCTCCCCTCCTCGACACCGGCGCTCCCCTCCTCGACACGGGCGCTCCCCTCCTCGACGCGGGCTCCGGACCCGCGGACGTGACGGCGGTGTTCGACGTCGTGCGCCCGCCCCTCGACGTGGCGCCGCCGCGCGACACGGGCGTGGTCATCGGGTGCCGCAGCAACAGCGACTGCGGCCGCGGGGAGTTCTGCTCGGCGGCGGCGTGCGACGGACCGGGGCGCTGCGAGGCGAGGCCGACGGGCTGCGCGACGGTGTACCTCCCGGTGTGCGGCTGCGACGGGCGCACCTACGGCAACACCTGCGAGGCCGCCGCGAGCGGGGCCCGGGTGCTCGACCGCGGCGTGTGCGGCGGCGCCGTGGACGCGGGCGTGATCCGCGACGTGCCGCCCGTCGACACGGGGCTCTCGGTGTGCGCGACCATCCGCTGCTCGGCGGGCAACGCGTGCTGCGACGTCCCGGGCGCGCCCTCGTACGGGGGCTGCTACCCCACGTCGTGCCTCGGGTGCTGCATGGCGGGCCCGACCCGCGACGCGGGCGCCGTCGACGCCCCCGCGGGGACGTGCCGCAGCAACGCCGACTGCGAGCTGCGCAGCCAGTACTGCGCCGGCGACGGCTGCGGCACCGCGGGCCGCTGCGCCGCGCGGCCCACCCGCTGCACGACCCTGTTCAGCCCGGTGTGCGGCTGCGACGGGATCACCTACTCCAACAGCTGCGTGGCGCAGTCCGCGGGCGTCCGCGTCGCCGCGACCGGCGCGTGCGCCGTCATCCGCGACGGGGGCCTCTCGCGCTGCGCGCTCATCGACTGCGTGGCGGGCCAGACCTGCTGCGACAACCCGCGCAGCCCGTCGTACGGGCGCTGCTACGACACCCGCTGCCTCGGCTGCTGCATGTGAGGGCCGCCGCTCGGCGGGGCGACGCGCGCGCGACCGGGGCGTTGCCGCGGGTCTCCGCGCCGTGCTACCGGGTGGGCCGTCGACATGGGCGCGCCGTTGTTGCAGGGCTTTCGTTCGGTGCGCGGCCACGAGGCCGCGATCGGGCTCCTGCGCCGGGCGATCTCCCACCAGCGGCTCGCCAGCGCGTACCTCTTCGCCGGCCCGATGGGCGTCGGCAAGGACCGGGTGGCCCACGCCCTCGCGCAGGCCATGAACTGCACCGCCCGCACCGCCGACCACGACGCGTGCGGTGAGTGCTCCAACTGCCGGCGCATCGCGACGGGACAGTTCGTCGACCTGCTGGTGGTGAAGCGCGAGTTTCGCGACTCGGTGTCCGCGCGCGACCGGGAGAGCACCGACGCCGACGAGAAGAAGCTCCGCCAGGAGATCGTCGTCGAGCAGATCGACGTCATCATGCAGCGCGTGGCCTTCCGCCCCCACGAGGGCGGCACCCGCTGGATCGTCATCCGCGAGGCCGACCGCCTCCACAAGAACGCCGCCAACAAGCTGCTGAAGACCCTGGAAGAGCCTCCGCCGGAGACCCACTTCGTGCTGCTCTCGCACCGGCCCTCGGCGCTGCTGCCCACCATCCGCTCGCGCTGCCAGACGGTGAACTTCGGCCTGCTCGACGAGCCCGACGTGCGGGCCGTGCTCGGCGGCCTCGAGCTCACCCCCGAGCACGTCGCCGAGCTGCTCCCGCTGGCCGAGGGGAGCGTCGGCCGCGCGCTCATCTATCAAGACCCGAAGCACCTCGCGGCCCGCAAGAAGCTGTTGGAGGAGATCCTCGCCACGCTGCGGGTCAACGGCGTCGCCGTGGGCGGCTTCGTCGAGCTCGCCACCCGCTACAAAGACCCGCCGGAGAAGAACGACCAGTTCGGCCGCGGTGAGCTCGACGAGACCCTCGCGCTGCTCTACCGCCACCTGCGCAACGAGGCGCTGGGCTCCGCCGGCAAGGCCCCGCGGCAGTCCCTGGTCAACGCCGCCCGCGCCGAGATCGTGCGCGAGACCATGGAGCTGCTCGACGGCGCCACCAGCTTCAACGTCGGGATGCAGCTCCAGAACATGCTCGTGCGCCTCCGCGAGGTGCGCCCGTGAGCGAGCGCCGCCCGTCCCGCCGCCCGCCGCCCCCATCGGGCGCCGTCGCGGCCGCCCGCCCGTCGCCCTCGACCGACGCCGTCGTGCCCGCCCGCCCGTC
>JAUSAZ010000017.1 GCA_030652255.1 Myxococcales bacterium | reverse complement strand
CCCTCCATCGAGCGCTCCAGCGCTCGATGCGCCTGCAGATAGCCCGGCGCAGGCCGGGCGGTCAGCTCCAGGCTCCCACTTCAGCGGTCGCAGGCCCGCTCGCGGGCCGTCCGCGACCGCGGAGTGGGCGGCGTCTCTGCGACGGACCCACCCACCAGGACAACAACGAAACAAGCACTTCGACGAGGGGCGGCGTGCCCGCGAGATGTGTAGAAGCGATAGGGTTTCAACCCGCGGCAGCCTAAGGTGCGCGAAGGTGTGCGGGTGACCCCCTATCCCTACGCCGCGTCGCTCTCCAGCTCGCGGAACAGCGCGTCGAGCTCCTGGCGCCCGCGCATCGCGGTGGTGAGCTCGCTCGCGGCGCGCACCAGCACGCCTTCCATCTCCGCGAGCTGCGCGGCGAGGCGCTCGACCTTCGGCTGCACCTCCGCGGTCTCCGCCTCGCTGGCCTGCGACACCCGCTCCAGCTGTGAGCGCAGCGCGTCGATCTGGAACTCGAGGTCCTTCACCTCGTCGTCGCCCTGGCGGCCCTCCTCCTGGGCGCGGCGCAGCAGCTCGGCCTGCGGCAGCAGCGCCTCCAGGGCCGTCATCGCCGCGCGGTAGCGGTCGGCGACCTCCACCGTCGGCGCCGCCCCGGGGCCAAGGGCCACCACCGCGGCGTGGCACTGCCGGAAGGGCTCGCCGCGGGCCTTGAGCGCCGCCTCCGCCGCGGTGGCCTGCGCGAGCGCGGCCTGCGTGCGCTGGCGCGACTGCGAGAGGTCCTGCCCGAGGGCGTCCATGGCGCGGCCGAAGCGCCCCTGGGCCTCCCGGGCGGCGCCGGTGAGCTGGTCGAGGCGGTGCTGCTCCTGGAGCCAGCGCGCGTGCACGTCGGACATCAGGGTGACCGTCGCCCGCAGCCGGCCGAAGGCGCCGGTGAGCTCCGGCGTGGTGCCCGCCGGGAAGGCCCGGGACAACATCTGCGAGAGGATCTCCGAGCGCCGCCCCCAGCGCGACGCCGAGTCCGTGGCGAACATCCCGTGCAGCGACGCCGAGTGCGCCGGCGGCAGCGAGCGGGCGGGCGGCGTCGGGGCGACGAAGCTCCCGGACGCGCGCCGGGGCCGCGGGTGGCGGGTGCCCAGCATCACCAGGGCGCGCTCGATGGCGTGGGCGTCCACCGGGCGGTGCGCGGGGTCCTTCTCCAGGCACTGGAGGATGAGGGCGTCGAGGTCGGCGGGCACCGCGGGGTTGAGCGAGCGCGGCGCGGGCGGGGCCTCGCGCAGGTGCTGGATGAGGTAGCTGGTGACGTCCTTGGCGCTGAAGGGCAGCTGCCCCGTCACGCAGCGGAACATGATGCACCCGAGGGCGTAGAGGTCCGCCGGGATGCCCGCCTCGGTGCTGGTGATGCGCTCCGGGGCCATGTACTGCGGCGTGCCGAAGATCTCGCCGGTGCCCGTGAGCCGCGTGTCGAGCAGGCAGCGCGCGATGCCGAAGTCGAGGATCTTCAGGAGCTCGGAGCCGTCGGGCAGGGGGCAGACGTAGAGGTTCTCGGGCTTGAGGTCGCGGTGCAGCACCTGGAAGTCGTGGGCGCGCGCGAGCCCCGCGGCGAGCTGCAGCATCAGGTCGACGGCGCGCTCGATGGGCAGCGGCCCCTTGGCGCGCTTGAGCACCACCTCCAGGGTCGCGCCGTGGAGGTACTCCATCACCAGGTAGGGGACGCCGTCGTCGAGGTCGCCCTCCTCCAGGATCTCGATGACGTTACGGTGCGCGAGGCGCCGGGTGTTGGTGCTCTCCCGGCGGAAGCGCTCGCGCAGCTTCGAGTCGCCCACCAGCTCCTTGCGGAACACCTTCACGGCCACGGGCCGGTCGCCCGCGTTGCCCATGGCGCGGTAGACCGTGGACATCCCCCCGGTGCCGATGACCTCCTCGACGCGGTAGCGCCCTGCGATCACCGAGCCGAGGTAGGGGTCCGGCGCGCTGATGAGCGCGGTGCGGTCGACGAAGCAGTGCGTCGCCTCGGTGGGGTATCGCAGCTTGCAGGTGGGACACAGCTTCATCCAGGCTCTCCCGCGGTGGGCAGTGTAACATCACACCCCCGGCCCGCCGTCACGCACCATCCGCGGTCGCGCGCTCTCCCTTTAAGTCCCTCCCCCATGAACACCGAACGCCTCGTCCTCGACGCCAGCCACGCTGGTCAGACCCTCAGCGCCGTCTTGAAGAAGTGGAAGGACGTGCCGTGGAAGACCGCGAAGGACTGGTGCGCGCGCGGCAAGGTCACCCTCAACGGCGTCGTCGAGCGTGACCCCGCGGCGCGCCCCGGCAACGGGGTGGTGGTCGAGCTGCACCCCAACGCGCGCCCCGCGGAGGGGGCGCCGGGTACGCCCGACGCGCTCTTCCTCGAGCGCTGGCGGCTCGTGCACTGCGACCCGCAGATCATCGTGATCGACAAGCCGCCGGGGGTGAACAGCGTCCCCTTCGAGGTGGGCGAGCGCGGCGCGCTCTCCGACCGGGTGGCCGCGATGCTGCCGAAGTGGAAGCTGGCGCCCGCGCACGCCCCGCTCTTCGTGGTGCACCGGCTCGACCGGGAGACCTCCGGGCTGCTGGTGTTCGGGCGCACCTGGGTGGCCAAGCGCCACCTCGCGGGGCTCTTCCGCAAGCACGACATCGAGCGCGTGTACGTCGCGCTGGTGAAGGGCCGGATGTACGAGGCGCGCAAGATCGAGACGGTGCTCCTCGACGACCGCGGCGACGGGCTGCGGGGCTCGGCGCGCGGGCGCACGGCGCCGCACATCGGGCAGCGCGCGGTGACGCACGTGCGGCCGCTGTTGCAGCTGGCGGGCGAGGGCGGGGCGACGGTGGTGGAGTGCAAGCTGGAGACGGGGCGGCAGCACCAGATCCGCATCCACCTGTCCGAGCTGGGCCACCCCGTGCTGGGCGACCGGGTGTACGCGCGCTACCGCGACGACATGCCGCCGGCGCCGCGGGTGATGCTGCACGCGCGCACGCTGGGCTTCGTGCACCCCACGCGCGACAACGGCGAGGTGATGCACTACGAGGCGGAGATTCCCGAGGACATGATGGCCGTCGCGCGCCGCCTGGGCTTCGTCGGGTCGACGCTGCCGGCGTAGCGCTCAGCCGCCCTTGCGGCGGCGCTTCTCGGGCACGCGGCGGAAGCGCTTGCGCTCGTCGCGGTCGGCGCGCAGGGCGAAGCGCCCCGCCGTGCAGATGCGGTCGGCGGTGCGGTCGACGAGCGTCCACGCGGCGTTGCGCAGGCGGGTGTGGCGCTTGTCGGACTCGGCGTCGGGCGTGGAGACCTCCGGGAGCTGCGCGGCCAGCAGCACCATCTGGTCGAGGGCGGTCCTGCCCGCGGAGAAGCGGGCGAGGACGTCGGTGTGCTCGTCCCAGAACGCCGTCAGCTTGCGGGCATCGTCGTGGAGGTCGGCGACGCCGACGCCGAGCAGCACCTCGGCGCACCACGAGCGCACCGCCCGGTCGTCGCGGTAGGCGTGGCGTATGGTGTCGACGGCGGTCTTCTGCGCGGCGCGGGCGGCGGCGTAGTTCTTCCGCTGGGTGGGGGTGAGGTTGGCGGTCGCCTCCTGGCGGCGCTCCTGCTCGTCCTGGAGGTCGGCGAGGCGGGCGACGGCGCGCTCGAAGTCGGTGATCTCCGCGGCGGTGAGGTCGGCCTCCGGGGTCATCGGCGTGGCCAGCAGCGTCGCGCGGTGGTCGCGCGCGGCGGTGACGAGCGCGCGGGCCCAGTCGAGGTACACGTCGAGGTCGGCGTTGGGGCGGCGTATCTCCTCGACCAGCAGTGACTCCGGCTTCGGCGCAGCGGGCGCGGTCTTCTTCTTCGCGATCGGGGCGGTCTTCTTCTTGGGCGGTGTGGGCATCGGCGTCGCTCCTCCAGGGAGTCGACGCTAACAGCCCGTGAGCGACGCCAGCAATCACCGGGAGCGCGCTCGGAGACCCCGGGAGCGCGCTCGGAGACCCCGGGAGCGGTGTCGGGAAGGTACGGGAACGAGCTCACCCACCCCTCAGAAGGTCAGCACAACCCGTCGCGAGCACCCCGAGACGAGGGAGGCCGCGCGAGACATACGCGGGGTATTTCGAGCGCGGCCGACCGCTGGATCGGGGGGCGCAGCAGGGTTGTGCGGACCTTCTCAGCGGCCTTGCACCCGGTCGCGCTCCCGTTGGACGATCGTCGACGATGCATAACAAGGTGCGGCGCGGGGCGACGGTGCTCGGGGACGGCAGCGCGGAGTTCGTCCTGTGGGTGCCGTCGTACGGCGACGTCGAGGTCGAGCGGGTGGAGGTGCGCGCCGAGGGGCTCAGCGAGCCGGCCCTCGCCGCCGCGCCGGGCGCCGACGGGCACTGGGTGGCGCGGGGGCGGCCCACGGCGCCGAAGGTCTTCTACGACTACGAGGTGCACGCGCGGCTGCGCTCGTCGGGCGAGCGGTACATCAGCGTGGTGAGCGACCCCTACGCCCGCGAGGTGCACCGCGATTTCCGCTCGGTGCTCGCCACGGGGCCCGCCTCGCGCCCCGACCCCTTCGTGCGCCCCGCCCTGCGCGACCTGCTCATCTACGAGCTCCACGTCTACAACTTCACCGCGGAGGACCCGACGGTGCGCGCCGCCGCCCGCGGCACCTACGCGGGGGTGGTCGCGAAGCTGCCGCACCTGCTCGACCTCGGCGTCAACGCCATCGAGCTCATGCCCGTCTTCGACTACTCCGACCCGTGGCAGGTGGGCGTCCGGTGGAATTACATCACCGCCTGCCACCTCTGCGCGCCGCACCGGGGCTACGCCACGGAGGAGTCCGAGGCGCGGGCGGAGTTCATCGAGATGGTCAACGCGTGCCACGCGGCGGGCGTGGCAGTGATCGTCGACGCGGTGTTCAACCAGGTGTCGCGGCGCTTCTCGTACGCGCGCATCTACGACCCCCGCAGCGACCCCCGCGCGGCCCCCGACTGCAGCAGCAACCCCCTGCTGGGCAACTTCGGCGGCACCGACCCCAACCCGGGCTCGGAGCCCTACCGCGACAAGGACTGGGGCGGCGTCGACCTGGACTACGCCCGCCCCGCGGCGATGGGCTTCGTGCGCGACGTGATGCGGGTGTGGTTCGACGAGCTCGGCATCGACGGGATGCGCTTCGACCACACCCTCGGCTTCTACCACTGGAAGGACCAGACCGTCGGCGCCGGGGCCGCCGCCGCGGCCGCGCAGGAGATCGGCGGCGAGGGCTGCTACCGCATCGCCGAGCACTTCTCCAACGACCACAACGAGCTCGAGCTCCTCAAGGACTCGGCCTTCAACTCGCTGTGGGCCAAAGGGTTCTACTACGCCGCCGACGACGCGCTGCAGGGCCGCGGGCTCGCGCACCTGGAGGCCCGCATGAACGTCCGGGCGCAGGGCTTCCCCGACGACAAGCCCCCGGTGGTCTTCCTCGACAACCACGACGACGAGCGCCTCTCCAACCGCGGGGCGACGCCCTGGTGGCGCATCCAGCCCCCCACCATCGCGCTGCTCACCCACCCCGGCGTGCCGATGCTCTACATGGGCTGCGAGTACGCCGAGGACGACCGCACGCGCTTCGCCTCGGGGCTTCCGCGGGAGCTCAACCCCCTCGACTGGGCGCAGACCGAGGCCACCGCGCCGCTGCTCCGGCTGCACCGCGCGATGGGCTTCCTGCGCCGCCGGGTGGGGGCCCTGCGCACCCCGGGCATGACCCCCATCTGGCGCCATGAAGACGAGCGGGTGCTGATCTACGGGCGGGGCGACGGGGAGCTCGCGGTGATCGTGGCGCTCAACTTCCACGACGACCCGCAGACGGTGCGGGTGCCGGCGCCCGGCGGCGACGGCGAGTGGCACGAGTTCCTGTTCAACCTGAAGTTCACGGCGCACCAGGGGGTGATGTACTTCCGTGGGAGCGACGAGACCCTCTACGACCGCGTGCTCGTGCCCGGCTCGTACGCCCACATCTACTGCCGCCAGCGCGTATGGAGCGACGCGGAGTGGCTCGACCTCTTCGCGCTCGACCGCACCTGAAACACCGTTGACGAGGTGGGCGGATCGCGCTCCTATCCGCCGCCTCTGCGCGCCGCTGGGATCAGGCGGCGCACCACACGCGAGGGACAATGGTCAGCACACCGCTCGATCCAGACCGCGCCGAGTCGGTATTCGCCGACTTCAAGGGCGAGTACACCCGTGAGCAGGCGACGCTCGAAGCCAGCCGCTGCCTCTACTGCTCCGACCCGCCGTGCGTGAAGGCCTGCCCCACGCACATCGACATCCCGCAGTTCATCCGCAAGATCGCCACGGGCAACCTCAAGGGCTCCGCCCGCACCATCTTCGACGCCAACATCCTCGGCATGTCGTGCGCGCGGGTGTGCCCGGTCGAGACGCTCTGCGTCGGCGACTGCGTGTACAACCTCCTGCACGTGCCGCCGATCCAGATCGGCAAGCTCCAGCGCTACGCCACCGACCGGGCGTACGCCGAGCAGTGGCGCTTCTTCGAGGCGGGCGCCGACACGGGCAAGACCGTCGCCCTCCTCGGCGCGGGGCCCGCGAGCCTGGCCTGCGCGCACGAGCTACGGCGCCGCGGCCACGGGTGCACGGTGTACGAGAAGCGCCCCGTCGTGGGCGGTCTCAACTCCACCGGGGTGGCGCCGTACAAGATGAAGGCCGACCGGGCGGCCGACGAGGTCGACTGGGTGCTCGGCATCGGCGGCGTCGAGGTGGTCACCGGCGTCGAGGTGGGCGAGCAGGTGTCCTTCCAGGAGCTCGAGGCGCGGCACGACGCGGTGTTCCTGGGCATGGGCCTCGGGCCCGACACGCGGCTGCGGGTGCCGGGCGAAGAGCTGCCCGGGGTGCACGGCGCGGTGGACTTCATCGAGGAGATGAAGCTCACGAAGATGAACCTCGCGGGCGTGAAGCACGCGGTGGTGGTGGGCGGCGGCAACACCGCGCTCGACGCCGTGCGCGAGGCGAAGGGCCTGGGCGTCGGGCACGTGGTGATGCTCTACCGCGGCGACGAAGCGGCGATGAGCGGCTACGCCCACGAGTGGGCGGCGGCCAAGGTGGAGGGCGTGCGGGCCGAGTGGCGCGCCGTGGCGGTGGGCTTCGAGGCGGGCGCCGACGGGCGCGTGGCGGGGGTGCTCTGCCAGCGGCTCGACGAGAAGCGGCAACCCATCGCGGGGGCGACCTTCACGCTGCCCGCCGAGCTGGTGCTGGTGGCCATCGGGCAGTCCAAGCTCGGGGCGATGGTGCAGTCGCTCACCGGCATCGAGGTGGCCGGGGGGCGGGTGGTCACCGACGAGCGCGGGGCCACTGGTCGCAAGGGGTATTTCGCGGGCGGCGACTGCCGCAACGGCGGCAAGGAAGTGGTCAACGCGGCGGCCGAGGGCAAGGCCGCGGCGCAGGCGATCCACGCGTATCTGACGGGAGGGCTGTGATGCCTGATCTGAGCTCGAACACCGGCGGCATCCGTTCTCCGAACCCCTTCTGGCTGGCCTCGGCGCCGCCCGCCAACTCCGGCGGACAGGTGCAGCGCGCCTTCGACGCCGGCTGGGGCGGCGCGGTGTGGAAGACCCTGGGGCAGCCCATCCAGAACGTGTCGAGCCGCTTCGGCGCGCACAGCGTGGCGGGCGCGAAGGCCATCGGCTTCAACAACATCGAGCTGATCACCGACCGCTCGCTGGAGACCAACTTCCGCGAGATCTACGACACCAAGAAGAAGTACCCGAAGCACGCGGTGATCGTGTCGCTGATGGTGGAGACCCGCGACGAGTGGCGGGACATCATCAAGCGCTCGGTGGACACCGGGGCTGATGGCCTGGAGCTCAACTTCGGCTGCCCCCACGGCATGTGCGAGCGCGGCATGGGCTCGGCGGTGGGCCAGGAGCCCAAGGTCAACCAGGAGATCACCTCCTGGGCGGTGGAGTACTCGAGCATCCCGGTGCTGGTGAAGCTCACGCCCAACGTGTCGGACATCGTTCCGCACGGGCTCGCGGCCAAGCGCGGCGGGGCGCACGGCGTGTCGCTCATCAACACCATCAAGAGCATCATCTCGGTGGACATCGACCGCTTCGTGCCGGAGCCCCGGGTCGGGGGATTGAGCACCAACGGCGGGTACTGCGGTCAGGCGGTGAAGCCCATCGCGATGCACATGCTGGCGGCGCTGGCCCGCGACGAGCGCTTCCGGCTGCCCATCAGCGGCATCGGGGGCATCTCCAACTGGCGCGACGCGGTGGAGTTCATCCTGCTGGGGTCGAGCTCGGTGCAGGTGTGCACCGAGGTGATGCTGCGCGGGTTTCGCGTGGTGGAGGACATGATCGAGGGGCTGGAGGAGTACATGCGCACGCACGGCTTCTCGACCCTGGAGTCGATGGTCGGCCGCGCGGTGCCGTCGTACTCCGAGTGGGGCAACCTCGACCTCAACTACGAGACCATCGCGAAGATCGACCCCGCGCTCTGCATCGGCTGCAACAAGTGCATGATCGCGTGCGAGGACGGGGCGCACCAGTGCATCCACCCGAACCCCACCGGGGCGCGGGTGCCGGTGGTGGACGAGAGCGAGTGCGTGGGCTGCAACCTCTGCCAGATCGTGTGCCCGGTGGAGGGGTGCATCAGCATGGTGGAGGTCGACAACGGCTTCGCGCCCTCCAGCTGGAACCAGTTCGTCGAAGAGGGTCGCGTGCTCCGCCCGAAGAAGGGCGCGCACTGAGGTCGAGCGTGTTGCGCGGAGGAGTTCATCGATGACGGCAAAGAGCAAGATCGTTCGCTGCGGGCTGATCCAGTGCAGCAATCCCATCAATGACGAGAGCGTCCCGGTGGCCGACATCCAGCGGGCGATGTACGAGAAGCACATTCCCTTCATCGAAGAGGCGGGCAAGAAGGGGGTACAGATTCTCTGTCTCCAGGAGATCTTCAACGGCCCGTACTTCTGCCCGAGCCAGGACCCGCGCTGGTACGACGCGACGGAGCCCGTGCCGGGCCCGACCACCGAGGCCCTCTCGGTGTACGCGAAGAAGTACCAGATGGTGATCGTGGTCCCCATCTACGAGAAGGCGATGGCGGGGGTGTTCTACAACACCGCGGCGGTCATCGACGCCGACGGGTCGTACCTGGGCAAGTACCGCAAGCAGCACATCCCGCAGGTGCGTGGCTTCTGGGAGAAGTTCTTCTTCAAGCCCGGCAACGGGGGTTATCCCGTGTTCGAGACGCGCTACGCGAAGGTGGGTGTCTACATCTGCTACGACCGGCACTTCCCCGAGGGGGCGCGGTGCCTGGGGCTCAACGGCGCGGAGATCGTGTTCAACCCCTCGGCCACGGTGGCGGGGCTGTCGCAGTACCTCTGGAAGATCGAGCAGCCCGCGCACGCGGTGGCCAACGGGTACTTCGTCGGCGCCATCAACCGCGTCGGCATGGAGGCCCCCTGGAACATCGGGAAGTTCTACGGTTCGAGCTACTTCGTGAACCCGCGCGGCGAGACCATCGTGCAGGGCTCCGAGGACAACGACGAGCTCGTGGTGGCTGACCTCGACCTGAACCTCATCGACGAGGTGCGCTCGACGTGGCAGTTCTTCCGCGACCGCCGGCCCGACGCGTACGACGAGATCGTCGAGCCGTAGGACGCCGTGGGTCTGACCCCGCTCGCCCGGCTGCCGCGGGTTGAAACCCACGGCAGCCAAGAGAAAGTCCGCTCCGCGGACTGGCCAATGCCAAGGACCATGAACAGCCCGCCCCGCGGGCTTCACCTTGGCTGCCGTGGGTTTCAACCCGCGGCAGCCGGGCGAGCGGGGTTGCGAATGACCATCAACGGGATTCGCACGTCGTTGGAAGGAGCGACTCGATCATGACCACAACGTTGATTCGAGGCGGCACCGTGGTGACCGCCGAGGGCGAGTTTCGCGCCGACGTGCTCTGCTACGGCGAGACCGTGCACTCCGTCGGGCCCAACCTGGACATTCCCTCCGGGGCGCTGGTCATCGACGCGGGCGGCGCCTACGTGATGCCCGGCGGCATCGACCCCCACACGCACATGGAGCTGCCCTTCATGGGCACCGTCGCCTCGGAGGACTTCTTCTCCGGCACCAGCGCGGCGGCGGCGGGGGGGACCACGATGATCATCGACTTCGTGATCCCGAGCCCGAAGGAGCGAATCCTCGACGCCTACAAGAAGTGGCGGGGCTGGGCCGAGAAGTCGGCCGCGGACTACTCGCTCCACGTGGCCATCACCTGGTGGGACGAGAGCGTCCACGCCGACATGGAGACGCTCTGCAAGGAGCACGGGGTCAACAGCTTCAAGCACTTCATGGCGTACAAGAACGCCATCATGGCGGACGACGAGGTGCTGGTGAACAGCTTCACCCGCGCCCGCGAGCTGGGCGCCCTGTGCACCGTGCACGCGGAGAACGGCGAGCTGGTGTTCCGGCTCCAGAAGGAGCTGTACGACAAAGGGTTTCACGGCCCGGAGGCGCACCCGATGTCGCGCCCGCCGGAGGTCGAGGGCGAGGCCGCCAACCGGGCCATCCGCATCGCGGAGGTGCTGGGGGTGCCACTCTACCTCGTCCACACCTCGTGCATCGACGCGCTGGAGTCCATCGCGCGGGCGCGGATGGAGGGGCAGCGGGTGTTCGGCGAGGTGCTGGCGCAGCACCTGCTCATCGACGACTCGGTGTACCGCAACCCCGACTGGAACGCCGCCGCCCACTACGTGATGAGCCCGCCGTTTCGGGCGAAGGAGCACCAGGAGGCCCTCTGGCGGGCGCTCCAGTCGGGCGTGTTGCAGACCACGGCGACGGACCACTGCTGCTTCTGCACGCCGCAGAAGCAGGCGGGCCTGGACGACTTCCGCAAGATCCCCAACGGCACCGGCGGCGTGGAGGACCGCATGGCGGTGCTCTGGCACCACGGCGTGCGCACCGGGCGGCTGACCCCGAGCGAGTTCGTGGCGGTGACGTCATCGAACACGGCAAAGATCTTCAACGTGTTTCCGCGCAAGGGCGCGGTGCTCCCGGGCGCCGACGCCGACCTGGTGGTGTGGGACCCGGAGCGCACTCGCACCATCTCCGCGAAGACCCACCACCAGAACATCGACTTCAACATCTATGAAGGGATGGAGGTCACCGGTGGCCCGGCGTACACGCTGAGCCGTGGGCGCGTGGTGTGGGCCGACGGGCAGCTGCGCACCGAGCGCGGCTACGGGAAGTACATCGACCGCCCGTGCTTCCCGTCGTACTGGCAGAGCCAGCGGCTGCGCAACGAGCGCGCGGCGGGCGCTCCGGTGGAGCGGGTTCGGCCGGCTGCCGCGGGTTGAAACCCACGGCAGCCAAGAGAAAGTCCGCTCCGCGGACTGGTCAATGCCAAGGACCATGAACAGCCCGCTCCGCGGGCTTCACCTGGGCTGCCGTGGTTTTCAACCCGCGGCGGCCGAGCCAAGAAGACTCAAGATAGATAGACGGTTCACAGGAGAGACGATCGACCATGGAACTCAATTTCCCCGCCACCGGGTATGACTTCACCACGTATGTTCCCGCCCTCAACTGGGTGGGTGGGAGCTGGGCCGAGGCCACGGACAAGCACGGCGAGCTCGAGATCATCAACCCCCGGTATGGCAAGGCCATGTCCCGGGTGGTGATGTCCGGCGCGGCCGACGTCGACGCCGCCGTGCGCGCCGGCGAGAAGGCCTTCGCCACCTGGAAGGACTGGCCCCTCCGCGAGCGCGCCCACATCTTCTATCGGCTCCGCGAGCTGATGGTGAAGAACATCGACGAGCTCGCGTGGCTCGTGTCGCATGAGAACGGCAAGGTCTTCTCCGAGGCGAAGGCCGAGGTGGAGAAGGGCATCGAGTGCATCGAGTACGGGTGCTCGCTCCCGAACCTCGCGTCGGGCAACCAGCTCGAGGTGAGCCGCGGCGTCGCTTGTGAAGTGACCTACGAGCCCCTCGGGGTCGTGGCGGGCGTCACGCCCTTCAACTTCCCGTGCATGGTGCCCTTCTGGATGATCCCGCAGGCGCTGGTGGGCGGCAACGCCTTCATCCTGAAGCCGAGCGAGCAGGTGCCGCTGTCCTCCATGCGCATCGCGGAGATGCTCAAGATGTCGGGATTGCCCGACGGGGTGTTCAACATCGTGCAGGGCGGCCGCGAGGTGGTCGAGGCGCTGTGCGATCACCCGGGCATCAAGGCCCTCGGCTTCGTGGGTTCGACCAAGGTCGCCAAGCTCGTGTACGGGCGGGCGTGCACCTCGGGCAAGCGCGCGCTGTGCCTGGGCGGCGCGAAGAACCACCTCATCGTGGTGCCCGACGCGGACATGAACCTCACGGCGGAGAACGTGATGGCGTCGTTTACGGGCTGCGCGGGGCAGCGCTGCATGGCGGCGAGCGTGCTGCTGGCGGTGGGCGAGGTCGACCACATCATCGACGAGGTGGTGAAGCGCTCGGCGAAGATGAAGCTGGGCACGGAGATGGGCCCGGTGACGAGCCGCGAGGCGGCCGAGCGCATCACGCGCTACATCGACCAGGCCGAGAAGATGGGCGCCAAGGTGCTCATCGACGGCCGCGGGCAGCGCGCGACCGACGGCGGCTACTGGGTGGGCCCGACGGTGCTCGACGGCGTCACCATGGACATGCCGGCCTCGGCGGAGGAGATCTTCGGCCCGGTGCTGTCGATCGTGCGGGTGCCCAACATCGACCGGGCGCTGGAGGTGGAGAACAGCAACCCCTACGGCAACGCGGCGTCGGTGTACACGACCAGCGGCGACGTGGCGCGGCGGGTGATGGACAACGTCGAGGCCGGGATGTGCGGCGTCAACGTGGGCGTGCCGGTGCCCCGCGAGCCCTTCGGCTTCGGCGGATGGAACGACTCGGCCTTCGGGCAGGGCAACCTCACGGGCTGGGACGGGTATCGGTTCTGGACCCGGCAGCGCAAGATCACCAGCAAGTGGTCACTCCAGAAGGACGCTACCTGGATGTCCTGAGAGGGACAGTGAAGGCACCACTCCAATGATGGAATCCAAAGAGATGATCGAGGCGTGCCTCAAGCACAGCCTGTACTCCTGGTCGGCGACGGGGAAGGTCAACCCGCTGCCCATCGCGCGCGCCGAGGGGATGTACCTGTACACCCCGGAGGGCAAGCGCATCCTGGACTTCAACAGCCAGCTCATGAGCGTCAACATCGGCCACGGTCACCCCAAGGTGATCAAGGCCATGAAGGACCAGCTCGACACGCTGATCTTCTCGTACCCGGGCACGGCCACGGAGGTGCGGGCGCGGCTGAGCCTGAAGCTCGCGGAGATCGTGCCCGGTGACCTCAACGTGTTCTTCTATGCGCTGGGCGGCGCCGAGGCGAACGAGAACGCCATCCGCGCGGCGCGGCAGTACACCGGCCGGCACAAGATCCTGAGCCGCTACCGCAGCTACCACGGCGGCACCAACGCGATGCTCCAGCTCACGGGCGACCCGCGGCGCTGGGCCAACGAGCCCGGGATGCCCGGGGTGATCCGGGTGATGGACCCGCACCCGTACACGTACAGCTTCGGCGACGACGAGGCCGAGGTGGTGAAGAACAACCTCACCTACCTCGAAGAGGTGATCATGTACGAGGGGCCGCACACCATCGCGGCCATGGTCATCGAGACGGTGACGGGCTCCAACGGGATTCTCCCGCCGCCGAAGGGCTACCTCCAGGGGCTGCGCGCGCTGCTCGACAAGCACGGCATCCTGCTGATCTGCGACGAGGTCATGTGCGGCTGGGGCCGCACGGGCAAGCTCTTCGCCTTCGAGCACGGCGGGATCATTCCCGACATCGTGACGATGGCGAAGGGATTGACCAGCAGCTACTTCCCATTGGGCGTGATGGCGATGCGCGACAAGGTCGCTGCGCACTTCAAGGACAACGTGTTCTGGGGTGGGCTCACGTACAACGCGCACCCGGTGGGCCTGGCGACGGCGCTGGCGGTCATCGAGGTGCTGGAGGAAGAGAAGCTGGTCGAGAACAGCGCGCGCATGGGCGAGGTGATGCGCGGTCACATGGAGGCGCTGAAGGCGAAGCACCGCTCGGTGGGCGCCGTGCGCAACATCGGGCTCTTCGGCATCGTGGAGGTGGTGAAGAACAGCAGGGGAGAGCGCATCGCGCCGTACAACGGGGCTCACCCGGCGATGGGGGCGATGGCGAAGTTCTTCCTCGACAATGGTCTGTTCACGATCTTCCGTTGGGACAACTTCATGTGCAATCCGCCGTTGACCATCGACGAGGCGACGCTGAAGGAGGCCTTCGAGATCATCGACCGGGGCCTGGAGATCACCGACGCGGTCTTCGAGGGATAAGGGACCGTGACCGACGAGACCTCGAGCGTACCGCGGCGCGCTCGCCTGACGCTGGTGCTCGCGCACCTGCTGGCGGCGCTGCTGGCGGCGCTCGGGGCCTTCGCGGCGCTCACCTGGCTGGCCGCCGAAGGGTCGCTCGACCCGAGGGTGGTGGGCCTGGGCGTGGTGTTCGTGAGCGCGCCCATCGTGGCGGCGCTGGGCTGGTCGGTGGTCGCCCGCTGGGACGACCGGGTGGAGCTGTGGGCCGACCGGCTGGTGCGCTGGGAGCGCGGTCGGTCGGAGATGTTCCTGCTGCCCGAGGTGGCGCGCCTCGACGCGCGGCTGAGCACGCTACGCGGCGGCGTCGACCTGGAGACCCCGGTGGGGCTCCGGGTGGTGATGGCCGACGGGCGGGTGCTGGCGGTCGACGACCTGCCGCTGCGGCGGGCGAGGCCGCTGATGCAGCTGGTCGGGGGTGTGTTGTTGGAGCGCTGGTACACCACGCTCCGGCGGGGCGGCGGGGTGGTGTGCGCGGACGCGCCGCCCTTCCCGTGGGCGTTGGTGACCCTGGTGGGCCTCTTCGTGGGCTCCATGGGGTTCATGTTGTTTCATCGGGGCGGGGACGCGGCGCTGTCGGTGCTGCGCGCGGGGCTGCTGCTGCTGAGCACCGGGGGGATCACCCGGCGGGCGCTGCGCACCTGGTGGGCGGCGCGGCGCACCGGAGGCGTGGAGATGTCCGTAGGCGGGATCGTCGCGCTGCGCGATGTGGCGAAGGGCGCTGCGGCGGAGTCGGCGGGGACGCCGTACCGGACGACGTGGACGGCCGCGCGACCGTGGACGCCGTGGTCGGCCGTGGGCGAGGTGTACATCGACGGCTTCGGGCTGTGGGTGCACTGCGCCAACCGGCCTGAGCCCCTGGCGCTGTCGAGCCGCGCGGAGAACTTCTTCGTGGTCAACGAGTTCATCGCCGCGATGCGCAGCGCGCGGATGTCGAAGGCGCCGCCGCAGGACTGACCCGGTCGGTCATACCAACTGGGTGTCCATATTGCCGCTTTGGCGGCCGCCCGTTGGTGAGACACGCCACGCGTTTGACGCTGGGGTTCGCGCGTTGGCGCTCACCCCAGGCTATCGCACGAGGGCGCCCCCGCAGTCGCGGGGGCTTTCGAACAGGAACATCACTTCGAGTGTGCCCGCCTTGTCCACGAGATGCGCAACCAGCTTCGGTC
>JAUSAZ010000007.1 GCA_030652255.1 Myxococcales bacterium | reverse complement strand
AGCCATGCCCTCGATCACACCGCCGAAGAACCTGGAGACAGGTCTGGTCACAGAACGCACGAACGCAGGCCATCGGCTTGATCAAACTGGCAGGAATTCCCGGAACTCTCGCGAGCATCCTGGGACTGCCAATCGAGCCCGCGCGTTGATGCACATCACGTGGGCTTGTTATTGCCCGGGGTGAGGGCCAACGCCCGAACCCCGGCCCACAGCGGGTTGCGCTCCCTTCGACCGAAGCTGGTTGCGCATCTCGTGGGTCTCACGAGACCAAAGCAGGGAGCGCCGCCAGAACCTAAACCCCTTGCGACCCTTGCGACCCTTGCGGTTCCTCTTCCCCGACGCAGGCGTAGCGGTCCCCTCCCCAACGAGCGCGGAGACACCGGGCGGGTGCTCCCCTCGGAGGGCGAGGCCGGCGACCGACGGCGTGGGCGGGTGCTCCTCTCAACCCGTCAGAACTCCTGCGACGCGGGACTAGCGCCCCAGCACCATCCAGAGGATCAGGGCGCCGACGACGACCGTCGCCGTCGCCACCGCGAGGGCGACCGCCCATGGTGCGGGGCGGCGTCCCGGCGCGGGCGGCGTGCTCACGCTACGCGGCGGGTCGCGCGGCGGCGGATCGCCCAGCAGGGGTACGAGCGCCTCGACCGCAGCGCCGCCGTCGCGGAAGCGGTCCTCCGGGGCGCGGGCCACGCAGCGCGCGAACCACGCGTCGAAGCCCGCGGGGAGGGCGCGTGGGCTCCCCAGGCGGGCGGCGCGCTCGGACGCGGGCTCGATCGGCTCGACCAGGATCTCCCGCAGGAGGTCCATCATGGCAGGCGACGCGGTGCGGGTGGCGTTCCAGTAGTACCTGCCGGTGAGCATCCAGAACGCGATGAGCCCGAGCGCCCACACGTCCGTGGCGGCCTTCACGCGCCCCGTGACGCGGGCCTGCTCCGGGGACATCCACATCGGTGAGCCCATGGCGCCCGTCGTCGCGCCCGAGACGTCCTCGCCGAGGACCTTGGCCACGCCGAAGTCGAGCACCTTGACCGTGAAGGGCACCCCGGGCCGGCGCGGCGCCGCGATGAAGACGTTCTCGGGCTTCAGGTCGCGGTGCACCACCCCGACGCGGTGCGCGGCGCCGAGCGCGTGCCCCAGCTGCTCCACCACCGCGCGCGCCGTCGCAGGGTCGAGGGGCCCGTCGGCCGCGACGAGGGCGCCGAGGTCGCGCCCGTCGAGGAGCTCCATCGCGAGCCACGGGGTGCCCGTCCCGGCGTCGACGCCCGCGGCGACGACCTGCACCACGTTGTCGCTCTCGATGCGCGCGCCGACCTGCGCCTCCTGCTGGAAGCGGGCGCGGCTGGCGCCGTCGTCCACGGTCTGCGCGAACATGATCTTGAGCGCCCGCCGGCACCCCGTGCTGAGCTGCTCGACGAGGTAGACGGTGCCCATTCCCCCCTGGGCGAGCTTCCGCACGACGCGGAAGTCGTCGGCGAAGACCGACCCGGGTTCGAGGCGACTCAGCCCTCTCATCGCGCCGCGAATCTAATGGAAACCCGATGCCGCCGTCAGGCGGCGGGCGTGGCTCAGCGCGTGACGTCGAAGGAGCCCGGGAACACCGCGTAGTCGCGGGTGGTCACGCCGTTGCGGGTGGCGCCGCGGTACTCGCTGCGCCCGGGGCCCGGGCGGAGGCGCACGACGCCGCCCTCCTCGAAGGTGATGCGCCCGGCGAAGACCGCCGCGGTGCAGATGCTGGAGTCGTCGGTGAAGGGCCCGCGGCCCCAGACCGTTCCGGGCGATCCGCCGGGGGGGCACCACACCTGCTGGCGGCTGCCGGGCATCGCGCGAAACTGCGTGGCGCTGGTGGTCCAGGTGGCGGCCGTGACGCCCGGCGGCCCGGTGACCTCGGGGGCGACCGCGGGGGTGAACGCGAAGCTGCCCGGGAAGGTGGCGTACTGCCGCGAGGTGACGCCGTTGCGCTCGCTGCCCGCGTAGCGTCCACGGCCGGGGTGCACGAAGACCGTCACGCTGCCGCCCTCGGCGAGGGTGACGCGCCCGGCGTGCACCGCGGCCGAGCAGATGGACGAGTCATCGGAGTAGACGTCCGTGCCCCAGACGGTGGCGAGGGTGCCGCCGGCCGGGCACTCGTGGGTGAAGCTCTGGCCGTTCTGGCCGCGGTGGCTGGTGGCGCTGGTGCTCCACGGGCTCTCTGCCGCGCCGCCGCCGCCCACGTTGATCTGCACGCCGCCGATGTTCACGCCGTTGCCGTTGACGCGCGGCACGGGCACCGCGACCAGGCCCGGCTGCGGGCCGCCGACGATGACGAAGCTCCCCGGGAAGGCAGCGTAGTGCCGGGTGGTCTCGCCCGCGCGCACGGTGCCCTGATAGGAGGGTTGCCCGGGTGTGATCTGGATCTGCACGACGCCGCCCGCCGCGCGGGTGATGCGCCCGGAGTGGGCCGCGGCGGTGCAGATGCTGGAGTCGTCGGAGTAGGTGTCCGAGCCCCACACCGTGCCCGGCGCGCCGTTGGGCGGGCACAGCAGCGTCAGCATCGCCCCGGGCTGCGCCCGGAAGCGCGTGGCGGTGTCGCTCCACGCGATGGGGGTCACCGCGGGCTGCATCGCCGGCTGCGGCGCTGCCTGAGGCGCCGGCGCGGGGGCCGAGGCCGCCTCGCGCTTGCACGCTACGACCGACGACACGAGGCCCAATGCGACTACGAAACGGGTTCCGCGCATGTGTTCTCTCCCTCCGACGCGCGGCACCTGTTGCCGCGTCGGTGGGCGAGTGCACTCCCCGCGGGGCGCGCTGGTCAAGGGCGGGTGACGTTCAGCCCTTGAACACGGAATGTCGGGCACGCAGCAGCTGGTCGAGCGTCGACTGGATGCTCTCCCGGAGCTTCTCGTTGAGTCGGTTGACCAGCACGTGGTCTTCGCTCTGCTCGGGGCGGTAGGCGTCCATGGCGATGGGGGCGCCGAAGACGATCTTCCAGCGCGCCGGCAGGCCCGCGAGCCCGAGCGGGCCGAGCAGGGGGAAGGTCGGCGTGATGGGCACGAAGGGCAACCCCAGCATCTTCGACAGCCGCCCCGACTGGAACAACATCGGGTGCGTCTCCTCGGCCCCCACGATGGTCACCGGCACGATGGGCGTCCCGGTGCGGATCGCCAGCTTGATGTGCCCGCCGCGCCCGAAGCGCTGCAGCTGATATCGCTCGCGGTAGGGCTTGGCGATGCCCTTCACGCCTTCGGGGAAGAGCGCGAGGCAGGCGTCCTTGCGCAGCAGCCGCTCGGCGTTCTCCTGGCACGCCCGCACGGCGCCGAGGCGGTTGAGGTAGGCGCCCGCGAAGGGGAAGTGGAAGACGAAGTCCTCCGCCAGCCAGCGCAGGGTGCGCGCGTTGGGGTGCTCCTTGCGGAGGGCCGTCGCCAGCATGATCCCGTCGAAGGGGATGGCGCCCGAGTGGTTGGCCACCAGCGCCACGCGCCCGGTCGCGGGGACGTTCTCGATGCCCTCGATCTCGACGCGCCACCAGCGGTCGTAGAGCAGGTCCCACACGGGCTGCCAGCGGCGGGCGTAGTCCGGGTCGAGCCCGAAGTCGTCGACCTCCTCGGAGCGATCGCGGATGGCCGTCTGCCCCCATCGACGGAGGTAGTAGTCGCTCCCGAGCAGCTCGCGCGCGGCGTCGAAGGGCTCGTCATGCACCGCGGGTGCGGCGGGCGCATCCACCGCGAGGGCCCGCTCGGGCTCGGGCTCGGGCTGCACCAGCGACCTCAGCCGCGACGCGAGGCGATCGAGCAACGGGCGGCTCTCCGCCGGGTCCTTCGCCTGGTCGAGCAGCGCGTCGAGCTGCGCGATGACCGAGGCGATGGACGGCGGCGCTGCCTCCGCGACGGGCGCTGCCTCCGCGACGGGCGCTGCCTCTGCGACGGGCGCTGCCTCTGCGACGGGCGCTGCCTCGGGCGCGGGCCACACGCCCTCGGGCTTCTTCGCCGGCGCTGCGCCCTTCTCCACGGACGCGGGCTTCTTCGCGGTGTCAGGTGCTGCCTTCTTCGCGGGTGCTGCCTTCTTCGCGGGTGCGGGTGCGGCCTTCTTCGCGGGTGCTGCCTTCTTCGCGGCGGGCGCCGCGGGCTTCGGGTTGTCGCCGCCGAAGGGGTCGTTGCCGAGGACTTTGCGCGCCATGGGTTGAACCGCTCGTTCGGGGGTGTGTGTGTCTTAGGGGGTCGTGCGCAGCAGCCGCGCGTCGCGCATCCGCTGGGAGTGGGTGTAGTCGAGCACCGCCTCGCGCGTCGTGAACGCCGGGTGGAACTTCAGCTCGTTGAGGGCCTTGTCGCCGTCGGCGACGCAGAGCCAGCGGGCGTAGTCGACGAAGGTCGGCGGCGCCTCGCTGAGCTGCGCCGTCCAGAGGGCGCGGGCGATGGGGTACATCACCGGGTGGGGGATGGGCAGGCCGATGCGCCCGGTGAGCTGGATGACCGTGGAGAGCGGGAGCACCCCGTCGCCGACGATGTTGAACACCCCCGGCACGTCGCGCATCACCGCGAGCTTGAAGGCCGCGAGCGCGTCCACCTCGTGGAGGAACTGCATCAGCGGGTCGAAGCCCATCACCGTCGGCACCATCGTGCGACCGAGGTAGCGGGTGAGGTAGTTCTTCACCGTGGGGCCGAGGATGGGGGCGAGGCGCAGCACCGTCACCAGGGTGCCCGGCGAGGTGCGCGCGAAGCTCGCGACCACCTGCTCGGCCTCGATCTTGTCGCGCAGGAAGCGGCTCTCCGAGTGCCCCCGCAGCGGGTGCGTCTCCGGGAGGAAGTTGGGGTTGCGCGGCGAGGCCCCGTACAAAATCGTGTGCGACCAGAGCACGAACTTGCGCACCGGGCGCTCGCGGCAGGCGTTGAGCACGTGCAGGGTGCCCACGCTCTCCAGCTCGTGGGCCCAGGCGCTGGCGTGCGTCGGCGACGACAGGAAGGCCATGTGCAGGAGGGTGTCGACCTGCTCGCTCGCGAAGATCTCCGCGAGGCGCGCGTCGACCCGCGGCTGCGTCAGGTCGACCTTGTAGAACCGGGTCTTGCGCCCCGCCGTGGCCGGCCGCTCGACGTCGAGCGCCACGATGCGCGACACCCGATCGTCGTCTTCGAGCAACCCGATGAGGTTGCGCCCGAGGAAGCCGTCCGCCCCGGTGAGCGCCACCACGCGCCCCGGCGGGGTCACCTTCGTGACGGCGTGCGGGTCGTGGTCCTTCTTGTCCGTCATCGTCGACCCCTTCCAGTGCGTTTCCTGCGCGGGGCGCGGAAGCTATCACAGCCCCACGCGCAGCCCGAAGCGCCGCGCCGCCGTCTCCGTCGTGCGCGCCCGCACCGTGTCCTCGTCGTCGCCCCGCAGCTCGGCCAGCTGCCGCACCGTGTGCGCGAGGTATGAGGGCTCGTTGGGCCTTCCCCGCATCGGCGTGGGCGCGAGGTAGGGGCTATCGGTCTCGATCATCAGCCGGTCGAGGGGGATCACCTTCGCCGCCGCCCGCACCGCCTCGGCCTTCTTGAAGGTCACGATGCCCGAAAGGCTGATGTCGAAGTCGAGGTCCATCGCGGCGCGCGCGAAGGCCTCGTCCTCGGAGAAACAATGGATCACCCCGCCCACCTCCCGCGCGCCCTCCTCGCGCAGGATCGAGAGCGTGTCCTCCGGGGCCGAGCGCGTGTGGATCACCAACGGCTTCTTCGCCGCCTTCGCCAGCGCGATGAAGCGCCGGAACACCTCCCGCTGCACCTCGCGCGGCGAGCTGTCGTAGTGGTAGTCGAGCCCCACCTCGCCGACTGCGACTACCCCCTCGTGGGCGATCATCCGGGCCATGGTCGCGAGGGTCTCGGCGGTGCAGCCCGCCGCGTCGTGGGGGTGCACGCCCGCCGTCGCGCGCACGTCGCGCTCGCGCTCGGCGAGGGCGATGGCGTCCCGGGCGCCGTCGGTGCCGCGCCCCACGCCCACGGTCACGAAGCACGCGATGCCCGCCGCCCGGCCGCGCGCGAGCACCGCCTGCTGCGCCTCGGGCGAGTCGGCGTAGTCGAGGTGGCAGTGCGAGTCGACGATGGGGATGTCGCTCACTGCGCGCCCTCCCCGAGTGCGAGGCGGGCGTGGGCGCGGGCGGGCGTCGGCAGGACGCTGCGGGCGAGGCGCTCGAGCGCGGCGCGGGCGTCGGCGTGGTGGCGCACCGAGCCCAGCGCGTCGATGGCGTCGAGGCGCAGCTCAGAGGAGTCCTTGCCCGGGATGGTGAGCGTTCCCCGAGCGAAGGAGGTGACCGTGGCGATGGCGCCGTCGTCGCCGGCGCGCACCCGGGCGATGTCCGCGAGCACCGCCACCCGGAGGCGCGCGGGGTCGCGGTCGTCGGAGGCGCGGCGCAGGGCGTCGAGGGCGCGCTCGCGCTCCGCGGGGGAGAGGTCGAGCGCCGGGTCGCGCTGCGGGTCGAGCAGGTAGCCGAGCTGCTCGGCGCCCTCGGAGGCGATCCACGGGTCGGCGTCGTCGAGCACGGTGAGGGCCTCGGCGAAGCCCTCCCGCGGGGCGGCGCGCACGACGCCGAGGAGGGCCTGGTAGCGCACGTCGTCGTGGCGGTGGCGGAGGGCGGTGCGCAGGGCGTCGAGGGCGCGCTCGCCGCCGAGGTCGGAGAGGGCGACGGCGGCCATCTGGCGCACGGTGCTCTCGGCGTCGTCGAGGCGCGCGGCGATGGCGTCGAGGAGGTGCCGGGCGTCGAGGGCCCCGAGGGTGGTGAGCGCGGCGGTGCGCACGCTGGCGTCGCGGTCGTCGAGGAGGGGGGCGAGGGCGTCGGCGGAGGCGCGCGGGGTGTCGGTGCCGACGGAGAGCAGGTCGGCCGCGGCGGAGGCGCGCACGGCGGCCTTCGCGGAGCCGAGGTCACGCAGCGCGGCGGCGTACGTGCGCCGCAGCGGCGAAGGCAGGAACATCACTTCACCCGGGTTCCGGCGGCGTAGGCCTTGGGGAAGGTGGCGAGCGAGAGGGACTCCGGCGAGCTCGCCGCGAGCAGCATCCCGTGCGACACGAGGCCCTTGCCGAAGTCGCGCGGCGCGAGGTTGGCGACCACCACCACCTGCTGACCGACGAGCTCCTCCACCACGGGGAAGGCCAGCGCGATGCCGGCGATGATGGTGCGCGGCCCGCTCGCCTCGCCGAGGTCGACGGAGAGCTTGAGCAGCTTGTCCTTGCGCGGGATGCGCTCGGCGGTGAGCACCTTGCCGACGCGCAGGTCGACCTTCGCGAAGTCGTCGTAGGCGATGGTCGCGGAGGCCTCCTCCGCCGCGGGGGCGACGGGGGCTGCGGGGGCGATGACGGGGGCGGCGGCGGTCTCGGCGGGCTTCTCTTCGGTGCTCATGGTCTTTGGGGTGCTCTTCGGGGTCGCTTCGGCGTCGCGGACATCGAGGCTGAGCAGCATCGCCGCCTCGGTGGCCGGGTCGTACTTGGGAAACACGGGCTGCCCGGGGCGCACGACGGTGTGCGCCGCGAGGCCGCCCCAGGAGAGGGGCCACTGGTCGACGTCCTCGCGCGGGGCGACGGGGTCGAGGCCCAGCTGGTGGAGCAGCTCGTCGCTCTTCGCGGGGGTCACCGGCGAGAGCATCACGGCCACGACGCGCACGATCTCCAGCACGTGGGCGATGACCACCCCGAGGCGGGTGCGGTCTTCGGACTTCGCGAGCTTCCACGGAGCCGTCTCGTCGAAGTAGCGGTTGGCGGTGCGCGCGGCCTCGATGGTGAGCTCCAGGGCGCGGTGCATTGCGAGGGTGTCCCACGCCGCGCCGACCTCGGTGACCAGCGCCGCGATGCGCGTGCGGAGGTTGCGCTCGGCGTCGGTGAGGTCCTCGTCCCTCGCCGCGGGAACCTTCCCCTCGAAGTACTTCCCCACGAAGGGCAGCGCGCGGTGCAGGAGGTTTCCCACGGTCTCGCCGAGCTCGGCGCGGGCCCGCCCGATGATGCCGGGAATGGAGAACTCGCCGTCCTGGCCGAAGCCCACCTCGCGCAGGAGGTAGAAGCGCAGCACGTCGGCGCCGAGCACGTCGGCGATGCGCACCGGGTCGGTGGTGCCCGGGGTCTTCACCGCGGTGAGCCCCGGGGTCTTGGAGGTCTTGCGGCCGCCCGAGAGCAGGTACCCGTGGGTCCAGACCGTGGTGGGGAGCTTCTCCCGGGGGAAGCCCGCGCTCATCAGGAAGGCCGGCCAGTACACCGCGTGGAAGCGCACGATGTCCTTGGCCACCAGCTGGATCTGCGGCGGCCAGAACTCCGCCTCCGCCGTGCCGTCCACCGCCGTGAGGTAGTTGAAGAGCGCGTCGAACCACACGTAGATCACGTGCCCGGGGTCGTCGGGCACGGGGATGCCCCAGGTGAAGTTGGAGCGCGACACCGAGAGGTCGTCGAGGCCGCCCTGCACGAAGGACACGATCTCGTTGCGCCGCGTCTCCGGGAGCACGAACTCCGGGTGCTCGGCGTAGAGCTTGAGCAGCGGCTCCTGGTACTTCGACAGCCGGAAGAACCACGTCTCCTCTTCCAGGGTCTCCACCGGGCGCTCGTGGATGGGGCAGAGCGCGCCGGGGAGCAGCTCCTTCTCGGTCTTGTAGCCCTCGCACGCGACGCAGTAGAGGCCCTTGTAGGTGCCCTTGTAGAGGTCGCCCGCGTCGCGCACCTTGCGCCACCACTTCTGCACCCCCTCGACGTGGCGCGGCTCCGTGGTGCGGATGAAATCGTCGGGCTGCACGCCCAGCTTCGGCCACAGCTCGCGGAAGCGCGTGCTCACGTCGTCGACGAAGGCCTGCGGGGTGACGCCCGCCTTCACGGCCTCGCGCTCGATCTTCTGCCCGTGCTCGTCGGTGCCCGTGAGGAAGCGCGCCCGCTCGCCCCGCATCCGGTGGTAGCGCGTGAGCGCGTCGGCCACGACGGAGGTGTACGCGTGCCCGATGTGCGGCGAGCCGTTGACGTAATAGATCGGGGTCGTGACGTAGAAGCGCTGGGTCATTGGCGGTCTTCGTGGGGTCTCCACCGGCGGTGCAGGGTCGACGCGCGGCGGCGGGAGACGGTGGGTGGGGGGATCGAAGCTACGGGGCGCTGTTGGGGGCCCCGGCCGGGGGAGGCGCCGCTGGTAATAGCGCATCCACCGGGAAGGTCTCCACCCCGCCCTCGTTGAGGCTCACCCGCACGGTGCGGGCGAGCACGTCGACGTCGCGCACGCGCCCTTCGCCCTTCGGGGTGAGCACCCGCTTGCCGGGCTTGGGGAAGAGCGAGCGCTGCGAGCGGTAGAACGCGTCTTCGTACACGAGGCAGCACATCAGCCGGCCGCACACGCCGCTCACCCGCTCGGGCTTGAGCGCGAGGCCCTGCTCCTTGGCGTGGCGGATGGACACCGGCGCAAACTCCGCCAGGAAGGTGTTGCAACAAAGCTGGAGGCCGCAGGGCCCGACGCCCCCGATGGCCTTGGCGGCGTCGCGCGAGCCCACGTGGCGGATCTCCACCCGGCTTCGCAGGGCCTGGTTGAGCTGCCGCCCGAGCTCGCGCAGCTCGATGCGATCCTCGCTGGAGAGGTGCACCACCACGCGCTGGCCGGTGCGGGAGATCTCCACCCGCAGCACCTTCGCGGGCAGGTCGAGCGCGCGCAGGATGTCGGCCGTGGAGCGCACCGCCTCGGCCTCCTTCAGGCGGGCGCGGGTCTCGGCCTTGAGGTCGCCCTCGTCCGAGCGGCGCAGCACCCGCGGGATCATCCGCGCCTCGACCAGCTGTCGCCGCGAGGGGAAGGCCACGACGGCGAGCACGCTCCCGCGGTCGGCCTCGACCAGCACCGTCTCGCCCTTGCGAAGGAGCAGCGTGCCGGCGTCCGCGAGGGTGGCGCGGGCGGCGTCCGGGGCGCGCACCAGCACGACGTTCATCAGCACCGCGTGGGCGGGGGAGGTGTCGTCGGGAAACTCGGGCTCGCCGTAGGGGTCGACCCCGGCCGCGTGGCTCTCCAGCGGCAGGTGGACGCGCCTCGCCTCGACGGGCGGCGGCGGCGGCGCGGCGGGGGGCGGCGGCGGCTTCGAGGGGCGGGCAACGACCGGCTGCTGCGGCGGCGGGGCCTTCGAGGGGCGCTGCTGTTGCTGGTGTGGCGGCGGTGCCTTCGAGGGGCGCTGCGGCGGGGGCCTCGACGGGCGGGCGGCGACCTGCGGCG
>JAUSAZ010000234.1 GCA_030652255.1 Myxococcales bacterium | reverse complement strand
ATGCCGCCCGCGCCGCCCGCGCCGCCGCGCCCGGTGGTGAGCTGGCAGCGCTCGACGCGCACGTTGGAGCCGACGTTCATCACGGCGATGCTCCCGCCGCCCGAGGCGCCGCCCGTGCCGCCGCGGCCGCCGCACCCGCCTCCGCCGCCGCCGCCGCCGCCGCCGCTCGTCCCGGAGCTACAGAAGGGGCACCCGTCGCGGTCGCCGCCGCCCGCGCCGCCGCCGCCGCCGCCGCCGCCGCCGCTGCCGTCGGTGCCCGCCGTCGCGTTCGCGGGCATGTACACCCCGTCTTCGCTGCGCACCGTGCCGAAGACCTCCGCGGCCATGCCGTTGGTCCCGCTGGCCCCGGGGCTGCCGACGCCGCCCGGGCTGCCGGGCCGCCCGACGTTGCTCGACGAGCTGCAGCACCCGCCGCCCTGCCGCCCCGCCGCGCCGCCCGCCCCCGCGCCCGCCATGTTGCCCTGCCCCGGCGCGCCGGGGTTGCCGTCGTTGGTGCCGCTCACCCCAGAGCCCCCGGAGCCGCCTGCGCTGCCGCACATCGACTGCCCCGCCGCGCCCGGCGTCGGCCGACCCGCCGTGCCGCCCACGGCCCCGGTCGCGCCCGTCATCCCCGGCATGCCCGCGACGCCCGGCGCGCCGTCGCCCGCCGTGATCGCGCAGGTGTTGAGCAGCACCCGCCCGCTCGACCCGATCACCCGCACCCCGTAGGCCGTCGTGCCTGGCGTGGTCGCCGCGGCCGACTGCACGGTCACCAGCTGCAGCTCGACGTTGTCGGTCACCCCGCGCACGATCACGCCCTCCGGGCCGGGCTCGATCACCGTCGCCGCGTCGCGGGTGCGCGCCCACGAGCGCGCGTCGTCGTAGCCGCCGTAGATGCTCACCGGCTCGCGCAGCTCGAGCGCCTCGGGGTAGCTCCCCACCGCGGCGAACACCACCCGCCGGGGCGTGGAGCGCGCCGCCGCCGCCACCGCCGCGGTGAGCGTGCGCAGCGGGGCCGCCATCGAACCGTCGGCCGAGTCGTTGCCGCGCGGCGACACGAAGACCCCGCCGCGCGCGTCGCCGTCGACGCCGTCGCAGTTGTTGTCCTCGAAGGTCACGTCGGGCGTGTCGATGGCGCCGGGGCTGCACTCGCACCCGTTGGCGGGCGATCGGTCGGTGTCGAGGTACGCCGTCTCGCAGGTGTACGCGCACACCCCCGCGGCGCAGCTCGTCGTCTGGTGCGGGCCCACGGCGCACGCGTTGCCGCACGCGCCGCAGTGCAGGGGGTCGCTGCTGAAGTCCGCCACGCGGTGGCCGCAGGTGGGCGGCGTGCCGTCGGGGGTGCACACGTCGACGTTGCAGGGGTCGTCGTCGGAGCAGTCGTAGGGGGCGCCCTGGGTGCATCGCAGCCGGGTGGTGTCGCAGGTCCAGGCGCCGGAGCACACGTCGCCCGCGAGGCCCGCGCAGTCGGCGTCGCGCTCGCACGGCACCACGTCGACGCAGCCGCGGGCCCCCGCGCAGAAGCGCCCCGACGGGCACCGCGCGTCGACCGCGGCGTGGGCGCAGCGCCCCCCCACGGCGTCGCAGGTGTCGTCGGTGCACGCCACGCCGTCGTCGCAGCCCGCGTTGCCGCCGACCACCACGCAGCGGTGCGCCACGCAGGCCTGCGCGTTGGAGCAGAGGTCGGGCCCGGTGCAGTCGTCGAGGTTGCGGCACACCCGGCCCGTGACGCCGCCGTCGGGGATGACCGTGGCGTCGAGGTCGGCGCCCGCGTCCTTCTTCGGCGGCAGCTCGCCGCCGTCGAACTCGTTGGGATCGATGACGTCCGCACCCATGGCGCACGCCGTGGCGAGCACCCCGAGACCCAGCCAGCGTCGCACCGAACGAGCGTTCATGGAGCCCCGGGCGGTCAGGCGGGCTCCCACGGCGCCAGGGCCGGGGGGTTGTCTCGGGGCGCCGCGGCCTCGCCGCCGGCGGAGAGCCGGTTGGCGCCGTGGAGGGTGCTCCACGCCGCGCTGAAGGCCGTGCGCTGCCGGTCGCGCATCTCGATGCTCCCCGCCGGGAGGTGGAACCACGCGGCCTGCAGGCGCGCCGGGGTGCAGTCCAGGATGATGAAACCGCGCAGCGCGGGGTTGCCGTAGCGGAGGTGGGGGTTCTGCGCGAGGAGGGGCGCGACGTCGGCCATGGGGGAGTCGCCCGGCGAGGTGATGGCGGGCGTGATGAACTCCACCCCGAGCGAGCCCTGCCCCGTGGCGGGGTTGTACGCCGCGGGGGTGAAGGGATCGATCGCGACGTCCATGGCCCACGACGAGTGGATGTCGCCGGTGAGCACGGCGACGTTGGCCGAGCGCATGGTGTTGAGCGCCTGGAGGAAGCGGGTGCGGGCCACGGGGTAGCCCTCCCAGCCGTCGGGGTTGACCTCCGGGCGGATGGGCCCGACCTGCACCTGCTGCCCGAGCACCTTCCAGCGCGCGGTGGAGGTCGACACGCGGCCGAGGAGCCACTGCTCCTGGTCGGCGCCGAGGAGGGTGCGGGCCGGGTTGGCGGTGGGCTCGACCTCCTGCATGGAGCGCCCCCAGATGCGGGTGTCGAGCATCATCAGGTCGACGAGGTTGCCGAAGGAGAAGCTCCGCCAGATGCGCCCCTCGGGCAGCTCGCGGATGGGCATCCACTCGAAGTACGCCTGGAGGGCGGCGGCCTTGCGGACGCTCCACTGCCCCTCGGTCTCGGGGAAGTGGTTGTCCGCGCCGTCGCGCCAGGTGTTGTTGGCGAACTCGTGGTCGTCCCAGACGACGATGAAGGGGTGCTGCTGGTGCGCCGCGCGCAGGTCGGCGTCGCGCTTGTAGTGGGCGTGCCGCCGGCGGTAGTCGGAGAGCGTGACCACGGGCGTGGGCGGGTCGTAGGTCCGCACGTTGCCGTAGAGGTAGTTGGGGAACTCGTAGATGTAGTCCCCGAGGTGGATGACCGCGTCGAGGTCGGCGCGCTCGGCGATGTCGCGGTAGGCGTGGAAGTACCCGTGGGCGTAGCTGGAGCACGACACGACGGCGAAGCGCAGGCGGTCGACGGCCCCTTCGGGCGCGGTGCGGGTGCGGCCCACCGGCGAGCGCGCGGCGCCGACGGAGAAGCGGTAGTAGTAGGTCGTCCCGGCGCTGAGCCCGCCCGCGTCGACCTTCACGGTGTAGTCGCGCACCGCGGCGGTGTTGAAGCTCCCGCTGCTGACGATGGCCGCGAAGTCCACGGTGGTGGACAGCTCCCAGCGCACCACCGCCGTGCCCTCCACGCCCATGCGCGGGGTCACGCGGGTCCAGAGCATCACCCGGTCGGTGAGCGGGTCGCCGCTCGCGACGCCGTGGAGGAAGTCCACCATCTCGATGGCAGGGCCGCCGTCGACCGCCGGGCCGCTGTCGTAGATCGGCACCCCCGCGTCGCCCGCCGGCGGCGTGGCGGTGTCATCGCAGCCGGAGCCCACGGTACCGAGCGCGACCGAGGCGCCCACACCCGTCAGGAGATCTCGTCGGGTCAACATCGTAGCGGGGACCATACCGCACACCGCGGGCCGGTTGGCGACTCCCGTCCCGCGACCGCTCGGTGGCATCCTCCGCCGTCATGCGACGCCCCCTCCTCGCCCTCCTCCCCCTCGCGGCCCTCGCCTGCGCGCGCCCCATCGCCCCGCCGACGCCGCCCCCGGCCGCGCCCACCTTACCTGTCGCGGTAAACCCGCCCCCGGCCGCGCGCGACACCGACGCCATCAACGCCCCCGCCCGCGCCGGGGCCGTCACCGACACCCTCCACGGCGTCGAGGTGGCCGACCCCTACCGCGCGCTCGAGACCGAGTCGCCGGTCACCGCCGCCTGGGTGCAGGCCCAGAACGCCCGCAG
Source organism: Myxococcales bacterium (assembly GCA_030652255.1). GTDB lineage: Bacteria > Myxococcota_A > Polyangia > Polyangiales > SCUS01. The sequence continues at coordinate 46,227 of JAUSAZ010000234.1, read as the reverse complement.
CGAGGCCTACCTCGCCGCGCACCCCCGGCCGGACATCACCCGCCGCCTGGGCGAACTCCTGGCCATCGGCAACCTCCGCGGCGCCTCCCTCGGCGGGTCGCGGGTCTTCTACACGAAGCGCGACGGCGACCGCGAGCAGGCTGTGGTCATGACCAGCGAGCGCAGCGCGGCGGGCGCGTGGTCGGCGCCGCGGCAGCTCTTCGACCCGCACACCCTCGGCGAGCGCAGCGCCGTCGACTGGATGGCCCCCTCCCCCCGCGGCCGCTACCTGGCCCTCGGGGTCTCGCAGAACGGCGACGAGCGCAGCACCCTGCGCGTGATGGAGGTCGCCACCGGGCGCATGCTCCCGGAGGCCATCGCGCACACCAAGTGGTGCCGGCTGTCGTGGCTGCCCGACGAGTCGGGCTTCTACTTCACCCGCTACCCCCGCGCGGGCGAAGCCCACCACGACCCCGCCGCGGAGGACACCTACTGGCGCGCGCTGTTCTTCCACCGCCTCGGGGCCGCGCCTGACGGCGCCGCCGACGCCCGGGTCTTCGACGTCGCCGAGCGCACCCACGCCCCGTCGCCCGACGTGTCCGACGACGGCCGCTGGCTCGTGGTCAACCTCTTCCGCGGCTGGAGCCGCTCGGACGTGCTCCTCGTCGACCGCCGCGCCCCGGTGGCCCGCGGCGCGCTCCCCCGCGCGGCGCCCGTGGTCGTCGGCCGCGAGAGCATCTCCCGCGGCACCGTGCACCGCGGCCGGGCCTTCGTGCTCAGCAACGACCGCGCGCCCCGCTTCGCCCTCCATGGCGCCCCCGCCGCGACGCTGATCGCCGCGCCTCCCTCGACCGCCGTGCGCGACGAGCCGGCCCTCTTCGCGGCCGCTCCGTGGCGCGCCGTCGTCCCGCAGGGCGAGCACCCCATCGAGGACTTCACCCTCGCGGGCGACCGCCTCGTGGTGTCGTCCCTCCAGAACATCGCCTCGCGCCTGCGCTCGTTCACCCTCGACGGCGCCGACCCCCGGGACATCCCCCTGCCCGCCGAAGGCAGCGCGCCATCGGTCGTGTCCAACAGCGGCAGCCCGGTGGTGGTGTTCGGGTTCCAGTCCTTCTTCGAGCCCTCGGCGGTGATGGCCGTCGACGCGCGCCCCTCGGGGCTGCGCCCGCAGGTGGTCGACCACGCCACCGCCGACGTCGACTTCTCGCGCTTCGTCGTCGAGCGCGCCGCGGTGCCCTCCCGCGACGGCACCCCCATCAACGCCTTCATCCTCCGCCCGCGCGCGGCCACCGCCGACGGCACCAACCCGGTGCTGCTCTATGGCTACGGCGGCTTCAACGTGTCGCTGCTCCCCACCTTCCGCCGTGATCCCCTCTACTGGCTGGAGCGCGGAGGCATCTACGTCGTGGCCAACCTGCGCGGCGGCGGGGAGTTCGGCGAGGAGTGGCACCAGGCCGGCGCCATGGGCAACAAGCAGCACGTCTACGAGGACTTCGAGGCCGTCCTCGGGTGGCTCTCCAGCAGCCGGTGGAGCTCGCCCTCCCGCATCGCCATCAACGGCGGATCCAACGGGGGACTGCTCATGGGCGCGATGCTCACCCGCGCGCCCGAGCGCTTCGCGGCCACCTTCGCGAGCGTGGGGCTCTACGACATGGTCCGCTTCGCGCGCTTCCCCCCGGCGGAGATCTGGACCAGCGAGTACGGCGACCCCGCCCGCCCCGACGCCTTCGCCTGGCTCCACGCCTACTCGCCCTACCACCGCGTGCGCGACGGCGAGCGCTACCCCGCCGCGTGGATCGAGACCGCCGACCACGACACCCGCGTGCACTGGGGCCACTCGACCAAGTTCGCCGCGCGGCTCCAGGACGCCCAGGCCGGGAGCGCGCCGCTGTACTTCTACATGCAGCGCGACGTCGGCCACGGGGCCGGGACGCAGCGCTCCGATGAGCTTCGCCGGCTCACCCGGATGTTCACCTTCCTCGAAGATCGCCTCGGGATGACGGGTGCATCCACGGGTGTGACCCCCGCGCCCCAGCGCGGAGAGGAGAATTAATAAAGCGGCGGCACCATAGGCGTTGGGGGGGGAGGACGCCGGCGCCGCCGCCGAGACTCCATTGAGCACTACCCGTGCCATGGCCTGGGATGGCTGTTTTCAAGTGAACTTGAATAGTGTCCGAGCCCCGTACATTTCACCGATGCATATGTGGTCATTGCAAGTTTGAAATGACCGGGCAAATCAGGGCGATGCCTTGACGATCGGGTGAACGAGTTTAGTTTCCGTTCACTCCCCCACCGACGCAGCGCCGAGGGGCCCCACCATGTTGAGTGGGGTCACCAATCTTCAGCGGGCGCGAAGCGGTGATCGGGGGCGACGACGCGCAGGCGGCATACCGACGGAGGGCACGACGCGTGTCCTCCGATCCGGCGATGGCCTGCGTCCGTTGACGACGTGACTGCGGAAGGAGTCCCACGACAATGAGCCACCGAAGCGACCCCGCGATGCCCCTGTCCCCCTTCGCCCTGCTGCCGCTGCGCAGCGGGACGCTGTTTCCTGGCACCACCCTCACCCTCCCGGTCGGGCGCACGCGCTCGGTCGCCCTGCTCGACGACCTCGGCCCCCGCTCCCTCATCGGCGTCGTTACCCAGCGCGACGCGAGCGTGTCCGACCCCAGCCTCGGCGACCTGCACGAGGTCGGCACCCTCGCGCGGGTGGTGCAGATCGAGCGCACCCGCGACCGCGGGTACCGGGTGGTGCTGGAGGGCCTCGCGCGCTTCCGGCTCACGGGCCTGGCGCGCAGCGAGCCCTACTGGCTGGCCGAGGGCGAGGCGCTGCCCGAGGAGACCGCCGACGCCGCCGAGTCGCGGCTGCTGGCCCAGTCGCTCAAGCAGCACGTGACCGAGCTGGCCTCGCGCAACGGCGGCTCGCTCGGCGCCGTGCAGGCCGACGAGTCCGACCCCGGGCGCGTCGCCGACCAGGTGGCCGCGCTCCTGGGGCTCCCCGCTCAGAAGGAGATCGACGTGCTCCGCGAGGTGGAGGTGGGCGCCCGGCTGCGGCTGGTCGCGGGCCTCGTCTCCGAGGCGCGCGCGCTCAACGACATCAAGAGCAAGATCGACCAGGACGTGCGCCGGGAGGTCAACCGCAACCAGCGCGACGCGCTGCTGCGCGAGCAGATCCGCGCGATGAAGAAGGAGATCGGCGACGAGCCCGACGGCGACGCCGCGCTCTCCGCGCTCAAGAAGAAGCTCGACGACGCCGGTCTCCCGGAGGAGGCCCGCGCCGTGGCCGACCGCGAGCTGCGCCGGCTGGAGTCCATGAGCGGGCAGCAGGCCGAGGGCCACGTGATCCGCACGTACCTGGAGCTCATCGGCGACCTGCCGTGGTCGAAGCGCAGCGCCGCGAGGGACGACGTGGACGCCGTGTCGGCCCAGCTCGACGCCGACCACGCGGGCCTCGACGACGTGAAGAAGCGCATCCTCGAGCACATGGCGGTGCTCAAGCTCACGGGCAACTCCCGCGGCACCATCCTGTGCCTCGCGGGCCCGCCGGGGGTGGGCAAGACCTCCCTCGGGCAGTCCATCGCCGACGCCACGGGCCGGCCCTTCGTGCGCATCTCCCTCGGCGGCGTGCGCGACGAGGCGGAGATCCGCGGGCACCGGCGCACCTACGTCGGCGCGCTGCCGGGCCGGGTGCTCGGCGCCATGAAGAAGGCGAAGGCCCGCAACGCCGTGGTGCTGCTCGACGAGATCGACAAGCTCACCAGCGGGTGGGGCGGCTCGCCCGAGGCGGCCCTGCTCGAGGTGCTCGACCCGGAGCAGAACAAGACCTTCACCGACCACTACCTGGAGATCCCCTTCGACCTCTCGGAGGTGCTCTTCGTGTGCACGGCCAACGACCTCGGCGCCATCTCCGCGCCGCTGCGCGACCGCCTGGAGATCATCGAGCTCCAGGGCTACACCACCGAGGAGAAGGTGCTCATCGCGAAGCAGCACCTGGTGCCCAAGCAGCGCAAGGAGCACGCGATCCCCGACGAGGTGCTCGGCTTCACCGACGAGGGGCTGCGCACCATCGCGCGGGACTACACCCGCGAGGCCGGCGTGCGGCAGCTCACCCGGGAGATCACCAAGGTCACCCGCGCGGTGGCCCTGGAGGTCGCGCGGGCGACGGACCACGCGCCGACGAGGGTGATTGTCGACGCCGCGGACGTGGCGAAGTACCTCGGGCGGGCGAAGTTCTTCAGCGAGGTGGCCGAGCGCACGGCGGCGCCGGGCGTGGCGACGGGCCTCGCGTGGACGCCGGTGGGCGGGGACATCCTGTTCATCGAGACGTCGCGGATGCCCGGCAAGGGCGCGCTGGAGATCACCGGGCAGCTCGGCGACGTCATGAAGGAGTCGGCCCGCGCGGCGCTCACCTACGTGCGCTCGCACGCCGAGGAGCTCGGCGTCCCGGCCGACGCCCTGGAGAAGCACGACGTGCACATCCACGTCCCCGCGGGCGCGGTGCCCAAGGACGGCCCGAGCGCGGGCGTGACGATGTTCACGGCGCTGACCTCGCTGCTCACCGGGCGGCGCGTGCGGCCCGACACCGCCATGACGGGGGAGTGCACCCTGCGCGGCAAGGTGATGCCCGTCGGCGGCATCAAGGCCAAGGTGCTCGCGGCGCACCGCGCGGGCATCACCCGGGTGATCCTCCCGGCGCGCAACGAGCGCGACCTCGAGGAGATCCCCGCGAGCGTGCGCGAGGCGATGGAGTTCATCTTCGCGGACGACATGCGCGAGGTGCTCGCCGCCGCGCTGGAGCCCGTGGGCGACGCGGGCGAGCTGCTCGTGGCGCCCGCCCCGAAGAACGACAACGCGGTGCGCACCGCGGCGTAGTCGACCCTCCGGCTCTCAGCCCGCCTCGTCGTCCCCGGCCATGCGCCCCGGCCGGGTCGACGAGGGGCGCACTCGCATCGCCAGCGCGTCTTCGCCCACCGCCCGCAGCAGCACCGACACCAGCATCGCCGTCTCGCTGAAGGCCGCGTCGTACTCCGCGATGGCGGCGTCCCTCCGCGCGAGCGCCGCCTCGACGTCCGCGTCCCCGGCCTCGCTGGCCCGGTCGGCCGCGCGCAGCGCCTCGCCGATCGCCTTCAATCGGCGCCCCAGCAGCGCCATCGCGGTGCCCACGTCGGGGATCTCGTCGCCCCGCCGCGAGTACGGCTGGAGCATGTCGGTGAGCCGGTCGCCCACCGCGTCGGCGTGGGCCTCCGCGGCCCGCGCGACCACCTCGGCGCCCCTCAGACGATCGACCACTTCCTTCGATGGCATCACCGACATCCCTCCGCCCGATGGGGCCCGCGGCGCCCGCTCATTCGCGGGCGTCCCTCGGCGGGCTCTGCTGATGATCATCGGCCGCGGGCGGCGTTACATGAGGAGATATTCAGCGCGACGCGAGGGCGCGGGGTACGGCGGTCAGCCCACGAAGCGCACATTGGCCGCGAGCGGCGCGCGCGTGGTGCGGCAGTCGTTGGCCTTCGCGCTCGGGTCTTCGTAGCCCATGGCGATGCCCACCACGAGGCCGAGCTCGTCGGGGATGCCGAGCACGCCACGCACCGCCCCGGGGAAGGTCGCGAGGCTCGCCTCGGCGCAGGTCGACACGCCGAGGGTGAGCGCGCCGAGCAGCACGGACTGCAGCCAGCACCCGAGGTCGAGCATCGCGTAGTGGTTGAAGCGGCGGTCGATGGCCACCATCGCGATGTGCGGCGCGTCGAAGGCGCGGAAGTTTCTCATCCACGCCTCGTGGCGGCCGGCCTTGTCGTCGCGCGCCACGCCCATCGCGGCGTAGAGCGCCCCGCCGCACTCGCGGCGGTGCTGGAGGTAGGGCTCGGGGTACTCCGGCGGCCACGCGAAGTCCGGCGCGGGGCCTTCGGTGTCCGCCGCGTGGAGCATCGCGTCGACGACCGCGCGGGTCATCGCGCCGCGGGTGACCCACACCCGCCACGGCTGGATGTTGCACCACGAGGGCGCCTGCTGCGCCGCGCCGAAGATGGACTCCAGCGTCGCCGCCGGGACCTCCTCGGGCAGGTAGCCCCGCACGCTGCGGCGCGAGCCCAGCACGGAGAAGAACGACGGCCCGGCTTCGATGGAGTCCCTCATTGGCGTTGGTGCCGCTGTTACTACCAGCGACGACGCCCCGGCGCCCGCCCGCAGGCCTACTGCCCGATGGCCTGCCGGAAGGTCCACCCCACGTTGGTGCCGCTGCGACCCCAGCGGATGGCGTACCAGGCCCCGCGGCGGTCGACCATCTCCACCGCGGTGCCCTGCACCAGCCGCCCGACGATGGCGCCGGTGCGCGGCGCGTCGCGGATGATCGCCACGCTCCAGGTCACCGCCGCGGGCCCGAGCGAGCGCATGCGCTGCAGGTCGGACGCGCTCGGCAGCCCCGCGGGCGCGGGCTCCGGGGTCGCAGCAGGCGCGGGCTCCGGGGTCGCAGCGGGCGCGGGCGCGGGTGCGGGCGCGGGCGCGGGTGCGGGCGCTGGCGTCGGCGCGGGCGCGGGTGTTGGTACGACGTCGCCAGCCCCGAGCGGACCGAAGCGCGCGACGAAGTAGTACAGGTACCGCGGGTGCGCCGCGGGCAGCGCCCAGAGGCCCGCCATGGGGCCCATCTGCTCGCGCACGCAGGCCACGTAGGACAGCCGATCGGCGACCGACGAGCTGCGCCCGAGCAGCACCGCGAGGCGGCGCCGCGGGCGGTCGACGCGCAGTCCGATGCTCAGCATCCGCGACGGGTCGCGGGCCGCCTCCATGGCCGAGGGGCAGCGGCTGAGCACCTCCGCGAGCCGCGCGCGCAGGGCCGCCTCCACCGCCGCGGGCGCGTCGCAGGCCGCCGGGGCCAGGTCGGTCTCCTCGCCGTCGCCGCAGCCCTGGAGCGCGCCCGCGTTGACCCGCACCGGCGCGCGCGGCACCACCACCGCCGGCGCCAGCACCACCGCCCGCCCGCCGTCGACCGCGGCCGCCGGGGCTGCGGGCTCGTCGGGCTCCGCCGCGCCCGAGCGACCGCCGCCGCTCTCCATCTCCCGCGGCCACGGGACCGCCAGCGCCCCGCGGTAGCCCAGGAAGCCGCACAGCGCCGCGCCCAGCAGCGTCAGCGGCAGCCTCGGGGAGTCGCTCTTCGCGCGCTCGACGCGCACGGTCACGGCCGCACCTGCGACTGTCGCCAGCGCTCGATCACCAGCTCGGGGCTGCGCACGCTCTCCATCAGGAAGCGCGCTCTTAGCGCACGGGACTCCCTCTCGCCAAGGTCGCCCGGGCGGTCTTTCGTCACGGCGTGCAGGGCGATGCCCGCGGCCACCGACACGTTGAGGCTCTCGACCATGCCGCGCATGGGCACGGAGAAGGTTCCTGCGCAGGCCGCGCGCATCTCCGCGCTCGCCCCGAGGTGCTCGTTGCCGAAGACCAGCGCCACCTTCGGCCGGCGGGCGACCTCCTCCAGGGTGGCGGTGCCGGCCATGTCCGCGAGCCAGAGCTCGAAGCCCCGGGCGCGCAGCGCCTCCACGCACGGCGGGGTCGAGCCGTGCAGCACCACGTCCATCCAGCGCTCGCACCCGCGGGTCACCCGCTTCGCCAGCAGGGGCTTCGTGCCGAGCTCGATCATGTGCACCTCGCCGACGCCGTGCGCGTCGGAGGTGCGCAGCACCGCGGCGGTGTTGTGCGGGTCGATGACCGACTCCAGCACCACCGCGACGGAGCCGAGGCGCGCGTCCGCCACCGCCGCCAGCCGCGCGAGGCGCTCGGGCAATACGACCTCCTGTAAAGCCGCCTCGATCTCCTCGGGGGTGTACGGGAGCGCGACGGCGGGCGTCAGCGGGCTCAGGTCGGGGTTGGTGCGGCGCATCGGGCAGGCGGAGGGGGCGAGCGGGAGCTTCAGCGCGCGGCGGGGCGGGCGGGGGCGACCGGGCGGCGCTCGCGGCGCACGCGGGCGACGGCGGCGGCCTCGTCGGTGATGCGGCCGTTGAAGGGCGCGGCGATGGGGCGGCCGGTCTCGCGGATGACGGTGATGAGCCGCTCGGGGGTGAGCGCCGGGTCGAGCGCGGCGAGCTTGCCCGCGAGGTTGGCGACGTTGGGCGAGGCCATGGAGGTGCCCGAGAGCGGGACGCGCTCCCCGGAGGGCACGAGGCTGTCGACCTCGACGCCGTGGTCGAAGACCTGCACGCGCTCGGGGTTGCTGTTGGTGAAGGTGGCCCAGTGGCCGAAGCGGTCGACCGCGCCCACCACGAGCAGGTTGGTCGCGCCGTCGTTGCTCGCGGGCACCTCGCCGTACTCCACCACGTCCTGGTTGCTGTTGCCCGCGGCGACCACGAAGAGGGTCTGCGGGCACGCGGTGAACACCCGCTGCCAGTTGGCGCGGCGGCGCTGCTGCACCACCTCGGCGCGGGCGCGCACGTCGGCGTCGGTGCGGTAGAGCGCCCGCTCGTGGCGCAGCGCGTCCTCCACGTACTCGCGGGAGAACCCGAGGCTCGCGTTGACCACCCGGACGTGGTGCCGGTTGATGAAGCCCGCGATGGCGTCGATGTTGGCCGCCTCGGCGTCGAGCTCGGCGTCCGTCGGGCCGCGCTGGTCGTACACCCGGCTCTCCCCCGCCCACGCGCTGCGGAAGATCGCCAGGCGGGCGTGGGGGTTGCCGCGGAGCATGATCCCCGCGACGTGCGTGCCGTGGGCCCACTCGCCCACCTCGTCGAGGCGCTGGTCGAGGGCGCGCGCCGCCGCGGCGTCGGTGACCCCGCGCTGGAGCTCGAGCACCCGCTGGGCCGCGGGCGTGGAGGCCATGCCGGCGCGGAGGTCCATCACCCCGCGGAGGAAGGGCGAGTACTGCCGGATGGTCGCCTCGCCGGGGTTGTAGAAGAGGGCGGTCTGCGCCGGGTCGGGGTCGCTCGCGATGCCGTGGGTGTCGTCGACGAGTCCGTCGTGGTCGTCGTCCTGGCCGTTGGAGGGCTCACCCGGGTTCTCGATGAGCTGCGCGCGGAAGAGGTCGGGGTTGGTGCCCACGTCCCACACCGCCACGTTGACCGGGCGGGCGTCGCGCTGGCCCGCGAGGTCGACGTCGCGGAAGTTGTACTCCGGCTCCGCGGGCTGCCGGTCGAGCTCGGCGCGCACCGCCGTCACCGCCGCCAGGAAGCGCTCGCGGGCGCGCACCACGCCCGGCATCACCTCGGTGAACCACAGCACCCCCCGGGCGGTCTCCGGCGACACCATCTGCTGCCGCGTCTGCTCCGCCCGGGCGTCGAGCTGCGCCTGCGTCTGGTACATCTGGAACACCACCGTCGCCGCCCCGAATCGGGCCTTCGGCAGCTCGCGCAGCACCCCCTCGATGGCCCGCTGCTGCGCCGCCGGGTCTTCCCCCGCCCGGCGCCGCGCGATCTCCGCCAGCACCGTCGTGCCGGCGAAGACCATGTTGCGGTTGCGGGCCCGCGCGCGCACCAGGCGCACCAGGCCTTCGGCCTCGTCGAGCGCGTCGTTGGCGAGGGCCACCACGGCCAGGTCGAGCAGCCGGTCGCACCGCCGCCCCGACAGCTCCGGGGCCTGCGCCGGGGTCGCGACGTAGGCGCCAATCTGCGCCGGGTCGAAGCCGGGCTCCCCCTCGGTGACCAGCCGCCGGCGGGCGTCTTCGCGCACCAGCGTGGAGAGCTCCGCCCGGCCGAGGCCCTGCCATGGCGAGGCCGCGGGGACGTCCGCCGAGGCGCTCACCTGCGCGTCGCCCGCGGCGGCCACCGGGGGGGTGTTGGTGGCGGTCGGCTGGCGCGCGCCGCAGGCCGGGAGAAGCAGCGCGAGGGTGAGCGTGAGCAGGGAGGGGGTGCGCATGGGGCGCGCAAGATGCTCCATCCCACCGCGATGGATCAAGCCGCGCAGGGCCCACAAAGCACTACCGGGTCGATGTCGGTGAGGACATGGACCCGGTAGGGTGGTGCATCCGTTGGCGTTGGATGCGTTGGGTGTTGTGGAGCTGACCGGGATCGAACCGGTGGCCTCCTCAATGCCATTGAGGCGCTCTCCCAGCTGAGCTACAGCCCCTCTCTGTCCGAGGGAGACGAGGGATTACCAGCGACGATTCCTGTCGTCAAGGGCTTGTGCGAGTCTGTTGCTCGCGATGCTCGGAGAGCGGGAATTCACGACCGAAGAAGTGGCCCGTTACTGCGGCGTCACCCGCCCCGCCGTCGTTTCGTGGATCGCCCAGGGGCTCCTCGCCGCGCACAAGACCGCGGGCGGCCACCGGCGCGTGCTGCGCAGCGACCTCGCGCGCTTCCTCGATCACCAGGGCTACGAGGTCCCGCCGGAGGTGGAGCGGGTGCGGCCGCTGTTGTTCGTGGTGGAGGGCGACGCGGTGACGCCCGAGGCGGTCGCGGCGGTGTTCTCGCCGGACTTCGAGGTGCTCGCGTGGCCGGCCTCCATCGACGTGCTGCTGGCCCTCGGGGCGATGCGCCCCGACGTCCTGGTGGCGGCGCTCCCGATGGCGGCGCTCGACGGCGCGCGGCTGCTGCGGTCGGCGGCGCGCAGCGCGGCGACGGCGGACACGCTGCGGGTGGCGGTGGTGTCGCGGCCCGACGAGGTGAAGGCCGCCCGTGGCTACGGGGCCCAGCTCGCCTTCGCGCGCGACCGACTCGAGGCCCTCCGCGACGCGGTGCTGGCGCGGGTCTCCGACCGGCAGCGCCGCCAGGTGGTATAGCCAGTATCGCCATGTTGATCGAAGCGCTGGTGACGGCGGTCGGACTCGCCGCGGGCCTCGGGGGCGCCGTCGCGGTGTGGCAGCGCCGGCTGCATCGCGCCGCCCCGCCGCCGCCCGACCCCACCGCCGAGGCCGCGCCGTACCGCGCGCAGGTGCAACCCCCCGCGGCCCGCGATGGCGAGACCGGCGGCTACCCCGCGCCGCCGCCCTTCGACGATTGACGCCCGTCGCCCGCGTCGGGTGTCATCCCGCGCGTGGCAACCCCCTCCGCCGTCGAGCCCGCCTCCCGCCGCACGATGATCGCCACGGTGCTCATCGGGGCGCTCGGGTACTTCGTCGACATCTACGACCTGCTGCTGTTCTCCATCGTGCGGACGAAGTCCCTCGCCGACCTCGGGGTGCCGCCCGCGGAGAGCCTCACCGTGGGGCTCTCGCTCCTGAGCTGGCAGATGTGGGGGCTGTTGGGGGGCGGCCTGCTCTGGGGCGTGCTCGGCGACAAGCGGGGCCGGGTGAGCGTGCTGTTCGGGTCGATCCTGCTGTACTCGACGGCCAACATCGCCAACGCCTTCGTGAGCACGCTGGGGCAGTACGAGTTCTGGCGCTTCGTGGCCGGGGTCGGGCTCGCGGGTGAGCTCGGCGCGGCCATCACCCTGGTGAGCGAGACCCTGCCCGCGAAGCACCGCGGGTACGGCACGGCGGTGGTCGCGGGGGTGGGGCTCTTCGGCGCCGTGCTCGCGGCCTACGTCGGCAAGAACTACTCCTGGCGCACGGCCTTCATCGTCGGCGGCGTGCTGGGCTTCGCGCTGCTGCTCACCCGCGTCTCGATGCTGGAGTCGGGGATGTTCTCCCGGGTGCGCGACGAGACGGTGAAGCGCGGCGACCTGCGGATGCTCTTCCTGTCGCCGCCGCGGCTGTTCCGCCTGGTGCGCTGCGTGCTCATCGGGCTGCCCATCTGGTTCGTGGTGGGCATCCTGGTGACGGGCGCGCCGGAGTTCGCGCGGGCCTTCGGGGTCGCCGGGGCCGTCAGCGCCGCGAGCGCCGTGCAGTGGACCTACCTCGGGCTCGTGCTGGGCGACCTCGCGAGCGGGGCCTTGAGCCAGTGGCTGGGCTCGCGCCGCAGGGTGGTGCTGGGCTTCCTGCTGTTCACCACCGCCCTCGTGGGGGTGTTCCTCACCCGCACCGGGGGGACGGCCACCGAGCTCTACGCGCTGTGCGCGGCGATGGGCTTCGGCATCGGGTACTGGGCGGTGTTCGTGACCATCGCGGCGGAGCAGTTTGGCACCAACCTCCGCGCGACGGTGACCACCAGCGTGCCCAACTTCGTGCGCGGGAGCGTGCCCCTGCTCACGGCGGCCTTCATCGGGCTGAAGTCCCGCGGGCTCTCGATCGTGGCGAGCGCCTCGGTGGTGGGCGCGGCCTGCCTCGCCCTCGCGCTGGTGTCGCTCTGGCGCATGGAGGAAACCTACGGCAAGGAGCTCGACTACCTGGAGTGAGCCGGGCCCCGCCTCAGCGCCCCGCGAAGCTGCGCCCGCTGTCTTCGGACATCATCAGCACCCGGAACGGCGCCCGCGTCTCGACCACCCGCGTCGCCTGCGCGCCGCTGCCCTCCGCGGCCTCGCCGGTCACCGGCTCCCTGCGCCGGGTGACCGCGTCGCCCTCGACCCACACCGCCAGCGTGCGGCCCTGTGAGACGCCCCGCAGCGAGCGCACCTCGCGCACCGTGGTGATGCCCGGCGTCAGCGAGCCCACGTACCCGCCGGGCTCCCAGCGCGTCGCCTGGAGCGGCCGCCGCCACGCCCGCAGCGCCGATGCGTGCGCCGCCACGGCGACCAGGCCGTCGTCGACCAGCAGCACCTCGCGCATCCGCGTCGCGCCTCGGTCGTAGGGCAGCGGCGGCACGGTCTCCACCGCCGGGTCGCGCCCTACAGGGAAGGTGACCACCACCGCGGCGGCGGCCATCGTCGGGGGGTCGGACACCAGCAGCGCGCGGCCCGCGTCGCAGCGCAGCGTTGGCTCGGCGCCCCACGTCGCCTCCACCGTGGCCTGCGCCGACCGCAGCTGCTCGCCCTCGATGCGGAGCACCGCGATGCCCCGCGCGCCCAGCAGCGCCACGTAGCGCACGCCCTCCGCGCCGCAGGTGAGCATCCCCTGCACCGACGCGAAGACCACGGGCGCGAGCCGCGGGCCCGGGGTGACCACGAGCCCCTCGGGGGTGACCGCGACGACGTGCTGCTCCACCGCGACGTCGACCGCGCGCGGGCGCAGCAGGGTCACCCGCCAGCGCGTGGCGTCGAGGGCCTCCGGGGCGACCACGGCCCCCATCTGGCTCTCCGGGGCGCCGAGGGTGACGGCCTCGCTCCAGCGCCCGGGCTCGTCGAAGCGGAGCGCCCGCAGCCGCACGGTGCCCTGCGTGCGGGTGAGCCACGCGAGGCCGTCGGGGCCCGCCGCGCCCTGCCAGTCGAAGGCCTCGCCGCGGCGCGTGACGTCCGGCTCGTCGGGGAGCGCGATGACCCGCGTGGTGGGCTCCATCGGGATGAGCGCCCCGCCCTGCTCGGTGGAGGCCCGCAGCACGCCGCCGCGCGGGGCCTCGCGCCAGGCCACGGCGCTGCCCACCTCGGTGTCGCTGAGCGAGCGGCGGTCGAAGTCCACGCGGTGCGTGCGGCCGTCGACGAGGGAGCGGTAGAAGTACACCGTGGGCGAGGCCAGCACGGCCTGCTCGTGGGCGGCCGGGACGTCGCGCCACCGCGGCACCTGGGCCGGCGGGGGCATCGGAAACTGCTCCTGGCGCAGGGGGAAGGGGCTCCAGCGGTCGCGGGTGCCGAGGGAGAGGTCGCGCACGTCGGAGAAGAGCGACGCGAGCTGCGCGGGCAGCGAGGCGCCGGAGGTGTCGTCGACGGCCTTGAGCAGCTCGATCTGCGAGGCCGCGGCGCGGGCGGCGGGGCCCTCGCCGAGGGGCCCCAGGGGCAGGCGGCCCGGGGCGGTCCCCTGGAGGATGCGGCGCACGTTCTGGATGGTCAGCGTGAGGGTCGGCGAGCGCTGCGAGGCGGCCAGGAGGCGCTGGTCGAGCTCGTCGAGGGGGGCCACGCAGCGCGACGGCCACTCGTGCGAGAGCGGCCCCGCGGCCTGCGCGCGGAGCCACGACCCGACGCGCGCCGCCCAGAGGGCCCGCTGCTCGCCGGGGCTGACCTTCACCTGGACGGTGGGGTTGGTGGTGGTGTTGGGGTTGGGGTTGGGCTCGACGAAGTCTTCGCGGAGCAGCCAGGCGGTGTTGGGGCCGAAGAGGCAGGTGGCGAGCGCGCGGGCGCTCTCCGCTGCGGGGCCGTCACGGCGGATGACCTGCTGCTCGTGCCGCGACCACTGTCGTCGGGTGATCGCGGCCACCGTGATGAGCACGAAGAAGGCCCACGAACCCCGGGACGGTCGGACCTTGAACAATGCCATCGCGCGTCGCGAACCCTACCAACAGCCCACGCGTCGCGCCAATGCCGACGCGGGATTGGCCGCCTAGAAGCGGGCCTGCGCCGTGATGCCGAAGCCCAGCTGGTTGGGCGACTGGAACACGCGCACCTGGCGGGTGCCCGAGGCGTCGACCTGGAGCAGGGTGCTGTTCTGGTCGAGCACGTACTGCACCCAGAAGATGCCGGCCATGATGGTGGAGAGGTCCCAGCGGAAGGAGGCGCGCGCGGAGATGATGGGCACGCGGTCTTCGCCGGGGGGCAGGATGGAGAAGTTGCCCGCGCGGCGGATGACCAGGGTGCGCGACGAGAGCAGCGAACCCTCGCGCACCGTGGAGCTGAAGGTCGCCGGGAGCTGCACGCCCACGATGAGGCTCGGGGTCATGTGGAGGCGCGCGAGGGTGTAGTCGATCTGCGCGGCGAAGAAGAGCTCGGGCTGCACCACCGCGTCGCTGGGGAGCGTCTGGAAGGGGATGAAGCTCGGCACGTCGCGGAGCAGGAAGGGCACGTCGCGGAAGAGGCCCGTCACGCTGGCCCCGAAGTACCCGGCCTTGAGGCGGCCCTGGAGGGCGCCCGCGAAGCCCGGCTGGATGGCCGTTCGCCCGGGGAAGTTGATGTCCGCGAGGTTCTGCGCCGTGGCGGTGGCCTCGGCGGAGATGGCGTACTGCACCGTGCCGGGGGAGAAGGTCTCCGGCGCGAAGGCCACGAAGGGGGCCGTCGGGTCGTTGCGGTAGAGCATCATGTCGAGGGACTGCGTGGTGCGCAGGCCCGACGAGTACACCGCGCGCGCCGAGGCGCCGAAGATGTACACCTGCTGGCCGCGCACGCCCGCGAAGTCGAAGCGCCCCTGGGCGAACCAGCCCCCCGATAGGTCGAAGCGGAAGCTGTCGCCGGCGCGGAGGCCGAGGCCCGCGAGGCCGGCGTACTGGGTCTCCTCGACGCGCACGATCTCGATGTCGCGCGACGAGGTAACCACCTCCAACGGCACCACGATGCCGGAGGTCTTGAAGCCCGCCCAGAGGGAGAGGGCGCCGACGTCGAGGGAGAGCTTCACGCCCGGCGCGGGGCCGGTGCGGCGCGGAAACACGCTGTTGCCGCCCCAGGAGAGGTCCCAGAGGTAGCCGAGGCGGAAGCGGTCGGTGTCGAAGGGGAAGAAGGTGATCGCGAAGTTGTCGCGGTTGCCGCGGCCCTGGCCGAGGGCGTACGAGATCCGGAGGTAGGTGCCGGCGTCGTAGAAGGACTGGTTGAGGTTGCCCGACCCGCTGGAGAGCTGCGAGAGGTCGACGCGGAGCACGAGCGCGGCCTCGGTGGTGACGCCCCGGATGAAGCCCGGCGCCCGCGCGTACATCGCGAGGTGGGTGAGGTTCTCGCGGCCGGCGAAGCGGCTGTTGAGGGCGTCGAAGAAGAGCTGGTACTGCGAGCGGTCGCCGATGCGGGGCAGCGGAGACACCGGCACGCGCTGGCCCGTGGCGGCGAGCAGGTCGTCGTCGCCGAAGGTCCAGGTGATGCGGGTGTCGATGAAGTCGTGGCTGGTGGGCGCCGCGGCGCGGCCCTGGTCACTCGCGGCGGTGCCGGGGAGGGCCATGCGGTCGCCGGGCGGGAGGCCGCCGGACGGCGGGGGCGGCGGGTGCGACGGGGGCGGCACGTCGTTGCCCGCGGGCTGGGTCCCGGAGCTGGGCGACGGCGGGGGGAGCCCCGCGCGGGAGTCGGGGTGCGCGGGGTCGCCGGGCTGGGCGGGCGTGCCGGGCGCGGCCTGGTTCACCGGCTGCTGCGCCGGCTGCACCGGCATCTGGAGCGACTGGGGCTGCTGCTGCTGCTGCGCCCACGCGGACGGCGCTCCCAGGAAGGCTGCGATCAGCGCGCTGCGCCTCGCGTACGAACGGCGATTCATCGAGTACCCTTTCACCCTGAAACCGACAGTCACTCTTCGGCGATCGACCGCTCGTGCAGGCAGCAGTCCCGCGGATGCTCACACACCGTCTGGCCGTCGCCCTGCACCACGAAGTCCGAGCCGCAGCGGGGCTGGATGATCCAGTTGGGCCCCACCTGCTTGAGGGTGCCCGTCACCGTGGCCGACGGGCCACGCAGGCGCTGCGGGTCGAAGTTGGGGTTCACGATGCGCGGCGCGATGGCCATGCGCGCGCGGGCGCCGGCGCCCATCGCGGGGAGCGTCACGGTGATCTGGCCGTAGCGGCTCCAGTTGCTCCACTCCGAGCAGGTGATGTCCGCGGCGCAGGCGTCGGCGCACTGGTTCTCCGGGCCGCCGTCGTAGTCGATGCCCCCGTCGGCGTTGAGGTCGCAGTTGGTGGCGCCCATCGAGGGGATGCCGTTGGGCGCGAGCCCGGGGCCGATGAGGGACGGCAGCAGCACCTCGCGCACCCGGGCCAGCGACGACTCGTGGCGCTCCATGAGGATGTCCATGGCGAGCGTGGTGGGGGTGATCTCGATGGGGTCGGGGATGAGGCACTGCCCCGCGGCGGCGTCGTTGGGGCGCCACGCGAGGCCGATCTGGTACCCGGGCTGCGCGAGCTGCGTGGTGCTCACGAACTCCGCGACGGACCCGGTGAGGGTGTCGATGAGGTCGCAGGGGCGCATGCCGTCGGGCGAGCGGAAGTTGAACGAATACAGGCTGTTGTAACAGGGCCCGCCGTCGCACGAGCGGTCGTCGATGTCGGTGACGAAGAAGCCCGAGTTGTCGGTCTGCGTGACCACGAGCCGGTGCCGGCGGTCGTCCGCCGGAGGGGCGTCGGGGGTGACGCGGCCGCGCAGGGTGACGCGCTCGCCGAGGAGGGGCGTGACGGCGCTGCGGCCCTGGATGTCGACGATGTTGGGGAGGTCGAAGTAGATGGGCTCGCTGGTGCCGACGGCGTAGGAGCCGGCGCGCTCGGTGTCGTCGTTGGCGGCGGCGCAACCGAGGTCGGCGGGGAAGTCCACGAGGCCGTCGCCGTCGTCGTCGCGGCCGTTGGCGCAGGCGGGCGCGGGGCTGCGGCGCGGGTCGACGGGGCTGTACCCGCCCTCCTCGGCCCAGACGCGCGACTGGCCGTAGCCGCGGGCGACGGTGACCTCGAGCCCGGTGGCCACGCCGCCGGTGAGCTTCACCATGTTGCCCAGCACCGACCCCTCCGGGCCCGTCACGGAGCGAAACTGCCCCGGGGCCATGGAGAGCCCGACCCAGCCGTTGAAGCCCGTGACGCGGCGGTTGTCGCGCGAGCGCACCTCCACCTGTAGCTGCAACGGGACGCCGTCGCTGGAGAAGGGCAGCGGCGCCGCGGCGGTGCCCCGGTTGCCCGCGGTGGTGACGACCACCGTGGCGACGCCGCCCGCGCGGTCGTCCTGGTGCTGGTCGGGGATCGCCCCGCCGCAGCTGGCGAGCACCAGCGCGAGGGCGGCGTAGGAGCGCGCGGTCTTCATCGGCTCACCATCCGGAGGCGGCCGTCGACCCGGGCGCCGGTGCTGTCATCGATGCAGGAGAGGATGCGGCACGAGAGCGCCGCGCGGGTGGAGGCCGTGCACTGGCAGGCCCGGGTGGCGGCGTCGTTGGGGAGCGACGGGCAGCTGCGGCGCACGAGGGCCTCGATGTCGTCGCGGCACTGGCGCAGCACGCAGCGCCCGGCGCCGGCGGCGCAGGTGGAGACCGTGCCGCAGACGCGCGAGCCCTCGTCGTAGACCTGGCGGCCCTCGCAGGCGCAGACGAGGGTGTCGGACATGCAGTCGCTGTCCGACTGGCAATCGCGCAGGCCGTCGTCGGGGTGCGCGGGGATGGACTGGAGCGCGCGGTCGGTGACCCCGGCGCGGCGGTTGCGCTCGATGGTGACGGTGGGGTCGTAGCCGCAGGGGCGGGCGTTGCGCACGAGGTCGACGACGGCGTCGCGCTGCTCGACGCGGGTGTCGACCTGCGTGGTGTTGCGCTGGAGCACGAAGAACCCGGAGCCGCCGCCGGCGATGTAGTTGTTGACCGCCGCGGCGTAGGAGGCGTTGGGCGAGAGCGGGGTCATGCAGCGGTGCGCGTTGGGCTCGCAGAGCGAGCGCTCGGCGGGGGGCGTCGCGTCGAAGCCGCGCGGGGGGTTGCACTCGTCGTCGGTGTCGCAGGGCCGGTCGGTGACGCCGATGTTGATGGTCTCGGCGCAGTTGGTGAGGGGCTGACCCTGGGCGTCGACGCGGTTGGGGCACGCGCCGCAGACGATGACCACGCGGGCGCCGGCGATCTGCGCCTGCGAGTTGCAGCCGCGGCCGGCGGAGCGGCGCGCGACGAAGTCGAACATCTCCTGCACCTCGCGGCCGGACAGGTTCATCGTGGTGATGGAGTTGTCGAAGGGGAACACGTTGAACATCTGGTCGAGCGAGATGGGCCCGGCGGGGATGTTGTCGCGGATGCCGAGGGAGTTGGTGAGGGAGAAGTCGGTCTGCACGCCGAGGCGCAGCCACATGCTGGTGGTGACGAGGTTGCCGAGCGCGGAGTCGCCGCCGTTGGTGGGCGTGCGGGTGATGTCCACCGGGGCGTAGCCGACGAGGTTGTCGAGGTTGGCGAGCGAGTCGAGGGCGCGCGCGTAGGGCTCGAGGAGGTTCTTCATCGTGGGCTCTTCGGGCACGGTGCTGTCGACCGGGAAGAGCGTGAAGCGGTGCGAGACGACCTCCCAGCGGTCGCGGGCGTCGTAGTCCTGCGCGTGGCCGGGGTAGATGCGCTCGGGGTCGCGGGAGAGCACCGAGTCGAGGCGCCCGAGGTACTTCATGAAGGCGCCGGAGTGCTGGAGGATGGCGCGGCGCGGGCGGCAGGCGCGGGCGCGGTAGCCGCGGGCGAGCTGCCAGTAGTTGCGGGCGCCGGACGGCGGGCACACGCCGCTGGGGGCGCAGCACTGGTCGGCGGGGCACACGGCGGCGGTGGCGGTGCGCTCGACGACATCGCTGAGCTCGGGCACGAAGTGGGCGCCGCGCTGGTCGAAGGGCCGGCAGTCGGTGACCTCCTGCGTCGGGTTGAGCACGATGTGCAGGTGGCCGCCGAGGACGATGTCGACGCCGGTGGTGAGCTCGAGCGTGTGGATGTCGTCCTCGAGGCCGATGTGGCTGACCATCACGATGACGTCGGCGCCCTGCTCGCGGACGAGGTCGATGTAGTGCTGGGCCGTCTCGATGGTGTTGAGGGGGAT
This sequence comes from Myxococcales bacterium, assembly GCA_030652255.1. Classification (GTDB taxonomy): domain Bacteria; phylum Myxococcota_A; class Polyangia; order Polyangiales; genus SCUS01. Next base: position 26,953 of record JAUSAZ010000234.1, on the reverse strand, counting down.
GATGCCGAGGCGGTTGGGCTGGTCGAAGATGGACGTGATGGACGAGAGGTTGCCCATCCCGATGACGCCGACCTTGAGCCCGCGGAGGTTGAAGAAGACGTAGGGGCGCACGAAGCGGCCGAGCTCGGCCGAGCCCGGGACGTTGGGGTCGTCGAACTGGTAGTTGGCCGCGAGGGTCTCGAAGGAGCCCCAGCGGGAGAACTGCCGGGCGAAGTTGAGCGCCCCGCGGTCGAACTCGTGGTTGCCCACGACGACGGCGTCGACGCCGGTGTGGGCGAGCGCGCGCACCTCGGCCTCGCCGTTGAAGTAGTTGAAGATCGGCGCGCCCTGGAAGCAGTCGCCGGAGTCGAGGTGCAGGATGCGGTCGGCGTGGCGCCGCTCGCGCTGGATGAGGTAGTTCATCCGGGCGGCGCCGCCGAAGGGGGCCTTGCTGGGGTCGAGCCCGAGGTTCTGGTCGGTCTGGTTGACCTGCTGGAAGTATGGAAAGAGCCGCGAGTGCCAGTCGGCGGTGTGCAGCAGCGTGAGGCGCACGTCGCCGCGGAGGTCGTACTGCTCGCCGGGGCTGTTGCATCCGAGCGCGAGCATGCTCAGCGCGACGAGGGCGAGCGTGAGCCCGCGGGACAGAAGGGCGCGGGGGGTCGACACGTCACGCGAGCGCAAGGAAACCTCTCCACACCCGGGGAGGAGGGCTCCCGGGTACCGCCGTGGCTCATAAACCCGAAGCGCCCGCGGCGGCAAGCAAGGTCGGCGCGTCGTCGGGTGCAAGCGCACCCGGCGCCGTGATACTCACCCCGGCACTATGTCGGGTGGCGGCGGCGGGGACTCTCCCCTGTGGAAGTACATGTTCGCGGGCGGCACCGCCGTCTGCGGGCTCGGCACATGGATGCACCACGGGCACGTGGGGCCGGGCTTCCTCGCCCCGGTGCTGCTCGGGCTCGGCGGGCTCGCGCTGGTCTTCGGCTCCTGCGAGGCGATGATCAAGTGCGTCGAGGCCCTCGGCGAGCGCCAGAAATGGAACGACTTCGTCGCCGGCACCATGGCGGGCCTCGCCTCCAACGTGCCCGAGATCATCATGCTGGGCTTCGTCGTGGCGGCGGCGCCGCGCGTGGCCTTCGTGGTCACCTGCCTCACGCTGCACGTCAACGCCCTCATCTTCGGCGTGTACTCCGCGCTGCTCCCGAAGAACGAGACCGGCCACGCCCTGCTCCCGTCGGCCATCACCAAGCTCGGGGCCGACCTGCTGGCCTGCGCGGCGGGGGTGTTCCTGGCGCTGGGCACGATGATGTTGACGCTCAAGGTCTTCGACGCGGGCGACCACCGCGGCGAGGGCCTCGGGGCGGGCGACCTCTACGCCATCGGCATCGCGCTGCTCGGGGTGCAGGTGGTCTCCGTGCGCGAGCTGCTGGCGCGCTTCTCCTCCTCGGACACCACGGCCCCCGGCGCGGCGAAGGCCACCGAGGGTCCGCGGCCGCCGCTCGGGCCCATCGTGATGTACGGCGCCATCGGGATGGCGGGGTCGTTCCTGGGCGGGCACGCGGTGGGCGACTTCGCCGACGCGCTCGTCGAAGCGCTCTCGCGCCGCGGCTACTCGGAGATGGTCGGGGCCATCATCGTGAGCCTGTTCTCGGGCATCGCGAGCTACCTGATGATCGCCAGCGCGCACTTCAAGAAGAAGACCGACCTGGCCCTCTCCAACGTGTCCGGCGCCGTCACGCAGATGCCCTTCGTGGTGCTGCCGTGCACGCTCATCATGATGGCGACCTTCGCCAAGCTCGGGGTGATCCCCCACCTCCCCCACGGCGCGGTGCTCGCCATCGACCTCGAGACCACCAGCGTGCTGCTGCTGTCGTTCCCGACGCTGCTGGTGCTGTGGAAGTCCATCTCCGACGACGGCATGGTGAGCAAGCTGGAGACCGCCGTGATGGTCTCCGTCTTCGGGCTGATCATCTACTTCCTGGTGCAGCACGGCTGAGCGACCTCCGCCCTCGCTCCGATGCGGGAGTCACGGGAAGGGCTGCGTTCGGGACGCCGAGGGGGTAGGGTGGCCCCATGGGCAGGAAACCTTCACTCTCTGCACGCGGCAACCGCGACGGTCGCCACTCTCCTCGATGGGGTGCGCCGGACACCCAGAAGCCAAAGAAGCTCGACCTCCAGACCGCGCAGTACGACGCCACGCCGGCGCCGACTACCGCCGCGCCTGCATCGCCCGCGGAAGAAGCTCCCGTCCCACCGCCCGAGCGCCCTCTCCCCTGAGAAGGTCGGCACAACCCTGCTGCGCCCCCCCGATCCAGCGGTCGGCCGCGCTCGAAATACCCCGCGTATGTCTCGCGCGGCCTCCCTCGTCTCGGGGTGCTCGCGACGGGCTGTGCTGACCTTCTGACTCTTCGGGTCGGCGTCTTGCGCGCCCGCACCGTTGCGTTCGCGTGCAGGTAGTCGCAGCCCACCGTAGCGGCGCCTGCCTGGCCCCGATGGTCACGGCGCTCCCCGCTACGGCAGCTGCCAGAGGACGGTGGCGCCCTCCAGCGTCGCGGCCACCCGGCGCGTCTCGGCGTGCGCCGTCTGCGGAAACGCCTCGCCCGACAGCTCGCCCTCGTGCCCGAGCTCGGCGACCACGCGACCCCGCTCGGTGTCGACGACCACGGTGCGTGTCGCTCCCCCGTGCTTGTACGACTTCACCGGGAGCATCAGCGTCGCGGGGCCGATCACCACCGGGGCCGCCTTGTCGGCGCGCCACTCGTCGTCGAAGCCCACGGTGCGCGCCACGCTCCCGTCCGCGAGCGACAGCGCCGCGAAGTCGAGCGCCCCCTGGGAGCCTGTGCGCGAAGGAGAGCAGCCGCCGACCCCCCGGAGGTCCTGCCCGACCCCGACGGGCGGCGACGGGCCCTGGTCCCCGCCGACGGCGCTCCGCTCATCGCTCGACACCCCACCCCGGTATGTCCCGGACGATCGGGTCGGTGGGCACATCACGCCCGGGCCGCGCCGGGGCCACCTACTCGTCTCGCTGCGCGTCGGAGAAGAGCCGCTCGGTGGACACGTCGAGCACGTCGCGGTCGTCGCGCCCCGGCATCGAGGACGTCCGGATGGAGCGCACCACCATCTCGTCGCCCGAGGGCTCGACCTCCATCACCGTCTCGACGGTGGTGGCGTCGGGTTCGCCCCCGACGTTCGCGGCGCCCCCGGCGACCCGCACCCGCCACGCCCCGTCCCCGATGCGCACGGGAGCGTCGGAGGCCAGCTCGGGGTTGCCGATGGACCGCGGACCGTGCCAGCGGACGTGCCGCAGGAGCAGGTCGACGACCGCGTCGCCGTGGCGCGCGCGCAGCGCGGGGGACAGCGAGCGGAGCACCGCCGCCCGGTCGCCCTGCACCAGCGCGTTGCGCAGCCAGGCCGCCTCGTCGAGGGAGCGCTCCGCCGCCGTGCGTGGCCTCACCGGTGACGCCAGCGTCGGGCCGTCGCACGCAGAAACCAGCCGTAGCTCGCCCTGCACCGTCTGGCGTTGTTGCATGTTCGCGCCGGCGCCCCGCATCCTGATGTCGTGCACGTCCTCGAAGCGCGAGAGGAGCATCCGTCCCGTGCGGGCCAGCACGAGGTGCGCGCCGCGCGAGCGCCACCGCTGCGTGGTGGTGATGCGCCTCGCGGCGGCCGCGCCGAGCTGCTGCACCGCGCGTCGGTCACCCGACCCGACGGACTCGAGCACCGCGACGGGGTGGCCATCGACGGTGATCCAGCGGGTGAGCGTGATCTGGTAGGTCTGGTCCTCGCCCTGCGGAGTCGGCGGTGAGGTCCCTTCCGGGAGCACCGTGCGCCCGCGCCGCGCCTCGACCGCCAGGCCCGACCCCTCGGCGTGGACCCGGAAGCGCCACGACCCCCGCGCGCCAACCCCCGCGCCACCCGGCAGCGTCGGGAAGAACCGCACCAGCCCCTGGGTCGTCCCGTACGCGCTCCACATGGCGGTGGGTCCGTCCTCTTCGGTCCACGTCCTGCCGTCGGTGCGCAGCCAGACAGGCGCGGCGAAGTCCTCGTCGGAGCCGCCAGGGTTGCGCGTGTCCGGTGAGCCCACGGTGAGCTGATGCCACCGGATCGGCATCACCAGTCGCCCGCGCGCCCCCGGGTCTTCGTCGGCCTCGGCGCGCCCGGTGCTCTCCATCACTATCGGGGGCGCTGCCCTGGGCAGTGACAGCACGTCCATCTGCACGCGCGACGACCACTCGTACCCGAGCAGACAGCCGCGCTGGACCCTGTACCGCAGCGACCCCGCCGACGACCCGTCGCGCACGACGTGACCCGCCAGCGACGCGCGCCACGTCTCCGGCCCGGGAGTCACCCTGGGGCTGCACCCCAGCGAGAGCGCGACGACGATGACGTGGCCCCGGGTTCTCATGCGCTGGCTGCGATTCTCTCACCGATGATCGCCAGGTCTGGGACGACCCGCGCACGAAATTTCATCCGGGTGTCGATCCCGCCGACGCTCGCTCGTCGTGGCAGTGGAGCGTCGCCGCGTCGTGGCGACGGCCCGCCATCCACCCGAGGAGACTCCCCATGCGATTCATCATCACCGCCGCCCCCGACCCCGACGCCCCGAAGACGGATCCGTCCGCCGACCCGGACCTGCTCGCCCGGTACATGCGCTTCACCGAGGAGCTTCACCGCGCCGGGGTGCTCGTCGCCTCGGAGGGGCTCAACCCCGCCGGGAAGGGCGCGCGGGTCGGCGTCGCCAACGGCAGGCGCGTGCTGCTCGACGGGCCCTACGCCGAGTCCAAGGAGCTCGTCGGCGGGTTCTACCTGGTCGACGTGGCCTCGCTCGACGAGGCCGTCTCGTGGGCCCTGCGCTGCCCCACCGGGGCGGGCAACGACGACCTGCTCTCGATCCTCCCGATGACCAACGAGGAGGACGTCCCCGCGGAGGTGCTCCAGGCCATCCGCGAGGCCGCCCCGACGTGGAGCACCGTCTGGTCGAAGCGCGGTCCGTGGGCACCGCCACCCCCGAGGTGACGCGGATCTCCGGGAAGACGGAGGAGGTGTCGGGCCAGTCGTGGAAGCCGCCCGTCAGCCGCACCGCGCCGCTCACGCTGGCAGCCTGGAGGACGGCCAATAGGAGGACCAACGGGGCACCGTCGTCGGCGCGGATTCGCTCAGGTGTACAGAGAACCCATGACCCGTTGAACCCGTGTGGGACCCCGCAGGTGAAAGGTCGGGTTTCTCCCAGGTTGAACCGTCGGGTCCGGATGAGCCCACACCTGCGGAGCGCGTCCCGGAGCGGCTACGGGCCGCAGAGCCCCCGCGCCGACGCGGTCAGCTCGTCGCGGGACAGGGCGCGCGGGTAGAAGGCGACCTCGTCGATCCGACCGACGAACCAGGTCCTGGAGTCGGAGTTCGCGTTCGCGCCGGGGGCGCCCGCGACACATCGGCCGACGCCGAGGTAGGTCGGCGTGCGGGTCGGATCATCGAGGCTGCCGATGATCCGCATCGACGCGCCGTCGGCGCCGTCGATGTCGAGGGAGATGATGTCCGCGCGGCGAACGAGCGCTGCGTGGTGCCAGAGCCCGTCATTGAGGCCCGGCGGCGACAAGAGCGTGGTCAGGCCCACGTTCGTGCGCACCTCGACGACGACCCTTCCCACGTCGGTGAGGTTGATGTCCTCGCCGGTCGCCGTGAGCAGGCCGCCCCAGCACGATTCGCGCTTCGACAGCATGACGCCGCCGCGGGTCGAGCTGAACCAGAGCGCGATGGTGAAATCGCCGTCCCCGAAGTTGCCGACCTCCGGAGGGATCGACACGTACTGGTGGGCGCCGTCGATGACGAACGCGTCGCCGAGGCGACCGCGCGCGTAGCCCACGCCGTTGTGCGAGGTGCCGTCGTAGCGCCCGGCGACGTCGACGGCGGTGCCGTCGCCGCGGTACAGGTTCGCGGGGCCCGCGACGCAGACGCCGCCGCAGCGCACCTGCCCGGCGGCGCAGGCATCGCCGCACGCGCCCCGCGAGCAGTGGGTGTCCGCGGGGACGGGCACATCGACGGGAGATCCATCGACGCCGACGTCGCCGAGCCCGGTGGCGTCGGCCACGCCCGCTTCGTCCCCGGCGTCGACCGTCGTGGAGAAGGTCCAGTCGTCTCGGACGCACCCCAGGGAGACCAGCAACAGCGGAAGCACGCGACGAACGACGCCCACGTCCGGAAGATAGTCGATCGCGCCAGGAGGGAGAATGGCGGCGGGGGGCGAGCGAGCGCTACGCATCGTCGACGACCTGCGGGCTCTGTTCGGCGAGCCGTAGCGCGGCATCGGGACGATCCCACGATTGCCGCCAACAGGAGGACCAACGGGGCACCGTCGTCGGCGCGGATTCGCTAGGGTCTACAGAGAACCCATGACCCGTTGAACCCGCTCCCGCGAGCGTTGGCAGGAGCGTCCCGGACGCTGCCTTGGCCACCTTCACTGGCACCAGAACATCCCGGGCTTCGACTACACCGAGTTCCCGGCCGAACGCGTCGCCGCGCTGCACGCGTTCCTGGAGCGGTGTTACGGCCACGACGAGCGCGTCCCCCCGCTGCTCTCGTGGCTGCGAATGCGACTGTGTGGTCGTTGATGCAGGAAGTCTCGCGACGGGCGTCGCACGGCCCGGTTCAGCCGAATGCTGCGAGCATCCGATCGAGCGCGGCGACCGCGGCCTTCCGGTTGCGGAGCAGGCTGAAGTGCTTCGGGACGCGCGTGAGGAACGCCGCTCTCCAACGCGTGCTCGTCGCGATTGTGAGACCCTCTACGGCCATGACGATGCAGACGGCCATCGCGTCTCCAGCGCTTATTGTGATCTCGCTTGTCGCGCTCACCGTCGTCGGCTGCTCGGGATCAACCGACGTCGCTGCGTCCGACGCCGGACCGTTGCCCGTCGAGGCCACCGTGATGGACTCCCCTCCGCCGATGGTTTGCATCCCGGGTGCCCAGCTCGCGTGTGCATGCGGCGGCGGCGCTCAAGGCGTGCAGGTGTGCAACGCCGCAGGGACCAGACTGGAACCCTGCGGGTGTTCGGATGCCCAGGTCCCGCAGGACGCTCCAGCGATGGACACTCCGCCAATGGACGCATCGGCGGACGTAGTGGATGCGATGGAGGTCGACGCGCCCGTGGACGCATCGACGGTCGACCGGCTCGAGATCGACTCACCTGCCGACATCGGAGTCGTGGACGTGCAGGCCGGCGACGCAGTCGATGTGCCTGGGCCCGACCAGCCGACGCTCGACGTTGGTAGGGACGCCAGCTCCACCGATGCAGGAGTGCCCCTGGACGCGTGCGGCCCGTGCGTCGCTGGCGCGAACGTCGCCACCGTCACGTGTGTGGCGGGGCGCTGCGTGGCGACCTGCGCGACGGGTTTCGCGGACTGCAACGGGACGAGCACGGACGGGTGCGAGATCGCCCTCGACTCCGCCACCAACTGCGGGGCGTGTAGCGTCGCGTGCGCCGTACCCTCCGGCGGTCGCGCGAGGTGCGACGGCGCGACATGCGGCATCACCTGCAACAGCGGGTTCCACGCCTGCGGGACCCGCTGCGCCTCGAACACCTCCCCGGCCTCCTGCGGGACTCGCTGCGAGCCGTGCCCCCTCCCGGCCTTCGCGGCGGCCGCGACCTGTGTCGCGGAAGCGTGCGGGTTCACGTGCTCGACCGGCTACCACGCCTGCGGGGCCGCGTGTGTCTCGGACTCACTCGTCGCCACGTGCGGTGGGCGGTGTACCCCCTGTCCGAGCCCCGCGAACGCGACGGCGACCTGCGCGGCCAACGCCTGCGGGTTCACTTGCAACCCGGGGTACGTCGCGAACGGCAGTGATTGCGCGCTCGCTCCGCCGCGCCCGATATCGCCGCTCTCCGCCGCGCGCGTGAACACTCCGCGGCCGACCCTTCGCTGGCGGCCGACGGGCTTGGCCTCGGGGGCGCGGGTGGAGGTCTGTCGCGATCGCGCCTGTACCGCCATCGAGCACTCCTTCGATGCGACGGGCTCGTCGGGGGTTCCTGGCGTGCCGCTGGCAGCCGGCGCGCACTTCTGGCGGCTCTACACCCGTACCGCCACGGAGCTCGGCGAGCGAGCGAGCCCCACGTGGGAGTTCGTCGTGACGCCTCGAGCGGCCCCCGTCGACACGACCTGGGGGACGCTCCCGGACTTCAACGGTGACGGCCTCGGCGACGTAGTGATCAACGCGGGGCCCGTAGCCCCCGATACGAGGGGGAACGCGTACGAGTATCTTGGCCGCGTCGGAGGCATCTCCGCCACGCCGTCGCAGCGGCTGCGGGTGCCCACGGACACGACGTCGCTCTCGGTGGCGGACGCTCTCGCCGCCGCCGCGGACGTGAACGGCGACGGCTTCGCCGACCTGGTGACGGCCCGGACGGGGAGCGTGCTGCTGTTCTACGGAGGCCCGGCGGGCCTCCCGGCGGCGCCGAACGCCATGATCCTGCCGCCCGAGGTGGGCCGGACCTTCTCGCGCTCGGTAGACGGCGCCGGAGACATCAACGGCGACGGGTACGGCGACGTCCTCGTCGGTGCCGACGGCGGCGCCCAGGGCGGCCGCGCGTACGCGTACTTCGGCGGCCCGGCGGGCATCGCCGCCACACCGGGCTTCGTGCTCCGTCCGCCCGTGCGCCTCGGTCGAGGGGCCGAGTTCGCGACCAGGGTCGCGGGCATCGGCGACGCCAACAACGATGGGTTCGCGGACGCTGCCGTGAGCGCGCTGGACGACTCGCGGCGCTCGATCTGCCGCTTCAACGGTTCAGCGACGGGCTTCACCGTGAGCATCTGCGAGGACGAGATTGACGTGTCCTACTCCACCATCCCGGTGCTGACCCGAGCCGGCGACTTCAACGGCGACGGACTGGCCGACATGGCGTTCGTGGGCGGCGTCCGTCAGGTCGACATCATCCTGGGCGGGGGAAGGGGCACGACGGTGATCGTCCAGCCGATGACCGACGACGGCGCGGTCGCGTCGGTTGCGTCGGTCGGGGACGTCGACGGCGACGGCTTCGACGACCTCGCGGTCGCCACGGTCCTGTCGTCGGTCCGCCCCGACCGGACCTCCGTCTATCGGGGTCGAAGCGCTAACTACATCTATAGTGCGGACGGGTACGTCAGCACCATCAACGACACGAGGGGCGGCTCCTTCGGAAGCGCGCTCGCAGGCGCCGGTGACCTGAACGGCGACGGCGTCGTCGACCTCGTCGTGGGCTCGCCGCGTTGGGATTCCTCCCAAGGCCGTGCATACGTGTACAACGGCGCCCCCACCGGCTTCCCGACGCTGCCCTCGCTGATCTTGGAGTCCCCGGGCGGCGTGCTCTTCGGCGCCTTGCTCGCGAAGTGATGGTGTCTTCGGCGGGCGTGACTGGCCGAGCGCCGCGTCGAGACAGACCGCCCGGCCGTCAGCCACACCCCCGAACGCATGGGACGGTCGTACACGCTACGGGCTGATGTCGTCCTGAGGTTCAGCTGCTCTTCCGCCGGCGGAAGGTGAGATTGATCCGCGGGCCGGCGCTCTTCTCCGGCAGAACCGCGTGCTGCCAGTACCACTGGGGGGTGCTCGGCCATGACGAGCAGGCTCCCGTGGCCGAGCGTGAGCTCGCGCTTCGCCTGGGTCCGGTTGTGCCGGAGCACGAAGCGGCGCGGCGCGCGGCGCGGCGCGCGCCGCGGCGCGCGGAGCGACACGCTCGCGATGGGGGCCTCGGGCAGGAGGATGTCCTCGTCGTCGGCGTGGTACCCGAGCTTCACGTCTCCGTTCTGGTGGTAGTTCAAGAGCACACCCTCGAACGACGGCGCCTTCCCCGGGAAGACGACCGACTCGACGGCGGTGCGGATCACAGTGGGCGTTGGGAGCCACGCGGCCGCCGCACATTCCCTACCGCGTCGATCGCACCAGCGCCGAAGAGGACCCACGAGGGCCAATAGGAGGACCAACGGGGCACCGTTGTCGGCGCGGATTCGCTCGGGTCTACACAGAACCCATGACTCGTAGAACCCACTCCCGCGAATGTTGGCCGGAGCTCCCGGGACGCCGCCCAAGCGGAGGTCTCGCGCCGCAACGCCGCGCGCTTCCACCCGCTGCCGCGCATGCAGCCGCGAAGGAGGCAGCGGTCAGCGAGCTTGTGGGGAGCGCCCTGGCGGTTCGTCCCCCTAGCGACGACGGCGGCGGCGGCGGGAGAGCGCGACGCCCAGCGCGGCGAGGCCCGCGAGCGCCAGGCGGCCGTCGGAGGCTCCGCCCGCAGCGCGGCAGCCGCAGCCCGCGGGATCAGCCGGCGGCGCGTCGGTCGCGGCGTCGGGGATGTCCGCGCTGATCCCGCCGTCCTGGAGGCCGGTGTCGACCACGGCCACGTCCGCCCGCGCGTCCGCCCGCGCGTCCGCGACGTCGAGCGCGCCGACGTCGGTGACCGCCGCGTCGCTGTCGACGTCGTCCACGGCCCCATCGGCCAACGTCGCGTCGGCCAACGTCGCGTCGTCCGTCGTCGCGTCGTCCGTCGTCGCGTCGCTCTCCACGTCGTCCATCGCCGCGTCGGCGACCATCGCGTCGCTCTCCACGTCGTCCGTCGCCGCGTCGTCTGCATCGACCGCGTCGCCCGTCACGTCGGCCACCACCGCGTCGCCCGCGTCGCCCGCGTCGCCGCACAGACCGCCGTCGGGGAGGGGACCCATCACGCAGGCTCCCAACGTGTCGCAGCGCTCGACGCCATTGCAGAGGTCGCCGTCGTCGCAGAGCGCTCCGGTCATCGCGTTGGCGAGCACGCACGCGCCCGAGGTGGGGTCGCAGGCGTTGATCCGACACGGCAGCGCGCTCGGGGGGCAGGTCACCGCCGTCCCCGCGGTGCAGACGCCCGCGGCGTTGCAGGTCTCGGCGCCATTGCAGGCGTCGCCGTCCCCGCACGCGGTGCCCGCGGCCACGGGTGCGTTCACGCAGCCCGTCGTGGGGCTGCACGAGTCGGCCGTGCAGGGGTTGGTGTCGGCGCAGACCAGCGGCGTGCCCGCGGCGCAGGCGCCCGCGGCGTTGCAGGTCTCCGCGCCGTTGCAAGCGTCGCCGTCACCGCACGCGGTGCCCGCCGCGACGGGGGCGTTCACGCAGCCGGTGGTGGCGTTGCACGAGTCCGCGGTGCAGGGGTTGGTGTCGGCGCAGGAGAGCGGCGTCCCCGCGGCGCAGGCGCCCGCGGCGTTGCAGGTCTCGGCGCCGTTGCAGGCATCGCCGTCACCGCACGAGGTGCCCGCGGCCACGGGTGCGTTCACGCAGCCCGTCGTGGGGCTGCACGAGTCGGCCGTGCAGGGGTTGGTGTCGGCGCAGACCAGCGGCGTGCCCGCGGCGCAGGCCCCCGCGGCGTTGCAGGCTTCGGCGCCGTTGCAGGCGTCGGCGTCGGCGCACGAGGTGCCCGCCGCCACCGGGGGGAAGTCGCAGCCTGACGCGGGGTTGCAGGCGTCGGTGGTGCAGGGGTTGGTGTCGACGCAGGTGAGGGGCGCCGCGGTCACGCACAGGCCCGAGCCGCAGACCTGCCGACCGGTGCACACGTTGGTGTTGCCGCAGACCGTGCCGTCGTCGAGGAAGGCCACGGCGCACCCGCTCGCGGGGTTGCAGGTGTTGACGGTGCAGGGGTTGGCATCGGCGCAGACGAGCGGCGTCCCGGCGGTGCAGGCGCCCACGGCGTTGCAGGTCTCGGCCCCGTTGCAGGCGTCGGCGTCGGCGCACGGGGTGCCGGCCGCCACGGGGGCGTTCACGCAGCCCGTCGCGGGGTTGCACGAGTCGGTGGTGCAGGGGCTGGCGTCGGCGCAGACGAGCGGCGTCCCGGCGGTGCAGACCCCCGCGGCGTTGCAGGTCTCGGCGCCGTTGCAGGCGTCGGCGTCGGCGCACGAGGTGCCGGCCGGGCGCGGGCCGCACGCGTTGACGTCGCAGCGCGAGCAGGCGCTGGGGCAGTCCATGTCGACGGCGCAGGTGGCGCCCGCGTCGGCGAAGTCGAGGGCGTTGTCGTCGCGGTCGGGGAGCGCGGGGAGGCGGCTGTACACCCGCGCCGTGGTCGAGATCACCGCGGCGGCCGTCACGCCGGGGTAGACCCCGGAGCCGTAGTTGACGACGTCGACGATGGTGTTCGAGCCGTCGAGCACGAGGATCTCGTCGCCGCCGTTGGCGAGGCCCCAGCTGCCCGACGGGGTCCAGAGCGTGTAGCGGATCATGTCGGGGGTGCCGTCGCCCGCGGTGGTGGCGAACTCGGCGTCGGCGGCGCGGCCGTAGCGCGCGGCGTACTGCGAGCCGCTCGCGGCCACGATGAAGGTCGCGCCCGGCGCGAGCGTGGCGGCGGGGAAGCTGTACATCCCCTCGGTGCCGTCGACGGTCTCCTCGTCGCCGACGCGGAAGCTCCCGAGCGCGAGGGGCCCCGGGGTCATGTTGCGCAGCGCCACCCACTCGTTGCCGCCCGCGGTCGAGGCCGCCGCGTCGGAGACGAAGCGCGTGACCATCAGCGGGGCGTACACCTCGCCGTCGGCGCCGAAATACACATCGGCGTAATAGTTGATGACCTGGTCGCCCACCTCGGCGAAGGTGTTGGGGTGGCTCGCGGCGCGGGGGTCGCCGTAGTCGGTCACGACGTCGAGGGCGTTGGAGACCTCCGAGCCGCCGACGGCCACGGTGTCATCGTTGGCCTGCGCGCGGAAGGTCGCGACGGTGAAGCGCAGCGGCGCGGCGGGCGGGGCGGAGAGGCCGAGCGCGCTCCACGGGACGAACACCTCGACGCCGTCGGCGCCGCGCACCGCCGCCACCGTGGCGGTGGTCGCGAAGGCGGGGTCGAGCACGACGGCCGTGCCGCCGGAGCCGAAGCGGGTCTGCACCAGGCGCTCCCAGCGCGCCTCGGGGGCGACCTGGGTGTCGCTGAAGCCCGCGAGGAAGTTCTGCCCGCTCCCGGCGGTGCGGTCGGTGTCGATCGCCACCTGCACCTGCACCGGCGCGCCCGAGGGGGTGGTCGCGGCGAGGCGCACCAGGATGGCGAGGCCCGCCGGGGTGCCCGTGTACTGGACGCGGGTGATGTTGGCGTCGTTCTCGGGGGCCGCGAGGTCGGTGCGAGCGTCGGCGGCGTTGTCGAGCCACACGTACTCGCCCGTCGACGAGGCGGTGCGCGCGACGAGCCCGAGGTTGTCCGCCGTGGGGACGCGGGCCGACCACTCGGCGGCGCTGCCGTCGACGGTCACGGGGTGGGCGAGCGCCGCGCCCGAGAGGGCGGTGACACCCAACGCAAACGCCACGGCGACGAGGGAGCGAGGTTGCATCGGGATGGCCGGACCCTTCGGGAGGCGCAGGAGGAAGCCTGGCGCGGGTGTCGCGCGCGGCGAGCCAATCGGGCCTTCATGGTGGAAGCACCAGGGCCTCCGCAAGATGTGTTGTGACTGCCGCAGGAGCGGCGGGAGAGCCGGAGGTCCTACTCGCCCGCGCTGCGGTCGGTCGGAGCGACCGCGTCGACGACCATCCGGGCGCCGCTCGACGGCGTGGCGCGCGATCGACGCGGAGGCCCATCGACAGCCGTACGGCCTCATCTTCCCGTGCAGTTGGGGGGAGCGGGAAATGCTCCGAGCGCGGCGCTCCAGGCGCGGCCCATCGCGCTCGTGCTTGACCCCTCCGGGGTCCTCGCGTCGTATCCGCCGCCGGAGGAATGCTCATGATGGAGAGACGAAGGCCGCCGCAGGGTTCCGGTCCGCGCCTGGGGTCGGCGCTGCTTCAGGGCGTGGTCGACGCGGGGATACTCCTGGCCGCGGCCGACGGGGAGCTCGAAGACGACGAGACGCAGGCCCTCGCGGGCCTGATCGCCGACCTGAGCGACGGCCTCTCGGAGCAGCAGATCACCGGCGCGATGCGCGCCAGCGCCGCGGAGATGAAGTCGGGCTGGGAGGCCCGCATCGAGAAGCTCGCGCGCACGGTCACGCGCCCCGCCGACCGGCAGACGGTGCTCCACGCCGCGGCCGTCGTCATGCTGTCCGACGGCGAGATCGAGGAGGGCGACGAGTACGAGCTGTTCCTGCTCCTCGCTGAGGCCTTCGACGTCGACGAGGAGAGCGCCGACGCCGTGTTGGAGCGCGCCGCGAGCGAGTTCGGCGACGCGTCGGAGGAGGAGTCGGAGGAGGAGGAGGAGGAGGAGGAGGAGGAGGAGGAGGAGGAGGAGGAAGAGGAGGAAGAGGAGGAGGAGCAGCAGGTCACCTCGAAGAGCGCGGGGCTCGACCCCACGACGCTGCGCCGCGGCGACCGCGGGCCGGAGATCAAGAACCTCCAGACCGCCCTCAACAACGTGGGCTTCCACGCCAACATCGACGGCGTGTTCGGCCCCGTGACGGAGCAGGCCGTGCGGACGTTCCAGGCCCACGCGGGCCTGCGCGTCGACGGGCTCGTGGGCCCGCGCACACGGGCGGCGCTGGGCATGCCGCGGCGCATGGCCGCGGTCACGCACGCGAGCGCGGGCACCGGGCAGCGGCCGCCGCGCCCGGCGCCCACGGCGCCCGCGCGCCGTCCGAGCACCTCCATCGGGAGGGGCGCGCGCGGGGCCGGGGTGTCGAACATCCAGAGCGCCCTGTCGAACCTGGGCTACGCGGTGGCCGTCGACGGGGTCTTCGGCCCGCGCACAGAGCGCGCGGTCATGGAGTTCCAGGACGCCAACGGCCTCGCCGTCGACGGCATCGTGGGGCCGCGCACGTGGTCCCTGCTCGCGCCCTACGCGAACGCCTGCTGACCCGCCTCGACCGTCGCCTTTCCGCGCGCGGTGCCCCGCTCGTCATCGTCCCCCTCGCGCGCACCCCGCTCATCGACCCGCGCGAAGCTGCCCCGCCCGCAGGCCCCGTAGCCGCAGCGCGAGGGGGATAGGCGAACCAATGGCCCCGCGCCGAGAGAGCTGCGTTGGGATGGATCCGCTCCAGTTACCAGATCGCTCACTATCCGTTGTACGCCTACCCGCGAGCATTGGCAGGATCTTCCGGGCCACCGCCTTGGCGCGTTCATTTTCGGGAGAATTCGGTGTAGGCTCCCGTGGCCTGAGGAACGAAGGAGGATGAGACCGATGACCCAGTTGATCGAAGAGGTTGCCCGCCACCGGAAGAACATTAAGCACGAAGCCCTAACCTACTCCGTGTCGGAACTTGTGAACCTGCACCGCGATGGGGAGATCCTGATCAGGCCGGACTTCCAGCGATTGTTTCGTTGGACGCGCGGGCAACAGAGCAGCTTCGTGGAGTCCCTCATTCTGGAGATCCCGATCCCGCCTCTTTTCTTCTTCGAGGCAGACGACGGCAAGTGGGAACTACTGGATGGCCTTCAGCGGATGTCGACCATCGTGAAGTTTTTCGGCGGGGCAGCGGACGTGCCCGCGGCGTATCAAGGTGAGGAGGAGAACGAGAACGACTGGCACTACGAGAACGAAAACAATATGGAGGTTCCGCTGCAACTCGTCGCCGGCGAGTATCTTAAGGCCATCAGAGGACTGTCGTTCAGCCGTCTTCCGACGCAGCTGCAGCTCAATTTAAAGCGATCACGTCTTCATATTATCGTCCTTAAACGCGAGACGCACCCGACGTACAAGTACGAAGTATTCAAGCGACTCAACAGCGGAGGCGCTGAGCTCGAAGATCAGGAACTCCGTAATTGTTCCATCCGGCTCATCGGAAACGAGTTTCCTGACTATCTTCAGAATGTCGCAAAGACCACCGCATTCGTGGAAGCACTTGGCCTCGAAGGCGAGAAGGCCCGAAACGGATTCGCAGAAGAACTGGCCCTGAGATTCTTCACCATGAAGAACTATGGAGATCATTTCAAGCACGACGTGCGCGACCTCTTGACCAGATACATGGAGGACGTCGCGGCGAAGCGTGTGTCCTTTGATTTCTCTGGGGAGCGCGAGATTTTCGAGAGAACTTGGACGCTGATTGCTGCGGCAATACCAGGAGGCGATGCATTTCGCGCGAAGAGCAAGGACACACGTTCTAATCAAGGGCCCTTCTCGCCAACGCTTTATGAACTCGTTGCTCTCGGCGTCGCGATGAGTCTTTCGCAAGCCGAAGGACTTAGCGCCGACAAGCTTCGCGATAAGATTATCGACATCATCGTTTCAGCAAAAGACCAGGGACTCACCGGCTCCGGCTCCAATTCTGTCAAAAAGACCCGTGGCCGGCTCGAACTCGCTCGCAAGTGGCTCGCGGATAATGGAGCAGCTTGAACTCGAACGCATCGCAGAGGAGTTTCTGCGAAGCTCGGACTCGACGTACACCGAGTGCGCTCACGGCATTGCGACTCTCGATCGCGTTATCGTGAGCGTTTCCTCGACGCTCGCACCGCAGACGCGGGCGGCGCTACTGCCCACGCTCTATGCTTACTGGGAAAGGTTCTTCAAGACCGTATTTTCCGAGTATGTTCGCTGCGTCGGAACGACAACGATTCCAGCCGAGCGCTTCTGCGAGATGATACTGAAATTTCGACTGAAGGGCGAAGTGACGGCGGGGCTGAAAGCTCGTAACGCTACTACGACTAACGAGCTTATTGCACGAGTGACCACGCAGGAGACCCGCGCTCACTTCAGACAGCTTCATGACCTGTTCGTCGCGCCACTGTCGTTTCTGAATCCGACTGACTGGGTGCGAACTGGCTCGAATGTATCTTACTCTGTACTGCAGGACAACTGTGCGAACCTTGGACTGAGCATTGATGACATAAAGCGCCATCTCGAGCCCGCCACAATTCTCTTTCGTAGTCTCAATCAATTCGTGAGAGATCGAAACGCGATTGCACACGGCGAGAACATTGGCCCAGTTAGCAGCGACACATGGGAAGAGCAGCGCACGTTCGTGCTACAACTCATGAACGCTGTTCAACTCTCCCTCTACGAGTCGATGCGCGATCCACAAAAGATCCTGCGCCCATGACAGTCCAGTTCTCTACTGCCGCATTGACAAAGCACGCAGCTCCTGAACTTGATGGACTTCGCCGGGCGCTTCACACGGAGTCACTTAGTCCGAAGCGGCTTTTGTCGAATCGCGGGTTGGACGCTTGGTATCCGTACTACGCAGGCTTCTCCACCGCCTTCGCGCGCCGCGTCCTTGAATGCCTAAATCTTCCGACTCGTTCCCGCGTGCTCGATCCGTGGAATGGTTCAGGCACAACGACGTGTGCAGCCTACGAACTGGGCTTGTCGGCAATCGGGATCGACTTGAATCCTGTTGCCAGCGTGATCGCGGCAGGAAAACTCGCGGCCATCGTCCTTGATGAAGACGTTCTCGGCCGAGCAATTGACGCCCTAGCAGAACGATTCCGCGGGCGTTCGACGGCGCATCACTCCGACGCACTGAGTGTTTGGCTGGAGCCACAGTCTGCGGGTCTTATGTCTCGCCTGGTAGAGCAAGCGAAGTTGGTTGGCGAGGGAACAGCAGTTCGCTCGCGGCGGCTCAAGGTCGAGACTGGGTTCAGTCCGGTTTCCTCATTTTTGCTTCTTTGCCTACTGCGGAGCGGTCGCCAGTTGGCGATCAAACGCTGCTGGTCGAACCCAACGTGGGTAAAAGTTCGCGAGCCGGCTAGCGTGAAGGCCAGCGAGTGGCGTGAAGCGTTCGTTCATACGGCGAGAGCGTTCCTTCGCGAAGCAAGCAGTCGCAAGACAGGCGTTGCCGGCCACGCTCGATTGATGACTGCTGACGCGAGGGACATGGCATCACTGGAAGGTGGCGCTGATGTCATTCTTACATCGCCACCGTACTGCACCCGTATCGACTACGCGATGACGACGGGGTTTGAACTTGCGGCGCTTGGCCTTGGAGCGGAGATGGACTTTCGTGCGCTGAGGGAGAATCTCATGGGCACGCCGGTCATTCGAGGCAATCCAGGCGACATCGCCGCCTCTGTCTTCTCGTCGGGTGTCGAAAATACCCTCCGCCGGGTCTCGGAACACCCATCTTGGGCCTCAAACGGATATTACCGTCGCAACCTGCAGCAGTACTTCTTGGACGCGCAGGCCGCAGTTGCTGGCATGTCGAAGGTGCTGCGCCCAGGTGGCGTAGGCATCGTCATCGTCCAGAACTCGTACTACAAGGAGATCGAAATTGATCTTCCTGAACTGTATGCGGATATGGCGAGGCACGTCGGATTTAGCGAGGCGTCCGTGCTCTTTCACGTTCCCGTTCGTAGCTTCTTCGCTGGTATTAATGGGCGTGCTGCACGCCACCTTGCCGAACGCACTTATCGAGAATCCGTTGTCGCCATGAGCAAATAGGGACTACGCGGCAATCTGTTGCCGTCAGTCTGATCCCACAAAAGCCAGCGAACTCTCCAGAGGCCTCATCCAGACGACACGCCGCCGCGACGGCGCGAGGTGCGGGGCATGGGCATGCTCCCCCCTGGAGCGGGTCGATGCCCACGAGGGTGCCGCGTTGGTTGCCCTACACCCAACACCCGCGACACCGCGTTGAGCAGCGCCGGGTCACGCGCCACCGGCAGCCGCAGCTCCCACGGCAGCGACAGCACCCACTGGCGGTACGGCACCGCGGGCTGTCACCCGATCGCACTGCCGCGCGGCGGTCTCGCTCATGCGCCTCCCCCCGCAGCTCGAGCACACGCCCCGGTGCTTGCACGAGAACGCCACCAGGCGGTCGTGGCCGCAGCCTGCGCACCGCGCCCGCATGAACCCGCACGCGAGCACGCCGCAGCGCAGGAAGGCCTCGAAGTCCGCCACGACGTACCGCGGCAGCGAGCGGCCACCCTCCCGGACGCGCTCGACGAACGACGCGAAGTGCTCCCGCACCAGTCCGTGGACCACCCCGTCGCGGATGGGGTCGCGGGCGCCCACGTGCGCATGTCCATTGCCGTCGGCCATCGAGGGGAGGACCCACAGAGCGACGAGCGGGCCATCATCGACCGACTGGTTCTACCGAGCTATCGGGGCGCTCCGGGGGGTGGCGGCGGGTGGCGGCAGGTGGCGGCAGGGACTGAGGACGTGGGCGCGCGCTCTGATCGGGTACGTCCATGCCGCCGTCGATCGCCCGGCGACCGATGGGCTGTCAGGCGGTGGGCTTCTCGTCCCCGGGCTTCGGCTCGTCGACGGGCGCTCGCTTGCGCGCACCTGGCCGATCGGCGCTGTAGGCACCGAACAGCGCGCGGAGCTTCGGGTCGTCGCGGAAGCGGAAGCGCGCCCGCCCGCTCACGTCGCGGTTGAGCGCGGAGAGGGCCCAGAACGCCTCGTTGCGCGCGCGCAGCGCGGAGAGCGCGGCCTTCGAGAGCGCCTGCGCGGTGGTGGTCTCCTCCCCGGCGGTGCGCATGCCCACGCGGGCCTTGCGGAAGCGCGCGAGCTGCTCCTCGACGCCGTCGACGTGGGCGGGGGTGATCTCCGTGCCGACGAGATCGGCGGCGTGCTTGCGGGCCAGCGGCAGGAGGGCGGCGACGTCGGCTGCGAGGTCGTCGTCGTCCTCGACGTCGCCGACGCCGTCGACGAGCCGCTGCGTCTCCTGGTCCTTGACGAAGACCCGCAGCGCGCCGTGGAGGTCGCGCCGTCCGGTCGTCAGTGCGACGCGGGCGTCGGCCACGGTGCCGGGCGCGTCCGCGGTGCGTGCCTGCGTCCAGGCGTGCTCGGCGGCGCGCAGGGCGGCGACGCCGGCGGTGAGCCCCGCCCGGTCGCCGTCGCCGATCTTCGCCAGCGCGAGCGGCCCGGCGTGCGCCGCGAGCGTCTCGACGAGGCGCTCGCTGTGCAGCAGGAGCGTGTCGACGGACGCGTCGGGGGAGCTGTCGCCCCTGGCGATCGCGGCGTCGGGCTCGACCTGGGCGGGCGGGGAATGCGCGGGGGTGGTCGTCTGCTCGGCCGGCGCGGGGCGCGGTTTCGCAGCCCTCGACGCGGGGCCTCTCTTCGTCACGGGTGCCTTCGTCTTCGTCTTCGCCATGAACGATGCCTCCTCGATGATGAGGCTCGCGCCGATCACGGGAACGAATCAATCGCCACGCCGAGCACCCACGAACTTCGTGGCGGCGATGTAGGTCGTGCGCATCCACCCGGGCGTCGCAGGCGCGGTCGCCGCTCGCCCAACCCCTCAGGTTCACACGTCTACTTCTTCCGCCCGGTGCTCCAACTCTTCCGTCCGGTGCTCCAACTCTTCCGCCCGGTGCTCCAACGCTCCCGCCCGGTGCTCCAACGCTTCCGCCCGGCGCTCCAACGCTTCCGCCCGGCGGTACTCGTCCGAGGGGTTTGGATAAAGCCAGGCCCTACCCCTGGAGTAGCGTCCGCGGCCATGAGCCGACGCGACCCGACGGACACCCCCATCACGCTGCGACGGGCCGAGCACGGCGAGTCGGCGTACCTGGCCCACACGAGCCACCGGGCCTTCCACTCCAGCACCGTGGCGGGGTGGGAGGGCTGGTTCCGCGATCACACCGGCGTGCGCCGCGGCGACACCGTCGTGGCCGAGGTCGACGGGCGGCGCGCGGGCAACGCCACCGCGCTCGGGCTCACCATGGCCCTCGCCGGGAGCGACGTGCCGATGTGGGGCGTCGCGGGCGTGAGCGTGCCGCCGGAGTTTCGACAGCGGGGCGTCGCCGGAGCGATGATGCGCGAGCTCATCGGGTGGATGCGCGCCCGCGGCGACGCCCTCACCCTGCTCTACGCCTTCAAGCTCGGGTACTACCGGCGCTTCGGCTACGGGCTCTGCGAGCGCGTCGAGCAGCTGCGGGCGCACCCCTCGCAGCTCCCCCCGTCGAGGCTGCGAACCCACGTGACGGAGATGGTCCCCGGGAGGGACATGGACACCCTGCGCTCGCTCTACGAGCGCTCCCGCGAGGGCACGACCGGCCCCCTCGCCCGCGACGACTACTGGTGGGAGGCACGGGCCCTCGGCGGCGCACCCGAGGGGGCCGTGTACCGCGACCCGAGCACCGGCGACCCGCAGGGCTACGCGCTCTGGAGCGTGCCCACGCTCCCGGAGTTTCCGAAGCAGGAGATGCACGTCCGCGAGCTGGTGGCCCTCACGCCCGACGCGCACGCGGGGCTGCTGGGCTTCCTCGCGGCGCAGGGCGAGCAGTACGCGATGGTGTCCCTCTGGACGGCGCCCGGCGCGTCGCTCCCGTGGCTGGTGGAGCATGGCCTCGTCGATGGACCGTCGCCGTGGCGGCGCTACGACCCGATGGGCGTCGCCTGCGCCGGAGCGATGGCGCGCGTGGTGGACGTGGCCGCGGCGCTGCGGCTGCACCCGTCGGCCTCGCGCACGGGGCTGCGGGCGAGCTTCGGGCTCGACGTGCGCGACCCGACCCTCGACGAGATGCTGCGCTTCGACGTCGAGCTCAGCCCCGATGCGGTGGGAGTGACCCCCGGGAGCCGCGCCACCGAGCGCCTCGCGCTGGGCATCGACGGGCTCACCCAGGTGTACCTCGCCGCGACCACCACGGCGGCGCTACGGGCGTGCGGTCAGCTGCACGGATCGCCGCAGGCGGGCGCGTGGCTGGAGCGGGCCTGCGCGGGTGCGCCGCTCTTCCTCGGGGCGCTCAACGCCTTCTGAAGCGACACCACCCCACCTGATCGGATGTCCAGAAATTATCGAATTGGAGGAATTTTACATCCAGGGCAGAACCAAAGGAGCATCAGGGCGTCTGAGTTGGAGTGACGGTGGACGCGCAGCCCTGTGGAGGTCGATCGATGAGCCAGCAGCAGAAGGAAGACTCGGTGTTGTTCTCGCTTCGGGGCCTGATGAACATCGAGGACGAGCGCGTCCGGCAGGAGGACGAGGCGCGGCGGCGCTCGGAGGAGGCGGCCTTCGTGCGGGCGGAGGACGCGCGGCGGCAGGAGGTGGCCGAGCGGCTGCGGGCGGCCGAGGCGGCGGTCGAGGCGCGCGCCGCGGAGGAGCGGTCGCAGCGGGAGGCCGACGAGCGGGCGGCGCGGGAGCGCGACGAGGCGGCGCTGCGCATCCGGCTGGAGGCCGACGCGCGGCTGCACGAGCGCGAGCTGTCGCTGCGCATGGAGCAGGAGCACAAGCTGGCGGCGATCGCGTCGCAGCGGCGCACGGGGCTGCACCCGGGCGCGGTGGCGCTGGGGGTCTTCGGGCTGGTGGCGGCGCTGGGCGCGGGGGCCTTCTTCGGGGTGGTGCGGCCGCAGCAGGAGGCGGGCGCGGCGGAGATGCGACAGGCGGAGCAGGGACGGCGCGACGCGGACGAGCGGCGGGTGCTGGCCGAGCGCGCGGCGGACGACGCCCGGCGGCGCGCGGCGGAGGCCGACGCCGATCGGCAGCGGCAGGCGGCGGCGACGCTGCTGGCGCGCCAGGAGGCCGAGCGCGCGATGCAGGCGAGCGGGCCGAGGGCGGCGGCCGTGACGTCGCGTCCGAGGGTCAACCGCCCGACGACGACGCGGGTGCGGCCGGCGGACACGGACCTCATCGGCACCATCGACACCGAGCTGCCCACCGGGGAGTGATCTCGGGCGGCGGCGGGGGGGGGGGAGAGGCCCAGGCCCGGCGGGTCAGAAGCCCGCGGACAGCTCGATCCAGCGGTGCAGGAAGACGCGCATCGAGGGGCGCTGCCGCGGGTCCATGCGGGTGGCGTCCTGGAGCAGCTTCACCAGCGCGGTGCGGCCGGTGATGTCGGGCAGGTCGGACCACGGCAGCGACACCGACCCGTGCCGCACGAGCACGGTCTCCAGGTCGGGCTCGCCCGCCAGGAAGGGGTTGGTGCCGCAGAGCATCTCGAAGACCACCACCGCGAGCGCGTAGACGTCCACCGCCGGGCCGAAGGGCTCGATGCCCCGCACGACCTCCGGGGCGATGTACCCGGGCGTCCCGGTGATGCCCTCGTGGGCGCCCGCGCGGGAGGTCTCCGTGGCGATGCCGAAGTCGATGAGCACCGCGCGGATGAGCTCGGCGCGCGCGAGCGACTCGGCGGTGAGCTCGTCCCCGTCGGGCAGCTCGAACTGCGCCAGCAGGTTGGCGGGCTTCACGTCGCGGTGCAGCACCCCCCGCTGGTGCAGGTGCGCCAGCGCGCGGGCCACGTCGCGGATGATGGGCGCGAGCGCCACCGGGGTCATGCGCCCGAGGCGGGTGAGCAGGGTCTCCAGCGAGGCGCCGGGGATGTACTCCAGCGCGAGGTAGGCGCCCTCGTCGACGAAGCCCGCGTCCACGATGCCGACGATGTTGGGGTGCACCACGCGGGCGAGGCGCTCCATCTCGCCCTCGAAGAGCGCGCGCGACGTCTCCGCGGAGGTGCCGCGCATCCCCGCCCACGGGAGCAGCTTCACCACCACGCGCTTGCCCGGCGCCGGGCCCTCCGCGAGGAAGGTCGAGGCCATGCCGCCCTCGTGCGCGCTCGACAGCTCGCCCAGCACGCGCAGCCGGCCGATGTGGCGCGACCCGGTGGTCTCGGTGCGCACCGCGGCGGCGGCCATGGTGCGCACGGCCACCATCGCCCGCGCGAGGGCCCCGCGGACGAGCGACGACAACAGCGGGCCGCACCCCGTGGCGATGGCCTCGCAGAGGGCGCCGAGCTCGCCCAGGTAGTGCTCCACCACCTCGGCGCGGCGCGCGGCGTCGACGAACTTCAGCGAGGTCGAGGTGAGCAGGCGGTCGAGCTGCGCGGCCCGCTCGCTCAGCGTGGCGTTGGCGGCGCGCGCGATGCGGGTGGCGGGCACCGGGCGCTCGTGGTCGAGGGTGAGCGCGAAGGTGGCGTCGAGGGTGAGCCGGGTGAAGGTGTCGGCCACGCGCGCGAAGTCCGTGAGGTCGAAGCGCGGGAGACCCGACCAGTGGTCCTCCGGGCGGCGGGTGGTGAGGGAGGCGCAGCAGGCCGAGAGCTCGCCGAGCGTGCGGCCCAGCCGGCAGTGGTCGCCCACCATCCCCTGGAGCGCCCCGAGGTCGGCCGCGGCGTCGCGGCCCGAGCGCGCCAGCAGCTCCACCAGCCGGAACCACCGCTGCACCCGGTCGCCCGCGTCGTCGTCGGCGATCCACCGTCGCATCCGCACCTGCGTCGGCCCGAGCACCCCGCGCAGGGCCATCCAGGTCATCACCGCGCCGATGGCCCCGGTGCCCAGCGACGGCACCAGCGCCGCGGCCAGCTCGACCAGCGCCGCCGCCACGTGGCGCTCGAGCGCCCGCTGCCCCACCAGCGGGTCTTCCGCGACGCGCTCGAGGGTCTCGATCACCTGGTCGCGCACCGTCTCCGCCGCGACGTGCCGGTTGGTGGGCGGCACCCGCGGCAGCACCGTGGCCGAGCGCAGCAGCCACCGCCGCCACGCCGCCGCCGCGGGCGTCGAGCGCCGCAGCCCCGACCAGACCATCTTCAACAGCCGGTCGCGCAGGGCGTCCACCAGCGCCAGCGCCGCCGTGCGCGCCGCCACCTCGCCCAGGTGGTGCGCAAGCACCTCCAGGTCGCCGTCGACCACGAGGTCGACCACCTCCTCCAGCGCGAGGCTCCCCTGCGCGGCGTCGCGGCTGTCCTCCCGGGCGAGCGAGCGCACCGCGCGCGAGATCACCGCGTCGAGCTCGGCGCCGCAGCCGTCGACCAGGGCGCGCGCGTCCGGCGCCGACGGGCTCTGCCCCACCGCGTGCGCCAGCTCCGCGAGCAGCGCCTGCGGGGCGCGCGGGGCGTCCGGGTGCACCAGCCGCACGGTGATGGCCTCGGCCCGCTCGGCGCGCTCGTTGTCGGCGCTCGACGCGCGCACCCCGATGGCCTTCGACTGCACGCTCGCGGCGACCTCCCGCGCGGCCTCCACGGCGTGCGGCTGGCGCAGCGCGACCTCCTGCATCGCCCGCGCGACCGCGAGCCACGCGTCGGGCCCGCCGCGCTCGGCGAAGGCCGTGGCCAGGGCGCTCCAGCGCGGGTCGCCGTGGGCCACGTGGTCGGGCAGCGACACCGCGAAGGCCGCCACCTGCGAGGCCAGCGAGAGCGACCAGGCGCCCGTCTCGACGGTGTGCACCGAGGTCGAGGCGTCGCCCGCGGTCACCGGCCGCTCGACCGCGGCGATGACGGCGTCGCGGTGCGCCCGCAGCGCGGGGTCGCCGTCCGGGCCCACGTTGCCCAGCGCCGCGAAGGCCCGCCGCCGGAGCAGCGTCGCGCCCACCTGCCCCAGCAGCGAGGCCAGCGCGCGGGTGACCGCCGGCAGCGCGCCCGCGAGCCGACCCATGGCCCGCGCCGCGAGCGACCACACCCGGAAGCGCGGGTGCTCCAGGCCCGCGAGCAGGGCCTCGGCGGCGAGCTGGGCGGTCTCCTCGGGGAGCGCGCGGGCGAGCTGGTCGTGCTGCGCCAGCGCGGCGAGCAGGCGCATCGCGCGCAAGGTGTCGCGGGGGGCGTCGCGGCGGCCGAGGAGGTCGCGCCAGACCGCGGGGGCCACGAAGGGCAGCCGCGCGAGGGCCGGGGCGTAGTGGCCGCGGAGGTCGCCCGCCAGCAGCGCGAACTCCAGGTGCATCGCCGCCCACGGGGCCATCGAGGCCGGCGGGTCGGCCCGGAGGTACACCGCGAGGAGCTCGGCGCACTCCTCCGTGGGCGCCCGCTCCATGCGACGGCGCAGCGCCGCGAGGAGCATCGGGATGGACACCGGGTTGGACCCCGTGCCGCCCGCATCGCGCAGGGTCTCGGAGGCCTGCACGATGGACAGCGCCGCGCCGAGCACCACCCCCGGCTGGGCCTCGCGGGCGCGCAGCCAGCCGAGCAGGGCGCGGGTCACCGGCGCGAGGTCGACGGGGTCGAGCGCCAGCACCCGGTCGGCGTCGGCGACCAGCATCGCGAGCTCGCCGATGAGCCGACCGACGGCCGTCACCAGGTCGCGGAGCTTCACCCCGAGGGGGATCGCCACGCCGGCCCAGTCGATCCACCGTAGCAGCGCGGCCTCGCGGGCCTGCGGATCTTCCACGGCGCTCAGCCCCGACCAGAGGGTGACCGCGCGCTCGTCGTCGAGGTCTTCGGTCCACCGGAGCAGCACGCTCAGGGGGTCGGGGCCGCGCGGCTTCGGGGGGCCGCTCACCCCCGGGGGCTCGTCCTCCGCGGGGCGAGACGACCAGCGGAAGATGCCCGTGCGCGGCGCGCGGTGCGAGACCGCCGACGGCCGCTGGGTGACCGGCGCCTCGGGGATCTCCTCTTCTGGGCTCGTGCGCTCCTTCACGCTGCGCTCACCCGAGGGATCTTAGGCCAGACCCTCGGGCGCACGCACGCAAACAACGGAGTTTGCGCCTGCGGGGGGAGCCCTCCCTCTCAATCGAGGGGCTGCGCGTTGACCCGGATGCCCGCCGGCCCGTTGCTGGCGGCCCCGAGCGCCACGTTGCGCCCGCCGGTGCCGCCGGTGCCCGCGCGACCGAGGGTGCAGGTGGTGCCGGTCTGCTGCGGCAGGTCGCCCGAGAACGCGACGCAGACCGACGGGCCGCCGGGGCCCCCCGCGCCGCTGCCCGCCGCGCCGCCCGCACCCCCGGCGCCGCCGGTGCCGCCGATGCCGGTGCACTCGCAGCCCGAGTCGCCCCCCGCGGTGCCCGCGCTGCCGCTGCCGCCGCTGCCGCCGTTGCCGCCGCGACCGCCGCGGCCGCCGAGGCCGGTCTGCAACCGGCAGCCCTCGAGGCGCACCTGCGACGACAGGCTGATGATCGCGAAGCTGCCGCCGCCGCCGGTGCCGCCGCCGCCCGCGGTGCCCGCGCAGCCGCCGCCGCCGCCGGTGCCTCCGTTGCCGCCCGAGCGCGACCGGCAGGGGCTGAAGACCGATCCGCCGCAGCTGCGGGTGACCTCCGTGCCGCCGCCGCCGCCGCCGCCGCCGCCGCCGCCGCCGGCCGCGCCGTCCGAGCCGCGGGCGCTGGCGCGGGGCGCGTAGACCCCGGCCATGTTCACCTGTCCGGTGGGGTCGCCCGCCGCGCCGTTGATGCCGTTGCCGCCCGGGAGCCCGGTGCCGCCCGCCGCGCCGTTGTTGCGCCGGCAGCTGTCGGTGCACGAGCTCCCGCCGCCGCCGCCGCCGCCGCCGCCGGCCGCCGCCCCGCCCGCGACCTGCGCCCCGGCGCCGCCCACGGAGCC
>JAUSAZ010000230.1 GCA_030652255.1 Myxococcales bacterium | reverse complement strand
GGGCCAGACCTCGCCGGGCGGCATCACCGTCCGCGGCCTGCACACCACCGAGGCCGTCTACTGCGACCAGCAGTGCGGCGCCAACGCGCGCGGCATCCAGAACTTCATCGTGCGCCACCTGCGCTCGCGCCCCGCCAACGGCGCCTTCCCCGACGGCCTGCGCCTGCGCTACGCCCGCAACGGCATCCTCGACCACCTCTCCATGGGCAACGCCCAGGACGAGGAGGTGGAGATCTCGTACACCAACAACCTCACCATCCAGGACAGCATCCTCGCGGAGACCATCGGCGACCACGCCCAGTACGGCGGGATGCTGATCAACTACACCAACCCCGCGGCGGGCTACGCGCTCGACAACCTCTCGCTCAACCGCAACGTCTGGAACCGCATCGAGGGCCGCTACCCCGAGTTCTCCCGCGAGAGCGGCGCCGCCGCGGCGGGCACCACGATGCGCGTCGAGATGGTCAACAACCTCATCTGGGACCAGCGCTACTTCATCGACGTCAACCCGCGGAACATCTCCGGCGGCAACGACGGCGACTTCATCCACTACCAGATGAACTGGGTCGGCAACTCCTCCTTCGCGCCGTCCAGCAACCACTTCGGGATGATCTGGCTGCAGCCCACGGGCACCGGCACCTCGGCCTACTTCAACGACAACCGCTCCAACCTCTGGACCGCCCGCGGTGACTGGGACCTCAACCGCTGCTGCGGCGACTACAACGGCGAGGCCGGCGCCCGCCCCGCCTGGGCCCGCACCGCGCGCCACGCCTTCCCCACCGCCGAGGCGATGCCCGCCTCGGGCGTCCGCGCCTTCGCCGTCGCCAACGCCGGCGCCTTCCCCCGCGACCCGATGGACCGCCGGCTCATGGGCAACGTGAGCGCGGGCACCTTCGCCAGCGCGCCCATCAACGTGAACCCCGCCAACGACGCGCTGCTCCCCGCCTTCACGGGCAGCGCCCCCGCGGCGCCCGCGGACGGCGACAACGACGGCATGCCCGACGCCTGGGAGCGCGCCCACGGCCTCAACCCCGCCGTCGCCGACCACAACGGCGCCACCGTCTCCGTCTCCATGACCGGCGTCGCCGGGTACACCAACCTCGAGTGCTACCTCAACGAGCTCGCCGTCCTCCGCGTCCGCGGCAACGGCTGAACCCCCGCCCCGCACCGCCGCCCGAGAGGGGTCAGCCCGCGGATCCCCGCGCCCTCCCGCAGAGCCCCGCCAGCCGCGCCGCCACCTCCCCCATCTCCACCACCGAAGCATCCCGCGCCGCGGCGAGCTCGAGCTCTGCCGCCGCCGCGGTGATGGGCGCGAAGCCGTAGCCCCCGGCGGCCCCCTTGAGCTGGTGGGCCAGGCGCCGCACCTCTTCGCGGCGCCCCTCCGCTGCGGCCGCCCGGAGCGCCTCGGCCCGGCCGACGAGGCCCGCGACGAAGCCATCGATGATCTCCGCCATGTCCGGGTCGTCGGCGAAGTCCGAACTCAAGGGCGGCGCCCCGGCCTCCGAAGGCTCCAGCGTGCGGCGCTTCTCCGCCCAGCACCGGGCGGCGTCGATGAGCTTCGCGCGGTGGATGGGCTTGGTGAGGAAGTCGTCGCAGCCCGCGGCGAGGCAGCGCTCGCGGTCGCCCGCCATCGCGTGCGCCGTCAGCGCCACGATGGGCCCGCGGTAGCCCTTCTGCCGTAGCAGCGCCGTGGCGCCGTAGCCGTCGAGCTCGGGCATCTGCATGTCCATGAACACCACGTCGAAGGGCGCGCCGGCGGCCTCCGCGGCGAGGGCGCGCTCGCACGCGAGGCGTCCGTTCTCGACGATCTCCACCGACGCGCCGGCCTTTCTCAGCACCGTCGAGATGAGCACCTGGTTGTCGACGCCGTCCTCGGCCAGCAGCACCGCGCAGCGCAGCGGGGCCGCCCGTCGGCTCGCCGCCTGGGCCGCGGCGTCGGCCTCCGCGCCCTGCGTCTCGACCAGGCCGGTGAGCAGCTTCACCCCGTCGAGGGGACCGGTCGCGACGGTCATGAAGAACGAGCTCCCGCGGCCCGGCAGGCTCTGCACCGTGATGTCACCGCCCATGAGCTGCGCGAGCCGGCGGCAGATGGCCAGCCCGAGGCCCGTCCCGCCGAACTCCCGGGTGGTGCTGTTGTCGGCCTGCTCGAAGGCCTGGAAGAGCCGCGACTGCTGCTCGGGGTCGAGGCCTACGCCGGTGTCGGCGACCTCCAGGGTGAGCCGGGGCTCCGGGGTCTCCGGCGGGTCGCAGGTCGCCACGATGCGCACGCTCCCCTCGCGGGTGAACTTCACCGCGTTTCCCACGAGGTTGAGCAGCGCCTGCCGGAAGCGGGTGGGGTCGCCCACGATGGTCTCCGGGATGGGCGTCGCGAACTCCACCCCGAATCCGAGGCCCTTGTCCGTGGCGCGCACCCGCATGATCGAGCACACGTCCGCGATGAGCTGGCTCGGCGAGCAGGCGATGTGCTCGACGGTCATCTTGCCAGCCTCGATCTTGGACAGGTCGAGGATGTCGTTGATGAGCGACAGCAGGTGATCGCCGTTGCGCCGGATGGTCAGCACGTGGTCGAGCCGCTCGCTGGGGGTGAGGCCCGGGTCGAGCAGCAGGTCGGCGTAGCCGATCACCGCCGTCATGGGCGTGCGGATCTCGTGGGACATGTTGGCGAGGAAGTCGCTCTTCGCGCGGCTGGCCTCGTTGGCCACCGCCCGGAGCGCCGCCTCGCGCTCGACCGCCTCCTCGGAGCGCGCGTGCCGCTCCGAGGCCTCCTCGGTGGAGGCCTGTCGCAGGGCGATCTCCCACATCTCCCGCTGGCCCCGCACGCACGACACGATCAGGAAGATGTCCTCGAAGACCACCCAGCCGATGAGCTCGAGCGAGCGCCCGAGGGACGGCACCGCCTCGCCGTACACGCTCCACGGCATGAGCGCGCCGCGGGTGAGGTGGTCGACCGCGACGACCGCGCTCGCGGTGAGCAGCACCCTCCAGTCGCGGTAGAACGCCAGGAAGGCGAGCGAGCCGAAGATGTGGAAGTGGGCCTCGAGGTGGCCGCGCGAGAGGTGGATGATCAGGCCCGAGATGCCCGCCTGGCCGACCGCGATGAGGTGGCGGGTGAGCGGCGCGCCCGGCCGCAGCAGCGCCATCGTGACCCCCGGGACGGTGAGCGCTCCGCCGAGCAGCATGGCGGTCCACACGAAGGAGGGGGGAGGGGGGACGCCGCGCCACGCGAAGGGCGACCAGAAGACGGCCATGAGCATGGCGGTGAGCCATCCCGAGGCCAGCAGGGCCGCGAACATGCGGTCGGTGCTGCGGTGGACGCCGCTGCGGTGCTGCCGATAGAGCTCCCTCGCCCGCGCGAGCAGGGCCCCGCTGGCCTCCACGGCGGGCGCCCCCGTCCCATCCGCCCCCTTCCCCCCACGGTCAGCTCGTCCGTTGATCACGCGCTGCCCTATCGGTCGCAGGTGCAGGGCGCATGAATCCGACGGCTCACCGTACCCGCGCCGTCTCGACCAGCCAGTCGCCGCCGTGCTTGCGCAGGACGTACTCCGCCGTGGGCGCGGCCTCGCTGGAGAAGAGCTGCATCGACACCGACGCGCTCCCCTGCCCCATGGTGATGCTCCGCCGCAGCACCCGGAACCTCGCCCCGGACACCGCGCGCAGGCGCTCGCGCACCCGCTGGTGGAGTGCGTCGCGCTGCCCGGGGCCATAGGTCTCCGTCGCCTCGTAGGCGGTGACCTCGACGGTCTGCCGATCGGGGTCGACGTAACGCAGCGCCGCATCGATGCGCGCGGGCGTGACCTCGCCGCTCACGGCCTCGGCGAAGCGCTCCACCCGGTCGCGGTCGGTCACCACCAGGGCGCGGTACGCCGCGATCGAGCCCAGCACCAGGACCACCCCGACGCCCGCCGACCGCTGCCACTGTTGAGGGGTCATCGTGGGTGCGGAGGGTACAGACCCGCCTCGAGATTGTATCGAGCGCATCGATCGGGCAGGCTATCGATCGACGTTGGGGGGACCAACCAAAGGACGGGACCAACGACCTTGCAGACGAAGTGCTACTGGCTCGATGCCCCCCACGAGCGGGTGATGATCGGCGCGGTCAAGGTGATGATCGGTCGCAGCCCCGATTGCACCATCGTCCTCGAGGGTCCGCAGGTCAGCCGGTACCACGTGGTCGTGCGCCTCGGCGAGCAGGGCGCCGAGATGCTCCCGCTCGGCCGGGAGCCCGTGCTCATCAACGGCGTCGAGCGCCGGGTGCTGACGGCGCTCCGCGAAGGCGACGTCATCGACGTGTGTGGTTGGAGCTTCCGGGTCGGCGAGGGACAACGCGACGCCGGCGCCCAGGCCGATCGGGTCGCGTGGTTCCTGGAGCGTCAGACCGGGCTCCTGCACTACATCACCGGGCCGACCTATCGGGTCGGCGGCGACGTCAACGACGACCTGATCTTCGTGGGCTGGGAGCCGTCCGTGTTCGCGCTCGACGGCGCCCCGGGGCCGCCCTTCCTGACGGCGCTACGAGAGGGCGTCTGGTGCGGCCGCGTCCTCGCCGAGGGCGAGCGGGTGCCCTTGAGCGACGGTTCGCAGATCACGTACCGCGACGGGTCGGTCGCGGTGCGCTCGAGGCTGGCCAGCGCCGGGGGGGAGACCCGGCCGTCGTCCGAGCTCGCCAAGCTGGCCGTCCGGGTGGTGCTGGAGTTCCGGCCGCGCGGGGGGCAGCTCACGCTCGAGATCGGCGGAAAGGTCTACTCGACCCTGCTGTCCGACCGCCGCTGCGACATGGTGGCGTGCCTGCTACAGCCGCCGGCGCCGTTCTGCGCGGGCGAGCTCATCCCCGAGGAGGTGCTCTGCGCCCGCGTCTGGCCCGGCGAGAAGAACGGCCGCACGGAGCTCAACACCCTGCTCTACCGCCTGCGCCACTCGCTCGCCGAGGAGGGCATCGACCCGACGCCGCTCTTCGAGCGTCAGGGCGGCGGGCTGCGCTTCTGCCTCGCGCCCGGGGCCACCGTCGCCGTCCGCTAGAAGCGACCGCCGAGGCCGAGCGTGAGCCCCGCCGCGGAGGGGGTGAGATCCAGGCGGAGCGCCGTGGGCCGGGACTCGCGGTGCGTCAACCGGTCGATCAGGAACCACGTCACGCCGCCCGCCAGCGCGGCCCCGCCGACGACGAGCGCGACGTTGGTGGCCTTGAGGAAATCCACGTAGCGGGCGTCGTGCTCTTCCGACACGGGCGAGCACCCGCCGACGCAGTCCGCCGCGCGGTCGTCCCGCGCGCCCGACGCCAGCGCGTAGAACACACCGCCGAGGATCAGCGCGGTGGCCCCGGTGCCAGCGACGATCCACGGGCCGACGCCCGGCCCGCGGGGGCCCGCTTCGACGGGGCGTGGTGGTCGGGAGGGCGGTGGCGCGATGGCCACCGGCGGCAGCGCCGCGACGACCGGCGGGGTCACCGCCGCGGGTTCGAGCCGCACGTCGACCAGCGCGGTCTGGCTCGCGGCGACCTGGAGTTCGCGGCGAAACGGGAGGTGACCCGGCGCGCTCGCCTCGACGACCACGACCCCGGGCGCCACCGGGTAGGGGATGTCGTAGAGCGTCGGCGGGAGCTCGGCGTCGTGCACCCGCACCATCAGCCCCGCGGGCGCCGGCGTGGGGACGTGCACGATGACCCGCACGACGCGTCGGCCCGTCTCCGCCACGAGGTCGCGGCAGGCCTGGAGCACCCCGTCGCGGTTGCGCAGCGTGAGGTCGGCCTCGGCCGAGCGGGCGCACGCGCCGCTGTAGCCCAGGGCCTCGACGGAGTGCCCGAGCGCGAGGTGCTCCCTCGCGAGGAAGTACTGGATCGTCGGCGTGATGCGCAGCTGCGCGGCGCGCTCGCCCAGCTGTACCGCCCGCGCGTGGTCGCCCGCGGTGGCTGCTGCCTCGGCCTGCGCGATGAGGTCGCGGCGGGCCACGTCGGCGGCGCCCTCCTGCGCGTGGGCGGCGGCGCCCGCAAGGAAGACGGTCGCGAGCACCCCCGCCGAAGCCCATCGCTGTCGCATCTCGTGCATCGCCTCCATCCGCTACTCGATCACGATGCTCGGGCCAGGCGCGGGCGTTGGTGTGGCCACCGTGACCGGGCCCTGGGCTCCCGCCGTGGCGGTTGGGTCACGAGCCGGACGCCCGTGATGCGCGTGGCGCGCGGACGCGAGCGCCGCCGGAGCGCCCGCGGCGAGAGCGACGTGCCGGGACGGGGCTGCAGGGACCGGCGCCGTGGGCGCCACGGCGACGGGAGCCGGGGGCACCACCACGACGGGCGCTGGGGGCACCGCAGGGCTCACCGCGGCAACGGGCTCGACCGGCGCCGGGGCGATGGGTCGCGCCTCGGCGATGGTCGGGCGGGCGGAGGCGGGTGCGGGGCGCGTGGCGGCGTAGACGCCGGCTGCTGCGAGCGCGAGGCCGACGCCCGCGGCGAGCGGGGCGCGCCAGGCCGCGCGGGGCGCCGGGGTGGTGGTGGCGCGCGGTGCCGCGGACGGAGGCGCCTGCGACGACGCCCGCGCGGGCTGCACGGCGGGCATGGTCGCGGCGACGAGGGCCACGGCCGACTGGCCCGAACGCCAGGCCTCCTCCGCGGGGTCGAGGCAGGCCTCCAGCGCGGCGAGCAGCTCGTCGGCGTTGGCGTAGCGCTCGGCGGGGCGCAGCGCGAGGGCGCGCGCGAGCACGGGCTCCCAGGGGCCGACGTCGACCCCGACGCGCCCGGGGGTGGGGCGCTCGCGGTCGAGGATGTCCGAGTAGACCGCGACGGCGTCGGCGGCGCGGTAGGCGCGCCGGCCGGTGAGCAGCTCGACGACGATGAGGGCCACGGCGTGCACGTCCGTCCACGGGCCGGTGCGCGCGTGGCTGAGCTGCTCGGGCGCCGCGTAGTAGAGCGAGTACGACGACAGCCCGGTCCTGGTGGCGGTCTGCCCGCTGCCCGGCTGCTCGTCGGCCTCCATGACCTTCGCGATGCCGAAGTCGAGCATGCGCAGGGCGGGCTCGCCGCGGCGGGCCTTCACCAGCATCAGGTTGGCGGGCTTGATGTCCCGGTGGGCGATGCCCGCGGCGTGGGCGCACGAGAGGGCGTCGAAGGCCGGGCGAAACAGGTCGAGCGCCTCGCGGGGCGAGCGCCCGACGCCCGGCGGACGATGGTCGAGGTCGGCCTCGAGGGTGCGGCCCTCCAGCCACTCCAGGGCCATCCATGGGGACTCGTCGCCGGAGGCGAAGCGCGCCGAGCCGAAGTCGATGACCCGCACGATGGCGGCGTGGCCGAGCGAGGCGATGGTGCGCGCCTCGCGCTTGAACATCTCCAGGAACTCCGCCCGCGACCCGTCGTGGAAGCGGCCGGGCACCATCAGGACCTTGATGGCGACAGGGGTGTCGAGCTCGGTGTGACGCGCGTAGTAGACGGCGCCGAAGCCGCCCTTGGCGATGACCCGCTCGACGCGGTACTTCCCGGCAAGGGTCTCGCCCACCAGACCGAAGGTGTCGGTAGTGTCATCCATGATCGGGTGCAGCCTGCCCGCCGCAGACTCTAGAGGATGGAGCCTCGAAACTCCAGCCTCGGCCGTGGCACCGACCGATCAGAAGAAGTTGCCGATGGTGAACTCGAACACCGACGACTCCTCGTAGGGGAGGCGGTTGAGGGGGAAGCCCCACTCGAAGCGCAGCAGCCCGAGGGGGCTCTGCCAGCGCACGCCGAAGCCCGCGGAGAAGCGGAGGTTGAGGGGGTTGTCCTGGAAGCGGGTGCACGGGTCGACCACGGACGCGAGGCCCGTCCCGCCGGCGCCGCAGTACTGCGCCTCGGTGTTGAACACGTTGCCGCCGTCGCTGAACACCACGCCGCGCAGGCCCACCGCCGTGAGGATGGGGAACTCGACCTCGAGGTTGTAGTACCCCTGGATGTTGCCGCCGATGACGGCGCCGTTGGAGACGAGGGCGGCGTTGGGGTCCTGCGAGCGGGGGAGCTGGAGGCGCGGGGCGATGGTGCGCAGGCGGTAGCCGCGGACGTCGAAGATGCCGCCGAGGAAGAAGCGCTCGAAGATGGGCACGCCCTGCGCGCGCGGGCTGAACACCACGCCGCCCTGGATGTTCATCTTGAAGATCACGCCCGCGAAGAGGGGACGGTAGAAGCGGAACCATCCCGAGATGCGGGAGTAGACGTTCTGGCTGCCGAGGATGCTGTCCGCGGTGTCGATGCCGATGCGGGCGAAGACGCCGTCCGTCGGGGTGAGCCGGTTGTCGCGGTCGTCGTAGGCCATCGAGAGGCCGACGGAGCTGGTGAAGCCCGACTGGAAGATGTTCGCGAGGGGCAGGCTGCTGAAGGCCGACGGCAGCGTGGTCTGGCCGAAGAGGCCCGTGGACGTGCTGGTGTTCGCGCCGACCTGCTCGCCGGTGTAGCTGGCGAAGAGCCGGAGGTTCTGCCCGAGGATGGGGTAGCCGAAGGTGAGCGTGCCGCCGGTGCTGGTGCGGCTGAAGTCGGTGTACGCGCGGACCGTGTTGTAGAGGTCGATCGCGAAGGTCCAGTTGGAGTCGAGGAAGTAGGGCTCGACGAAGCGCACCGAGAAGATCTGGCGCAGGCCCGAGAGCTGCGCCTGGAGGGTGAGCGACTGGCCGCGGCCGAAGAGGTTGAGCTGCTGGATCTGCGCCGTCGCGATGAAGTTCTCCACCGAGGAGAAGCCCGCGCCGATCTGGAAGGTGCCCGTCGGCCGCTCGGCGACCTCGACGTTGACCACCAGCTGGTCGGGGTGGCCCTCGACGGGCTCGGTGGAGAGGTCGACGCGCTCGAAGTACCCGAGCGACATGATGCGCCGGCGGGAGTTCTGGTACGCCGACTCGCTGTAGCGCTCGCCCTCGAAGATCTCCATCTCGCGGCGGATGACCCGCTCGCTGGTCTTCGCGTTGCCGCGCACCTCGATGCGGTGGACCATCACCACAGGCCCGCGCACGATGCGCACGGTGAGGTCGACGGTGCGCCGCCCGGTGTCGGGCTGGATGTCCGGGGTGACCTCGACGTTGGCGTACCCGGCGTCGCGGTAGTGCGTCTGCACCGACACGATGTCCCGGCCGATGATGCTGCGGGAGAAGTACTCGCCCGGCACGGCGTGGACGCGCTCGCGCATCTGGCGGCGGCCGCCGAGGGGCTCGACCTCGTTGCCGTCCTCGTCGACCTCCTGTACGCGGAGGCGCCCGATGCGGTAGCGCGGGCCCTCGCGGATGGGGACGACGATGTCGATGAAGCGGCGGTCGGGCGAGAGGGCGACCCGCGGCGTGGCAATCTCGACGGTGAGGTGCCCGCGGTCGTAGTAGGCCGCCTGCAGCAGGTCCATGTCGTTGCGGAACGCCTCCTCGCGGTAGGTGCCGCTGGAGGTGATGAACGAGAAGAACCCGCTGGTGTTGGTGCTCATCACCCCGCGGAGCTCGGCGTCCGTGAGGCTGTGGTTGCCGATGAACTGCACGCTGCGCACCTGCACCTGCGTGCCCTCGACGATGTGGAACACGATGTCCACCTCGTTGCGGTCGCCGGTGCGGGGCTCGACGGTGTGCGTCACCCGCGCGAGGAAGAAGCCCTTCTCCTCGTAGAGGTCGAGCAGCTTCTGGACGTTGCGCCGGATGGCCGACTCGGAGAGCACCGAGCCGTCGCGGATGTCGATGGTCTCGCGGAGCTTGTCCTCGTCGACGTCGTCGTAGCCCTCGAAGCGCACCGCGTGGACGGTGGGCCGCTCGCTCACGTGGTAGCGGACCTCCACGCCCCCTTCGGCGCGCTCGACCCCGACGCGCACGTCGCGGAAGAACCCGAGGTCCCAGAGCGTGCGGGCGTCGCGCGCGGCGCGGGCCCGGTCGAGGCACTCCCCGGTGCGGATGCGCACGGACTCCTGGAGGTCTTCGGCGTTCACCCGGCGCAGGCCCATGAAGCGGATGTTCACCACCCGCTGGCACGCGTCGTCCGCGCTGGGGCGCGCGGGCACCGCCGCGGGCGTCTCGGCCTCGGCGGCGGGCGGCGGGTCGTCGGCCGCGGGCGTGGCCGCCGCGGCAGGATCGGCCGGCGGCGGGGGCGGTGGTAGCTGGAGGTTCTCGGTGTCGAGGCTGAGCCGGGGCGTCTGGGGCTGCGCCTCGGCGCGCAACGAGACGAGCGCGCACACGCACGCAAAGAGACACGCCAGCCACCGTCGCAAGGAGCCCATCAATTGCCGCGCGGCGCTATAACCCGCACCCGGCGAAACCGGCAAGGCCGACCAGGGCCCCCAATGGGGTCATCGGGGTGATCGCGGCCGCGGCAGGGCGACGGCATCGTGCGATGGGCCCTTCCACGACCGTCGCCGGGGGGTCTACCGTCGCGGTCACATGAGACCCTCGATGCGCTTCGTGGATGTGATCGCGCGCTGGCTGCCTCCCCTCGCGCTCGTGGCCATCGTCGGCTGCTCGACGGGCACCACCGTCGTGGGCGGTCGCGTCGACGCCGGCGTGGACGTCGCGACGGACATGGGCCCGCCCGCCTGCCCGTCGGCGCAGACCCGCTGCGGCGGAGCGTGCGTCGACACGGCCTCCGATCGAAGCCACTGCGGGGCCTGCGGCACCGCGTGCGGCCAGGCGCAGGTCTGCGTGGCGGGGAGCTGCGCGCTGAGCTGTCCGATGGACCAGAGCGCCTGCGGCGGCACCTGCGCCAACCTCCGCACCGACCTCCAGAACTGCGGCGCCTGCGACCGGCGCTGCGCCGCGGGCCAGGTGTGCAGCGACGGCGCCTGCGCGACCACCTGCGCGGCGGACCTCGCCACCTGCTCGGCGCCCGTCGACGGCGGCGTCGCGGACGGCGGCGGCGCGAGCTTCTGCGCCGACCTGCGCGTCGACCGCAACCACTGCGGCGCGTGCGGCACCGCCTGTCCGCCGGGCAACAACTGCGTCAACTCGCGCTGCACCATCGACTGCCCCGCGGCCTCCGTCGCCTGCGGCGACCGCTGCGTCGACCCGCTCACCGACCGCGCCAACTGCGGCGGCTGCGGCACCGCGTGCCCGGCGGGCCAGGTGTGCTCCGCGGGCGCCTGCCAGGTCTCCTGCGGGAGCGGCACCACCAACTGCTCCGGCACCTGCCGCGACACGCAGACCGACCTCGCCCACTGCGGCGCCTGCGACGTGGCCTGCGCCCCGGGCCAGGTGTGCTCTCGCGGCGCGTGCGTGGTCACCTGCGGCACCGGGCTCAGCAACTGCGACGGCGTGTGCCGCGACCCGCAGACCGACCTCGCCCACTGCGGCGCCTGCGGCACTGCGTGCCCCGCGGGGCGGGTGTGCTCCGCGGGCGCATGCACGGTCACCTGCGCGGGCGGCACCACCAACTGCGACGGCGTGTGCCGCGACACCCAGACCGACCTCGCCCATTGCGGCGCCTGCGGCACCGCGTGCCCGTCGGGCCAGGTGTGCTCGCGCGGCACCTGCGTCGTGACCTGCGGCGGCGGCCTCAACGAGTGCGGCGGCGTCTGCCGCGACCTCACCACCGACCTCCGCAACTGCGGCGCCTGCGGCACCGCGTGCCCGGCGGGCCAGGTGTGCTCCGCGGGCGCCTGCACCGTGTCCTGCGGCGGCGGCACCACCAACTGCGACGGCGTGTGCCGGGACATCGCCACGGACGCGGCCCACTGCGGCGGCTGCGGCCGCACCTGCGCCGCGGGCGAGGCCTGCCGCGCCGGGGCGTGCCAGGTGTCGTGCATGGTGGGGCTCACCAACTGCGGCGGATCGTGCCGCGACACGCAGACCGACAACGCCCACTGCGGGGCCTGCGGCCAGGCGTGCCCGAGCGGCCAGGTGTGCGCCGCGGGCGCCTGCGTCGTGAGCTGCCTCGCGGGGCAGACCAACTGCTCGGGCGTGTGCCGTGACACGCAGACCGACCTCGCCCACTGCGGCGGCTGCGCGCGTCCCTGCGCCGCGGGGCAGGTGTGCTCCGGCGGGGTGTGCCGCGCGTCGTGCGGCGCGGGGCTCACCGACTGCAACGGCGGCTGCGTCTCGACGCAGAACGACCCGGCGAACTGCGGCGCCTGCGGGACGGCCTGCCCGGCGAGCCAGGTGTGCGTGACCGGCCGGTGCTTCCTGCTGTGCGGGTCGGGCGAGACGGTGTGCGGGAGCACCTGCGCCAACCTCCAGACCTCGTCGAGCCACTGCGGCGCCTGCGGCACCGCCTGCGTGGGCGGCGCGCCCTGCGTTGGAGGTCGCTGCGGCGGCTTCCCCTCGGACGGCACCGAAGGGGCCTTCGCGCCCGCGGTCAACACGGTGCTCCCTCCGGGCGTGCACAACTTCACCACCATCACCATCCCGAGCGGGGTGCGGGTCACCACCACGGGCACCGGGGTGCTCGACCTCCGGGCCACCGGCGCCATCAGCGTCGCGGGCACCATCGACGTCTCCGGGGCGCCCGGCGGCGCGCACACCGACTGCCTCGACAACGCGCAGGGCTCCGGCGGCGGCGCGACGGGCAACCCCCTCGCGGTGCCCGTGAGCGGCGACGTGGGCAACGGCCGCGGGGGCCCCGGCGGCGCGGGCGGCAACGTCGCCCTCGTCGGCGCGACCCCGACGGGCAACAGCAGCGGCGCCGGCGGATCGGGCGGCGGCG